>CALKXY010000017.1 GCA_938003545.1 uncultured Caulobacterales bacterium
GGAGAAAGGCGTCGTCGCGTGGGGCTTTCTGACAAATTGCGTCGGGAGGGCTCGAAAACTATTCTATTTACTCGTTTCCACGAGAGCCTGACCACCCACGCGAACATCCCCGTACTAACGGAACATTTTTCCAACGAAGACAACAAAAACTAAGACATACAAGAGGCAGACGCCTTTGAGGAAAATAAGGCGTTCACTAATCATAATCGTCATTCGCTCGTAGGTGAGTCCTAAGGTGTGAGATAACATTAGAGTGTGGTGATGGGTATTTTTGCCTGCGCCAGATTCCCATCCAACGACTTGACACATTCCTCCTATCGGCTACTCCGCGCGGACATTAACTTGGCGCTGCGGACCGTTTATCCGTTTGCGCCTCAAGAGCCCGAAATCGGGTTAAAGGAACGTATCATGCACGCTTTTCGTAGCCATACTTGCGGCGAACTTCGCTCATCCGATGTTGGGTCAACTGTCAAATTATCTGGCTGGGTCCACCGCAAACGTGAACATGCCAATGCGTTGTTCATCGATCTGCGCGATCATTACGGCATCAGCCAAGTCGTTGTTTATCCAACTGCCGAATTTTACGAAGCCGCAAAACGTTGCCCCTCCGAATCCGTCATTACGGTCACAGGCGAAGTACTGGCCCGCGATGCGGAAGCCGTGAACAAAGAATTGGATACAGGCGACGTGGAAATGCGCGCCGAAACATTCCTGATCGAGAGCCAAGCCGATCCATTGCCATTGCCTGTCTTTGGCGAGCAAGAATATCCAGAAGAGATTCGCCTCAAGCATCGCTATCTGGATCTACGCCGCGATACGCTGCATAAGAATATCATTATGCGCGGGCAGGTGATTAACTCGCTACGCAGTCGTATGATCGCGCAAGGGTTCACTGAATTTCAAACGCCGATCCTGACAGCTAGCTCACCAGAAGGCGCGCGTGACTTCCTTGTGCCGTCCCGCCAAAATCCTGGTAAATTCTACGCGCTACCGCAAGCGCCGCAGCAGTTTAAACAGCTTCTCATGGTTGCGGGCTTTGATCGTTATTTCCAAATCGCACCGTGTTTCCGCGATGAAGATGCCCGTGCTGACCGTTCA
Organism: uncultured Caulobacterales bacterium; assembly: GCA_938003545.1. Classification (GTDB taxonomy): domain Bacteria; phylum Pseudomonadota; class Alphaproteobacteria; order Caulobacterales; family Maricaulaceae; genus Litorimonas. The sequence continues at coordinate 1,099 of CALKXY010000017.1, forward strand.
CCGGGTGAGTTTTATCAGCTCGATATGGAAATGAGCTTTGTCACGCAGGAAGACGTGTTCAACACAATTGAACCTGTCATGGCGGGTGTGTTCGAAGAATTTGGCGGCGGTAAAGCCGTTACTGCGCCATTCCCGCGCATTCCTTATAAAGAGTCGATGGAAAAATATGGATCGGACAAACCTGACCTTCGTATTCCGTTTGAACTCTCTGATGTATCAGAGTTTTTCTTGGACGAATCCAAAACAGGATTCGGTATTTTTGCAAAAATCACCAAGGGCGGCGGTAAGGTTATCGCTATTCCTGCGCCGGGTGCGACGGATAATCAGTCCCGCAAATTCTTCGACTCGCTCGACAAATGGGCGAAGAAGGAAATGCAGGCCCCTGGGCTCGGTTATGCGCGTCTCAAGGAAGAAGGCGGCGCAGTTGTGTCGCAAGATCCTGCGCTCAAGAATTTCGAGCCAGAGTTGCTTAAGGCGCTTCTCGAGAAAATGGGTCTGAAAGCGGGCGACGGCGTCTTCTTCTCTGCGGGGAAGAAAAACGACGCTTATAAATTGGCGGGTGCGGCACGGAATAAAGTTGCGGCTGATCTGGACCTGATCGACGAGGACGCAGGCTTTAAATTTTGTTGGGTCGTGGATTATCCGATGTATGAGTGGGATGAAGACAATAAGAAAGTCGACTTCTCGCATAACCCATTCTCCATGCCGCAAGCACCTGAAGGTAAGTCCGCGATGGATGTTCTTCTTGAGGCAGATACGGACGCTAAGAAACTCGACATCCTCGCCTATCAATATGACATCGTTTGTAATGGTATCGAGTTATCTTCTGGCGCGATCCGGAACCACAAAGCCGACGTCATGTATAAGGCGTTCGAAATTGCGGGTTACGGCCCAGAGGTCGTGGACGACAAATTTGCGGGCATGATCAATGCGTTTAAATTTGGCGCACCGCCGCATGGAGGTATCGCGCCGGGTGTTGACCGTATGGTCATGTTGCTCGCAGGGACAGACACAATCCGCGACGTGATACTCTTCCCAATGAATGGTCAAGCGCAAGATTTGATGATGAATGCGCCAGCAGAAGTCGACGCAAGCGCGTTGAAAGAACTGAACATTAAGACAGTGCCTGTTGCGCCTAAGGATTAGGGAGCTTTAGGCTTATATTATCTCTTCATTACCGTCTTTTTGGCGGTAATTTAGGCGATGTTAATGCGACATCGCCGCTTTAGTTTGCACTAAGTCGCTGTGAATGCGCTGCAGGCGGGTGCGCAGGGCGCGGTCTCTGGGGCCTGAGGCTGCCAGTAAGTTTTCGACGTCGGATATAGCGCGGTCGAGGCGTTCTGCGGCGAGGGTCAATTCTTCGGACATGCCATCATGGCCGTGTTCTGCCATCGTGACAGTCACGCCTTCGCAATATCGCAGGGAAAGACCGATCGGGAGGCGTGTTTTGTGATCGCCGCAGGCTCCGTCAAGTTGGGTTTGATTGAGGCCCTGACTTGTGGAGAGGTCAGCGCCAGAGAAATTTGCGCCGTCGATTTGGGTGTCCAAGAAAATTGCACCAGGGAAGCTGGCGGATTGGAATTGCCCGCCTTGGAGTTGGGCGCTGCTGAGGTTTGCGTTGTTAAATCGCGCGCCGGTAAAGTCTGAATTTGTGAAGGTGCTGCGTGTCAAATCTGCACGTGATAAATTGGCTTCGGCCATTTTTGAATTAGGGAGGTTGGCTTCGGTCAAAGTGGCATCTTCAAAGACCGCGCGCGGCATGATGACGCCATTGCCCTGAACGCGGTACATCAAGGTGCTGCGGAAATGCGCGCCAGTGAGATCGGACCCGTCCAGTGATCCGCCAGAGAGATTGGAGTTATTGAAGATGCTATTGGTTAAATCGGCATTATTCAGGCGTACGCCGTTCATGGTTTTATTTGACAGGTCGCAGCCCGCGCAAGAGCCTGCGCTCATCTGGATGCGGGCATCGACGCGCATTTGCGCCGAAGCGGGCGCCGCAAGGGCGAGGGCTGGGAGGAGGCCAAATATGAGAGCGCGTAGGTGGGTCACAGCGATCTTTTACGGAGGCAAATCCGTAGACCCAATTAAATTCATCGTAAGATTCGAACTCTTTACAGTGAGTGTGGTATTATTGTCGCGCGCAGTCTTGTCCATTTCTCGTCATCTTTGGCACACATTGGCGCTTTACGCTGGCGGAGTGCGGGCTTAGAACGCCTCAACACTTGCTTGCGAACTGTTCAATCCGGAGTCGAACCTTTGTCCTTTTTCAAACGCTTATTCACATGGTGGAATGGCTCTACATTGGGCACATCGCTCCAGATCCGCACCAAAGCCGTCAAGGTGGGGGAAGACGAATATGGTAACCAGTATTTCGAGAGCACGAAGCTGGCATATGATGGCCGAAATCGCCGCTATGTAACCTATTCGAATTATGCCGAAGCGTCGAAAGTCCCGCCCGTTTGGAACGGTTGGCTGCATCATACCTATGATGAGCTACCGTCTGAAATCGATATTAAGATTCATGGGTGGCAGGAAAGCCACGTTCCGAATATGACCGGCACGCCCTTTGCGTATAAGCCAAAAGGCAGCCTAGACCGCGGCGGTGTACGCGATGCGGTTACGTCTGATTATGAATCTTGGAAACCGGGTAAATAGTGAACTCGCGACGTATAAAATTTGCGTTTGGCACTGCGCTGGCTTTTCTGTCTGGCGTCTCTGCACATGCGGCCAATATTGACGGATCAGCCGTTATTTTACGCGCATTGGATAAAGTCACAGCGACGACGCAAGATTATACGGTCGAGGTCGGAGAGACATTGCAATACGGCAGTCTTTCGATTGATGCTGTGCATTGCGAAAAGCGTCCGCCAGAAGAATTGCCAGAGACCTTCGCATTTCTGAAAATCCGTGACGCCAAGCTGGACGGTAAAGGTGGCCGCGCCGAAGAAGAAACGGTTTTTTCAGGTTGGATGTTTGCCTCGCGTCCCGCGCTCTCGGCACTGGATCATGGCGTTTACGACATTTGGGTGATCGGGTGCCGTACCCCAGAAATTGAGCTGCCTGACTTTACGCAGTAAGTGGCGCACTAAGAATTGCGTGGTCTAGCAACACAGAGAATTTAGTCTGCGCCGCTTTGACGGTTTCCCAAATCTCAAATTCATCGACAACGGGTTGCGTGTCGGAGTCTGTGATCACAGGGTTTGCAATCAGGCTGAGGCCCAAGACGGTCAGGCCCAAATATCTCGCCATGACGGCCTCGTGGACCGTTGACATGCCAACCATATCCGCACCGAGTAAGCGCAGCATGCGGCCTTCGGCGGGTGTTTCGAAATGCGGTCCCGCGAGGCACGCATAGATGCCGCGCTGCAAGATGCCCATGTCGCTTTCATCGGCTTTGGCTAGCCAGCCGTCATCATATGTGCGTGTGAGATTTACGAATGGCGAGCGACCGTGGTCTATCCGGCCCACAAGTGCACCTTGGCCCGTCAGACCAGGTAAGTAGATGTGGTCCGAAATGCTAACGATATCGCCATCTGCGTAGTCAGGATTTAGGCTGCCTGAGATATTGGTCAAGATTGCGGATGTCGCACCAAGCGCATGGGCAACTTCGATAGGGAATGCGGCGTCTTGCGCGGTGTGGCCCTCATAGAGATGCAGACGACCCTGTAGCGCGACAATTTTGCGCCCGTTTAGCGTCCCGATGTGAAGCACGCCTTTATGAGTCGGCGCGGAGGATTTTGGGAAGCCGTCAATATCGTCATAAGGAATATGCGCGCCGTCGATTTGCTCTGCGTAATCGCCAAGGCCCGAACCCAAGATGAGGGCAACATCCGCCGTCGCATCTGTGACTTCGCGAATGGACGCTAGGGCGCGCTTCGCACGGTCTGATCGTGCGACGGTTGCTTGGGTCAAATGTCGACCTCTTCGACAAATTTGGCGTGTTCTTGGATATACTCATAGCGAAGCTCTGAGCGTTTCCCCATGAGTGTCTCGACAAGGCTTTCCGTTGTAGCCATCTCTTCTGCATCCAATGTGATGCGGGCCAATGTCCGTGTTTTAGGATCCATCGTTGTGACTTTGAGTTGGGCTGGATTCATTTCGCCAAGACCCTTGAAGCGTCCAATTTCAACTTTGCCTTTGCCAGTGAATTCCGTCTTCATCAGCTCCTCGCGATGCAAATCATCAACAGCATAAATTGTCTTTGTGCCTTGGGTCATTTTGAACAGCGGCGGCATCGCCATATAGAGCCGTCCGGCTTCAATCAGGCCTGGTGTGTAACGGTAGAAGAAGGTGATCAGCAGGGCCGCGATATGCGCACCATCGACATCCGCATCGGTCATAATCACGACGCGTTCATAGCGAAGGTCATCGACATCGAACTTTTTACCGAGGCCTACGCCGAGTGCGACGGAGAGGTCATTGATTTCTGCATTGCGTTGGATTTTTTCCATCGTCGCACTTTCGACGTTCAGGATTTTACCTTTCAGCGGCAAGATGGCTTGTGTTTCGCGGCTTCGTGCTTGTTTGGCGGACCCGCCCGCAGAGTCGCCCTCGACGATGAAAATTTCCGTATCGTCGCTACCTTTACGGGAGCAATCGGCGAGCTTACCGGGAAGGCGTAGGCGCTTGGTTGCGGACTTCCGTTTGACGTCTCGCGCTTTACGCCGTTTGACACGTTCATCTGCGCGCTCAATCGCCCATTCGAGGAGCTTTGTTGCGTCTTTCGGGCTGCTGACCAGCCAATGATCAAAGGGGTCGCGAACTGCCGTTTCAACAAGGCGCGTGGCTTCAGAGTTAGAGAGGCGATCTTTGGTTTGGCCTTGGAATTCAGGGCTTTTGATGAAAACAGAGACGAGGGCGCCTGCACCGAACATCACGTCATCTGGTGTAACGTGACTGACCTTTTTGCCCATACCTGTTAGGTCGGCATAAGCGCGTAAGCCTTTTGTGATCGCTGCGCGAAGCCCCGCTTCATGCGTACCGCCGCCGGGTGTCGGGACCGTGTTACAATAAGACCGGACGAAGCTATCCGCTTCGCCAAAGCCTTCTGGGGACCAGCTAACGGCCCATTCGACACGGCCATGTCCTGTGTCTTTTTTTGATTTCCCAGAGAAAAGTGTCTCTGTAATCGTCGCCTTGGTTCCGAGCGTTTCGGCCAAATAGTCAGCCAAACCCCCTGGGAAGTGGAAGACGGCGGTTTCTGGAATTTCGGGTGAGTTCTTGAGTTTCTCCGGCGCGCATTTCCAGCGAATTTCAACACCAGGCTGGAGGTAGGCTTTGGCGCGAGACATGTTGAACAGTTTCAGCGCGCGGAACTGTAGCGATTTCCCGAAGATTTCTGCGTCGGGGTGAAAGCGGAATTTGGTGCCGCGTCGATTATTGATCGCACCCATATTTTTGATTTTGCCCATCGGTTTACCGCGTTCGAAGCGCATTGCGTGCAATGTCTTGTTTCTCGCAACTTCGACTTCTAGCACGTCGGAGAGTGCGTTTACGACGGAAACGCCGACGCCGTGAAGGCCGCCTGAAGTTTCATAGGCTTTGTTTGAGAATTTACCGCCAGAATGAAGCTCGGTTAGAATGACTTCGAGTGCAGATTTTTCTGGGAATTTCGGGTGAGGGCCAATTGGAATACCACGGCCATTATCCGTCACAGAGATATAGCCTTCCGCATCCAATTCGACTTCGATTCGTGTTGCATGACCTGCGACGGCTTCGTCCATCGAGTTGTCGATGACTTCTGCAAAGAGGTGATGCAGCGCGCGATCATCCGTGCCGCCAATATACATACCTGGGCGAAGACGGACGGGTTCCAGACCTTCGAGCACTTCGATGGAACTGGCGGTGTAGTTGTCTTGGGCTGCGTCGCCGCTTTTACCGCCGAACAAATCTTTTTTCTTGGCAGTGGCCATAATTGTTCTGTCTTCGTTCTGCTTTGCTAGGCTGACAATATGAGGTGATTTGCGCCGCCCGCAAGGCGTTTTGTCATTCTTGTCGTGGGGTTGTCCACAGGACGGGACGCGGGTCGGTCGATGTTGTTTGATCTATGGTCTCGAAAAAGGCGGATCTCGCCGCTTTGACGTGATGTTCTAGCTCCTTTTGTCGGTCCTCTAGAGTTTGCACATCAATTTGTTTCGAAAACCGAGCTGGCGTTTGGTCTATGGGCAAGCCTTTGAGGCCGAGAAGGCGTTCCCATATTTGAAGCGTGTTCCAACTCTCAATTGCTGTGTTGAGATCAGGGGGAAGTGCCGTGCCGGTCACGGCCAAACAAGAGCGCATATAATCGGCTTCCATCAGACCGCCATGACGCAATTTGCTACGCCAAACATTAGGCGGCGTTGCCTGTAAGCGTTCCTGCGAAAGGCGACTGAACATAGTCCACGCATCTTCTTTAAACGCGCGAATGTTTCTTGGGCGGGTCAGGACATCCTTCTTTATCGCCATGACCTTCTCGCCCAAGGCTTTGTCGCCCGCAACGATGCGTGCAGGCGCGAGGGCGATATGCTCCCAACTATGCGCACGGGTCATATGATGATCTCGAAATGCGGAGAGCTTTACGGCAGGCGGGCCAGATCGACCAGACGGGCGCAGGCGCGTGTCCAATTCATAGGCGATGCCCTCGCGCAGTTTCGTGGTCAAAGTCGTTCGCATGCGGCGCACAGCTTTTGCTGCAAGGTCAGGGTCGCAGTCATCATCAAATAGAAAAATAAGATCTAGATCGCTTTGCGGCGCCATGGCGCCCGTACCCATTTTACCTAATCCCAAAATAGTCATGGGAAGACTGTCCACGCCGAGGTCATCCGCGATGATCCGAAGCGACAGATTTAGGGTCTCTTCGGCGAGTTGCGTGAGGTGTGTTTGTAACGTTTCGGCGGTGTTTTGCCCCTCTAGGAACTGGGTGTAAGCTCGGAATAATTGCTCATTTACGAAGCGGCGGAGGGCTTCTAGCCGTTGCTCATAATCGGGGGAGGTCAACACAAAGGCCGATTGTGCCTGCAGCTCGGTATCATCGGGCGACAGAAATATATCTATGATATGCGGGGATTGCGCCAAAATTTCAGTCATATGCGGGCTGTGCAAAAGCGGCGTGACCATGATGTCCAGAAGATGAGGGTTGCGGTTGAGGAGAGCGAAATATTGCTCTGATCGCCCTAGCTGTTTGAGAAAGCCATCCACGCGCTCAAAGGCGTCAGGGCGATTGAACTTTTGCATGCGCGCGACGAGGGTTTGCCCTAGCTCTTGGTATTTTTGCCGAGATGATGCTGGGACACCGTGGTCTTGAAAGCCTAGCGTCCAACTCCGCGCGATTTTAGCTGCTGCCTCGTCTAATGAGGTTAAGTCTGTCTCGGTTGAAGGGTTTGACGTGTCTTGGAAAAGGGTCGAGAAACGCGTGTGAACCGCTTGCCGCTTAACTGAAACCTCAGCGTCAAACGTATCGGTTCCCCCCAGCATTGCAGACAAAGCCACCCGGTCTTCCCCTTCGGGGATCAGATGTGTCTGCGCATTGTTCAGCATTTGCACAGTGTTCTCGATCTTGCGAAAATAGGCGTAATGGGCGCGCAAGTCAGTCGCCTCAATCTCAGAGAGCAAGCCCATATGAGCCAATTCTGACAAGGCGGCGCGCGTATTTGTGACGCGGAGTGCAGGGTGTTTCCCGCCATGGATGAGTTGCTGTGCATTTGCGATAAATTCAATTTCGCGAATGCCGCCGCGTCCTAACTTTAAATTGAATCCCGCCGCGTTTGGCGTGATGGGATCGGGGGCGGCCCGTTCCGTCTCTAGTCCGGGATGTTCATTATTGATCCGCGTTTTCAGAGCTGCGAGCTCGTCCAATGTGGTAAAATCCAAATTGCGACGCCAGATATAGGGCTCTAAGCGATCTAAAAATGCGTGTCCTGCTTCGGTATCACCCCCAACAACCCGCGCTTTCATAAGCGCAAGGCGGTGCCATGGTAGTGATCTGAAGAAGTAAAATGTTTCAGCTTTCGCCGTACTGATTGCCAGTCCTGTTCCTGAACTTTCTGGACGCAATCGCCAATCCACACGCCAAACGCATTCTGGCGCATTGCGAGGCTGGAGGATTTGGGTCAGCCGCTTGCAGACTTCCGACGCGATATAGGCCTGACCTTTATGGGCAGGAACGGGAAGGGCATCCGCATCGTAAAATGCGATGAGGTCAATATCGGACGAAAAGTTCAGATCATATCCGCCTAACTTCCCTAAACCTAAGACGAAAAGCCCAGGGACGTCATTTTCAGGAAGTGTAAGGTGGTGACGTTTTCCAACGTGACGCCACGCCAAAGCCAAGGCTCGGTCGATTGTGGCATCAGCAAATTGTGTCCAGACGCGACCCATCTCGTCGAAGTCAGAAAATGAAGTCAGCGCAAAGTTGAGGGCAAATCGCGCTTTTAACTCGGGTAATACATCGGCATCTGCTGCGTTGAGGTGCTCAAGGAGTTTTTCCAGCGGCTCGTGAACCGGGAACCTCTCCGAGAGATCATGCAGATAGGCACTGTGACGCAGCTGATCTTGAGAAATCGCTGCGTACACTTAGAGTCTAGAAGAGGAGGCGAATGACAATACGGCCTGTATGGCGAATAAAGCCGTCGCGAATGTCGCTATCGAAATCAAATCCAATGGATGAATATTGCGAGCCTGCAGCCATTGTGAAGCCGAGAATAATGCCTTCGTCTGGGAATGCAAAGGCGCGCAAATTCGCGAGTTCTGAATCAAACAATTCGCCAGTCTCGCTCTGCAACCCTTGAAAACGGAACGCAGTTTCAACAGGGTCTGATAAAAACTCATTGCGGTAGCCAACACGAACAGATGGACGAATCCATGTGCGTTTGCCTTGGAATTCGGTGCCGAAGTTTAGCATTGCCGTTGCAGCGGCTGTTTCCGTTTGGCGTCCGTCAACGCGAAGGCGTAAGCCCTGTGTGCCTGTCTCGGTGCGGCCATATTCATTTAGGTAGAGGTAGTCGAGCGAGAGGGTTGGACGGGCCCAGAACTTTTTGTTGATCGGAAGCGTGTAACCTGCACGGATCGCGCCATTTGCGTGTAGGCCTGACCATTTACCCTCTGCTGATCCCGTGAAATTATCAATGCTGATACGGCGGGTTTGTTCGAATTCACTGACGCCTAGGCCGCCATACGCGTCGACGCTGAAGCCGTTGCTCTCATACCCTGCGTATGTTCCGAGTTGATATGTTCGCACGTCTAGAGGCTCATCTGAGCCGATGACATCTTCAACTTCTGTACTGGCGAAACTCACATTTGCGCCGACGGCATGGAATGGGCCGAATGAAGTGTCTAGTCCGCCAGCAAAGCCAAAGCCTTCACCGCGATATTGTTCGGAGAGGCCAGCCTTTTCTCGATCAGCAAAGTAGAAAAATTCCTGTATCCAAGCGCCGCCAGATTTATCCGGAGAGCGCCGTGTTGCGTCCAGATGGGAGGACACGGCTCCGACAGCTCCGTCGACATTAGCAAGTACGAATTGATGGGCGGCGCCAGAAAACTCAGGTAAAACTTGGTTATAGGCTGCAATGAAGTCGTCGGCTTCGGTAATATTTGAGAAGGTATTTCCTAGCGTTGGGGAGCTTGCGAGGGCTTGGAAAACAGCTCCCTCTTCGAACGTGCCGTCTACAAATTGACCAAAGGCGGCAGCTTGAACTTGGTCCAACCCTAGGCCGCCGTCAGCTACGGATATGTTCGGATCACGCAAGTCCAGCGTGACAACCAAAGTGTTGTCGCCCTCCAGTTGGAGTTGTGTGTCATAAAGAAATGGCGATACACCTGCGCTAAGCGACGCCAAGTCCCCAATTGTTAGATTGCCTGCAGTGGCAAGTTCATACCTGAATGTATCTGTCCCGATAATTGAATTCAGGATCGGGTTAATTGCTGCACCTGCCTCAAAAGTTATGTCACCTGCAGATGTCAATGTTGACGCTGTGCCGGTTAGGCCGTTGATGACTGGACGGAAGACGGATGTACCATCGACAAGAGCTTCGCTAACCTGAATGTCTCCTGCGGCCCCGAGGGCCAATGTAGATCCATCCGTAACTGAGAGAGCGAGGCTGTCACTGTTGCGAAGAGCGCCTGTAAAGGAGGTTCCGCCTGAGAGTGTTAGTGTGTCAGTCCCACCGCCAAAATCAACATCGCCTATAATTGTGCCCGCACTTGCGATGAGACTGTCATTCCCAGAGCCGAAATTGATGTCGCCAAGGACAACAGGGGCACCCGTACGATCGGAACTTTGTGATTGCGTGAAAGTGGTATCTGCCGTTGCCGCGCTGAGATCAATCGCGATGAAGTCCAAATCTACGTTTTCAAGCCCAAGGGAGTCAGAGGATCGTCCCAACGCGTTAATTGAGCCTGTGTTTGAAATCGTGCGTAATGTGCCGGATGCATCTCGAATAGCGACAGCTTTCCCATCTCGACCAGTAAGCACTGCGGAAATTGATCCCGTGTTGATTAGCTCTGTGACAGACGCTCCGTTGCCAATATCAATGCCAACAGCCAGAAGTTCGCGCGGAGCAATGATGTTTGTGCGATCAAAGAAAATTTCTTCGACGTCTTCGCTGGTGGCGGCGACAATCATTCCGCTGTTATTAATACGGTCTGCAATAGCTTGGTCACCCAGTACCAAGACACGCGCGACGCCGTCACCAGAGGTTAAATCGGTTGCGGTTGGCGATCTGAATGTATTTGCCGTCAAATCGCCCGTGTTGCTGATGCCGCCTGCAAATGTAACATTCGAGAGGGAAACCGTTGTTGCGTCGAAATCATTGAATACGCCGGATGTGCCTACTGCGCCTTGGTTGATGAAGCCAAATTGAAGGTCTTCATCAAAAGCACTATCCGTCGGATCAGTGATTTCTGCGACGAGGCCGATGGCAATCGGTGCGCCTTCACCATTGATTAAAACAGCTGGAGCCGACCCAAATTGCGTGATCGAACTTGTACCCGCTAGATTGAATATTGGGTTACCATTGGTATCAAGATTGGGAGCCCCATCAGCGTCCAGAGAGGCCACGAACCGTTGATTTAGTAATACGCCCCCAGAAACATTGCCGTTAATACGAAGCGCAGACCCTGCTTGCCGTAAATCCTCAGCGCCAAGATCTTCACGCCCTTGACTGAATTGCTCGCCACCAAAGCCTAGGCGTTGAGTGAATCTGAAACCTGACGCTTCGAGTGCCCCATTATTAACAAATCCACCTTGGATGTCTCCGCTTACGGCATAGGCTTCTGCCCCTTCGCCTCGTACAGCAATGCTACCACGATTCTCAACGTTACCTGTTACGTTGGAGGCAAGATTGATGCCCGTTGATCGGTCACCCGTGATGTTAATATTGCCAGCCGTCAACAGGTTGCCTGTCAGGCCATCTGTCATCATCGGGGTATTCGCGAGATTGATGCCGAAGCTATCATTGCCTTCGATGATCACACTTGACGTGGCTTCGAGTTCTATGTTGCCGCGGAACGGCGACGCGCCGGAAATCAAAATCCCTGTGCGGCCTTCACCTTCGGCAACACGTCCATCGCTAAAAGGATCTGAATCTGTGTTCTGAGGATCTAAGTCCTCAATCAAATTAATATCACCAGATTGAGTATAAGATCGATTGTCACCGCCTTGGAGTTCAACGCCTGTGGACCCATTCTGATTGTTTGATGTGACAGTGCCTGCGAGGTTTAAGGTGTTATCAGAATCAAGGACGACGCCTGCGCGCTCGCCATCAACGGTCACCATTGTGTTGACCCTAGGCGTTGTACCGTCGGCTTCTGCGCCGATGGTAACGTCTGAAGGCGTGTTACCCGCCCCAGCTGTAGACGTCTGAATTTGGCCTGAGGTGTCTTCAGTAATAGACACTTGCGCAGCGGCGCTGAAGGAGAGCGCACCCAGCAGGGCGACTGTGGCCGTACTGCGAAGAGCGAGGGTCTTAAAATGGCGCATCTTTATCTATTCCCGACGACTGTCTTGTGACGCAAAGCGCAATGCGAGCGTCTGTCTTATGGTTGGTCTACCGAAAAGGTAGCCTAGGGCCAATGAAAACATGGTTATTTTACAGTCAGATTCAGCATCTAACGACATCAGACCTCTTCTCGCGCTGCAATTGCTTTCGCGCTCGACCTCTGGCAAGGGCGCAATCATGGCAAATATGGTTGAAAATATGCAAGTCGATGCGCAGGAAAACCCTCTCGGGCGGGGCGGTTTTGCACTGTTAGGTGTCGTTATTCCCGCGATTCTCGTCGCGTTGGACCAGCTTTCGAAATGGGCGACGACTCGATTTTTTGATCTTCCAATGAGTGTGTGCTCGACATCGGACCCACGGTTGAGCCATGACTTTTCGCCTGTTTTGGACCTCTCTCTACTTTGTAATCGCGGGATTAGCTGGGGGATGTTGCAGGGCGATTCGTCGCTCAAACGCTGGGGTCTTACTATTTTCGCGTTCTTGATGACGATTGTATTGCTCTATGTTTTGCGAAAAACCAAAGATCGTCTCGGACAGTTTTCATTGTGCCTCGTTATTGCGGGGGCCGTTGGCAATGCGATTGATCGCCTGCTTTTTGGGGCCGTTACAGATATGATTGATGTCTCTGATATTGGGTTTAACTATGTGTTCAACGTGGCGGACAGCTACATCACGGTGGGTGTCATTGGCCTGTTTATTTCGTCTTTCATCAATGACCGGCGTGAAAAAGCGGCTTTGGATGATAAAACGGATCAGGCTGCAGAATAACGTTTTGGTCACTTGGCGTGGGCCACGACGCGCGCTAAGTCAATTTTAGTTTAATTTAGAGGTCTTGCCGACATGCGCACAACCGGTCTTCTTTTCGCCCTTGCTTCAGCCACGCTGATTGTAACGGGCTGTACATCAACATCACGGGCTCTCGGCTTGGAGAAATCCGCACCGAATGAGTTTAACATTCTGACGAAAGCCCCTTTGATCGTGCCGCCAGAGTACAACCTGCGCCCGCCCGAGCTTGGTGCGTCTTCGGCGGAAAACAATTACACTCAAAATTCTGCGCGTCAGGCCTTATTGGGTGATGTTGATTCGGCAGAGCCGAGCCGCGGTGAAGTCGAGCTTATGGCAAAAGCGGGTGTAAATCGTGCAAATCCTGAGATTCGCTTGGAAATTGACGGAACAAATTCAGTTGAACGAAAATCCGAGGGGTTTGCTAATCGTGTCCTGTTTTGGAAAGAAGGCCAAACCGTTGATGCGCAAGGTAACCCAGCTCCTATCGATCCAGATGTCGAAGCCCGACGTCTGGAATCTGTGGATTCCGCAACTGGTGGGGGCAAAGTCGAAATTTCAAAACGTCCCGGCGGGCCAAAGCTTCCTGGTCTGTAAACTCAAGCTTTAAAAGCTATGACACCATTAGCCCGCACGCCCTAGTAATCAGGACGGCGGGCTTTTACGTTTGAGGTATATGACCCTCGCGCCCCACATGATTCGCCGTCTTCCGGCACAGACCGTCAACCGCATTGCCGCAGGTGAGGTCATTGAACGCCCAGCCAGTGTCATCAAGGAATTGGTCGAAAACGCGCTGGATGCAGGCGCGACCCAAGTTGATATTCGTTATGAAGATGGTGGGCGCACGGTCATTACCGTGACCGACGATGGCAAAGGTATGGACCAAGCCAATCTGTCTCTTGCGGTTGAACGTCACGCGACGTCAAAACTCCCTGATGATTCTGATCTATTGAATATTGAGACGATGGGCTTTCGTGGTGAAGCTCTGCCGTCCATCGGCTCTATCGCACGCTTAACGCTGACATCTCAAACAGAAGCTGATGATAGTGCGTGGGAATTACGTGTTGACGGTGGTGTAAAACAAGATTTGCGTCCTGCTCCGAGGTTTGGCTTACATGGGACTCGTGTCGATGTGCGTGACCTCTTTTTCGCGACACCCGCTCGATTAAAATTCATGAAGTCTGAACGCTCCGAATCTATGGCGGTGAGTGACGTTGTGAAGCGCCTCGCGATGGCCAATCCGCATGTTGGCTTTACGCTGACGAATGGCGCGCGCACGTCCTTGCGCATGAAGGGCACACCCTTGTCCGAAGATGGACGATTGGTGCGACTATCTAAAATTTTAGGCGATGATTTTGGCGCAAATGCTGTTTCCGTTGATTCGGAACGCGAAGGCATTATCCTGACAGGTTTTGCCGGCCTGCCGACGTTTTCACGCGGGAATAGTGCGCATCAATATCTCTTCGTAAATGGTCGCCCTGTGCGCGATAAACTGCTGCACGGCGCGGTGCGTGGGGCCTACCAAGATTTCCTCGCGCGGGACCGTCATCCCGTCGTGGCGCTTTATGTCGAGTTGCCGCATGAACATGTCGATGTGAACGTGCATCCTGCCAAAACCGAAGTCCGCTTCCGTAATCCGGGCATGGTCCGAGGGCTAATCGTGAGTGCCTTGCGTCATGCGTTGGCGGATGCAGGCCATCGGGCGAGCACAACAGTCAGCGACTATGCTCTGGGGCGCATTCAGACAGAGCAACCGAATTATGCGCTTCAAGGCCGCTACGGTAGCCCAGGACGCGGCGGACCACCGCCGGGATATACGCCTTATCAAAATGATCCCGCGATGCAGCCGCTCATCGATGGCATGTCGGCACGTGTGGAAGAAGCCCCTGAAAGTTATATTGCGCATCCTTTTGCGCCATCTGATATTCCGCCAGTGCCGACGCCGGACTTCCCGCTGGGCACGGCAAGGGCGCAACTTCACGAGACCTATATCGTCGCTCAAACCAAAGATGGCATTGTCATTGTTGACCAACATGCCGCGCATGAGCGTCTGGTTTATGAAGAAATGAAAGCCAAAATGGCTCGCGCCAAAGAAGGCGGGCAAGGCATCGCGCGTCAAACGCTGCTGATTCCAGATATCGTAGATTTGGGCGAAACTGACTCCGCGCGTGTTCTTTCGCGCCAAGAGGAACTCGCCGATATGGGCTTGATCCTAGAGCCCTTTGGTGTCGGCGCAATTTGTGTGCGCGAAACACCTGCGTTGCTGGGGGAGATGGATGTGCAAGGTTTGCTGCGCGATCTCGCCGATGATCTCGCCGAATATGACGAAGCCCTCAGTCTGAAAGAACGCTTTGAACATGTCTGCGGGACAATGGCCTGTCACGGCTCTGTCCGCGCAGGTCGCCGCCTCAACGCCGACGAAATGAACGCGATTTTGAGGCAGATGGAAGACACCCCGCACAGCGGCCAATGCAACCACGGTAGGCCGACATATGTGGAGCTGAAACTGGCGGATATTGAACGGCTATTTGGGCGGCGGTGAAGGTTTGTTAATAAAAAAATTCGTTTTTTTATCAAAGAGTCGTTTTGTGAACATTATTATGTCAGCAAAATAGTTTATCAGTAAAAATACAGGTTTAAATATTAGCTAGTGAGTTTGTCTGGATTTTAATATCGACAAATACGTTTGTCGGCAGTATTTTCTATAAAAATACTCATAAATTGATTTGATGATAATATGGCAATTCCAAAGTCCGAACTAAGTTTTGAAAATGCAGTCGATTATCACTATGATAAATTTCCACCGAATGAGCTGGATTATCAAAGATTGATGAAACCTCTTGGTCGAGCAATTGATGCAATCGCAAGGTTTGATCAGATGTTAACTACATTGCACAACTCTGATATATTGCTAGCGCCATTGCGTAATCAAGAAGCCGTCATTTCTTCCAGAATGGAAGGAACTATAAGTACGATAGATGAAATACTTAAGTACGAAGCCGACCATGAAGACGGTAATTTGCACAAGGATGACGTCAGGTCTGAAATAATTGAAACTTTGTTGTATCAAAGAGCTTTGAGAGGGGCAGAGCGAGCGATTAAAGATGGGGCAAAGCTAAGCGAACATATGATTCGAAGTTTGCACCAGGTTCTACTCTCATATGGTAGAGGTGCTCGTAAATCTCCAGGCCAACTAAAGAGCGAACAAAATTATCTTGTAGATTCTACAAAAAGAAATGTTCTGTTCGTTCCTATAAAGCCAGAGTTGTTAGATATGGGATTGAGTAATTTACTTAATTTTATCGAAAATGACGATGGTCAAATTCTAATCAAAACAGCAATATCTCATTTGGAATTTGAGGCTTTACATCCATTCAAGGATGGGAATGGACGCGTAGGTAGAATGATTATCACTTTGATGCTTTGGAATGCTAAAGTGATTTCAGCGCCTCATTTCTATATTAGTGGATATTTAGAAGAGCGTAAGGATGAATACATTCATTTAATGAGAGAGGTCTCTAAGTCAGGAAACTGGACAGATTGGTGCGAGTTTTTCCTTAATGCAGTGGAAGCGCAAGCGATCCAAAACTTACAAGTTGCTACAGATATTTCCAAACTATATGAAGAAATGAAATCGGTTTTTAGCGAAGTGTTGTCATCGAAGTACAGTATTAACGCACTGGATTTCATTTTTGCTAATCCTGTATTTCGTAACAGTAAATTTAAATCAAATAGCGGTATCCCAGCCTCTAGTGCCACGAAATTCACTCCGCTTTTAGCAAATGCTGGATTGCTTGATGTTATTGTTCCCGCCTCTGGAAGTAGGCCTGCAATGTATAGGTTTGAGCCAATGCTGAGGTTAGTTAGGGTTTAAGCTTATTCGGAGGTATTGGTTACTTAGGCCTCACCAAACCCGGTAACCCATCCAAGCTCTCTGGATTCCGATCGTACCGATATTCGTGCCAGTCCTCGATAGTCTTAAACTCATGTGAGCGTTTGAGTTGGTCGCGTTCGCCTTTGAATTCGTAGAACGGAATGCTGTAACCGCAGCTATCCATGACGCGCGTCAGCTTGACGGTGATGATCGCGCGGGCGCGGTCGAATTCAGGGAACCAGGCTAGTTTTTCGGCAAAGCCTTCGTCGTGAAACGCGCAGACGGAGCCTTGTCCGTAGAGCCGAACAATATTGGCTTTGCCTTCATAGGCGCAGAACATGATTGTGATGCGGCCATTTTCGACAACATGGGCGTGGGTTTCGATCCCTGATCCACCGTAATCTAAATAGGCGACTGTCGTTGAGTCGATGATTTTAAAGCTGTCATAGCCCTTGGGCGAGACGTTCACGTGACCATCAGGCGAGAGCGGGGCGGTGGCGACAAAGAACATCTTTTGCGCCATGATAAAGGCGGTGAGTTTGTCGTTTAGTTCGTCATATGTTTTGCCCATGCGTAAGGGCTAAGCGTCTCAGGCGTTAGGCGCAAGAAACAAAACACGCGCTGCGCCCCATGTTTTATCCGCTAGTATTTCAAACCCGCGCGGTTCGACTTCGGCCTCGACGCTTTCTTCGAGAATGATGACGCCATCTTTGGCTAAGAGCCCTTGATCAACCAAACGCCGTAGAACAGGTCGCCACAGGTTTTTATTATACGGCGGGTCCATGAAAATATGCGTGAAGGGGCCGCGTAAATTTCCCGGCGCGACTTTTAGTTTTGTCGCGTCATAACGGTGCAAGCGAGCGACGTCGGACAAGCCCATTTTATCAATGTTATTGCGAATAGCTGCGCGCGCTTTGGGGTCGGTTTCGACGAAGAGGCAGAAGTCCGCCCCGCGTGAAATCCCCTCAAGGCCTAAGGCTCCAGAGCCTGCAAAGATATCAGCAATAATGGCGCCTTCGAGCGGCGGTGACCATGTTGCATGGGCGAGTATATTAAAGACAGACTCGCGTGTTTGGTCGCTTGTCGGGCGGGTTGTTTTGCCCGTTGGCGTGTCAATATTACGGCCGCGAAGAGAGCCAGAAACAATTCTCATTATCTAGCTTTTCCCTTGCCTTGGCCACGTGGCGCGTATTTCCCTTGAAACTTACCGCCGGGCTTACCTGTAGATTTGACGCCTTGTTTGCGGTTTGGTTTCGCAAATTTACCACGACCTTTGGGTTCGGGTTTCTTCTCTCCAGACGTTTTTGTTTCGTCAGGTTTTTTCTGAAACCGCTTGGCGCTGGCATGGCTACCGCGCTTTGGGCCGCGTGTTTTTGGGACGGGCAAGTCCGGGAAATCCATCAGATGACCAAGTTGCGTTTGGATTACGCTATATTTCACTTCTTCAATAAGACCTTGGCGCAGATCACCTAGCATGAATGGACCGTAACTGACGCGAATCAGGCGGTTCACTTTTAGGTCCAAATGCTCCATCGCACGGCGCACTTCGCGGTTCTTACCTTCGCGCAACGTCACGGTGATCCAAGAGTTGTCGCCTGTGGTGCTGTCCAGAACGGCTTCAATCGGAGCGGTCATGATGCCGTCAATTTTGATTCCGTTTCTGAGTGTGTCGAGGTCTTGTTGCGTGACGCGGCCATAGCAGCGCGCGCGGTAGCGGCGGGATAGGCCCGTTGAAGGATGCTCTAGGTGACGCGCCAATTCGCCGTCATTCGTGATGAGGAGTAGGCCTTCCGAGGTAATATCCAAGCGTCCAACTGAAATCACGCGGCCAATTTCTTTTGGCAGTAGGTCAAATACAGTCGTCCTGCCTTTTTCATCTTTGTGGGATGTTACAAATCCATCTGGTTTGTGGTATCTCCAGAGGCGTGTGTGCGCCTTCTTGCCAACAGGGGCGTCGTCATATTCAACTTTGTCTTTGGCACTGACCTTGGTCGCAGGGCTGTCGATGACTTTGCCGTTTACTTTGATGCGGCCAGCAGCAACGAGCTTTTCCGAATCTCGGCGCGACGCAACACCTGCGCGGGCCAAGAACTTGGCGATCCGTTCAACGGGCAGTTCATCAGCCTTGCTCTCGTCGTGACTTGGCTTTTTCACCGATTTTTTTGACTCACTCATATCAGGCTTTTCTTGACGATTGCGGCGCAACAGGGGAAAGCCCGCGACCATGGATGATATGCACTATATGCGGCTAGCGTTAGCAGAAGCCAAGGCCGCAGCCGAGCGAGGCGAAGTGCCCGTGGGCGCTGTGCTTGTCAATGCGGCAGGTGAGGTCGTTGCGCGCACGGGAAATGCGCCGATCTCGATTTGTGACCCAACGGCTCATGCCGAAGTGCTAGCCCTGCGCGATGGCGCGTATAAAACGGGGAACTACAGATTGGGCGGGATGTCGCTTTATGTAACGCTAGAGCCTTGTACCATGTGCGCAGGCGCGATTTCAAATGCACGGATCGCGCGGGTGGTTTACGCCGCGCCTGATCCAAAGGGCGGCGCTGTCGAAAGCGGCGTACGATTCTTTGAGCAGCCGAGTTGTCACCATCGTCCTGAGGTCTTGGGCGGCGTGTTGGCGGAGGAATCTTCGCGCATGTTAAAGGATTTCTTCCGTGAAAGACGCCGAAAATGAAGCTGAACCTACGTGAAACTCTGTCGGGTCCAACATTGTCGGATGAAACCGAAGCGTCAGGCGCGGCATGGGTCGGGATTATTCTCGGTACGCTCGCGGCTGTGCTTTATTCTCTGAAAGCGGTCTTTGTGAAGTTAGCCTATCTGCCGACGGATGCTGTGGTCGAGCAAGTTCCACCGATTACGCTCATGATGTTACGCTTGGGGTTCTCATTTCCGATCTATTTGGCGATCTTGATCTGGGCGTGGCGGCGCGCGGCTGTGAAACCTAATTCGCGTCAAGTCAGCTTAGCGATGTTGGCGGGTGTTTTGTCCTATTATATCTGCACATTGTTGGATTTTTCTGGCCTGCAATATATCACGGCGCAGTTGGAACGGCTGTTGTTATTCACCTATCCCGCTTTCGTTATTTTATTTGGAGCCTTATTTTTTGGCGGGCAGCTGACACGGTGGGGTATTGCCTCTGTTGCATTGGCCTATGCAGGACTCGCTGTTGTTTTTCTGGGCGGCGACATCACAGAAAGCTCAAACCTTTGGCTGGGCAGCGGGTTGGTGCTTGTATCGGCGATGTTATTTGCTTTGTTCCAGCTGATCGCCAAAGGGTTCATTGACCGTATAGGCCCGCAGATGTTTACCTGCCTTGCGATGCTGGGGGCAGCGACAGCGATATTCTTACACTTCATCATAAGCGCGGTTAGGTCGGAAGGCATAGCTGCGGCGTTGGATTTACCGACGCATATTTATTGGATCGGGCTTATCATCGCAGTGTTTTCAACGTTGCTGCCTAGTTTTTTTATGAATATCGCTATCGGACGCCTTGGCGCGCAGAAAGTCGCAATGCTCGGCATGTTTGGACCATTGGCGACAATTGTGGCGGCCATTATTGTTCTGGGGGAACCGTTTGGTCTGTGGGATGCTGTTGGTACTGTTGTGACTTTTTCTGGGATCGCGCTCTATATGAAGTCCAGCAAAGCTAAGCCGCGCCAGACGTAAATCGTGCCGACGATTGTCACGAGGATGCGGGTGTATTTGCGAAAGCCCACGTCAGAGAACCGTTCCAGCATCATTGTGCCGAGCTTTGTTCCTAAAATAACGGCGGGGAGTGCGGCGGCTAATACCCAGAGAGGAGGGAGGTCTCCTAGCCCGTCTGTGCGGAGCAACGAAATGCCAAAATATCCAATTTTAACGAGATGGCTTGCGAACATGGTTACGGCTTTGGTCGCCACGATAGCTTTACGCGTTAGCGTCGTTTTGACGTAGAAAAAGTCTAAGGCCGGTCCCGCGACACCTGCGCTTAGGTTCAGGCTCATAACCATTGCGCCGCAGAGAGCTGCATGAGCAGGCTTTTCCGCATCGCCTGCCAGCCATGATCGAGGTAACCACAGTAAGAGGGGCAACAGGCCTAGCGCGAGGAAGAGTTGTGCTTTGTCAGGTGTAAATGCAGCCCAAAGCATAAGCGCAATCGCTGGCGCAGCGCCGAGGAGCTGCCAACCCAAAATATCCCATCTAATATGACGCCGCAATATTGTTGAGCGCGATCCATTAGATACGGACTGTACAATGCCGTGCACAACCATAGCGGCGTTCACGCTCATCAGGCTGGCAATGATGCCCATAAAGACAAGGCCGCCCGCCATACCGAATAATCCGGAGATAAAGGCACATACGCCTGCGGCCACAATGATTAACAAACCTATCTGCATTTAAGAGACCGTTAACCACGACATAGTTACCAAAACCTTATGTGGAGTCTCCCGGGCTGGGCGATTCGTGAGATCGGGTAAAAGGGTGGCAAAGATGCGCTTATTCAAAAAAGATGCACCTCAATTTGGCGCGGATGACGTGAAAGCAACACAAGACGTTGTGCAGGCGATCACCGCAGCGTTGAAAACGGGGGCAGAGCAGCAGGATATTGCTGCCAAACGTTTAGGGTCTCTGACAAAGGCGATGGGCAAGATGGACGCGAATGTGCGCCAAGCCGCCCGCCTACAGGTCGAGACAGAGCGTTTGGACGGCGAAGTAAAAACATTACGTGCCGATTTGGATAAAAAACGTGCGTGGGCACAAGAGCAGTCTTCGAAACTCGCAAACGTCCAAAAAGAGCGCGATAAGCTGCGCAATGAACTGGAAAGCGCCAAGTCAGAAATCTCCGCACGTACAGAGCGTGAAGCTGGATTGCGTGAGGCGGAAGTGAAGTTAACACGCGAGGCTGATAGTCTAACCCGCGAATTGAACCAGCGTACAGACCGTTTGGAAGACTTGGTCCTGACGCAACAACGTCTCCAAGACGAGCTTGCACAAGCCAATGGTCTGGTTTCGTCCAGCACACATAAAACACGCGAGTTGCAAAATGCAGTCGAAGAATTGACGCTGCGTTTAGATGAAAAGGTCAAGGCTGCTGATGCGTCATTGTCCGCTTTGCGTGATCTACGTTTGGATCATCATGCGGTGAAAGAGCAATTCGTTTCCGCTAGCTCGCGTTTGCAGTCTGCAGAATATGAGCAGTCTAGTCAAAAATCTCTATTTGAAGATACCCTCAAACGCCGGGCGGATGAAATTCTTGCTCTGAAAACGCAGGTCGAACAGCTCACAACTCAACTTCGTATCAAAGATACAATGGGTAGTCATTTTGACGAGGAGACGGCGGGACTACGTCAGGCGCTAGAAACGGAACGTGAGCGCAATTCTGTCAATGAGCAACGCTTGCGCAATCAAGCCGAGACGGAAGCCCGTCAATCTCGCGCGCTGGGACAATCAAAGTCAGAATTCGACGCGCTAAATGCGAAATTTGTGGATGCGATGAAGGACTTGGACACGCTGCGTCAGGTCAATCGCGTGCAGTCGCAAAAGCTAGAAAATTATGCGCAACTTAATACTGCCCCCGCGCCGAAACGCGATTACTCGCCTGTCATTCGAAATGATGACCCTGGTATTTTGAAGGTTGTGAAGTAGTCAATACGACTTTGAAGTGGAAAAGAAAAACCCGGCGTAATGGCCGGGTTTTTTGTATCTTACTTACACTCTACATCGGGTAGTTTTAGCCGCTGGCCGATATCAATGACGTTGCCGCGACCTAAGCCGTTTAAGCGAGAGATGTCCTTGACTGATGTGCAATGCTCTCGGGCAATGTCCCAGACAGTGTCGCCGCGTTGAACGATGTAAGTGTATCGTGTGTGTCTTGAGCGACGAATGATGTCCTGGCTCTTAACTTGTGGTGAAGATGTTCGAACAAGTGATGACGATGAGGGCGAAAGGCTTTTTCTTAAAAAATAGTCTCGGCAATTGATCTCAACTTCGGAGAGTAACTGACTGCTGCCCTCTGTGTCTTGAACGACCATGAGGCGGACTAGGTCGTTATTATCATTACCATCGATGACTTTTTTACGCATTGCGTCGGTCTCGCATATTTTTGCGGTTTCCTCAGGCGATGCCTCCATCTTAAAACTTGCCGTTTGTGTAACGACTTTGGGTTGACGTTTTTCAATTTTGACAGTTGGAATAGATTTCGACACGGATGTGCAGCCCGCAAGCAGCGCAACGGTAATCAGCAAAGAAAGGTTCGTTTTCATAACGGTCAGCCCGACGGAAATAGAATTATCCGTTAAACTCGCATGATTAAGGTTAGCAAAGGCTTAAATTGTGACATCTCAATGTCTTGAAGATATCGCTGACGCAGTTAAATCGGCGCTATGTCCCGCACACTCAATAAATTCCTGACCCGCGTTCACAAATGGGCTGGTTTGGTTCTTTCCCTCCAAATCCTGTTCTGGTTCGGGTCAGGGTTTTTCATGACCTTGTTTCCGATTGATCAGGTTCGCGGACGTCATTTGGTCGAAAAGCAGACGTTTTCGCTAACAGATGCCGATCTTGTTTCCATTGAAATTGCTATGACGACTTATGATGGCGCACTTACGGGGGCGCGCTTGGCGAATATTGCGGGGCGTCCAGCGTATATTCTATTAGGGGATAATGGCACGGTTATGCTGGATGCGCGTACAGGGCAGAGCTGGGACGGTGTAGGGGAGACGGATATCCGGCAAGTGGCGTTGGATAGTTACAAAGGCGGTGGTGAATTAACCGCAATGAACCGCTTGGATGTCGCGCCAAAAGATTACCGAGGAACGCTGCCTGTGTGGCAAGCGGTGTTCGATGATCGCGCGAAAACCCGGGTCTATCTCGATCCAGATACAGCGGAGGTAAGGAGCGTGAGAACGCGTCTTTGGCGTGTCTTTGATCTCGCGTGGAAGTTCCACATTATGGACGTCACAGGCGAAGACAATTTTAATAGTTGGTGGTTGCGACTCGCGAGCGGCATGGCGCTTTTATTCGCCCTGAGCGGCGTCGGCTTACTCTGGTTTAGAATTGTGGCGCGGCCGCGCAGACGGCGACCGCGTACTGCTTAGAGATTAGGTCCTAAAGGATAGATTGACCTGTCGCGTTCCAGTCTTTCATGAAGGCTGCGAGGCCTTTGTCTGTGAGGATGTGGTTCGCGAGTGATTTCACAACAGCTGGCGGTGCCGTCATAACGTCTGCGCCCACAAGTGCGCAGTCTTTGACGTGGTTTACATTACGGATAGACGCGGCAAGAATTTCTGTCTCGAAGCCGTAGTTGTCGTAGATTGTGCGAATATCTTCGATCAGCTCTAATCCATCTAGAGTGATGTCATCCAATCGCCCGATGAATGGAGAGATGTATGTAGCGCCAACTTTCGCAGCCAAGAGAGCTTGGTTCGGCGAGAAGCAGAGCGTGACATTCGTTGGAATTTCTTCTTTGGACATTTGATTACAGGCTTTTAGGCCTTCCAAGGTCAGTGGGAGCTTTACGCACACATTATCCGCAATCTTGCGAAGTTCGCGGCCTTCGGCGAGCATGTCTTCGGCTGTTGTCGCGACGACTTCTGCAGAGACGTGACCTGGTGTCAGCTTACAAATTTCCGCAATGACTTCTTTGAAATCACGGCCTGATTTGGCGATAATTGACGGATTTGTTGTTACGCCGTCTACAAGGCCAATGTCGGCGAGTTCTGCAATGGCGTCGAGGTCTGCGCTGTCGATAAAGAATTTCATAAGAATATGTCCTGGAGGTCTGTTCGTTAAGTTCAATCGCCTGCTATCACGCAGGTACTGTGAATCAAACTGCACAAATCCTCTTTCCCGTGAATGTTCCCACGGCCTTTGACTATGCTGTACCAGCGGAGTTGACGCTCACGCGTGGAGATTTCGTTTTTGCGCCGATTGGCAAGCAGATGAAGTTAGGTGTTGTTTGGGGCTTGAGCGAGGCAGAGCCTGTGCGAGAGTTGAAGTCTATTGTCGATCGTAAGGCCACGCGGCCTTTATCGCCCGACATGCTGGATTTTATTGATTGGACTGCACGCTATAATGGCGCGTCGCCCGGTAATGTCCTGCGCATGGTTATTCGTAATTATAAGGCGCTGGACCCATCGTCCATTGTTACGCTTTATCGACCCAGCGGCGAGGTACCGAAAAACCTGACACCCTCGCGTTCTGCGGTTTTGCGAGAAGGCGGCCCGTGGCCAGCCAGAGCATCAGAGGCTGCCGCGCGAGCAGGGGTGTCTTCTGGGGTGGTGAAAGGCTTGGTGAAGGCGGGGGGATTGATCGCAGAGTCTGGTCCCGTCGACCCGCCATTTCCTGTGCCTAATCCTGAGCTTACGGGGCGAGAGCTCACGCAGGGGCAAAATGAAGCTGGGCAAGATTTGGTCGCGCAGGTTCAAACAGGGCGCTTCAATGTCTCTCTGCTCGATGGGGTGACGGGTTCTGGTAAGACGGAAGTTTACTTTGAGGCCGTGGCGGAAGCCTTAAGGTGTGGGAAGCAATGCTTAATTCTCGTGCCGGAGATCGCACTTACGCAGGCAGGTTTACGCAGGTTTAAAGAACGATTTGGCGCAGAGCCTGCCAGTTGGCATTCTCAAATGGGTGAGGCCGCGCGCCGCCGTGTTTGGCGAGAGGTGGCGCAAGGCCGATGCAAACTTGTCGTCGGCGCGCGGTCCGCGCTTTACTTGCCGTTCCCGGAATTAGGTTTGATCGTGGTCGATGAAGAACATGATACATCTTATAAGCAGGAAGAGGGCGTCATATATAACGCTCGGGATATGGCCGTCGTGCGGGCCCATATTAGTGGTCATAGTGTTATATTGGCATCAGCCACTCCAAGTCTTGAGTCGTTGCATAATGCGCGCACGGGCAAATTTGCGCATATCATATTGCCTGAGCGCCCTGGTGCAGCGGTTCTGCCTGAGATCGGCTTGGTCGACCTGAAAGATCATGTGCCTGAAAAGGGCAAGTTTTTGTCCCAACCTTTACTGGATGCGATTGCGGCCGTCACTGATCGCGGCGAGCAGGCCTTATTATATCTCAATCGCCGAGGTTATGCGCCGCTCATTATCTGTAGAACCTGCGGCGAGAAGTTGAAAAGCCCAGATACAGATAGCTGGTTGGTTCAGCATAAGCGCACGGGGCGCGCCATGTGTCATCTGACGGGCTTTTCAATGCCGATGCCAAAGCGATGTCCGGAATGCCAAACAGAAGGCAGTCTGACCGCAGTCGGGCCGGGCGTTGAACGTGTGGCGGAGGAGGCGCAAGAGGCGTTTCCGAAGGCGCGCGTCGAAGTGCTGTCATCTGATACGGCAGGTAATCCAGCGGAACTCGCCGAACGCATGCGCCGGATGGAACAAGGTGAGATTGATATTCTCGTGGGTACACAAATGGTCGTAAAAGGGCATAACTTCCCGACTCTCACATTTGTTGGCGTTGTCGATGGTGATTTAGGTCTTGCGGGCGGTGATCCGCGCGCAGGTGAGCGAACCTATCAGACTCTCGTGCAGGTCGCAGGCCGTGCAGGGCGTGCGGATAAGCCGGGCCATGCGTTAATTCAAACGCATCAGCCAGAGCATGAGGCCTTAGTGGCATTGGCAGCAGGGGACCGCGAAATGTTCATTGGGGTCGAACTGGCTATGCGCGAGATGCTTGGCCTGCCGCCTTTTGGTAAAATGGCCGCAGTTATATTTTGGGGGCCTGAGGCCGCGAAAGTGGATGCTTTAGCTAAGAAATTTCTGGGGGCTGCGCCTCGTGCAGAGGGGGTTGATATTCTTGGGCCGAGTGAAGCACCAATTGGACGGTTGCGCGGTTTGTATAGGCGACGGCTCTTTATTCAGGCCGGGGCGTCAGTGAATTTGTCAAAATATATGTCGACGTGGCGCGCAAAAGTTCGTCCGCCGTCAAAATACAAAATTCAAGTCGATATCGACCCGCAAAGCTTTATGTAATGTCTAGTGTGAGTTGTGCTAAGATGGGCTACGTTATGTGAAGGTGGTGCAGATTTGACACACCTATACACAAAAACTCACGAAATAGTCATTCATCTGCGGTTTAAATTTGATGACATTAAGTTTTTGTCATAGCGGTCATTTCAACTGCATCGTGGGAGAAGCCCGTGGTGTAAAAAACACCTGGGTTGTCCAGGAAACTTAGAGGGAAGTTTTGAACACATGAAAATGTCCACAAAAACTAGATTGCTTTTATCGGCACTCACAGCAGCGTCATTCGCTGCAACCGCTGCACCGACTTTTGCGCAGGACGCAGATGAAGATACGGTGATCGTTACGGGTTCGCGAATTAAGAAGAAAGATTTCGTTTCAAACTCACCTATCGCAACCGTTGATGCAGCTCAGTTTGACAGAACATTCTCTATCAATACTGAGAATCTTCTGAACACATTGCCTCAGACCGTTCCAGGTCTTGATCGTACATCAAACAACCCGGGTAACGGTTCTGCAACTGTCGACCTTCGCGGTCTTGGTTCAAACCGTACACTCGTTCTTGTAAACGGCACGCGCATGGTTCCATTTGGGCAAAATGGCGTTGTGGATTTGAATACAATCCCAACCAGCCTTATCGAGAACGTTGAAGTTCTTACCGGTGGCGCTTCATCCGTTTATGGTGCTGATGCGGTTGCTGGTGTTGTTAACTTCATTCTTAAAGATGATTTTGAAGGTGTTGAAGCAAATCTCGGTTACTCTTTGACTGGTGAGGGTGATTCAGCTCTCCTTAATGCTGATGTCACGCTTGGTGCGAATATTGATGATGGTCGTGGTAACGTTGTTGTTAACCTTTCATATGCGAATCGTGAATCACTACAGCAAGGTGATCGTAGTTTCTCTCAAACGGCATTGTTCAACGATGGCAATGGTGGTCTTGAGCCAGGTGGTTCTTCTGGTGTTCCAGGAACGTCGATTTTTAACGGTGGATTGAACAATTCAACTTCATGTGCTGTTCAACTCGGTGCTCGCGATGCTGATGGAGTTCTAATTCCATGTGAGGATGATCAATTAACGACAAATGCAGGCGCTTTCGCAAGTGGTGCAAGTATTTTCAATGTTGACGGTTCTGCTAGAGACTTTGTTCTCGGTGGTGACGTAAATGATTTCTACAACTACGCACCAGTTAACTTCCTGCAATTACCGCAGGAGCGTTTCACGATTACAGCTTTGGGTAGTTATGAGATTAACGACAAGGTTGAAGTATATGCTCGTGGATCATTCGCGCAAAACCGCGTTGATAGCCAATTAGCACCTACGCCAATCTTCGAAAATTCAACATTCTCACTAGATGGCAACCCATTTATCTCCAGTGCTGCACAGGCGCAGTTCTCTGGCAATAACACGAACCAAGTTGGTATTGGTGGCCGTGTGGATCGTGTCTTAGCTGACGCTGACAGCGCGTTTAACCCAACTCCAAGAAATTTGGACGAAAATCTTAATCCTATTCTTCCGGGGACAGACGGATTTGTCGCACAGAACTTATGTCTTAACTGCGTGTTTGACAGTAATGGCGATGGCTTCTTCGACGTTGCTCCACTGATAGATACTGATGGAGATGGTATTGCCGACACCGCGACAGCACTTGTTCGCCGCCGCCTTGAAGAGGTCGGACCTCGTCAAACAGTTGATATCAACGATGCGTTCCAAATCACATTGGGTGCACGCGGTGACTTCAATGACACTTGGTCCTACGATGTGTACCTCCAAGAAGGACGTACTGTTCGTTCGCAAACGCAGAATGGTAACGTCAATCGTGGACGCTTCAATCAAGCTCTATTGCTAGCTGATGCTGAACTTGATGCAGCCGGTAACCCTGTTGGGGACGGAAACGTTGATCTGGATGCTGATGGTAACCCATCTTGTAGTGATCCATCCGTAAACGGTGGTACTGATTCTGGTTGTACGCCTCTGAACATCTTTGGTGAAGGCAACATCTCTGCTGACTCTGCCGCTTTTATTAACACTGCAGCTGCTGCGACAGCCGAGTTTGAGCAAACTGTCCTTCAGGGTAATATTTCTGGTGACTTGGGTGGATTTAGCCTTACTGACCAACCTATTGGTGTTGCTTTCGGTGCAGAGTATATCGAAACTGAGGCTGACTTCCGTCCATCACAAGATATTGCTGTGAGCAGCATTGCTGGTTTCAATGGTTCTCCGCCATCTGGTGGTTCCTTTGATGTTTACTCCGTCTATGGCGAAGCATCCATTCCTCTTTTGTCTGGCCTACCATTTGCAGAACGTGTTGTTCTTGATGTTGCCGGTCGTTATTCCGACTACTCAACATCTGGTGGTGTGGAGGCTTATAAAATTGGTGGTGAATGGGCCGTCAACGACCAAGTTCGTTTCCGTGGTAACTACAACCGTGCGGTACGTGCGCCAAACATTGGTGAATTATTCGCGCCTATTGGTGAAAACTTTCCTGGTGCAGTAGACCCTTGTTCTGCGGCCGGCGAACCAACGAGTGCAGTCGCTGCAATTTGTACAGCCACAGGTGTTCCTTCTGCACAAGTCGGTTCTGCTGCGATTAACACAATCTCAGGCCAAGTTCGCACTTTGGCTGGTGGTAACGAAAACCTTGCCCCAGAAACAGCCGATACTTACACAATTGGTGTAGTTATTGAGCCGACCTTAGTAGAGGGCTTGTCTCTTTCAGTTGATTATTATGATATTAATATCACTGAAGCGATCGCGGCATTTGGTGGTGGTGCTAACAATGTGTTAAATACATGTTATAACAATGCTGAGTTCGGCGGTGCAGGATCAGATTTCTGTAATGTAATTACGCGCCGTCCTGATGGATCAATTGACTTCATCTCTCTGCAAGCACGTAACGTTGCTTCTACTAATGTTTCAGGTATCGATCTTTCGGCTCAGTATGGTTTTGAAGCAGGTGATTTTGGTAGTGTAGGTCTTAGCTACCTTGGTACTTATAACCTTGAGAACGAATTTACAGCATTCTTGGGTGATGATGTAATTACTTGTGATGGTGAATTCGGTACGACATGTGGCGAACCTGATCCAAAATATCGTCATCGTTTTGTTGCTTCCGTAGATAAAGATAGCTGGTCTTTCCAGACTGTATGGCGTCTTGTCGGTGGTGTTGACGATGATGCGGGTGAAGGCGTTAACTCCGTTGATTCAATCAGCGCGCGTAACTACTTCGACTCATCCGTTTCGAAAAGCTTTGGTGAAAGCCTGACGCTGACATTTGGTGCGAATAACGTGTTTGATAAAAACCCACCAATTATTGGCGACAACGACGAACAGGCAAATACATTCCCTGCGACATACGATGTCTTTGGACGTACATTCTTCGCGAATGCGAGAGTTAAGTTCTAAGGATAGCCTCTAGGCTAAATATTTAATGATTTTTAACCGGCCTAAGGGCCGGTTTTTTTATGTGGTAGGCTTGCTTGGGGAGGTCTGGACGTCAGTCGCGAAAGCATTTAAACGCTGCGACTACGGCTTACTAAAAAGCGCCGACATGATTTTGATTGTGCATAAATTAGGCTGGGATTGATTGAAATATGAAGAGAGCTTGTCTAAAGGTTGATTTTAAGTGTAGAGAAATCAGCGTTTTTTAGCTTTTATTATCCACGCAGCCTGTTTTGTATCAGTCGACAGGTTGAAACTTTGGTTCGGTGTGAAATCTAAACCTACTTGCCCTTTAGCTAATGTTTCTACAAGTTCCATAATTTCAACTTTGTTTAAAGCCGCTTGCGTCATGCTTAGCATCCGGCCTTTATAGGCTTTAAGCTCAGCTTCCATGCCTTTGAACCAGCCGAGTGACTCTTCCCTGGGGTATCGTTCATGATTCACGATAAGCTTATGTGATGACTCGAGAAGATAATATGTGAACCTGGCGAATTCATTATGGGAGCGATCAGATGTACGAAGCCATTCCACGATAGGTTCTGCGGACTGGTTTAAACGACGTGTTAAGTTTTTAAAATCGGTGCTTTTACCCTGTGTCTGACTTCCGCTTAGGGCAAGTATAAGCTTTTTTGCAGTCTTAATGAATTGGCTTTTTTCAACGTTATTGATTTGGTCGAGTGACCGTTTGCATCCCTCGTAAATCACGCTGTTTTCGGCGTGAGCGAGAACAATAATTCTACCGTTCGGTTTTAAAATGCGATGCATTTCAAGAAAGGCTTCATGGAGTTTTTTTCGGCTGCCAGCATATTCGACTCCGAATTGACTTGTAATTATGTCGACGCTATTATTTTTAAGTGGTGTCTTGTCGACTTGGGTGCGTACGCTAGACGCCGAGGGTATTTTTTCTACCATTACGTCTAAGGCTTTTTGCGAGACGTCTAAACCTGTTAAATTTGAGAGCCCCACTTTGTGAGCATGTTCTAAGACTGATCCAGCACCGCATGCAAAATCAACGATGTGAGCTGATTTTTCTATATTTCTAAATGCAGTAAGCCAAAAATCTTTTAAAGCATGATTTTTTTCAATACCGACTTCAACAAGCGCATTGCCACTCAGTTGAGAGGCTCGCCCTTGCCAGTAGTTATCCCAATTAGCAGTATTTGTGTCTGTCATGAGGAATCGAATTCAGTCTGAAAGTTGTAGTAACGCCGAGAAATTTATTTCTCTATTGTGCACTCTAATCAGCTTAATTGCGAGCAGGAAACATCGCAGTAATCTAATATTCCACTAAATATACACGGGCGAGATAAGAGGGAAGTGTTCTTGTGGTCTTATGAGTTGATTGATTTTTGAACTTTTGTAAAAAACTTTCTTACCCACACTTTCGCTATCCAAAACGCGAAGCTTGAGGTTTCACTGCACCCCATTGGGATTCAAACCTTGGCATGTGGTTTTTTCCCTGCTAAGGCCCGCGCGATTGAGGGGAAGGTCTATTTCTGACCCTTTTGAAACCACTTTTAAACGGCCCTTTTTTGGTGCCATTCGCAGCTCAGGATTGACCCGTCTTGTCCGATACCGACGTCATCACAGGTGAAGCGCCAAGGCGCTATGCTCTCGCGCTTCTCGATCTTGCGGAACAGGCGAAATCCCTGCCGCGTGTTGAGAAAGATCTTAAGTCTTTCAAGAAGATGTACGATTCTAGTGTGGAATTGAAGAGACTGGCTGAAAGCCCAGTTTTTGCGACAGAGGACAAGGTCTCGGCCCTCACAGCTGTCGCTAAGGCGGCTAAGCTCTCGCCACTGACACAACAGTTCATCGGAACTGTTGCTGGAAACCGCCGTGCGGCTGATCTGCCGGGAATCATTTCTTCCTTTAATGAAATGCTGGCGCGCCGCCGGGGTACACAAGTTGCCAAAGTAACATCCGCAGCCAAATTAACGGCCGCGCAAATGACTGCGATCAAATCGCAACTCAAAAAGACACTCGGCCGTCCGGTCGATGTTGAAACATCGGTTGATCCGGACCTGCTCGGCGGTTTCGTCGTGCGGATCGGCTCTCGACTTTACGACAGCTCCCTCAAGACAAAACTTGAGGACCTCCGTCTCGCCCTCAAAGAAGCATAAGAGGACACGCCAGTTATGGATATTCGCGCCGCAGAGATCTCCACGATCCTCAAAAAACAAATAAAAGGCTTTGGCAAAGAAGCCAAAGTCTCAGACGTCGGGCAGGTATTGTCCGTCGGTGATGGTATTGCCCGTATCTATGGTCTGGACAATGTCCGTGCTGGTGAAATGGTTGAATTCCCAGGTGGAATTAAAGGCATGGCTCTGAACCTCGAGACCGACAACGTCGGTGTCGTGATCTTCGGTGATGACCGCGGTATTAAAGAAGGCGATACAGTTAAGCGTCTCGGCGAGATCGTTGATGTTCCTGTCGGTAAAGGTCTTCTGGGCCGCGTTGTGAACCCATTGGGTGAGCCAATTGACGGGAAGGGGCCTATTGAAGCCACTGAACGCCGTCGTGTTGACGTCAAAGCACCGGGTATTATGCCGCGCCAAGGTGTGCATGAGCCAGTACAAACAGGTATTAAAGCCATCGACGCCTTGATCCCAGTTGGCCGTGGCCAGCGTGAGTTGATCATTGGTGACCGCCAGACAGGTAAAACGGCTGTTGCTGTTGATGCCATCTTGAACCAGAAAGCTGCGTTTGACGAAGATCGCGAGAACGACAAACTCTACTGCATCTATGTTGTTATCGGGCAAAAGCGTTCGACTGTTGCGTCTCTTGTTAAGACACTCGAAGAAAACGGCGCGATGGATTACTCCATTATCGTTGTGGCCTCCGCGTCAGAACCTGCTCCGCTTCAGTATCTAGCTCCATTTGCGGGCTGTGCGATGGGCGAATACTTCCGTGACAATGGCATGCATGGCTTGATCATTTATGATGATCTTTCGAAGCAAGCTGTTGCTTATCGTCAGATGTCTCTTTTGCTTCGCCGTCCTCCGGGTCGTGAAGCCTATCCAGGTGACGTTTTCTATCTTCATTCCCGTCTGCTTGAGCGTGCGGCTAAGCTGAATGCTGCGAATGGTTCTGGTTCTTTGACGGCATTGCCGATCATTGAAACCCAAGGTAACGATGTGTCGGCCTTTATTCCGACAAATGTGATTTCCATTACAGATGGTCAAATTTTCCTTGAAACTGATCTTTTCTTCCAAGGTATTCGTCCTGCGTTGAACGTTGGTCTGTCCGTGTCTCGTGTGGGATCTTCGGCGCAAATCAAAGCGATGAAACAAGTTGCGGGCCCTATTAAGGGTGAACTCGCGCAGTATCGCGAAATGGCGGCTTTTGCCCAATTCGGTTCTGATCTTGATGCATCTACGCAGGCTTTGTTGGCGCGCGGTGAACGTCTCACTGAACTTCTCAAGCAACCACAATTCTCTCCACTTCAAGTTGAAGAGCAGGTCGTCGTACTTTATGCGGGTACACGCGGCTATCTTGACGGTATCGCCGTTGGTGATGTTCAGAAATATGAAGCTCAATTGTTGGCGCATTTGCGCGGTGACCAGAAAGCTCTGCTTTCCGATATCGCGACAGGTAAAAAGCTCACGGATGAGATCGAACAAAAGATCAAAGATGTGTTGAAGTCCTTCACGGATAACTTCGCCGCTTAAAGGTAGTTTCGATGGCGTCTCTTAAAGAGCTAAAAACACGAATCGGAAGCGTAAAAAATACGCAGAAGATTACGAAGGCCATGCAGATGGTTGCCGCAGCTAAGTTGCGTAAAGCGCAGCAGGCTGCAGAAGCCTCACGTCCGTATTCTGATCGTTTGAATTCCATTATTGTCAATCTTGCAGGGTCGATGTCGGACACTGCAGGTGGTCCTGAACTGCTTGTCGGTAATGGCAAGTCGGATACAGTCCTTTTGGTTGTCGCTACGGCGGATCGCGGCCTTTGTGGTGGTTTCAATACAAATATAGTCCGTAAGGCGCGCGAAGAAATCGTCGCGCTTGAGCGCGCTGGCAAAACAGTGAAGCTCTATTTGATTGGTAAAAAGGGCTACGACCAATTGAACCGTCTTTATGGTGATCAAATTGTTGAATATGTATCTTTGAAAGAAGAGCGTAAACTTCATGCGGGCATCGCACAGGGTATTGGTGAGAAAATCACAGCTATGTTTGAGGCGGGTGAATTCGATGTTTGCAAACTGATCTATTCGCAATTCGTCAATGTCATGCAGCAAGATGCTGTTTCTACGACATTAATTCCTGCAATCGCAGCTCTCGAAGCTGACAATGACGCAGCGAGCAACGTTGTAGCTCCTGATCTTGAAGGTGCCATATATACATATGAACCGGACGAGTCGGGTATCCTACGCGTTTTACTGCCGCGTAATATCAACACCCAAATTTTCTCGGCACTCTTGGAAAACCAAGCCGGCGAAATGGGCTCTAAGATGACGGCTATGGATAATGCTACGCGCAATGCGGGCGACATGATCGATAACCTGACGATGAAGTTTAACCGCACACGTCAGGCTCAGATTACATCCGAATTGATTGAGATTATTTCAGGCGCTGAGGCGCTGTAAGACTACACCTGCGTTCACGCGCAAACGATTTTAGAGGCTAGAGGAACGTACTCATGGCAAAAGCACCTGCAAAGAAAACGGCGGCTAAAAAGCCTGCTGCAAAGAAACCCGCTGCTAAGCGAAAGCCAGCAGTGAAGAAAGTTGCTGCGGCAAGCAAAGTGGCAACTGGCCGTATCAGTCAGGTCATTGGCGCGGTTGTTGATGTGGAATTCGAAGGCGGCGTATTGCCTTCCATTCTAAACGCACTTGAAACGGACAATAACGGCAACCGCCTTGTTCTCGAAGTCGCGCAGCATTTGGGTCAAAACACTGTTCGTACAATTGCGATGGATGCGACAGAGGGTCTGGTTCGTGGACAAGACGTAACGGACATCGGCGAGCCGATCACCGTGCCTGTTGGCCCAGAAACACTTGGCCGTATCATGAATGTCATCGGTGAGCCGATCGACGAGCGTGGCCCTATTAAAGCTAAGATGAAGGCGTCTATTCATAAACAAGCGCCAGCTTTTGTTGATCAGGCGACAGACACAGAAGTCCTAGTCACAGGTATCAAAGTTATCGATCTTCTCTGCCCATATTCAAAAGGTGGTAAAATTGGTCTCTTCGGCGGTGCTGGCGTTGGTAAAACCGTTTTGATTATGGAATTGATCAACAACATCGCGAAATTGTTCGGTGGTTATTCTGTATTCGCGGGTGTTGGCGAGCGGACACGTGAAGGTAACGATCTTTATCACGAGATGATCGAATCAAATGTGATCAACCTCGACGGTGAAAGCCGTGCGACACTCGTTTATGGCCAAATGAACGAGCCTCCAGGCGCCCGTGCACGTGTTGCTTTGACGGGTCTGTCTCAGGCTGAATATTTCCGTGATGAAGAAGGCAAAGACGTCTTGTTTTTCGTTGATAATATTTTCCGCTTTACTCAAGCTGGTTCAGAAGTGTCTGCGCTTCTTGGCCGTATTCCTTCCGCTGTGGGCTATCAGCCGACATT
The DNA here is from genome assembly GCA_938003545.1 of uncultured Caulobacterales bacterium. Taxonomy (GTDB): domain Bacteria; phylum Pseudomonadota; class Alphaproteobacteria; order Caulobacterales; family Maricaulaceae; genus Litorimonas. The sequence goes on from CALKXY010000017.1 coordinate 36,701, forward strand.
GGCCACAGAGATGGGTCAAATGCAGGAGCGCATTACATCCACGAACAAAGGATCCATTACATCTGTGCAGGCGATTTACGTGCCAGCCGATGACTTGACCGATCCAGCGCCAGCGACATCTTTCGCCCATTTGGACGCCACGACTGTTCTGAACCGTGCGATTTCTGAGAAGGGTATCTACCCTGCTGTTGACCCGCTCGATTCTACATCTCGTATTCTTGAGCCACGGACTGTTGGTGAAGATCACTATCTTGTTGCCCGCCGTGTTCAGGAAATTCTGCAGCGTTATAAAGCTCTACAAGATATCATTGCCATTCTCGGCATGGACGAATTGTCCGAAGAAGATAAAATGGTCGTATCTCGTGCTCGTAAGGTCGAGAAGTTCCTATCCCAGCCTTTCGATGTGGCTGAAATCTTCACTGGCTCCCCTGGTATTCAGGTTCCACTTGCTGACACAATCAAATCCTTCAAAGGTTTGGTCGAGGGCGAATATGACCACCTACCTGAGCAAGCGTTCTACATGGTCGGCGGTATCGACGACGTGTTAGAAAAAGCGGCTAAAATGGCAGCAGAAGCGGCATAGCTTCTTAACTTCTCCTCCAAAGGAGAAGACGGAGACCTCATATGGCTGATAAACTGAACTTTTCACTCGTCTCTCCTGAGCGCGAACTTTATTCTGGCGATGTTGACCAAGTCGATATTCCTGGGACAGAGGGCGATCTTGGTGTGCTTCCGAACCATAGCCCACTTATGGCGGCTATTCGGACGGGAACAATTACGGTCTATGAAAATGGAGTGGAAATTAAGTTTTTCGTTCAAGGCGGATTTGCAGATGTCACGCCAACTGGTTTGATTGTTCTGGCTGAACGTGCCGTTGGATTAGATTCACTTGATAAGTCAGAAATTGAAGCACAGGTCACATCAGTCGAAGCTAGTCTCGAAGGTTTGACAGGTGAAGCTGCATTGGCTGCGCGTCAAAATCTGGACGGTTTACGCGCGGTTCTCGACGCATAAATTCAAATATATATTGTATTTAACGGCTTCTCACCACGCGTGAGGGGCCGTTTTTTTTTGACGTTTAAGTCCTGCGCGCTAGACGCAATGTATGATAAAACCCGTAGTTCTTGCCGTTGCATCCGACCAACACCATAATATCGTCAAACCCGTTCAATCGAGCATTACGCTTGTCAAACAATGGGGTGTTGAAGGCGATGCCCATGCGGGGACAACAATCCAGCATAGATATGACAAACGACGCAATCCTGATGCGCCAAACCTTCGCCAAATCCATCTCATGCATGCCGAGCTGTTTGATCAAGTGCAGGCGCAGGGGCTCGTCGTTAAACCAGGTGAAATGGGCGAAAACATCACGACACGAGGTCTGGATATTTTGAATTTACCCCGAGGAACGCATCTGAAAATTGGGAAGGCCGTCATAGAAGTGACTGGTTTGCGGAACCCGTGCAAATACCTCAACCAAATTGTAGTGGGATTGATGACGGCTTGCCTCGCCAAGTATGATGACGGGACGTTGTTTCCACAGTCTGGCGTCATGGGCATCATTATCGAAGGGGGCGAAGTGAGGGCAGGTGATAAGATTGAGGTTATTCTGCCGCCTGAACCCTATCAACGACTTGTTGCGGTCTAGCGTCTTTTGTTTCGGCGTCACATTAGTTTTTGTCTTTGGGCCTCCGCGACGGCTTTATTTTGCCTGGCCTATGGGTTTTTAATCGAACCAAGGCAGTTGAAAATTCGCCAAGTCGAGTTTTTATCTGATGCCTATATTGGACCCGATCTGAAAATAGGTTTGATAACCGATATTCATATTGGCGGGATACATGTGCCTGCGGAGCGGGTGTCGGTTTTGGTGGAGCGTATGAATAGACTGACACCCGATGTTGTTCTTCTCCCTGGGGACTTTGTGAATGGACATGCCAGTTCTGCTCAAAAAACGGATGTTTTCAATGCGTCTATTGCAAGGGGCGTAACCAAGTTAGGCGGGTTTGATGCCCCTACATATGCGACGCTCGGGAATCATGACGTTTGGTATGATCGCGAGAGAATGACGCAATTGATCGGTGCAGCGGGGATTACACTCCTTGAAAATAAATCCGAGACATTTGGCCGTCTGTGTCTTGTCGGTTTGGAAGATCATTTGACGTCTCATCCAGATCGAAAGGCCTATGACAATTGTAAAGAGGCCACGTTTCCGCTTGTTCTCACCCACTCACCAGAGGCTTGGCGAACCTTCCGCAGTGATACAGTTTTGGTTGTGGCTGGACATACGCATGGCGGGCAAATCAACCTCCCTATTTTGGGACGGAGGGTGAATTCAACATCATTGGGGCCGGAGTATAGCTATGGGTTCTCAAAACTCGGCGGTGTGAATGTTTTTGTGAGTGCCGGTATCGGCACCTCTATTCTACCTGCTCGCTTTCGCGCACCACCAGAAATCGTACTGATTACACTTCGGGGCCGAGAGTGATTGGCGGTTGCTCTAATGCATCTGGATCGGTGGACAGTGCTGTGTCGGGTGAATAACGCGCATCGCGATCCGCTTTATTTGTAACCAGCAAGAAGGTGATCAGCGCAAGAAGTGATAAGCCACCTGCCAGCAAGAAAGGAGATCCAGGCACATAGGGCACCCCTAGGTTTCCTGTTAAATATTGCCCAATACCAATGAGGTTCTCGGGAAAACCTTGCATCTGACGTAACGCACGATTGGCTGTATCGCCAAAGGCCGCAAAAACGCCTGTCATCGCGAGAGGGCCAGCCATTAACGCAAGTCCCTGTGCCGCACCAATGGCGCCCTGTAGCTCGCCCTGTTCGCTCTCAGAGACACGGCTGCTCATCATATTTGTCAGGGCAGGGCCGTATAACCCAGCCAAGGCTGCAAACGGCCCCGCTGCATATATGACCCAACCTGCATCTGCGCTGCCCAGCATCGTGTAGCCAATTACGGCAGACGCCATCCCAATGAACCCTGCCCAAAACAATCCAATCTTGGGAATGATGATGCGGATTAATCCGCCTTGGACGACCATAGAGGCAACCGCAAATGCGCCGAGAGAGAAGCCTACGTCTCCGGATGTCCAACCTAAACCTTCCATTGCTGAGAAGGTATAGGTCGTTGGGTAGACTGTATGGGCGGTGGCCAGAACAAACATCACGAAAATTAGGCCTTTGACACCGCGAATACGGCTCAGTGAAATGAGTGACCCAATAGGGTTAGAGCGTTTCATTGAGAATGCTCGGCGTTTCGATTTACTCAGAGTTTCAGGGAGGAAAAAGAAGCCGTAGATTACATTAATGACGGATATGAACCCAGCCGCGTAGAATGGAACGCGCGTACCATATTCACCCAAGACGCCACCAATCACAGGGCCAAGCAGAAAGCCGACGCCGAAACTTGCGCCGATTAAGCCGAAATTTTGCGCACGCTTTTCAGGTGGGCTAACATCGGCAACATAGGCATTTGCCGTGGAAAATGTTGCGCCGAACATACCTGAAAATGCACGTCCAAAGTAAAGCCATATGATTGTCGGTGCGAGGGCGATCAGGAAGTAATCCATCGCCAACCCAGCAAGCGAGATCAACATGATAGGGCGACGTCCAAAGCGGTCTGATAAGCCGCCTACGATTGGCATGCAGATGAATTGAAGGAAGGCGAACGTAAGCGTGAGATAGCCACTGTGCCAAACCGCCTCACTGTTTTCTAATCCTGTCAATTCTTTGATGAGGTTGGGGAGAACGGGCACCATGATCCCAAATCCAATCGAATTGATCATCACTGTGATCAACACAAACATCAATGCGTTCTTTGAAGTGTTATCGGTCCCCGTCATTTTATGGGCCTAATCTATTCCACTGGTTTTGCGAAGTCTGCAAATTCGATGACCAGCTGTTCATAGACCTCACGTTTAAACGGCACGATGGTCTGCGGTATTGTGTCGAGATCAGCCCAGCGCCATTCCGAAAACTCTTGCGGGCCATGGGCCTTTAGATCGATGTCAGATCCATCCCCATTATATCGAAAGGCAAACCATTTCTGGCGTTGTCCAATATTTGAAAATCGAGTTTGTTTCTTAGCGCGTAATTCAGCTGGAAAATCGTAATAGAGCCAGCCTTTAATGCGACCCAGATATTCCATGTTTTTGGCCTTTAAACCTGTCTCTTCGAAGAGTTCACGGCGCGCGGCGGCCTTCGGTTTTTCGCCTGCGTCTATCCCGCCTTGAGGGCACTGCCAGCAATATGGGCCGTCTTCGCCAAACCGTTTGCCTAGCCAAATTTGTCCGCGCGGGTTGAAAACCGCAACCCCAACATTACGGCGATATTCTTTCTTATTGCGTGTCATGGGCTTACTTTAGGGCTGCTGTCGCCGGCGCGAGTTGAAGATTTTGCGTGTCTAAACGGGCAACCCAGTCTTGGACTTCTGTGAGCGTTTCAGGATAGCCAAAGCCGACGCCAACTGGATGTTCACCGGATTTGGCAGAGGTGGCAAGGCCTACAAGTCTGGCAGCGATAACGCGCGAAATCGGGTCTGGATCAATCAATCCATGGCCCGCTTTGAAAGGTTGACGCGTTGACTTTGAAAGCGCCATTAAAGAGGGCGTTTCAAACGACCCGTCTGTAAGAAAACCAAGTCCTGTTTGGGATAAGCGATCCATAAAGGGCGCAGCAACATCTGTGCGCTGTAGGAATAAGTCGCCATTGAAATTGATGACGCCTGCATAACCTTGGGCGCGCGACAATATCCAATCTAGATTTCGCCCCGTTTCATTGACGGATTCAGAGATGCGCAGCGCATGGTCGGCCCCAGGTTCGGATGGATCAAAGCCTTCAGACTCCATCGGAATTTCGATCAAGACTTCATGTCCATCTGCGCGGGCTTTATCAATCCATCCCTGCAAATCTGAGCTATGTGCGGCGAAAGATAACGTGACATCCGCAGGCAAAGTTCGAATGGCATCTTGTGTCAAACGGCCGTTGATCCCTAAACCGCCGATTATGATTGATACAGGTTGTTTGCCAGATTGCGGTTGAAACGGACGGCGGTAGGCGATTAGCGCATTGCCTGCGGTCTTGCTCGGCACAGGACCAAATGCACTTTGGCGCGTTAGGCCCGCAATCGGCGCTTTTGGCAGGGCGCGTGATTGTCCTGTTGGAATATTTATAGTCTTAGGTTTAGGCGCGGATGGAGCTGGGTTTCCGAGCGCATCCGTCACGAGTTTTGACGCCGCGAGCGCGTCCGTCGGATTAACACCCTCTGGCACATCTCCCGCTAGGAGGTCAGGTGTGTCCAAGGTTTCGTCATTGAGAGGGGCTAGGGGTTCAATTTCGGGCAGAGGCGCCAAAGCCAGACGGCCTTCTGCGCTGGCATCCACTGGGTTTCCGAATATAGCGGTCACTGCAACGGGAAGGGTCAAACCGCCCAATAAAACGGCTGCCGCCAGCATACCATGCTTGCGGCGCGACGGGAGTTTAATGGCGGACCGCCGAGTCGGATTTTGCATGGACATGTAACTGTCCTAATTGGATTTACGGTGCACGACAATGCGCGTGATAAATCCAGTTTAGCAGATAAGTGCCGAGCTTAGAAACGTGCGTCTTGAGCGTCCAATAGGCGTTCATATTGCGATGTTTTTAAGACCTCGACGGCCTTACGGAGTTGAAAATCTTCGTCATCAGGGAAGGTCTCATCCGGATAGACAATGTCCTCATACTGCTCTTCATAATTCGTTTCGTCAGGATTGATCAGGAAATTACGCAAGGAGTCTTCGCGGAAGCGTTTGCGAATTTCACCTGTGTCTTTAAGGCTGGATACCAAGAGGTCAGGCATGATCCCGCGGCCTTGGATAGATTGTCCTGATGGTGTGTAATACCGCTGTGTTGTCAGTCGCAATGCGCCGTCTTCCGGGCCTAGCGGGATAACAGATTGCACCGACCCTTTACCGAAACTACGGCGGCCTAATACGACGCCGCGCCCACGGTCTTGCAATGCGCCTGCGACAATCTCTGCAGCAGAGGCTGAGCCAGGGCTCATCAGTACGACAATTTTTGTATCAGGGTAAAGCTCGCCAGCGGGGGCGTTATAACGCTCATTATCGCTCGCATCGCGGCCGCGCGCGGATAAAACTTCGCCGCCATCCAAAAATAGTCCTGATATATTCACAGACTCCGTCAGAAGACCGCCACGATTTCCGCGCAAATCAATAATCAACTTATCCAATTTACCCATACGCGTATTCAGGTCAGCCAAGGCGCGCGTTGTGTCGTCGGTTAGTTTGTCATTGTTGAATGTTTCAATCTGGATGTAGCCCACGCCTTGTTCGACGCGGTGCCGGATGGCCCGCCCGCGTACTGTATCGCGTACGACAACAACGTCGCGCGATGTTTCACCAGGGGAGAGAACTGTCACTGTGACGGCTTCGCCTTTTAGGCCGCGCATACCGCTAACAGCATCATCTAAAGTTTTGCCGCGTATGTCTGTTCCATCAACCGCAGTGATCATATCACCGCCTCGAATGCCGGCCTCATATGCCGGACCGTCTTCAATGGCGTGATTGACGCGAACCAATCCGCCAACGGATTGAATTTCAATGCCTAATCCGCCATATTCGCGGCGCACAGCTTCACGTTGTTCCGTGAATTTTACTGGCGCGACATAGGAAGAATGCGGGTCCAGCGAATGAAGTGCGCCGTTTAACGCGTTTTCGATCAAGCTCGGTGTATCGACCTCTTCGACATATTGGTCTTGCACAATTGAGAGAACGTCTGCGAAAAGTTCCATCTGTTCATAGACAGCTTTGGGGTTTTTCTCGTCAGCAATAGCCGCGAGCGGGGCAGATAGGGAGAGAGCTGCCGCTAATGCGACACTCGTCCATTTTAAACCCGTCAAAACATCGGCCCGCATCGTGCTATTCCTGCACCTCAGCCAGTTTCTCCGCATATGTTCCAGACTTCAGTAATGCGATGGCCTGCTGTAGCTGATAATCATCAGAGATTTCATACTCTTCCGGCGGATAATCAATCTTCACTTCAACCTTAGTTTCGTCTTTTGAGACCTCAGTTTCATCTTCATTCGCAATTGAATTGGGGAGGCTCGCTTCCGAGAAGCGTTTGCGGTCTTTCCCATCATCAGGAATGGCAGAAATAGAAATGTCAGGGTTAATACCGCTGGCTTGAATGCTGCGGCCATTGGGCGTGTAATAACGTTGAGTCGTGATTTTCAATGCACCATCACGTCCGCCGCGAAGCGGGATCACGTCTTGGACAGAGCCTTTGCCGAATGTCGTCATACCAACCACCAGACCGCGTCCCTTATCTTGCAACGCTCCAGCTACAATTTCAGAGGCCGATGCAGATGCGCCGTCCACAAGTACGACAAGTGGTACATTCTTAGCCATTTGCCCTTTTTCAGCATTATAGACATTCACATCATCGGCGCGACGTCCACGTGTTGAGACAACTTCGCCGCCGTTTAAAAAGACGGAGGAAACTTCGATGGATTGGGTCAACAAACCGCCTGGATTTCCGCGTAGATCGAGGATTAAACCTGGCAAGCGCCCGCCGTTTTCTTTTTGTAGCTTGGCGACTGCGTCTTTGAGGCCATTTGCAGCTTTTTCATTGAATTGTGCGATCCGGACATATCCGATGCCGTCTTTGATTTCTGATTTCACGGTTTGCCGTTTGATGACTTCGCGCGTGATGTCGAGGTAAAGCGGATCTTCGCCCTCGCGGACAATTGTGATGTTGATAGCTTCGCCTGGCTTGCCGCGCATTTGTGTAACGGCTTCGTTTAGCGTTGCGCCAAGTAGGGATTTCCCTTCAATCTCTGTGATGAAGTCACCAGCTTTCACGCCTGCGCGTTTGGCAGGGGTGTCATCGATCGGAGAAATGACTTTGACAAATCCGTCTTCCATCGTGACTTCCATGCCTAATCCGCCATATTCACCTTTGGTATCCATGCGCATTTCGCGAAAGGCTTCTGGGCTTATGTAGGAAGAATGTGGATCGAGGGACTGCAACATGCCGTTCATGGCGTCTTCGATCAGTGCGCTGTCATCAACTTCGACGACATATTGGCTACGCACTCGTGCAAGAACGTCTGCGAAGAGTTCGAGCTGTTCAAAGGTTTCATCATAGGCAGGTCGTTCAACGGCAACAGCGGACTGATGGGTTGTCGAAAAAGCGAATAAAGCAACTGCGGCAACACTTCCGAGGGCAGGCAGGACAAATTTCACGTAGCGTCTCCAGAGTTAGACATAATACTTAGACAGCCATGATGCGCTTTGCCAGTCAAATTGCTGCGATCAAGCGTGTTACTTACCCTGATTTAACGTCAACAGGCGCCAACCATGGGGCTGGATCGACGGGAGAGCCGTCACGTCGCAGTTCGATATAGAGTTCAACGCCTGATCGTCCAGGCAGAGCGCCAACAGGTTCGCCGCGCCGAACGGTGTCTCCTGCGCCGATATATAGGGCGTCTAGTCCCGTCAAAAGCACGAAATAACCGTCCCCGACGTTCAAAATAACGACTTGATCGTAGTTCTTGAAAGGACCTGAAAATTCGACGCGGCCAGCATATGGGGCCAAAACTTGACCGCTTGGGCGACCCGTAAAGGTTAGGCCTTTTTCACCCCGTCCAAATGTCTTTAGAATATTTCCCGAAACAGGGCGCAGCATGCCTCCTTTGGCGTCTGCAAACCGTTTTGTCCCTTTTGGGAGTACAAGTTTTGGCGTGGATTTCCGTCCGGGTTTTGTGCGTGGCACGACTTTGGCGGCTTCTGATTCAAGTTTCGCAATAAGATCGAGGAGGCTTTTTGATTCCGCGGCAAGGCGATCCGCTTCGGCGGCAGCGGCCTTGCGTTCATCGGAAAGTTTAGCCTCCAATTTGGATTTCTCACCTAAGCCCGCAGTTATTTGTGACGTTTCACGGTCCAGTTTGTCTCTGGCTTGTTCTAACTCATCTTGCTTGAGCACAATTTGCGATTTTGTGACGTCCAGCGCCGTTAGATTAAGGGACAGGGCTTCTGCGCGTTGTTTCAGCTGCTCCGAGAGCGTGGCCATCATAAGGCCAGCATCTGCCGCGCGTTTCGCATTCTTTGGAGACAGTGCGAGAGTAGGCGGGGGAGTAGCCTCTAGGCGCTGTAGAGCTGCTAATAGATCAATATATTGCGCGCGGTCTTCCGTTATTTGTGTCGTTAGTGTCGCTGCGCGCATATTCAATTCTGCGGTTTCGCGTTCCAGAGCGGTCAGATTAGCTTCAATAGATTGCGTATCTTGAGCGGCTTTGGCGAGTTTCTTTTTGAGGGCAGAGACATCTTTGCGAACGGATTTGCGTTCGTCTTCCAATTTTTCAGACTTATCCCGCGCCGCTTGCTCCTTTTTCGTCAAAGCCTCGACATCGCCTGATGTCTGCGCGGCGGCAGGCAAGGCGAAGATCAGGAAAGCTATGGCAAGAATGGCACGCATAAATATGTATATGGCCGCAAACGCATTTACTGTGCGTTAATTATACATCTCATTCTCAGATATTTGCGCGTTCGTAGATCGCAGGTTAATCTCTGTGATATGGCGTTTTTGCCAAAATGCTCAGTGCGCGGTAAATTTGCTCTGCGGCCATGACTCGCACCATTTTATGCGGCCAAGTTTGTGCGCCGAAGCTCCATTTCGTTATCCTGCCCGGGCGAAGCTCTTTAACGGTCGCAGGATCAAATCCGTCTGCGCCTCCGATGAGGATATAGGTCGCTCCTACACCTTCATCGCGACGCCGTGCAAAATGGGTTGCGATTTCGCGGGATGTTGGGCTTTTGCCGCGCTCATCTAGTAGGATAAGTTCGTCAGAGGCATTAATGCCAGAGAGAAGTTTTGCGGTTTCAGCGGCACGGTCATTTTGACCTTTTAGTTCAACACCCTGTTCTTCGACAGAAAGGAACCCTGTCCCGCGCGCAAGGCCTTTGGCACGGGTGATGTAGTCGTCAATCAGGATTCTTTCCGGGCCTTTGCGCAAAATATTGCCAGCCCGAAGAATGATTTTCACGTGAGGGCCCTATCGCTCCGCGACAGGTGTGTCGTCTGGTGCCTTTTGTGCAACGGTTTGCAGGCTTTCTGGCAATGGCACAGACCAGATTTTTTCAAGATTATAGAATACGCGAACTTCTGGGCGGAAGATGTGCAAGATAACATCACCCGCATCGATCAAAACCCAATCGGCAGCGGTTTGGCCTTCAATGCCTAAATCTTTCATGCCGCGTTCTTTTAGGCCGCGTTGGATGTAATCTGCGAGCGCGCTGACGTGGCGGTTGGAGCGCCCAGAGGCAACGAGGAGAAAGTCTGCGATGGAGGACTTCCCGCGAATATCAATTTCGATGACATCCTGAGCGGAGTTTTCTTCGAGCAAATGCTGGATGAAGTCTGACAACGCTTTAGCTTCAGGTCCGTCATGAACGGAAACTGTAGCGGGGGTTTCTTGGTGTGCGGCGGACAGAAGTCTCTCCATAAATACTTTAATGCGATACCCGTATCACACTCAAATCCGTTCGACTACTGCTGTAACCAGCCGAAGGTTCATTTGGATTGGGCCGCCCGAAGGGCAGACGAGCTACGCGTATCAAGAGGGAGAGTGAGATAGGTCCAAGCGGGCGCGGCATGGTGTTGAAGGATGTGGGCGTGATCTTCACCAATTCGAGCCTGGTTATATTGGCGAGCGGCTTGGCCCAACCGCGCTTTAATCGGGGAGCCTGGCCGTGCGATGACGGCAATAGGAACCGTTTCAACAATTGTTTCCCAGTCACGCCATTTAGGAAGCTGGAGCAGATTATCTGCGCCCATCATAAATATAAAATTTATGTCAGGATGACGTGTTTTCAGTCGTTCCAATAGATCGACTGTATAGTGTGTCCCGTATCGAAACTCGACGTCGGAGACCTGCATGTTTGGCGGCAAGGGAAGATTGCGTACGGTCTGGGCGCGGCTTTCCCAAGAGGGCTGTGTCGGTTTGAGGGGGTTTTGAGGGCTTACTAACCACCAGATTTCATTGAGTCGCAATTGGCGCAACCCAGCTTTAGCCACATGAAGGTGTCCGCCATGCGCTGGATTAAACGACCCGCCAAAGAGGCCAACAGATCTGCGTCGACTGACCGTCAAGGGCGCGCCTGTCCCGTGCCACGCACTTGATATTTATATGTCGTCAAATGTTGCGCCCCGACAGGGCCACGTGCGTGAAGACGTCCGGTCGCAATGCCAATTTCTGCGCCAAATCCAAACTCGCCGCCATCTGCATATTGTGTTGAAGCATTGTGCAGAACGATGGCGCTATCCACGCTATCGAGAAAAGTCTGCGCAGCATCGGCGCTTTCTGTTAGGATCGCATCAGTGTGACCGCTGCCGTAATGCGCGATATGGGCGAGGGCGGCCTCCATCCCATCAACTACGGCGATGTTCAGGATGGGGGCAAGATGCTCTGTCGCGAAATCCGTGTCTGTCGCTGGTGTTATGTTCGGTATGATTGACTGCGCACGGGCGTCACCGCGTAATTCGCAGCGATCTTTAATTTGCGTGGCTAGCTCAGGTAAAAACGTACCCGCAACTTCTGTGTCGACTAAAATAGTTTCCGTTGATCCGCAAACACCTGTGCGCCGAAGTTTTGCATTTTCAATAACTTGCACGGCCATATTAATGTCGGCGTCAGCATGAACATAGCTGTGATTTAAACCTTCAAGATGTGCCAAAACAGGTACGCGAGCGTCTTCTTGCACGCGCGCTACTAATCCTTTGCCGCCGCGTGGTATGATGATGTCGATGGTACCATCCAACCCGCGGAGCATATCACCAACGGCGGCGCGGTCCGTTGTGTTGACCAAAGAGATTGCAGCCTCGGGTAAGTCACTGGCGCGCAATCCGGTTTGCAGCGCCGTGTGTATGGCGCGGTTCGAGCGCACACTTTCTGATCCACCGCGCAAGACGCAAGCGTTCCCAGATTTTACGCAAAGTCCGCCAGCATCAGCCGTCACATTTGGTCGGCTTTCATAAATCATACCAATGACGCCAATTGGCACGCGGACTTGGGAGAAGTGCAACCCATTAGGTTGGGTCCAAGCCTTCTCAATTGCGCCAACAGGATCAGGTAAATCTGCGATCGCATCGAGACCATTGGCGATACTTGCGACGCGCGCTGTATCGAGTTTCAACCTGTCCAGCATGGCTGCGGATATACCTTTTGCGGAGGCTGCAGTCATATCTTCTGCATTGGCGGCGAGTATTGTCTCTACAGATTTTCGGATTTCTGAGGCCATCGCGCGTAGGGCCGCATTGCGCTGGTCGCCGCTGGCGAGGCGTAGGGATGCAGATGCCGCTTTTGCGGCATGACCTAGAGCGTTCATGTCTGTGTTATTCGTCATTATAGCATTACCAAATTATCGCGATGTATGAGGGCCGCACCATTATCAAAGCCAAGTACAGTTTCGATTTCACCTGACTTCAGGCCTTTGATCCGCTGTGCGTCCATAAGGTCATAAGATATGAGGCCGCGTGCGATTTCAACGCCCTCGATTTGGATGGCAACAGGGTCACCTTTTTCGAACTCACCTGAAACCGAGGTCACGCCTGCAGCGAGAAGACTGCTGCCGCTTTTGAGAGCTTTGAGCGCGCCAGCATCGATTTCAAGACAGCCCCGTGGTTTTAACGCCCCGCCAATCCATTGCGCGCGGGCATTGCGGGGATTGCTGATGGCTTTGAAGATAGTGTGTTTTGCACCTGCGTTCAACGCAGCAATAATCCCTGGCTTACGGCCATCACAAATAACCATGTTACAGCCTGCATGTGTTGCAATTTGTGCGGCGGCTAGTTTCGTTGCCATTCCGCCCGTTCCCATGCCTGCGGCTTCATTTGGCGCTCCGCCCATAGACATGATGTCATCCGTGAGTGTCGCCACGACGGGGATATGACGCGCCGATTCATCATTTCTTGGGTCAGCCGTATAAAGGCCGTCGATGTCAGATAGAAGCACCAGAAGGTCCGCACCGATCATTTGCGCGGTGCGGGCGGCCAATCTGTCGTTATCGCCATATCTGATTTCGTCCGTCGCAACGGTATCATTTTCATTGATGATAGGAATGGCGCCTAAATCCAAAAGCGTTTCGAGCGTAGACCGTGCATTGAGCCAGCGGCGACGATCTTCGGTGTCATTTAACGTCAGCAAAGCCTGTGCCGTCACAATTCCGCGGCGTCCCAATGCCTCTTCATAGGCACCTGTTAGGCTCGATTGACCCGCAGCGGCGCAGGCTTGTTTCTGTGCCAATGTTAGCGTTAGGTCCGTTAGGCCTAAACGCTCTCGCCCCAACGCAATCGCGCCAGAGCTAACCAAAACAATACGTGTGTTTTTCAACGCAGCGAGGTTGTCTGCTAATGTGTCCAGCCAGCCTTCGCGTAAGGCATGCGTTTTGTTATCGACAAGAATCGCCGACCCAATTTTGATGACGAGTGTTTTGACGTCATCAAACATGGATTAAGGTGTCCATCCTTTGACATCTTCTATCTCTCCGACAGCAATTTTTTGCTGACGCAGTTTTTCCTCGCGCTCGGCTTCTTCGCCTGCACGGCGGATTTCGACGTGACGATAAAGGGCCGACAGAACAGGTTTTAACCCCTGCTGCGCAACCGAACTGATTGGGAAGGGGCGATGCCCACAAACGGCCTCTAAGGCGTCCTGAAGCTCTGCAATGCGATCTGCATCCAAAGCGTCACATTTGGAAATGGCGACGACTTCTGGCTTGTCTTCAAAGCTCTCGTCATAATCTTCCAGCTCTTTGCGAATGGAGAGATATTCTGCCACAGGATCCTCTGATGTACCGGGAACAAGATGCAGGATCGCAGCACAGCGTTCAGCGTGACCCAAGAATCGATGTCCTAAGCCTGCACCTTCGGCTGCGCCTTCAATGAGGCCAGGTAGGTCGGCGATAATAAAGCGATCAGCTATGCTCATGCTGACAACGCCCAAATGCGGATGAAGCGTTGTGAAGGGATAATCGGCTGTTTTTGGTTTCGCCGCACTGACGGTCGAAAGGAAGGTTGATTTCCCAGCATTTGGGAGGCCGATTAGACCTGCGTCAGCGATAAGTTTTAGGCGTAGCCAGACCCATTTTTCTTCGCCCTCTTCGCCAGGATTCGCTTTGCGCGGGGCTTGGTTTGTTGAGCTTTTAAAACGTGCATTGCCCCAGCCGCCATTGCCGCCTTGGGCGACGAGGACACGTTCGTTATCTTCTGTCATATCCGCGAGAACTTCGTCCGTTTCGGCATCAATAACTTGCGTGCCGACGGGGACTTTCAAAACGATATCGTCTGCTGCGGCCCCGTGACGATCAAGGCCCATGCCATGCATACCGGTCTTGGCTTTGAAATGCTGCTGATAGCGATAATCTATGAGTGTATTGAGGCTGCGCGTGGCTTCCAGATAGATATTGCCACCTCTGCCTCCATCACCGCCGTTTGGTCCGCCAAAGGCAATGTTCTTTTCACGCCGAAAAGACACACTCCCACCGCCGCCAGAACCGGACAACACATAAATTTTAGCTTCATCGAGAAATTTCATGAGGCGTCCTTACGCCGCGTTGTGCGGTTTGGCTAGGTCAGGCTGTGCCAGATTTGACAGTGTTGCATGCATACCTGGGCCAAAACCAATGCCTGGCCGCGCGATGAAGCCAAAGCGTTCGTAAAAGTTGCCTTGGCCCTCTGCCGCGAAGAGTCCAATCATGCAGGCGGGCGGATAGGTAGCCATCAAATGCGTGATGAAGGTTTGAACAAGGGCGTGGCCAATACCTTGTGATCTTGCGGGTTTGGCGACAATGACGTCCTGAATGTAAACCTTAAGTACGCCGTCACCTACTGCGCGAACCATTGCCACAGTTTGACCGTCTTGAATGGCAACCGCGCCGCATAAACTGGCCGTAAGGGCGGCTTTGGTGGCATGGACAGTCGGAACACCCCAATCCGTATGAGAGCGTAGAGCTCTAAACGTTTCGACGTTCGGCAAGCGATGTTCAATGGAAAGTGTCACGATCTTGCCTTTAGAACGAAATCTTGGCTCGTGGCATTTTCTAGTCTGGCCATAGAAAAATAGTTGTTTAGTTCTCCATGCCGTTCAAAGCCGAGCTTTTCCAATACGCGTGCGCTGTTCGGATTGTCGATGAACGCGCCTGCAACACGGTCTCCTGCGCCAAGCGTTTTGTCAGCTTCGACCAAGAGTGCCGAGCAGGCCTCCGTCACATATCCATTTCCCCAATAGGGGCGTCCAACCCAGTATCCAATTTCCCACAAACTCTCAGCGTCACGTTTAAACAAGTCTGCAACGCCAATTAATGTGTCTTCGCCTTTGCGTGTTATCGCATAGGGATGGGCAAGACCGCGCCGTTTTTGTGCGCGCAAGTCCATGATTTTGAATTCTGCGGAGAGCAGGGGAAAAGGATGCGGGAAGCTGCCTGTCATGCGCGCAACATCGATGTCGGTACCATATTCAGAAAAGTGCGCAGCATCGCGGTCTTCGAGCTGACGGAGAACAAGTCGCTCTGTTTCTATGTGGTCATGCATGACAATCTCCTTGATCGTCAGCAGGTCCTCAAAATCGAGGTAATAAAAAAGGGAGACCGGGCGGACCCGATCTCCCTGCTATTTCGATACGGGTCGCCTGAAGCGGTGACCCGGATAATTCAGGTCTCTATTCTGCGGCCTCTGGAAGGTCGACAGAGACATATGTGCGCGCGTTGCGTTTTGTTTGGAAAGATACACGACCACCAGTAAGCGCGAAAAGCGTATGATCTTTACCCATACCAACATTGGCGCCCGGGTAATATTTCGTACCGCGTTGACGAATGATAATATTGCCTGGAATGACCGCTTGGCCACCAGATTTCTTTACACCAAGACGACGGCCGGCACTATCGCGACCGTTATTGGATGAACCACCAGCTTTTTTATGTGCCATGACGCACTCCTAAGAAATAAGTATCGGGGCCGAACCCCAAAATAAAAAGGCCTTAGCCTTAACCCTTGATGCCTGTAATACGAACAACTGTCTCAAACTGACGATGTCCCTGCTTACGACGATAGTTTTGGCGACGCTTCTTTTTGAACACGATGACTTTGTCACCTTTGCGTTGCTCAAGAACTTCACCCGTAACAGATGCGCCTTGGACGAGGGGAGCGCCGACTTTAACGTCGCCGTTTGCGCCGTGCATGAGGACATCTCCGAAGGTGATGTTTCCACCTGCTTCGCCGTCGAGCTTCTCGACGATGATGATGTCGTCTTTTGCGACTTTGTATTGCTTACCACCGGTTTGGATGACTGCGAACATGGTCTTGTCCTATAAGTCTCGGCGGGGATTAACCCTGCCATTTAAATACATAAAAGCCGCGCTGGGCGAATCCCGCGGCGGCCAATTCGACGCTCTTATAAGCCCTGTCATCAGCCTGTCAATCCGAATGCACCCTGATTTTACCAATGATGTCAGAGAACATCAAAGGCGCGATAGGGAGGACGGACAAGACTGTTACAGGACCAAAAGCATGATACTGGCACCAAAAAACCCCGCCAGCGCATTGCGCTAGCGAGGTCTTAACGTCTTAGTCTGGCGCAGTGTGCGCCAGTTTAAAGCCTAGTTACTTGGGCGAACCCGGCCGATGACTTGGCCGTTGGCGATGATTTCGCCGTTCGCATTGACGCGTCCGATAACAGCACCGGATTGGTTCACAACGGAGCCATCGGCGCGGACTGTGAAGTCACCCGCTGAAAGGGATCCACCAGATGCAGCGCCAGTTGTTGTCGTCGCTGTACCGTTATTGAGGATCGTACCGCCAGAGCGTCCGATGGTTGAACGATTGTTCAATCCGCCAGCTGCGCCTGTTACTGAACCAGTTGTGATCGAACCACCTGTTGCGGATAGACCGCGAACGATGACTTGACCTGTGCTGTTCACAACGTCGCCATTTGCACGGAGTGTTCCGATAACAACACCTGCACTGTTACGGACAGAGCCGTCAGAGCCGATGGTGTAACCTGCAGCCGCGCCGCCAGTAGATCCGCCAGTCGTTGTGACTGTTGTACCTGTGGTGAAGCCGCCTGTTGTACCTGTCGTCGTTCCACCTGTGGTGAAGCCGCCTGTGGCCAACTGGTTGCCGGAGACCATTGAGCGCCAATCGACACCCAAAGCATCAACCGTACGGAGCGTTAGGCCGCCTGTGGACAAGCCACGAGCTGTCTGGAAACGCTCGACAGATGCGTAAGTCTGGCGACCTAGCTGTCCGTCAAGTGCGCCGGAGTAGAAGCCTTGTGTCTGAAGTGCGCGCTGGATGGCGCGGATCACAGTGACGTTAGAGTTCGCTTCACAGAGAACCTGACGCCATTCGGCTTTTTCCGGAGACGTTTGTGTCCGACGTTCGATCGTTCCGAACTGAGCCGGGATAACGACTGACTCTGTCCGTGCAGGTTGAACTACGCGCTGGACTTGAACCGTGTCGTAACGAGCAGGGATCACACGACGTTCGATACGTGGTGCACCATCAACCACGCGGCGCGTGACTTGCTTGGTGACGGCCGGGATCGTCCGCTCTTGTGTTGTCGCCGGTGTTTTGACGACGCGACGTGTAACCTGCTTCGTAACAGCCGGGATACGACGCTCTTGCGTCGACGCCGGTGTCTTAACGCGACGACGGGTTTCCGTCTTCGTTACAGCTGGGATCGTCCGCTCAACAGTCGAAGCTGGTGTCCGCATAACGCGGCGTGCAACCTGTTTGGTCACAGCCGGGATTGTGCGCTCACTGACGCTTGCCGGTGTCTTGACGACACGGCGAGAGACTTGCTTCGTCACAGCCGGGATTGTCCGCTCAACCGTACGCGCTGGCGTCTTGACGACGCGGCGTGTGAGGGCCTGCATTTTGGCTGGGATTGTACGTTCCACTGTCCGCGCTGGCGTTTTCACGACCTGACGGCTGACCTGCTTCGTAACAGCTGGGATTGTACGTTCTTGAGTAGAGGCCGGTGTCCGCATGACGCGACGTGCGACTTGCTTCGTCACAGCTGGGATACCGCGCTCTGTCACGCGCGCTGGTGTCTTAACGACACGGCGGGAGACTTGCTTGGTAACCGCTGGGATAGACCGTTCGATTGTCGACGCTGGCGTTTTCACGACACGACGTGTTTCCGTCTTGGTCACAGCCGGGATAGCCCGTTCTGTTGTCCGAGCCGGTGTCTTCACGACGCGGCGCGTTTCCGTCTTTGTCACAGCTGGGACACGACGCTCAACAACCGAAGCCGGTGTTTTCACGATACGACGCGTAACAGGCTTATTGACTGCAGGAACCGTACGCTCAGTGACCTGAGCCGGTGTCTTTACGACACGGCGGGAGACTGACTTCGTAACAGCCGGGATCGTACGTTCGACTGTACGAGATGGCGTTTTGATACGACGACGTGTTTCCGTTTTCGTGATCGCTGGCACCGAACGCTCTTGTGTAGAGGCTGGTGTCTTGACGACGCGGCGGGAGACTTGCTTCGTCACAGCCGGGATTGTGCGCTCAACAGTCCGCGCCGGTGTCTTCACGACACGACGTGTTTCTGTCTTCGTAACAGCTGGGATAGCCCGCTCAGTTGTCCGTGCCGGTGTCTTAACGACGCGGCGGGAAACTTGCTTGGTTACCGCTGGAACAGTGCGCTCAACAGTTGCTGCTGGTGTCTTGACGACGCGGCGAGTTTCCAACTTCGTGATCGCTGGAACCGTACGCTCTGTGACGCTTGCCGGTGTCTTAACGACGCGGCGAGAGACCTGCTTCGTAACAGCCGGAGTTGCACGTTCGATTGTGCGAGCCGGTGTTTTGATGCGGCGACGTGTTTCCGTCTTCGTGATCGCCGGAACTGCACGCTCTTGCGTGGAGGCCGGTGTCTTGACGACGCGGCGGGAAACCAACTTAGTTACAGCGGGGATTGTCCGCTCAACAGTTGCAGCCGGTGTCTTGACGACGCGGCGTGTTTCCAACTTGGTCACTGCTGGGATAGCCCGCTCAGTTGTCCGTGCCGGTGTCTTGACGACGCGGCGGGACACTTGCTTCGTCACAGCCGGGATAGCCCGTTCGATAGTCGACGCTGGTGTCTTAACGACGCGGCGTGTTTCCATCTTTGTGACAGCTGGGATAGCCCGCTCAGTTACTCGTGACGGCGTTTTCACGACGCGGCGGGAGACTTGCTTGGTTACAGCAGGGATTGTCCGCTCAACGGTACGAGCCGGTGTCTTAATGACGCGGCGCGCTTCCATTTTTGTGACGGCTGGGACGACACGCTCAACAGTCGACGCTGGCGTTTTCACGACGCGGCGGCTGATTTGCTTCGTTACAGCTGGGACACGACGCTCAACCGTTGCGGCTGGCGTAGCGACACGACGACGTGTTTCCTGCTTTGTGATGGCCGGTACCGCACGTTGGATTGTGCTGGCCGGTGTCTTCACGACGCGGCGGGAGATTTGCTTTGTTACAGCAGGGATCGCCCGTTCGACAGTTGACGCTGGTGTCTTAACAACACGGCGCGTTTCCTGCTTTGTCACAGCTGGGATTGTACGTTCTTGCGTACGAGCTGGTGTTTTGACGACGCGGCGGGAGACTTGCTTCGTTACAGCCGGAACAGTCCGCTCGATAGTCGACGCTGGTGTCTTAACGACGCGGCGTGTTTCCATCTTAGTGACCGCAGGGATGCTGCGCTCTTGCGTACGAGCTGGTGTTTTGACGACGCGGCGAGAAACTTGCTTCGTGACGGCGGGGATAGCCCGTTCGACAGTCCGTGCCGGTGTCTTAACGACGCGACGTGTTTCTTGCTTTGTAACAGCCGGGATGCCGCGCTCTGCGACAGTGGCTGGTGTCTTAACGACGCGGCGTGTGACCTGCTTGGTTACAGCTGGGATCGTGCGCTCAACAGTCCGTGCCGGTGTCTTAACGACGCGGCGTGTTTCTGTCTTCGTTACGGCTGGAACCGTACGCTCTTGCGTCCGTGCCGGTGTCTTAACGACGCGGCGGCTGATCTGCTTCGTAACAGCTGGGATTGAACGCTCAACAGTTGACGCTGGTGTTTTAACAACACGGCGCGTTTCCTGTTTTGTGACCGCTGGGATTGTACGCTCTTGCGTAGATGCCGGACGATCAACAACGCGGCGTGTGACAGTCTGTGTCACGGCCGGGATTGTACGCTCTTGTGTACGAGCCGGTGTCTTAACAACACGGCGTGTGCGGGTCTTTGTGACCGCAGGGACAGCACGTTCAACCGTAGAGGCTGGTGTCTTAACAACACGACGGGAAACCTGCTTCGTTACCGCTGGAACGCGGCGCTCAACAGTTGCTGCCGGTGTCTTAACGCGACGGCGTGTTTCAGTCTTCGTGACGGCTGGGATCGTACGCTCAACAGTTGACGCTGGTGTCTTAACGACGCGGCGTGTGACGGTTGATGTCTTAGCTGGGATCGTACGCTCTTGTGTACGAGCCGGAGTTTTGACAACGCGGCGTGTTTCAACCTTCGTAACAGCTGGGATCGTACGTTCCGTAGTGGATGCCGGACGATCAACAACGCGACGGGTCACTTGCTTCGTCACAGCAGGGATAGCCCGCTCGACTGTGCGTGCCGGTGTCTTAACGCGGCGACGTGTTTCCGTCTTTGTTACAGCTGGGATAGCCCGCTCAACGGTTGCCGCTGGGCGGTCAACAACGCGGCGTGTAACCGTCGATGTTTTGGCCGGGACAGTGCGCTCGATTGTGCGTGCTGGTGTTTTGACAACGCGCTTGCTGAGTGTCTTCGTAACCGCAGGGATGCGGCGTTCGACGACTTTAGCTTCCTCAGACATGACACGTGTGGAGACCGAACCAACCTGCTGACCAAATTGGCCGCCGGAGTTACGGGCACCGACGAGGCGAGAGCCGCCTGCAGTACGGTCAGCTGTTGCAGCATCAGCTTTGGATAAACCATCGCGGTCATCACGACCATCACGGTTTGCATCGTTGAAGCCGTTGATACGTGTGCCGCCTGCGAAGTTGGAGCCAGAAGCATCCACAACGCGAGCTGGTGTCTTAACAATACGACGTGTCAGCGTGCTTGTGACAGCTGGGACAGCGATTTCGCGTGTCGTCGCTTCACGGTCAACAACGCGCTTGCTGATCGCACGCGTTACAGCAGGAATGCTGCGCTCGATTGAACGGGCAGGCTCAACAACCACTTGTTTCGTGATTGTTTTGTACTTGGCCGGGATCAAGACGCGGCAAAGGATTTCGCCAGTCTGGTTCACGATAGTCTCAGTCGATTCGACGACTTGGTTCGATACGCCGTTAAAGACGGTGAACTGTCCGCGAGTGGCTGTGTTTACACGGCCACCTTGGAACGCGCCAGAGTTGAGGGCCTGTGAACCAGGCTTCCACTCTTCACGAGCCGGCTCGATCAAGACGCGTTCTGAACGTGTCTCATATTTCGCCGGGATCACGTCGATTTCGGTGCGTGTCGGTGTGACAACGATTGTTTCAGTGACAGACTTATATGTCGCTGGAACAACTTCGATACGTGTAGAGGCTTCCTGCGTGACGATTGTCTCCGTCACTGTCTCATAGACAGCTGGGATAATTGTCAGCGTGTTGGCAGCTTCTTGTTGGATGTACTGCTGGTTTTCCGTGCGGAATTTAGCTGGAACAGAGACATACTCAACTGTTTCAGGCTGCACGATAACAGTCTCAGTGACAGTTTCATATTCAGCCGGAATAGAGACGAGCTCTGTAGAGGCTTCCTGAACAACGATAGTTTCAGTCACATTGCGATATGTTGCAGGTGTCACAACCAATTCTGTCGACGCTTCCTGAACAACGAGTGTTTCGTTGTATGTCTCATAGACAGCTGGGACTGTTTCATATGTGACACTAGCAGGTTGAACGACAACAGTTTCGTTCACATTGCGGTATGTCGCAGGGACAGACAGCAACTCTGTTGTGGCTTCCTTGACAACAACAGTCTGAGACACAGTCTCGAATGTTGCTGGGATAACGACGAGTTCTGTTGCCGCTTCCTGAACAACCACTGTTTCAGTCACAGTGCCGTAAGTCGCTGGGACAGTCACAAGGTCTGTCGATGCTTCCTGAACAACCACTGTTTCAGTGAATGTTTCGTAGACGGCTGGGACAGAGACATACTCAACTGTTTCAGGCTGAACAACGACTGTCTCAGTGACCGTTTCGAATGTTGCAGGGACCGAAACGAGATTTGTTGTCGCTTCTTGTACAACAACCGTTTCTGACACTGTTTCGTAAGTCGCTGGGATAGAGACAAGCTCTGTAGAGGCTTCTTGAACAACAACAGTTTCTGTTACGTCTTTGAAAGATGCTGGAATGACAACAAGCTCTGATGACGCTTCTTGAACAACCATTGTTTCTGAGACTGTCTCGTAAACAGCTGGAACAGCTGCGTATGTAACAGAGGCTGGCGTGACGACGACAGTTTCTGTGACAGTTTCGAACGTTGCTGGGATTGTAACGAGGTCAGTTGACGCTTCTTGAACAACAATTGTCTCGGAGACTGTTTCGAACACAGCAGGCACCGTTTCATATGTAACGGAGGCAGGCTGAACAACGACTGTTTCAGTGACTGTCTCAAAGACAGGCGGGACAGTGACGAGTTGAGTGGAGGCTTCCTGAACAACAACAGTTTCTGAGACTGTTTCGAACACAGCTGGAACAGATACATATTCGACGCCAGCAGGCTGGACGACGATTGTTTCAGTTACGGTTTCGAATGTTGCTGGGATAGAAACCAGCTCGCTGGACGCTTCCTGAACAATGACTGGCTCTGAAACTGTCTCATAGACAGCTGGAACGGAGACATACTCAACAGAGGCTGGCGTGACGACGACAGTTTCTGTGACAGTTTCGAACGTTGCTGGGATTGTGACGAGTTCAGTCGAGGCTTCCTGAACAACAACAGTCTCAGAGACTGTCTCGAATGTTGCCGGAACTGATACATACTCAACGCCAGCCGGCTGAACAACAATCGTTTCCGCGACTGTTTCATAGACGGCCGGGACAGAGACGAGTTCTGTAGAGGCTTCCTGAACGACGACTGTTTCAGTGAAGGTTTCGTATTTGGCTGGAACGGACGCATATTCAACCGTTGCAGGCTGAACGACAACTGTTTCAGTCACTGTTTCGTAGGTCGCAGGGATAGTTACGAGGTTCGTGGACGCTTCCTGAACAATGATTGGCTCTTGGATCGTCTCATAGACGGCTGGAACGACTTCATATGTGACAGAGGCTGGCGTGACGACGACAGTTTCTGTGACAGTTTCGAACGTTGCCGGGATTGTGACGAGGTCAGTTGACGCTTCTTGAACGACAACCGCTTCAGACACAGTTTCGAAGACAGCGGGTACAGTTACATATTCAACGCCAGCAGGCTGGACGACGACAGTTTCTGAGACTGTTTCGAAGACAGCAGGGATGGTGACCATCTCGCTGGACGCTTCTTGAACAACAACTGTTTCCGATACTGTTTCATAAACAGCTGGGACGGAGACATATTCTGCCGTTGCAGGTTGAACGACGACTGTTTCTGACACTGTTTCATATGTTGCAGGGATCGTGATCAAGTCAGTGGACGCTTCCTGAACAACGAGTGTTTCAGTGTAAGTTTCATACTCAGCCGGAACGGACACATATTCGACGCCAGCAGGCTGAACGACGACAGTTTCTGTTACAGTTTCGAATGAAGCTGGGATCGTGACAAGCTGTGTTGAGGCCTCTTGAACGACAACAGTTTCTGACACTGTTTCGTAAACAGCTGGAACAGAGACATATTCAACCGTTGCAGGTTGAACGACGACTGTTTCTGACACCGTTTCGAATGTCGCAGGGATAGAGACCAGCTCGCTAGACGCTTCCTGAACAACGATTGTCTCGGAAACTGTGTCATAGACAGGCGGTACGACTTGGTACTCAACTGTTGCAGGCTGAACGACGACTGTCTCGGAGACAGTTTCGAATGTCGCAGGGATTGTGACCAATTCGGAACTAGCTTCCTGAACGACAACAACGTCTGTGTAGTTTTCATACTCAGCTGGAAGAACAGCATATTCGACGCCAGCAGGCTGGACAACGACGGTTTCTGTCACAGTTTCGAATGTCGCAGGGATTGTGACCAACTGTGTGCTGGCGGCTTGGACCTGAACGTTTTCTGTTACTGTTTCAAAGACAGGCGGGACAGTGACGAGCTCTGTGCTCGCTTCCTGAACGACGACTGTTTCGGAGACGGTTTCGAATGTTGCAGGGATTGTGACCAGCTCGCTGGATGCTTCCTGAACAACGATCGTTTCGCTGACAGTTTCAAAGACAGCTGGGACAGTTACATATTCGACGCCAG
The DNA here is from genome assembly GCA_938003545.1 of uncultured Caulobacterales bacterium. Taxonomy (GTDB): domain Bacteria; phylum Pseudomonadota; class Alphaproteobacteria; order Caulobacterales; family Maricaulaceae; genus Litorimonas. The sequence continues at coordinate 61,116 of CALKXY010000017.1, forward strand.
CAGGCTGAACGACGACTGTTTCTGTGACGGTTTCGAATACCGCTGGGATCGTGATCAGTTCAGAAGAGGCTTCTTGTGCAACAACTGTTTCCTGCACTGTCTCGAAGACAGGCGGGACAGTGACGAGTTGTGTAGAGGCTTCCTGAACAACGACTGTCTCTGTGACAGTTTCATATGTTGCTGGAACCGTAACAAGCTCAGTTGCGGCTTCTTGCGCAACAACAGACTCTGTTACGTTTTCGAACTGTGCTGGAAGCACTGTGTACTCAACACTTGCAGGCTGGACGACGACTGTCTCTGTGACAGTTTCATATGTAGCCGGGATTGTGACGAGCTGTGTTGCAGCTTCTTGAGAGACCATTGTCTCTTGAACTGTTTCAAAGACGGCAGGAACAGTAACGAGCTCTGTGCTGGCTTCCTGAACAACAACCGTTTCTGTGTAATTTTCATAAACAGCAGGGATAGTTGAATATTCAACTGACTCTGGCTGAACAACGACTGTTTCGCTGACTGTTTCATAAACAGGCGGAATAGCGACGAGTTCTGTGGAGGCTTCTTGAACAACCACTGTTTCCGTTACTGTGCGGAATGTTGGCTGACCAGATGTTGCGCCGCCGCGATAAGCGTTAACCGCAGAGCGGGAAACAATATTGCCGCCAGAGGCAACGATGTTGCCTGATCCATCAAGTGACCCAACACGGGAGCCTGATGCGTTGAAGACTGTTCCGTCGGAAGAGACGGCGTAAGTCGTGCCGCCAATGACGAGACGTGTACGTGAAGACCCAGTGCCGATGAGTGTAAGGGGGTTAACAGCATTTGCAGCCAGGACGCTGCCGTTTGAAGCAACAAGGTTACCAGAGGCGTCTACAGTGCCGATGCGGGCGCCGGATGCGTTCGTAACAGTTCTGGAGGAATCGATATTATAAGCTGTGCCGTTGATTGTAACGGTAACGCGGCCACGGCCAGGAACAACAGAACCACCGCCAGCGACGAAGAGCTCATAGCTTTCTTCTTGAACGAGAATACGTTCAGTTACTGTTTCGAGCTGAGCAGGGATCTTTTTGATCTCTTCTCCGGCCTGACGCAGAACAACCTGCTCAGTCGATGTTTGGTACTGCGCAGGTACGATAACCCGAGCAAAACATTCACCTGGAAGCGGATTACCTGGCGGTAGCTCCTGAGCGAGTGTTGGTGCGGCTAAGACCGCGGCCGATGCGGCCAGTAAAAGAGTGCGTTTCATATTACGAAAACCCCCAAAGTCTTCCAGTGTCGTTACCCGCGACATGCGGATATCTCAAAAAAGCCCAAATCACCCGCATGCGCGGACCTAGGGCGTTAACTTCCTCTTAAACTCTAAGGAAAGCAATTCAATGACTAATTGGCGTTAAGCGAAAAGGTCGGAAGAAAGACGCCTCAGCGGCGTGTAACATCTCCTGATCTCCCCTCGTATCACCATAAGCCTCAAGTATTCTCACAGATTGTGGTGCAAATTGGTCCAAAATACGGCGAACTTTGTTTGCACCCCAAACGTTATAGCCTGACAATTCGCCAGTGATTCTGTCTTCATCGACGGCTAATTCTGTCGCCATGACGTGATTTGCCTGAATGCCGCATGAACTCGCCCAATGGCGCAAATAAGGGCCTATCGACGCGCTGCATATATATAATGACTCAGGTGTATATGTTTTGTCCTTCAATCGCGATTGGATATGTTCCATCGCGGCAGGGCGGACGAGGTCAGGAATAACGTCCCGCGCAAATTCAGCGGCGCGGGCATCAACGGCTTCGGCGGACTCCCCCGTGAAAAATTGTTTAATCACGGCCTTTTTGACGGCGTGGCGGTCAATGCGCCCGAATTTATATGACGCGAATGTAGGGAGTAGCCGTAGAATATTCGCAGCCCATCGCGGCGTTCCGGCGTAGTAGCGCAAAAACAGCGCAAATGTGTCGCGCGTCGTGATTGTACCGTCGAAGTCAAACACGAAAATCTCGTGTTGTAGTGACGATTCGCGTGCAGCTATAGCGTGTGTCGTGGACGGGTTAATCATTGCGTGCGTATTACGACGAAAATCAAATCTTGCAAGTCTGTAATCTTGGTGTGATTGCCAAAGTACTAATCGCGCAAAAGCTGTGGAAAACTCGACCTGTGAATCGGGTCTTGCCCTGCATTACCTCGCATCCCAAATATGTAACTAACGAATCCTCTGTTTCCTCGTGTCAGGATGTCACATGCACTCTAAGTTCATAACACAAGCCTCTGTAATCACACTTATTTTTCTGTCTGGTTGCAGTGTCTCAACGCAGGGCAATGATACAAAGTCTGATGTTCCGTTTGCACATATGAACTCGGATTTACCTGTAGACACGGCCATCACTTACGGCGAACTGTCAAATGGTTTGCGGTATGGGGTTCGCCAAAATGCAACGCCGACAAAGACTGCTACACTTTTGATGCGCATTGATACTGGATCGCTCAATGAAACGGACGAGACACGCGGGTTAGCACATTTCCTAGAGCATATGGCCTTTAACGGGTCCGAAAACATCCCTGAAGGCGAGATGACAAAGCGGTTGGAACGTTTTGGGTTGGCCTTTGGGGCGGACACGAATGCGTCGACAGGTTTTACGGAAACAACTTATCAGCTCGAACTGCCTGATGTGACCGAAGAGATGTTGGACGAGACGCTGGGGATAATGCGGGAAACCGCTCAACGGCTCCTCCTCGCGCCTGATGCTATAGATAAAGAACGCGGCGTCATTCAAGCGGAACGGCGGGCGCGGTCAAACCCTGCATTTCGAGCGTTTTTGGATCAACTCGACTTCTATGCTGGGCATACGGTTTTGCCTGCGCGCTTACCAATTGGGACTGAGGAGACAATTCAAACGATCCAGCCAGACCAATTCCGCGATTTTTACCGTCGTTATTACCGTCCAGAGAAAACCTTCATCACATTGGTCGGGGATTTAGAGCCTGTCTTTGCGATACAAAAGATCGAAGAGTATTTTGGGGATTGGACATCCCCTGAAGAGGTTGAGGCTGGAACAAATATAGAAATTGACTCCGCTGCGATCACAACGCCGCGCGCGCGCGTCTATTCTGATCCTGAAATTCAAACCTCCGTCAGTTTATCCGTCATGAAAACTGTCGAAGACGAGCGCGATACGGCAGAAAATCGCAAGCAGGGCATGATCGAGAACCTCGGTAATCGTATGCTCAATCGACGCCTTGGCAAAATGGCTCGAACCGAGGCGTCAGCCTTTATTACCGCAGGCGTGGGGCGCAGCAACTTCTTTGACGTAGCGGAAATTTCGTCACTCAACGTCAATGCGCAACCTGAAAATTGGGATGCAGCCCTCGCGCAAGGTGAACAGGCCTTACGGCAGGCTTTGAAATTTGGCTTCACACAGGCGGAATTGGACGAACAACTCGCGAATGACGAAAATGCAATGCAGGTTTCCGTGCAAACTTCGCCAACGCGCCGCACATCTCGGCTTGCGCGTCAGATTTTAGGCGCATTTGGGGCTGAGTCAGTCGTCACGACCCCCGAAACATCTTTGGAACGTTTCCTTGCAAACAAACCTGACATCACGCTTGAAGCCGTCACAGAGGCCTTCCGTGAGGGGTGGGCTGGTATTGATGATGCACCGCAGCTTTATTTGCAAACCTCTGAAATGATTGAGGAAGGCGAAGCCAAACTTACGGCCGCTTATGAGGCCTCGAAATCTGTCGATGTTTCCGCTCGCGCGGAAGATAAAAAACTCACATTTGCTTATGATGACTTCGGAACCCCTGGCAAAGTCGCAAAGCGTGAACGTGTGGAAGATATCGACGCCACACTGATTACATTTGAAAATAATGTCCGTCTAAATTTCAAAAAGACTGAGTTTGAAGATAACGTCATTCGTTTATCTGCCCGCGTTGGGGCCGGGACGTTGACCGCGCCTTTGAAAGAGGCACCCGGTTTTGAAACTTATGCGTCGAACATGCTGTCCCTCTCGGGTTTGGGGCAGCATTCAGTCGACGATATTCGCACATTGATGGCGGGGCGCTCTGTCGGCGTTGGACGCGGATTGGGCGGAACGACGACATCTTTGTCCGGTTCTACGACGCCAGATGACCTTGAGCTGCAACTTAAACTCATGGCGGCTTACGCAACTGATCCTGGCTATCGTCCCGAAGCGCAGGCGCAATATGATAAATATATTCGGTCGTGGTACCCCACATTAGACAGCACGCCGAGCGGCGTCGCGAGCCGTGATTTGGGACGAATTTTACGCTCTGGTGACATGCGCTGGGGGTTGCCTGATGAAGCGGATTTGTTGGACGTCGATTTTGATCTTATCAAAAGTTGGATGAATGAGAATGTTCAGAACGGCGCGATCGAAATCACTGTGGTCGGTGATTTCGATGAAGACACGCTCATCAAAAATATTGGCGCAACCTTTGGCGCATTGCCGGAACGTCCAGCCAAGAGTTATGTGCCTGATGCGTCGCTCACGCAGATCAAGTTTCCAGATGGAACAAAACGTCCAATCACGCTCAGCCATGCGGGAGATGCGGAAACAGCGCGTCTATATGTCTACTGGCCCGCACCTGATGGGTCGGACGTTACTGTTTCTCGTCATGTCCAAATGCTGTCTAACCTGTTCCAATTGCGGCTGACTGAAGTCTTGCGCGAAGAAGAAGGTGCAACCTATTCGCCTGGGGTGTCGCAAACCAGTTCACGCCTCTATCCTGGGTATGGGTTTATTGGTGCGCAGATCGAAGTTAGCCCTGATCGTATTGATCGGATGGCTGAAAAAATTCGCGAAGTGGCAGAAGAATTTCGTTCTGGAGAGGTCGACCCTGATGTCTTTGGCCGCGCGATTAAACCTGTTTTGGAAAATTTGGAGACAAGCGTTGAAAATAATGGCCTGTGGATGAGCGTCCTCAGCGAGGCGCAGTCAGATCCATCGAGTATAACGCGTTTCCGATCCCGTGAAGAAACGTATCAGAATATGACACTAGACGATCTAAAGCCTGTCGCAAAACAGATCTTTTTGGATAGAGCCGCCGTGGAAATCCAAATTTTACCAGAAGGCTAATGTCTCTCTCTTATCTGGCTTACGTCTTGCAACTTACCGAAAGTGACTGAATTTAAACCATTTTTAGTTACTTTCGGCTAAGTTTTAGGGTTTCGTTAACCCTGTTTTTCGTCATTTTGTTTCAGCGCGGTACACATTCTCTTTTTGGCAGAGTGAATGCAACGTCCCTCCCATAACGCGGTCGCATCGTCCCACATCGGGCAAAGCGACCAAATGAGGATGTGGATGATGAAACGGACCTTTAATCATATCGCCGGCCAATACCGAACAGAGACTAGCGGTAATGTCGCAATGATGTTCGCTATATGCCTATTTTTTCTAATCGGGGGATTGGCGCTCGCTGTTGATCTGTCCAACGCATATTCTGCAAAGCAACGCCTTCAAAGCACGACAGATGCGATTGCCTTGCTTGCAGCGAAAGACAAGACGTTGGATACAAATGCGAAAGTTACGGCAGCGGCACAGGCGCTCTATGATGCGACTTATCCCGGCAGCACAGGACTTCGGATTAATATAAAAGATGTTGTTCGTAATGGTGATCAAGTCACAATCGTGTCGCAAAATAATATCGATACGTATTTTTCAAGTATCTTTGGTCGATCCGATTTAGATGTTGGTGTCCGATCAACAGCCGTTTTCGCTGATAAGGCGATGGATATTGCACTTGTTCTCGACACGACACATTCCATGAGTGAAAATAACAAAATCGGCAATTTGAAATCAGCCGCGAATGGTTTGCTCGATACATTTGATGATCTAAATAATGATAATCTACGCGTCGCAGTCGTTCCATTTTCAGAATATGTGAATGTAGGTACAAGCCGTCGTAATGCTAAATGGTTGGACGTGCCTGAAGATAAAGAAGTTTGTCGCATGACGCGCGATGTGACATCTCGCTCTAATTGTCGCCGTGTCAAACGCACGTGCACAAATGATGGTGTCACGTCAGATTGCTCATATAACCAATGCGATAAAACCTATGGCGCGCCATATGAGACATGCCGAACAGCAACGTGGAAGGGCTGTGTAGGCTCACGTGTTGGCGGATATGACGAACGTGCCGTCTTTAATGGCCGTAAAATTCCAGGTCTTAACAATGTAAATTGCGCAACAGAGCTGCAGACATTGAATAAGAATATGACAACAGCGAAAGCGACTGTCTCTGGATTAAGAACTAATCACGAAACGTATATTCCTGCAGGTATTCTTTGGGGTTGGCGTACATTGGACGAGAGCGTTCCATTATCCTCAAACGGTCCAAATGTTAAAAAAGATCGTGAGAAAGTCATGATCGTGATGACAGACGGTGAAAACAAACGCTCAAAAAATGGTAAATTTCACAATAGCCGTGATGTGAGAGCTGCGAATGCTAAAACGGACAGTCTCTGTTCAGAAGCCAAACGCGATAAGGTCACGATCTATACAATTGCGTATGATGTGAATGACACGACAACAAAAACAATGCTCAACCGTTGTGCATCAGACAGCTCCAAGTTCTTTGATGCGAGTAATGCGAGTGAATTGAACAAGGCTTTCAAAGCCATCGGTGATGCACTTACCGAGCTTCGTATTTCTGCATAAGAACTAAGAAGTTTAAAATACAGAAAAGCCGCCTGAACCATTTGGTTCGGGCGGCTTTTGCGTGTGTGGTATAGATTTATTTGAGTTTAGTAATTCTCAGGTCCAGCCAGAATTTTATCGTCTGGGCATTTCACGGCAACGTCTCCGCCTTCAGGGGCATTCACGGCCAAAAGTTGCATGTGGAATAGGAGGGTGGAGCCGCCCGGGATAGAGCCGCGAGCACGCTCGCCATAGGCAAGATCGGGTGAGATATAGAGGGTGCGGGCTTCGCAGACTTTCATTTCGCCTAAGGCCTCATTCCAGCCTTTGATGAAGCCATTTGAAGGTCCCGTCAGAGGTTGGCCGCGTTCATACGAACTATCAAAGACGTCGCCATTACGGAAAAATCCGTGATAATGCGCAGCAATGCCTTGACCGGGTGCAGCTGTTGCGCCGTTTTCTAGGCCGTCTTGAACTACTTTATATTGAAGGCCAGAATCGTTTGTTACGACGCCTTTGGCGGTTGCATTTTGCGCCAGCCAAGCTGCACCGTCCAAGGTTGGGTCATCAGTGCCCGCTTCAGGTGTGGATGAGCCGCAAGCCGTCAAGGCAAGCGCGGCTGCGCCCATGATAAGAATATGTTTCATTGTAGTCTCCAAAGTAAATTTGTTGATGCGTGTCTTAGGGCGGTGCGTCTTATCGTGCCAATTCTTTCATGGCGGATTCTAATCCGCTGAGTGTCATCGGGAACATTCGATCTTCGCCAATAATCTCTTGAATCATTTTTGTCGATTGGGAGTAAGCCCAGTATTTCTCCTCGGTTGGGTTAATCCAAACGATGTGCGGGTAAATGTCCGTGAGGCGTTTGAGCCAAACCGCGCCGGGTTCTTCGTTCCAATGTTCCACTGATCCACCGCGCATCGCGACTTCATATGGGCTCATGGCCGCATCACCAACGACGACAACGCGGTGATCTGATCCATATTTGTGGAAGATGTCCCATGTCGGTGTGACTTCGCTCATGCGGCGGGAGTTGTCTTTCCAGACTTGCTCATAAAGACAGTTATGGAAATAAAAATATTCCAACCGTTTGAACTCTGACCGCGCGGCAGAGAATAATTCTTCGACCTGTTTGATGTGTCCATCCATTGATCCGCCAATGTCGAAAAAGGCCATGACTTTGACAGCGTTGCGCCGTTCAGGCCGCATTTTAATATCGAGCCAGCCTTGCTTGGCTGTGCCTTTAATCGTGCCAGCGAGGTCCAGTTCATCCGCTGCCCCGTCGCGCGCGAATTTACGCAAGCGGCGCAGGGCAACCTTGATGTTACGCGTTCCGATTTCGCGGTCACCGTCGAGATTTTTAAAGACGCGTTTGTCCCAGACTTTGACGGCTTTTCCGTGGCGGCCTTCTTTTTGGCCGATGCGCACGCCTTCGGGATTATAGCCATAAGCCCCAAAGGGTGATTTTCCCGCTGTCCCGATATTTTTATTACCACCTTCATGGCGTTTGTCCTGATTTTCGAGGCGTTCTTTCAGGGCTTCCATGATTTTGTCGAGATCGCCGAGGGCTTCGATTTCCGCCATTTCTTCAGGGGAGAGGTGAAGTTCGGCCATTTTCTTGAGCCAGTCTGCAGGGATTTCCGCGTCATCTGTTCCGAAAATATCAGCGAGATAATCGACACCGCGGAAAACGTGGCCAAAGACTTGGTCAAATTTATCCAGATCGCGTTCGTCTTTTACGAGAGCTGTGCGCGCGAGATAATAGAACCCATCCAGACTTTCATCAGGAACATCTTTTTCAACGCCTTCCAGAAGCGTGAGATATTCCCGAATAGAAACGGGAACACGTGCGCGGCGTAATTCGCTGAAAAAATGATGAAACATCTATGTTCTCAATGGTTTGGGTGGGTTATCTAAAGCCATTATGGGGCGCATTCACCCAGAGTAGACGCGCTAACACCTTGTGAATTAGCAACGCATTCATTGCTATAGGTTTTCCCATTACACCCACAAACAGGGCGGTAGTCGCGTGTGCAGGCTTGCGGTATGGGCGTACAGATACCCGGGGCATCCGCTGCGCCGCAAAGATCGCCGATGGTGCGGCGGCAAAATTCACCCGCTTCGCATGCCGCCGTTTGAGACGTGACCATGTCGCCACATGTGCGGGCATCCGCAGGCGTCTCGCTGACAGGGAAGCCTGGCGGTGGAAGATGCGGTTGATTCTCATGCTGCGCAGGTGTGCTCTGTGCGGCACAGGCCGTCAGAAAGATAACCGCAAATGAGAGAAAGAAATGCCGCATCATCCTGTTCTTACATCGGTTTCGACGCGTGCAGCCATTTCTGGATCGAGGCGCAATTCCATCGCCAAACGGTCAAGATAATCCCGTTCGCGCGGGTTCAATCCATTGGCGATGCGGCAGGAGGCACCATAAATTTCCAAGGCCATTTGGTCGTCTTTTGCAAGGGCGGCAATCGCTGTCGGGTCCGCATCTGCGGCTAAGACGGCGCGTACATCTTCGGCCTCTACACCTTCGAGTGCATCTAACATTGCGAGTTCGTCGCCTGATAGATCACCATCTGCTTTGGCCGCGGATACCATGGCTTGCAGCAAAACATCTGCGCGATTGACTGGTGCTTTTCCGTTCAACAGGTCGACAACATCTTGAAAATTGCGCGGCGTCGTGCCTGCTTGTTGCGCTTTATAGGCGATATAACCTAGCGCGCCTAAGCCGCCCATAGCTGCAAATTTCCGTTTGGATCGATTGCCGAGAATTAAGGCGAGGGCGCCTGCTGTCGCCGCTGCGCCGAGGCGTAATTTTTTGCGCGAATCGGCGTCGCTATCCACGCCGAGTTTGTCCGCGAGGGCATCTTCTGCCTGCTGGAACATTGCTTTGCCTTTGGCGGTCAGTTCCGTTGTGTCGGTCGCTTTGGCTTTGTTGAAAAGGTCTTGGCCTTTGCCGAGGATTTCGGGTCCGAGGATTTGTTCTAACAGGGCCTGAGCAGAGGTCGCGGGTGAATTGGTCATGGGCATTTCCTTCGGGGCTATGGCGATATTGTTCTACCATCATACCCGCAGGGCGGGGTGGTGACAAATGTCGCTTGATTTTTGTTCAGACCCGCAGAAAACTGAGTCCATGAAAAAATGGCTATATGGGGCGGCGACGCTCATTACGGTGGGTTTAGTTGGAGCGGCAGTTTATCTGCGAACGCCAGCTGTGCCGCATTACAGCGCGGCTAAGGCGCAAACGGCTGCCGCAGCATATGACGCGCGGATCATTCGAGACAGGTACGGCGTACCGCACATATTCGGTAAATCCGATGCGGATGCAGCCTTCGGTTTTGGCTATGCTCATGCTGAAGATGACTGGGCCACAATCCAAGACGTTCTGATTGCCGCACGCGGAAAGAGCGCGCAATTTAAAGGTAAAGACGTCGCGCCTCAGGATTATCTCTACGACTTGTTCAAAGTCCAAGAGGTCGTGTCGACACATTATGACGACCAAGTTACGCCTGCGGCTAAAGCCGTTGCGCAAGCCTATGCTGCGGCAATAAACCTATATGCAACAGATCATCCAAATGATGTGCTGCCGGGCCTGCTGCCTGTTACGGAACGTGATGTTCTGGCTGGGTTTGTTTGGGCGACACCTTTTTTCTATCGCCTGGATGAATATCTCGAAGAGCTGTTCACAGCAGAGGATCGTCCAAATGTTTCGCCTTGGGCGCAATCATCTTCCATGTCGTCAACTGTTGATTTACCGGATGCAGTTCGTGGGTCGAACGCTTTTGCTATCGCGCCCTCGCGTAGCGCGGATGGCCACACGCGTCTGATTGCAAATTCTCATCAACCTATGGCTGGGCCTTATGCGTGGTATGAAGCGCATTTAGTGAGCGAAGACGGGATGAATACGCTGGGGGCAACCTTCCCTGGTGTGCCAATCTTGGCCCAAGGTGTGACGCCGAATTTGGGATGGACACATACCGTCAACCGCCCTGACTTGGTTGATATTTACGCGTTGGATGTTGATGACCAAGATAAGCCCACACAATATCGCCTTGACGGGGAATGGGTCGATTTTGAACGCACAAAGTCTGACTTCCGCGTTAAACTCATAGGCCCGTTCTCACTGCCGATTAAACGCGACATTCTTTGGTCTGAACATGGCCCTGTTTTGTCAACGCCAACAGGGCATTACGCCATCCGCTTTGCGGGACTGGGAACGTTGGAAATCGGCGGATTGGGTGCTCTGGATCAATGGCTAGAGATGAATAAAGCTACGAATATGACGGAGTGGCGCGCAGCATTGGAGCCGCGCGGCGTGCTCTCATTTAACATCGTCTATGCGGACCGACACGGAAATATCGGGAGTGTTTACAACGCCCGTATGCCACGCCGTATCGAAGGTCCGAAATGGGAAGAGGTTCTACCTGGGGATCGGTCAGAATTAATATGGGAGGGTTTCCGTCCACTATCCGACCTCCCGCAAATCTGGAACCCTGATTGCGGGTGGCTTTTTTCCGCCAATGCAAACCCATATGATTTGACGGATGAGGCCTGCGATAATGATAAGTCTGACTTTTCTGAGACATTCGGGATTGAAGACCGTGTAACCAATCGCTCTCGTCGCGCATTGGCGCTCTTTCGCAGCGATGACGCCATTAGCCGAGAAGAGCTTCTGACATATCGTGCGGATACGCGATATGCGCCAGACAGTGATTTGATGAAGTTCGTTGTTGAGGTCGTGACAACTGAAACTGACGACGAAAATCTGAAAGTGGCGCAAGAGATTTTACGCAATTGGGATGGTGATACAGTGCGGACTAGCCGCGGCGCGGCGCTGGCCGTTATTTCTGGTACACGAGCATTAGGCTATGAATATCGCAATCCAGAGCAAGAGCCGATGGCAGCTTTGGCGCAAACCGCGGATGACCTGATGTTGAAATTTGGCCGCCTTGATCCTGAATGGGGAGAGGTCAACCGCATCATACGCGGCGACGTTAGTGTCCCGTTGGATGGTGCGCCCGATGTGTTGCGCGCGATTTATGCTGACCGCGATGGTGTCGCAAAAGAGGGTGTTATGAACGCTTTCGCGGGAGACACTCATATCATTGTCGCAGATTGGGGGCCTGATGGCACGGCCACGATCGATAGTATTCATAATTACGGTAGCGCAACGCTGGATGAAACCTCGCCGCATTACGCCGATCAAGTGCAGTTATTTTCGGACGGAGGCTATAAACGCATCGCCATGACGCTTGAGGATGTGTTGAAAGAAGCCACAGCGGATTATCGACCACAGGGCGGGCGGTAACGGCTTAAGTCATGTGATCTTCTCTAAGGAGTAAGCTCGAGCATGACATTATTAGCTCTCCAGCTCTCTTCCTCCGTTCACCCCAGCCTGTGATAGGATGGACGGAAGATTGGTGTTTTAAACTTAATCCTTGTTTTTAAGAAACAACTATCTTTGCAATTCAGTGCCTTACAGTAAAATTCAAGAGAATGATCCTTGGTCTCAAAACCTATGATACGGTACGCAGGTTCTTTCGGACACGGGACAGGTAGGAGCTCACCTTCTGGTACCGAGAGACGGTGGGGTTGAGCGGTTTGGTGTGAGAGCCAGACGTGTGCCGGGCCTTTTGGAGTGAGAGCCGACTGCTTGGTCTAATGGCCTAACTGCAGGGACAAACAGGCCGCTGCATCAAAAACTGCTGCTGCGTGGTCGTGCATTTGACGTAAGTCATGTGCGCAGTGCATTTGATTGGCACTCAAATGCATCGGTATTTGCGTAAAACACTTTTCTATTTCGGTATTCCGTCGTGAATATCGACCACGCGGACTGTCCCGCTTATTTTCCTACTGACCCCGTGATGGGCAGTGAGCCTACACCTATGGGCGTGTCTAATATTCAGGTTCTTTTTTCTTTGGCTTCCAATAATCGCGGCGGCACCTTTGGCCGAGACGTACGAGGAGTTCGTAATTTATTGTCTTCGCACTTTTGGATTCTGTCTCCAGATGCTCGCCGCGGAAAATCACGACGCCGCCAACTTCGACGGCAAGATTTGCGTCGGTTGCGTCAACGATGGTCAAGTCCATGCTGACGCGGCCCACGATTTTGACTTCTTCATCGTGGAGGATCGCTGTGCCGCGGTTGCTTTCGCTCACAGGAACACCGTCGGCATAGCCTGCGCCGACAATGGCAATGCGCATATCGCGCGGGGCAATATATGTGCTGTTATACCCAATCGGTTCGCCGGCTTGGATATATTTAACCTGTAAAATTGGCGCCATAAGCGTGGCGACAGGCTTGGAGACTTCTTGCGCGGGGGTATTCGTTGCAACGCCGCCGTAGAGGCCAATGCCAGGGCGGACCATTTGGAAGTGGTAAGGCTTGCCCAGATATATCCCCGCCGTATTGGCGAGCGAAAGCGGGGTGAGGGGCAGTTGCGCAGCCGCTTTGCGGAAGCGTTTCAACTGCGTCTTGTTCATTGGGTTTTCGGCATCTGGCGCGCAAGCCAGATGGCTCATGACCCATTCGGGGTTGAGCGCGCTCCAAAGTGACTTGTCGCGGCCGAGCTCGACAACGTCAGTCAGGCTGAGTCCAAGGCGGTTCATACCCGTATCAATATGGATCGCAGTATAGGGCGGCTCATTGACTGTGCGTGCGACGCTGGCCCAATACTGAGCTTGTTCGAGGGAGTTGATAACGGGTTTGAGTTTCGCACCGAGCAACACGCCTTTGTCGCGCGGGGCAGGCCCGTTGAGAACATAGATGGCTGCGTTTGGGCCAACGCCGTCACGAAGCATTTTGCCTTCGCCTGCCGTTGCGACAAAAAAGATACGGCAACCTGCGCCATAAAGCGTCTTGGCGACAGGGACAGCGCCGAGGCCATAGGCGTCAGCTTTGACCGATGCGCCGATCTTTGCGGTTCCGGCGATCTCTTTCAGCGCGTCATAATTTGCGCGAATTTGCGCGAGGTCCACACGCAAGGTTGGCCGGGTGGAATAGCTGGGCTGGTAGGAATGATCTGACATGAGCGCGCGTTAAACCGTTTTAAGTATAAAGGGAACCGAACACTGCGGCAGGACACAGGTTAGGATTTAAATTTGAAAGCATTACAGAGAGATAGATGAACAGCTTGTCATGAAGCGCCCAACCTATGTTCAGCTTCTGTTCAAGGCGCACGGCCTAATTAAGAGATGCGCGCGTCCTCTCCGTGACGTAATCGCTTCCAGTGGTTTATCTGCTGGGCTTGGTCGACGCAGACGCCTGATTGTCCTGGCACGGACGTAGGTGGCTGGCATAATGACCCACGGTATCGCGTAGCAGGGCCGCAGCTGCCCGAGGATCTCTCTCCCTCGGGCAGCGCGGCTTCTGTCTTTAAAGTTACGTCTATGAAGAGGCGGTGCTAATCGCAGGAATACGAAGGACTTGGCCTGGGTAGATTTTATCCGGATCGGACAACATTGGTTTGTTGGCTTCGAAGATTTCTGGATAGAGTTTCCATGTGCCGTAGTATTTTTTGGAAATTGCGGAAAGGGAATCGCCAGACACAACGGTATGGAATTTTGATTCGCGACCGCCGAGACCAGATTTGGCTTCGTCATTCACGCCGCCAACGCCTTCGACATTGCCAACTGCGAGGATGATTTTCTCTTTCATTTCTTGCGAAACGGCTTCGCCTTTTACGGTCACGACACCGTCGTCGCCGACATTGATATCTACGCCGTCAGTGTTGAGGCCGTATCCTTCGACTTCTTTCTTCAATTTCTCATTGGCATCTTTGCCTTTGAAAAGCCCAGTGAGTGCCTTGCCGGCAGTTTTTGCAAACGGAATCATTCCAAACATATTAGGTCCTTTTATATCGCGTGCGGGGCTTTCCCCGCGCACTCTTGTAACGGCGCAATCCCCCAAGCCAACCAAAACTTCCCAGAACGTCGGGTGTCCGCGCCTGCTTTCATCCTGTAACAAGGTGGAACAAGGCTTGGATAATCCGCCATCCGTCGTTATAGAGCAGCCAAATCATTGTGTAGGCTTATATTATGACACTTGTTCAATCAGGCATTTCCGTTTTCGGTTTGTTCAATATGGATCCGGCCTTGTTCGCGTTCTCTTTAATCATCATTGTATTCGGCGGATTAAACCTGCTGGAATTCAAACGTTTCGATTAGAAACAGCGTTGAGGGTTTAACCTCGTGATATCAGAATTTTTCATCCTCGCCGTTGGTTTGGTCATTTTGATCATTGCTGGCGATATTATGGTGCGCGGCGCGGCGGCGCTGGCAAGGCATTGGGGCGTGCCCGCCTTGATCGTTGGCTTGACAATTGTGGCCTTTGGTACATCCGCGCCTGAAATGGTTGTGGGTGTGCAAGCCGCACTTATGGGTCAAGGTGATTTGGCCGCAGGTAATGTCGTTGGCTCCAACATTGCAAATGTACTGCTGGCTTTGGGCTTACCTGCACTCATCCTAGCCATTCCGACAAATATGTCCGGTGTAGCGCGGAACAGCTTTATTGCATTATTTGCGGCGACATTATTCGTGTTACTGGCCTTTGTGCATTCGCCTTTATTGAAATGGCAAGGCGCGATCCTGTTTTCAGGTATTATCGCATATCTCGTCTTTATGTTCCGTCTCGCAAAAGCAGGGGCAGACGATCCAATTCTCGAGGAAATGACCGAGATTGATGAAGGTGAAGACGGCCTGCCGACGAATACGATTAAGTCACTTATTTATGTTGTGCTCGGCATCGCAGGCTTGATCTTGGGCGGTAAGTTGATTGTCGATAATGCGATAATGATTGCAGAAGGTTTCGGCGTGTCCGAGACGATCATAGGCCTCACGATTGTGGCTGTTGGTACATCCTTACCTGAAATCGCAACCGTGATTGTCGCCACATATCGCGGTCACCCCGAAGTCGCGATTGGTAACGTCTTGGGCTCTAACGTGTTCAATGTATTTGCCGTTATGGGCGCGTCAGCCTTGGCGGGCCCCATTGCGATTGATGGGACTCTGAAGGTCTTTGATTTTTGGGTCATGCTCGTGTCGAGCTTGGTGCTGCTTCTCTTTGTTTTGCGTCGTCATCCAATTGGCCGCAAGACAGGCCTCGCCTTTACAATTGCCTATGTGCTCTACATTTTGGCGGTTGTCGCCCGTGTGATGTGATGCGCTTCGAGATCGAAAAAGACTTCCAGTTTGAAGCGGCCCATTACTTTGGCCATCCAGACGCCAATGATATTTTCAAACATGTCCATGGCCATAGTTTTCGCGGCACGGTCACGATCATCGGGAACGCGCAGGAAGATAAAGGCTGGGTTCGTGATTTGTGGAAAATTGAGCAGATCATCAAAGACGTTGTCGCGCCTCTGGATCATTCTCTACTGAATGAGGTCGAGGGATTGGAGCAGCCAGCACTGGAACAAATTGCAGCTTGGGTCTTCGAAAGGCTCGCCCCTAAATTACCGGGCTTAGCCTGTGTTGAAATTGGCCGACCAAGTTGCGGTGAACGCGCAAGAGCCAGACGGCAAGATGGGGCATAGCGTCCTCATTACAGGTGCCGGCGCACGTGTTGGCGCGCATCTGGCTAGAGGTCTGGCCCGCGATGGCTGGCACATTCATATTCATTATCTACGCAGTGAAGGCCGCGCGCAGAGCGTTGTTGATGAGATTGTAGCGGCAGGTGGATCTGCCTCCGCGGTTCAAGCTAATCTTTCCGTTCCGCAGGAGGTCAATACACTGATCTCGCGCTGCGGGGGACCGCTGGATGCGTTGATTAATAATGCCTCTACATTTTCACCTGATACGGCAGGGGACTTTACGACTGCGACATGGGAGTATCACCGTGCTGTGAATTTGGACGCGCCCATTCGCCTCTCTGCAGATTTCGCGGCGCAAGCCAAACCTGGCGCATCTATCATAAATATGATTGATCAGCGGGTCTTAAAACCGAACCCACAATTCTTCACCTATAGTCTTGCCAAAGCGGGACTTTATTGGGCGACGAAAACAATGGCGCAGAGCTTTGCGCCGCATGTTCGTGTGAACGGGATTGGCCCAGGCCCAACTCTGGAAAATACGCAGCAAGCTGAAGGCGAATTTTCGGCGGAAGCTAAAGCGACGCTGTTGGGTGAGGGTAGCCCGCCAGACACGATTTTGCATGGCGTGCGCTACTTGCTATCCGCGCAGGCTGTTACTGGACAGATGATCGCTGTTGACGGCGGCCAACATTTGAATTGGCAGACCCCTGATCTCGCTTTTGGAGGTGCGCTATGAGCGACCGTAAAACCATGCTCAATCGCTTTCGTCCTCGTAAAGCGCAACCTGTCTCAACGCGCATATTTGTCAAAGGTTTGCTGATTCAAGCCAGTATCGGTGTTCACCCGCATGAGTATGAAGCCGCCCAACCGATCATCATTGACGTTGAATTAGACATGGCAGACATGGCTCTGCCTAAAGATGACCGTCTGCATGAAACGTTAGATTACGGCTATGTCGCAGAGAAATGCGAAGAACTCGCGCTAGAGGCACATGTGCAACTCGTCGAGACGCTGGCTGAAAGAATTGCCGATTGGGCGCTCTCCGCTGATATACGTGTGCAAAGTGTTGCGGTTCGTATCGCAAAGCCGCAAGCTCTGCTGAAAGCAGACACGGCAGGCGTCGAAATCGTAAAGTCTCGATGACTTCAACGCGCGGCAGTAAAAACGTTCTCGGGGGAGTGCTGCAAACGTGCTCTACGGCCCCCATTACGGGGTGGTTCCGCGATGGATGCTGCGAAACGCAAGCGAATGATCGCGGACGTCACCTTGTCTGCGCTGTGATGACGGATAATTTTCTGACATTCTCAAAATCCTGCGGAAACGATCTCTCAACCCCTCGGCCTGAGTATGATTTCCCTGGGTTAAAAGCTGGTGACCGATGGTGTCTCTGCCTCGAACGCTGGAAAGAGGCGCATGCCGCAGGCTGTGCGCCACAGGTCATTTTAGAGGCGACGCACCAAATTGCACTTGAACGCGTGCCACTTGCGACGTTTCAAGCATTTGCGGTTCCTACTGACACACCCTAACTAGGGGCGATGGCCACCGACTCGTCACAGGATAAAAAGCAAGAGACCGAACGCCCGAAATATGGGCCGAAGTTGATAGCAGACTATGTCAAACGCTTACCGGGGAAGCCGGGCGTTTACCGCATGTTCGATCAATACGGGACCGTATTGTATGTCGGCAAAGCGAAAGACCTGAAAAAAAGGGTGAAAGCCTACACCAACTATGACCGTCACACGACGCGCATATGTCGGATGATCCGAGCCACAACGGCCATGGAGTTCGTGATCACGGAAAGCGAAACTGAGGCGCTGATCTTGGAAGCTACGTTGATCAAGCGGCTAAAGCCGCGATATAATATTCTGCTGAGGGACGATAAAAGTTTCCCTTACATTTTAGTGCGCAAGGACCATCCTGCAGCGCAGGTGACCAAACATCGTGGGGCGCGTAAAATCAAAGGCGACTATTATGGTCCGTTCGCTAGTGCAGGTGCCGTAAATCGAACGTTGGATACGCTGCAGCGTGCGTTCCGTCTGCGGAACTGCTCTGATAGTATCTATGACGCTCGGACACGGCCTTGCCTGCAATATCAAATCAAACGGTGTTCGGCTCCATGCACAGGCGAGATTTCTCTAGAGGATTATCAGGGATTAATTGATGAATCTGAGAGTTTTCTGAACGGGAAATCAGATGCTTTACGGCAAAAACTTCAAGCTGAAATGCAAGCTGCTTCAAAGGCCATGGAGTTTGAAAAGGCAGCTGAGTTGCGAGACCGATTACAGGCGATTGCACAGGTTTTGACCAAGTCAGGTGCATCCAACGTCAATCCGAAGACGTTTTCAAATGCGGATGTGTTTGGATTATATACGGCTGGCGGTCAGACATGTGTTCAGGTGTTTTTCTTCCGAGCGGGCCAAAATTGGGGCACAAATTCATATTTCCCGAGACATTCGGCAGATGACCCGACAGCTCAAGTGCTTGGTGCATTTATTGCGCAATTCTACTCTAACAAGCCGATTCCCAAGCAAATCTTGTTGTCACATAAAGTGGAATCCTTTGACCTTCTTGTAAACGCATTGTCTGAGCGGGCTGCTGGAAAGGTTGAGGCTTTGATTCCGCAGCGTGGCGAAAAGCGAAAGATCGTGGGGCAGGCTGTTAAAAATGCCCAAGAAGCTCTTGGCCGGAAACTGGCTGAAACAGGCGCGCAAGAAAAACTCCTCGAAGAGATAAAAGAGCTTTTCGGTATGGACGATGCGCCCAACCGAATTGAAGTTTACGACAATAGCCATATCCAAGGGACCAATGCTGTTGGTGCCTTTATCGTGGCGGGCAGGGAAGGTTTCCAAAAGCGTGATTATCGCACCTTCAATATCCAAGACGACAGCATAACACCGGGGGATGATTTCGGTATGATGCGTGAGGTCCTTCACCGCCGTTTTGCACGCCTGTCCAAAGACCCAAAGTTGGAATGGCCCGATCTTGTGATTATTGATGGGGGCAAGGGGCAGCTTTCGGTCGTGACAGAAACACTGAAAAACCTTGGCGTCTTGGACCGCATTACGCTTGTCGCGATTGCCAAAGGCCCAGATCGTAATGCAGGCCGCGAGACGTTCCATATGAATGGGCAAGTGCCGTTCACACTACCGCTGCGCACGCCGTCGCTCTATTATTTGCAGCGTTTACGGGACGAGGCACATCGCTTTGCGATTGGAACACATCGGGCGAAGAGGAAAAAATCTATGGTCGCTAATCCACTAGATGGGATTGACGGCATCGGTCCAGGGCGCAAGAAAGCCTTATTGAACCACTTTGGTTCAGCGAAGGCGGTCAAGGGGGCTACCGTTGACGATCTGGCGTCGGTAGAGGGTGTTAGTCAAAAGCTAGCGCAGATAATCCATGACTATTTCCACGAATGACTCTGGCACGAATGGTTCAGCTATGAATAGATCTGAAGATGTAATTGAAACAGTAGAGGGCGCGGGCGGCGCTTTGGCTGATGCCTTGACCTGTTTGCGTATGTTGATCATGCCTGTCGTGGCCTTTTTGATCTGGAAAGGATGGCAACCCGTTGAAGCGGGCGGTATTGATTTAAACCTCACCATTCTGGCTTCCATCTTATTTGCTGTTGCTGCCATAACAGATGTGTTCGACGATTTTCTGGGCGGAAATGAGCGGTCCATTCACCGTCGATTTGGATATTTGGATGACGTCGCCGACACGGTTCTGGTTGTCGGGACATTGGCGGCACTCCTATTTGTAATCATGCGCGCAGATATGATGCATTGGACATTTATGATCCCAGCTGTGGTTCTGATTGCACGGGAAATCATTGTAGGGCTGTTCAAAGGTTTCGAGCTTTCGCGCTTTGTTGTGGCTGACACGCTTCTATCTAATCTCAAATCTGGACTGTCTATGCTCGCGACGTGCCTCCTACTGGCGTCGCCTTGGTTGCAGACTTGGATTGATAAAGCCCGAGCCAGTGAAACAAATGTGACGGAGGTTTTTGCCTCAACGTCGCCTTGGGTTTGGGTTATTGGAGAAATCACACTCTGGGTTGCTGCGATCATATCTATTGTCACAGCCGTCGCGATTTTCCGTATGGACTTCTCTAATTCAGATACAAATTCAGGTGAAACCTAAGTGGACCAGCCCATCATAACAACACCGAGTGATCGCCATCGTCTTTGGTGGGTGCCCAATGCTCTGACAATTGGAAGAATCATGGTCGTTCCAATTTTGATGGCGGGAATTCTCGCGCTAGGTTTGCGGCAAGAAAGCCTATTCGCGAGTGTACCAATTGTGGGTGGCTTATTTATCATTGCTACGGCTACAGATTGGCTGGATGGCTATTTGGCTCGCAAATGGAAAGTTGTCTCTGGGTTCGGCCGCATGATTGATCCGATAGCTGACAAACTCTTGGTCGCAGGGTGCTTGATTGCGCTGATGATTGTTGCGCAGGGCAATTGGCTTTTCATGTATCCTGCCGTGGCTATCATCTTTCGGGATATTTTGGTCTCAGGGGCGCGTGAACATGCGGCGCTAACTGGGCGCATCATGCCGCCGACAAAATTAGCGAAATGGAAGACGGCCTTTGAAATGGCTGCAATCGCCGCTTTGATCGTATGGACGATTGGTCTGGCGACCTTACCTTTCGATGATGCGGTGCAGGCTATTATGCAAACCGCGCGGATAGCTGGGCTCGTGATGCTTTGGATTGCTGCGATGTTGTCGGTCTATACAGGGTCACTTTATCTGCGTGCCGCCGTCGCGAAGTAGTGACAAAGCCACGCGAGTCGGGATAGGCGCGCCAACCAATGTCTCTCTGGACCAACATATCGACGGCTGCGGCCCGCCTCTTTGGCCCGCCAAATAGTGATGACGGCAATGGCCGTGCCGCAAAAGTGGACGAAGCCAAGCTCGTCGCCGCGCTTGTCGCGCTGGGGGCTAAGATGGCAAAGGCTGATGGGCAGGTTAGGAGCGAGGATATTCGAGCCTTTCGTCAGGTCTTTCGTACGGACCCACAAACAGAAGCGACGATCGGGCGGTTCTTTGATCTCGCGCGTCAGACAACGTTAGGCTTTGAACGCTATGCGCGGATCGTCGCGAAAGCGTTTCGGGCACAACCAGGCATATTAGAAGACGTGATGGATGGCCTGTTTCATATTGCACTGGCTGATGGGATTGTCACAGATGATGAGGCCAAATTTCTAGAAACTGTCGCGAATGTATTCGGATTCTCTGAACGTGAATTTAAACGCATTCGAAGTGCGCATTTAGGGCAGGATGCAGACGACCCTTATCTGATCCTTGGTGTCGATTGGAATATATCCGATTCAGACTTGAAGCGCGCTTATCGTCGGCAAGCCGCAGCAAACCATCCTGACCGCCTTATGGCGCGGGGGTTGCCTAAGGAGATGGTCGGGTTGGCCACGCATAAAATGGCGATTATCAATCGCGCTTATGCTCAAATCATAGATGAGCGAAAAGCTCGAAAGCCTTTACTGACGTAAAAATCAGCTAACGCGCCTAAATATGTCGAATTTGACACGAAAGCTGGACTTGACGAATGACCATTTCGCGACGACATTGATACCATGACACAAACGTTCCAAATCCAAGGGCGTCAGCCCAGCCTTTTTTCCACAATTGCTCGCACAGCTTTTTTAGCTGTCGCTGCAATTGGGGGCCTATTCATGATCGTTTTTTCTGCAGCCTTTGCGTTGTTTGCAGTAGCCGGTGTTGCCGTGATTGGGTTTTTGGTCTTTGCCTTTTTCTGGACCAAAGCGAAACTGACAGGCAAACCATTCGGCCCCAAAGCTATGATGGGGGCGCAATTTGAGCAGATGCGTAAGGATATGGAATCGCAGTTAGGTGCGAACTCGAATGCTTCATATGAAACGAAGTCAGCCTCGATGAATTCTAGGCAACAAGGGCCTGTGGTAGATGCACGGCGAACGCCCGATGGCTGGTCTGTAGACGACTAAACACTTTCAATCAAAATTTGTCCTGATAAGCCCGCGTTATGCGGGCTTTTGATTTTTGGATAATGATGTTGTGCTGCCTCTGTTGGGGTGGGAACTTTGTGATGACGGCTTGGGCTTTGGGTGGTTCTACTGTTCCTCCCTTTATGCTGGCTGCAACGAGAGCCGCTATGGTGTTAGTTTTGATGGGCGCGTTTTTGTTTCGTCCATTGCCTAAGCAATTTTTGCGTCTTCTCTTTGTGTCTTTCTGTGTCGGACCTCTGCATTTAGGGCTGCTATACACTGGCTTACAGACTGCACCTGCATCTGGCGCATCGATCATATCCCAAGCCCTTATCCCTTTAGCGACATTATTATCTGTAATTTGGCTGAAAGAGAAAATTGGATGGCGACGGAGTTTGGCTATTGTTGGGGCCTTAATAGGCGTCGTCATTATGATTTACGAACCCGGCGCGCTAAGTTTTGATTTGGGTTTAATTTATATCCTAGGTGCCTATGTGGCCATGGCGATTGGTACAGTCGCAATTCGCCGCATCCCTGACATAGACTGGCGAGTATATGTGGCTTGGACGGCCGTTATGGTATTTATACTCTCCTCAGCAACATCGCTCATATTTGAGATGAACCATGGGGAAGTCTGGAAAGTGGACAAAGCTCCGTTGCTAATTGCAGCAGCTTATGCCGCCATTAGCGTTTCGGTCATCGCGCATGGGCAATATTTTCGTCTTCTGCAAACTTACCCCGTTAATCGTGTTGTGCCGCTGGGTATCATGATTACAGTTTTTGCGACTATATTGGGTGTGCTGATTTTAGATGAAGTTCTGTATCAGCGTTACATTGTTGGGGCGGTTTTGATTCTACCTTGTGTCTGGTTCATCGCCAGACGTGGCACGCCAGCACCTGCGGAGATGGATTAATGGCTATAAAAGCTGTGTTGAAGCTCGAAGCTGTCAGGCAAATGGATGTGAAATATCCGCGTGAGACGTCAACATGAGTAGTCCAAATTTCAATGATCGAAAATTACCAATTACAATGTTGGTCCTGCATTACACAGGCATGGAAAGTGCTGATGTGGCGAGAGCGCGCCTGTGCGACCCATCAGCAGAAGTAAGCGCACATTGGTTTGTAACCGAAGATGGAAATGTCGAAAGCCTTGTGCCTGAAGCTAAACGCGCTTGGCATGCAGGTGTTGGGAGTTGGAACGGCATCACGGATGTCAACTCGGCCAGTATTGGCGTTGAGATCGCGAATGGAGGTCATAATCTATTGCAGGAGGATGGCAGCTTGCCGCCATACCCAGATGCTCAAATCCTCGCCGTCATTAAACTCTGCAAAGAGATTGTCGCGCGTCATGATATTAAACCTGCCAATATTGTCGGACATTCAGATATTGCGCCTGACCGCAAAGAAGACCCGGGTGAGCATTTTCCATGGGCAGGTTTAGCAGCAGCAGGCATCGGGCTTTGGCCCGGCGAGCTTTCTGATGATGACCGTATTTTATTTGAGCTAGGAGACAGAGATCGCGGCGTATCGATTATCCAGCGCGGCCTCGCTGACCTTGGCTATGGGATCAGTGTGACGGGATGTTTGGATGATCAAACCCAAGCCGTTATCCGTGCTGTCCAACGCCGCTACCGCCCGTCGAAAGTTGATGGTGTGATCGATATGCAGCTTATGGACGTGTTGAAACGCCTCAGCCTGATGATGCGCGGCGAGGAAACTAACGCTTAGAAAGTGTCAAAACCAAAGCGAGGGCTGCAGGTACAGCCTGCACGAGCAGGATGGTTGGGCTGACGGTGAGTGCGCCAAATACGCCAGCTATGAACACGCAAAGCAGGAAGAATATCCGTACGTCTCGCTTCGCTGCGATAAGGCTCCAGATTAAACCTGCCGCTAAAAATCCATTATAAAGCCCTTGATTTTTCGCCATAAAAGCTGTGTCTGATGCAAATTCTGAGGTTATGCCAAACATGCCTATGCCGATGGGATGTTGCCAGAGAAACATCTCTACGATCATAAATCCGATGTGTTGCAGGGCCACGAAACCTGTCAGCAATTTAGCGATCATCTTCATGTGTTGACTCCACTTCTTACAAGGCGGCCTGGTCTGGCGGCTGTGAGTTGATCATTTGCAATAACTTGCTCACCATTGACGAAGGTTGCCATATAGCCTTCGACAGGCTGCAATAGGCGTTGCCCGCCTGCGGGTAAGTCTTGGACCATGACAGGAACGCCGAGGCTTAACCCCTCATAATTGATGACGTTTAAATCGGCTTTCTGTCCGATAGCAATGCGGCCGCGATCAGATAGGCCGAGATAATCAGCGGCATCGGCAGTTAACATTTGCACGGCGCGAGCCAGTTCGATGCCAGACTTGCCACGTTTTAAGCGATCACGGGTCCAATGGGCGAGGAGATAGGTTGGGAAACTTGCATCGCAGATTGTTCCTACATGCGCACCGCCATCAGATAACCCAGGCAAAGCCTTTGGATGGCGCATCATTGTTAGGACATTGTCATAATTCATGTGCGTGTAATTATAGACAGGGAAATAAAACAGAGCTTTGCCGTCATCTTCTAACAAAAGATCATAGGCCATTTCCCATACACTCACGCCCGCATCCCGCGCGAGGCCTGCGATGGAGGCTTCAGACGTTGGTTCGTAATCGACAGAACCTTCATGACGGTTCATTGGGAAGATTTTTTCTGATAATTGGGGAAAGGTCGCGATCATCATATCAACGAGTGGAGGAACAGGACTATCATCGCCCGAAAGCGGGACAGGCGTTTCTGACAAAAGCTGCGCTTTAAAAGCAGGGTCTCGCAAGCGTTCAACACGTTGTTCCAAAGAAAGGGCCGCGATACTCAAATAGCTGGGGAAGGCCATGATAGGATGGAAGGTGCAGTTCAGCCCGTTTATGGCCCCAATCGCACGCGGGGCTACTTGGAATGATATGTCGAGACCATCTGCGTTGAGGGCGTCTGTACTGGAAATAATGTTCTTCCAATCATCGGGGGCGAAGTCACGCTCCATGAGGCTCATAGACCCAGGGCGTCCAGCGCCTGCGCGGAAGAAGGCTTCCATCAAGGCGAACTCCGTCTCGAATGTTTCACCCGGGCGGACCATGTCGAAATCATTCACGGCTTGTAGAACGCCGTGACCCGAGGCTGCGACTGCGCGGGCTAAGCCTTCGAGCTCATCTTTCCCGGCTTCTGAAGCGGGCGTCCAGCCACCGTCACTGGATTTGTGAAAGTCACTACGTCCCGTGGAAAGGCCAATGGCTCCTGCGTCCATGGCGTCGCGAACCAGTGTTTCCATAAGTGAAATTTCGGCCTTCGTTGCGGGTTGATTGAAGACGGCTCTATCGCCCATCGCAAAAACGCGCAGAGGGTCGTGCGGGATCATTGCCGCGATGTTGATTGTGCGCGGATGCGAGTCTAACGCGTCTAGATATTCTGGAAAACTTTCCCATTCCCAATTTATACCTTCATGAAGCGCCGTGCCGGGGATGTCTTCAACGCCTTCCATCAGGCGGATGAGCTTATCTCTATCGGCCTCGCGGCAAGGGGCGAAACCAACGCCACAATTGCCCATGACAGCCGTTGTGACACCGTGATTGACGCTGGGTTGCAAGGCGTCGTCCCAGCTGACTTGCCCGTCATAGTGGGTGTGTAGATCGATAAAGCCGGGGGTTACGATATGGCCATTGGCATCCAGTGTTTCCTTGGCCGCGCCGAGGGCATTACCAATGGCGGTTATGCGGCCGTCTGAAATTGCGATATCGACGTTCTGACTTTCTTTTCCAGATCCGTCAAAAACAGTCCCGCCCTTAATTAGCAGATCGTGCATCTTTCCATCTCCACATAAACGCGAGTAAGCCGCCACCGATAAGATGCCAGACACCCCACAATCCTGCAACCGCCGCCGCGCCGCCTAATCCGTTTAGCTGCGTCAGCAAGATCACGATACCAAGGCCAGAGTTTTGAATGCCAACTTCAATGGTCAACGCTCGCCGACTGGCTTGATCCGCTTTGACAATCCGAGCGGCTAAATTTCCTAGAGTGAAGGCGCAAAAATTGTGCAGAATTACAAGGCCGAAGAGCCCTAAGCCTAAGGCTAGGAAAACAGGATATAGGCGCAGGCTGGCAATTAATATGATTGCGAGAAGCGCGAGGCCTGAAATAACGGCAAGCGGCGTTTGAAGCACGTCAGCAACTTTGGGCGCTAAGTGTCGAACGGTCATCCCCATAAGCAAAGGTAAGGCAAGAATTACAAGGGTTTGGATAAGGAAGCTAACAACATCTATGTCGATCTGCGTGAGCAGTTCGCGTGTGGGCGGGTAAAGCCCGCTCCAGAATAAAATAGAGAGCGGGGTCAGAAAGGCTGCGAATACAGATGAGGTTGCCGTTAAGCTGACAGACAAGGCCGTATTCGCGCGTCCGAATAAGGCGATCAGGTTAGATGTATTGCCGCCTGGACAGCACGAAATCAGGATCATGCCTAAGGCAACGCTGGGGTGCGGAGAGAGCAGAAAGCAAAGGGCTAGGGTCAGAATAGGGAGGCCGATAATTTGGCTCAACACGCCTGATAAATATACACGTGGTTCAGTTCTGAAAAAAGCAAAACTTGACGGCTTTAGGCTTAAGGCGACGGCAAACATCATGACGGCCAAGACAACAGCCATTCCGATTTCCGACGTTGAGCCTAAATCCAATTGGAAGTCGTCAATGTCGTTCATAGAGAGCCTGTTAAAACTTGCGTAGACTTAGGCGTGTCGGACAGCTGAAGAGAAAGCAATAGATAAGGCCAAGTCCTGTTTATTCAGCTGTTCCGCGTGGAACGCCGTCCAACATAACGCCCAGCACTGGAATTGCAGCCCAACTTTCTCCGGGGACGCCCATAGGGTTAAGCGCGAGAACTGTGAAATCAGCACGTTTACCGACCTCGATCGACCCGATTTCGTCCTCCAGGCCCAATGACCAAGCCGCATCTATGGTCACGGCACGCAAGGCTTGCTCTGCGGTGAGCCGTTCGCTTGGCGTGCTTACGCTGCCTTCGCGGGTTATGCGTGTCATATGTCGTCCTGCTGCAACCAATGGCATCGGTGGGGCTAACGGTGCATCGGAGTGAAGCGTAACTCGTAACCCAGCGGCAAATGCGGAGGCGAGGGGCGTAATGTAATCTGCTTTTTCAGCGATTACAGGACGATAATCTGTTCCCATGAAGTTCACATAATGAGATGCCGCCGAAATTCCGATTTCTAGTTCAGCTGCTTTTTCCATCTGCACAGGTGTGATGAGGCCCGCGTGTTCGATAATGAGTCTCTGATCTGCAGAACCGTCTGATTGCTGTGCGAAAGCTGCGAGGGTTGAATCTTGGGCAGCGTCGCCATTGGAATGAATATGGATGTCCAGCCCTACGTCCCAATATTGCGCCATCAGCGCGGAGAGTTCTTGTGGTTCCGTGACCCACAGGCCATCTGTTCCAGCGGATTGCCCAGATAAATACCCGGGGGCGGCTAATTTCATTGTTTGTGAATAGAAAGCGGCATCCGTGAAGAGTTTTACTTGCGGTAAAATCCGAGGGTTGTTGGTGGCCATTTCAACGATTGTGGAGGCACTAGTCTCTCCGAATTCATGGGAAAAGGCGCGATGCTCTGGTACGAGATAGAGGCGATATGGATCATCTTTCGTATAATGCGCATCCAAATATTTGTCTTCTAAGCTACGGCCAAAAATCCCATAACCCATTTCAGCAACAGTTGTGACGCCGCCTTGAGCGAGAAGTTTTTCGAAGCCGTTGAACCCTTCAGAGATATGTTCTGGGTTTAGAAGGTAAGGCCCGAGTTTCGGTAGAAGAGGCGCTACAGCGTCTTCATAGATACGCCCTGTCAATTTACCTGACGCGTCCAAGGCAACGCCTTCATATGTTTCGTGAAGATTTGGCGTGATCTCGAAGAGTTCTAGCGCCGCTGAATTCATATAAAAGTCGTGCCCCGAATAATGCCAAATGATAATCGGCCGCGTGTCCGATATTTCATCCAAATTTCGCCGATCAATGTCGCCTTGTACAAGGTTGTGATAGCCGTAAAGGATCAGTGGGCTGTCATCTGTTTTAAGTAAGTTATGTTCTCTAATGCGTTGTAAAAGTTCTGTTTTACTTGAAATTCCTTCGATTATTCCACTCGGGTGCGGCATGTCCCACGGCGGCACCCAGTCCAATCCATACATCATTGCGCCCAATGTCATGTGGACATGCGGGTCGATGAGGCCCGGGATGAGCGTGCTTTTGGCGTAACGATTATCGAGAAGGGCTGTTGAAAATTCAGATTGAAGAGCTTCCAACTGTCCTACGCCAACTATTTTTCCGTCTCGGACGGCAACTGCTGATGCGACCGGTTGCGCTGGGTTCGCTGTCACAATGCTTTGTGTGGGATAGATCACCGTACCGTCAGTCTCTGCTGCGCCGCAGGCAGCTAAAATAAATGAGGCGGTCAGCAGTGCTAGGTGTTTCATATGAAGACCTTAGCTTGACTTTGAGGCGTGCGGCAAACACTTACCCGCGTGTCAGGGAGCTGGACGATCGCGGGTGTTTACATCTGAGGAAAGTCCGGGCTCCATCGCGTACAGGATGCCGGGTAACGCCCGGCCGGTTCAGACGTCAAGTCGGGACTGAGGGACAGTGCCACAGAGAGGAGACTACCTGCGTGATCTGCTTTGCAGGCCACAAAGGAAAAGCTGAAAGGGTGCGGTAAGAGCGCACCGGGTGGCTGGCAACAGTCGCCGCAAGGTAAACCCCATCCGGAGCAAAACCAAATAGGGACGACATTGTGTGTCGCGTCACCGTCGTCCGGGTTGGTTGCATGAGATGCGTCGCAAGGCGCATCCTAGATGAATGATCGTCACCTGTTTTCGGACAGGGACAAAACCCGGCTTATAGGCTCCCTGACATTTTTCATTTTCATCTTCCTAAAAACACTATGGTTAACCACAGTTTAACTGCCTGAAACCTATGATAAAGCTGAAGTTGTCCCCATGATTCACAGGGTGTGAATTGAAAGCAGGTAAGGTTAACAGATCGTTCAAATGGCGTTGTTTCCCATCAAGTCCCATATTATCCCAAGTCAGCGCAAGGAAATGTCTTTGATGCTATGGGAAGGTGGTCTGCGCAGTGTTCGTATCAAGCACGACAAGCAATCTGGATGCGAAGGGGCGCGTTTCCGTGCCAGCTAGTTTTCGTGCAGAGTGTTCCAAGGTTGGGTTTGAAGGGGTTGTTCTCTGGCCTAGTCTCGACGGTGCTTATTTGGAGGGCGGGGATCCGTCTGTTTTGAATCACTATCAGGATATGCTCGATCGCATGGATTTGTATGACGCTGGGCGAGAGGCGTTAGAGCTTGTGATTTTTGGAGAAAGTGAACTGCTGGCTTTTGATTCTACTGGCCGTGTAAGTTTACCTGCTAAATTCCGCGATCACGCCGGATTTGACGGCAAGGTTACATTTGTTGGACGCGGCCGAAAGTTTGAACTTTGGGACTCTGCCGCGCATGAAGCTCGTCGTGCCGACCTTAAGGCAACGGCGCTGGCTAATCGTCATAGGATGAAGCCGGCGTGAAGCATTACCCCGTCATGTTGCCTGAGGTTCTAAGTTCGCTTTCAATGGCGGATGGCGAGACTTGCGTTGATGGTACCTTCGGGAATGGCGGGTATAGTGAGGCGATTTTAAATAGCGCAGCCTGTTCTGTAATTGGGTTGGATCGAGATCCAAATGTTCAGCCTCGTGCGGATGAACTTGCGACGGCTTATGGTGACAGCTTTCGCCTCATCAATACACCGTTCTCCAAGATGGATAAGGTCGGTATTGATCGGGTTGATGGCGTCGTCCTGGACATTGGTGTGTCCTCAATGCAGCTGGATCAGGCTGAGCGAGGGTTTTCATTTATGCGCGAAGGGCCGCTTGATATGCGCATGGAGCAGGGTGGAGGGCCGACTGCGCGCGATGCTGTTATGGCGTTGTCAGTGAGTGAGTTAACTCGCATCTTCCAAGTTTACGGTGAGGAGAAGCGCGCGCGTCACGTCGCAAATTGCATTGTCTCTGCGCGCGAAGATAGCGACATAGTTACAACGGCGGACTTGGCTGGGATAGTTGAGCGAGCATTGGGACGTCGCGGTAAAACGCATCCTGCCACGCGGGTATTTCAAGCTCTTCGCATTTTCGTCAATGATGAATTGGGCGAGCTATATCTCGGGCTCTGTGCGGCAGAGCGTATTCTAGCGCCTGGCGGGCGTCTCGTGGTTGTCACTTTTCATTCTTTAGAGGATCGTATTGTGAAGTCTTTCTTTCGCCGCCGTGCGGGAGAGGTTGCTGGGGGGTCGCGCTATGCGCCTGAAGTTGAAAATAATGGCCCTGCCGCAAGTTTCACGCTTCCAAAGCGAAGTGTGACGAAGCCGTCAAAAACAGAGGTTGAGGAAAATGCACGCTCGCGATCTGCAAAACTGCGCGTCGCGGTTCGTACGGAAGCCGATGTATTCGAGGCGGATGATCGATTGCTGCCGAATGTGATTTCGCTCTCCGAGCTGGAGGCGAGGTTGTGAGTGCGCGCTATTTTGGTTCCATGCGCGCAACGCGTCGCATGTCATGGTTCTTACTGTTCCTTGTTGGTGTCGCGCTGACTGTCACGCTTTATTTTGTTAAGACGCATGCTCAATCCGCAAAGCGTGATGTTTACGTTTTAACGAAAGCAATTGCGACAGAGGAAGCTGCCATCCGGGTGCTGCGCGCGGAGCTGGCGTATTTGGAAAGTCCAGCCCGTTTGTCAGAGCTAAATGAAACGCATTTACATTTGACGCCTATTCGTCCTGATCAGGAGCAGTCAGTTAAAGCGATAGATGTTTTGTTTCCTATGGCTGAGTTGCCTACTGATGGGGGTGATCAATGACGCATTTTCATCCCGCTTCTTCTGGGGCGCATACATTCCAAGATCAAAAAACGCTGACGCTTGCGGATGAAGAATACCGCGCGGTTTCTGAAGGCCGTATTCGTATTCGTATTGGGGTTGTCGCGTTCTTATTTATGTTGCTGATCGTTCTTGTGCGGCTAGCGGAAATTTCTTTATTCTCCGATGGAGCGCATAAGCGCGTTCTACCGCAGGCTATTAAAATTAGTCGTGCTGATCTCACGGATAGAAATGGCGAGTTGTTGGCGACCACGCTTGAGACATATTCACTCTATGCAGAGCCTCGCCGCGTTTGGAATCCTGCGGAGACGGCTGCTACATTATCAAGTTTACGCCCGCATCTGAACCGCACGCAAATACAGGGTAAATTAGAGCGGGGCAGGAGTTTTGTTTGGCTGGAGCGAGGGCTGACGCCTAAAGAACGGCAGGCCGTGTTTAATTTAGGTTTGCCTGGGTTGGCGTTTCGCAAGGAACCTAAGCGCGTTTATCCGCGCGAATTTCTTGCGTCACATATGGTCGGGTTTACGGATGTTGATATGGCCGGGGTTGCTGGGGCTGAGCGAGCTTTTGATAAGGAGCTAACGCTTGACAACGCGCCGTCTGTTGCGTTGTCAATTGACCTGAGGGTTCAATATGCGTTGACGGATGAGCTGGCCAAAGCGCGCAAAAAATTTGATGCCTTTGATGCAAATGGCGTTGTGATGAATATTCGAACAGGCGAAATTATCGCGATGGCGTCAGTACCGAATTTTAACCCAAATGATCCGGGCGCAACATCGCCTGAAACGCGCTTCAATCACGCCGCAATGTCGACTTATGACTTGGGTAGTGTGTTTAAGCCGCTAACCATGGCCATGGCTTTGGAGGACGGCGTTGCTGACAAGGTTGAAATGTTTGACGTGCAAAAACCGTATAAAGTTTTGAATAAATATATTCGCGATGATCATCCGTCTGATGTCCCGTTGAATATGATTGGTGTTTTGGGAGAGAGCTCAAATCGAGGCACGGCCATGATTGCGCAACGCATTGGAGCGGAACGCCAGCAGTATCATCTTCGTAATTTGGGTCTGCTTACACGTGTTGATTATGAGCTTGCGGAAAGTGCAAAACCGCAAGTTCAAAAACGATGGGGCGAAATGGCGACAGTTACCGTTTCTTATGGTCACGGATTGTCGGTCACGCCTTTGGCTTTGACGGCTGCGATTGGGGGCATGTTGAATGACGGTGTCTATGTGACGCCAACAGTCCGTAAGTATTCAATGGCATCACCTGCGGTTGGCCGCCGGGTATTTCGGTCGGAGGTGTCTCAAGATATGGTTGATATGATGCGCTATGTCGTGACGGATGGAACTGGCCGCAAGGCGAATATTCCAGGATATGGTGTTATGGGGAAAACGGGAACAGCCGAAAAGCCTTCAGCCACTGGCGGGTATGATCAAAAGCGTCTTGTGACGAGTTTTGTTGCGGCATTCCCGCATTCAGATCCGAAATATGCGATGATTGTTACGCTTGATGAGCCAAAGGCTATTGAGGGGACATATGGTTATGCGACGGCAGGTTGGAATGCTGCTCCTACGGCGGGTAATGTCATTCGTCGTATAGGCCCGATTTTACCAGGTGCACGTGAC
This sequence comes from uncultured Caulobacterales bacterium, assembly GCA_938003545.1. Taxonomy (GTDB): domain Bacteria; phylum Pseudomonadota; class Alphaproteobacteria; order Caulobacterales; family Maricaulaceae; genus Litorimonas. The sequence goes on from CALKXY010000017.1 coordinate 93,857, forward strand.
CGTCGCCAATATGCGAAGGCTCAGAACTTAGAAGGCGCTCAATAATGTACCACACGCTTCGCAGTCTTTTTGGTTTAGATGACGATACAGCGGTTGTTGGGCTCAGTGCGGACAGTCGCCAAATTACAACGGGTATGGTTTTTGCGGCGCTACCTGGAACGGTTATGGATGGCAGAGATTATATTCCGCAAGCCATTGCAAATGGAGCCGTTGCGATTTTGTCTGTGCCGGGCACACGCGCTGATGTTCCTGTTATTGCGGATTCAAACCCTAGGCTTGTTTATGCGAAAACCGCTGCCAAAATTTATCCGGGGCAACCGAAAACGCTCGTCGCAATGACGGGGACGAATGGAAAGTCGTCTACAGTTGATTTCCTGCGGCAGATTTGGGCGCATGCAGGATATAATGCAGCATGTTTCGGAACTCTGGGCGTGACGTCTAGCTCTGGCTATAAGCCGATGACGCATACGACGCCGGATGCTTTGGCGTTGCATCAAACGTTAGCGTCGCTTGCGCATGAAGGCGTGACCCATGTGGCGATGGAGGCGAGTTCTCATGGATTGAAGCAACATCGCATGGATGCCGTAAATGTCACAGTCTCAGGCTTTTCTAATCTGACTCAAGATCATTTTGACTATCACCCTAATCTTCAAGATTATTTTACGTCGAAGGCGCGACTGTTTATTGATTTAACGCCGCGCGGGGCGCCTGTGGTGATTAACACGAATGACAAATTCGGGCAGCATTTGGTCGAAGTTTGCCAAGGTTTAGGTCAGGACGTTCTGCAGGTTGGCTGGACAGGGGAGGATATCCGCATAGACGAAGTCATGCCACATGCGGCGGGGCAAAAATTGACACTCATCGTGCAGGGCGCGCGTCATGTTGTCGATCTACCTCTGGCGGGTGAATTTCAGGCTTTGAATGCTGTTGCAGCTTTGGGTTTGGCTTTGAAAACGGGTGTAGACGTCGGTGTCGCTATTGATGCACTTGGGAACCTAAAGGGAGTTGCGGGGAGATTGGAATTGGCTGGAGTAAAAGACGGTGCGTCTGTCTATGTCGATTTCGCGCACACGGAAGATGGGTTAGATAAATTGCTCCGGTCTGTTCGTCCGCATACGGAAGGCGATATTGTGATTGTCTTTGGGTGCGGCGGTGATCGCGACCCTGACAAGCGCGCTAAGATGGGGGCGGCCGCTGCAAAACTGGCGGATCAAGTCATCGTTACAGATGATAACCCGCGCACTGAGGATGCGGCCTCTATTCGTAAGGCGGTTCTCATCGGGTGTCCTGAGGCAACAGAAATTGGTGATCGTGCAGACGCTATTGCGGAAGGCATCGCGCGCCTCGGCCCGCAAGATTGTCTCGTCATTGCAGGCAAGGGGCACGAACAAGGCCAAATTGTTGGCAACAAAGTTATTCCTTTTTCCGATATAGATATTGCGCGAGGGCTACTCTCATGACGCTTTGGACTTCTGCTGACATTGTCAAAGCTACTGGCGGAGTTGCGACGCATGATTTTAGCGTTTCGGGATTATCTATCGATACGCGCAGCCTCCGATCTGGAGACCTTTTTGTTGCGATAAAAGACGTGCGGGACGGACATGATTTTATCCCAGCAGCCATCGCAGCGGGAGCCTCAGGCGTGCTTTGCGAGCGTGCGATTGGTGATGCGAAAGCTGTTATTGTCCCAGATAGCGTTAAGGCACTTGAGGCTCTTGGCGTCCATGCCCGGGATACACGTAAAGCTCTTAGGGTTGGTGTCACGGGAAGTGTTGGAAAAACCTCCGTGAAAGACGCGTTGCATATGATGTTATCCGCTTTCGGAACATCTCATAAGTCTATCAAATCATTTAATAATCATTTGGGTGTTCCCATTACCCTTTCAACATTGCCAGAAGGCGCAGATTTCGCTGTTTTGGAAATGGGCATGAACCATGCGAATGAAATGTCAGGTTTATCAAAACTGGCTCAGCCGCAAATCGCTTTGATCAATAATGTTGTTGGTGCACATCTCGCGCATTTCGAAAATGTCGAAGGTATTGCGGATGCGAAAGCTGAGATTATCGATGGAATGGTTCCTGGCAGCGTATTGATTCTGAACGGAGATAATTCGCACACGCCTCGCATTCGGGCAAAGGCCGAGAGTGCGAATTTACGTGTCTTAACATTCGGGCATGCTGATACCGATGATGTGGCAATTGTAAGCTCTAATTCTCACGCGGCAGGCGGTAATGTCAGGCTGCGGATTGCAAAACAACAGTTCGACGTCACGCTGATGGTGCCCGGTGAACATTGGTTTATGAATGCAGCGGCTTGTATGGCTGTTGCGTATGCGGCGGAATTGCCGTTACGTAAAGCGGCTATGGCTCTGCGTAAGGTCGTTCCTGCGCCTGGGCGAGGCGACGCGCATCTTCTGGTAATAGATGGTAAGTCTATCACGCTGATTGATGAGAGTTACAATGCGAACCCAACGTCTATGCGTGCGGCTTTTTCTGCGGTGTCTTTGCGGTCCGGGCGAAAGCTGGCTTTATTGGGCGATATGTTCGAGCTTGGTGCGGATGAATTAGAGCTACACCGTGAGCTGTCTGAGCCTCTTATTGAGGCTGGATTTGAACGCGTTTTCGTGGCGGGGGAATGCATGCGCTTTCTCATGGGTGCGATGCCACAACCTATGCGCGGAGGATGGTCCTCAAAACCTCAGTCTTTGTTAACTAAACTGAAAGGCGAACTCCTTGACGGAGATATATTGCTAGTCAAAGGGTCCAATGCGTCGGGTGTTGGGGCAGTGGTAGCGAAACTCAAGGGGGAGAGCGTCTAATGCTCTATGAATGGCTCGCACCACTGGGCGATGAGTTTCAGCTCTTCAATCTGTTCAACTATATTACATTTCGCGTTGGTGGCGCGTTGATGACATCTCTTATCATTTTCTTCCTTTTTGGTGAAAAAATGATCAATGCCTTGCGTGCCCGACAAGGCAAAGGCCAGCCGATCCGCGATGATGGCCCCGAAAGCCATATTATCCAAAAAGCGGGCACCCCAACCATGGGCGGTCTGATGATTTTATTGGCCGTGGTGGTCTCGACTTTACTTTGGGCGAATTTGCATAACCCGTTCCTTTGGGTCGTGATTTTTGTCACGGTTGGATATGGCGCGATTGGGTTTTATGATGATTATCTCAAAGTCTCGCGCCAGTCTCACAAAGGCTTTTCGGGTAAGATTCGGTTGCTCCTTGAGTTTGCGATAGCTGCAATTGCAGTTTGGATTTTGACAACAGCTTTCCCGCAAGAGGGCGAGTTTGCTACGGGCTTGGCTATTCCGTTACTCAAAAACTTCACAATTAACCTCGGAATATTTTTCATTCCATTTGGTTGTCTTGTCGTTGTGGGTACGGCCAATGCCGTCAATTTAACGGATGGCTTGGATGGTCTCGCGATTGTGCCTGTGATGATTGCCTGCATGAGTTTAGCTTTCATTGCATATCTCGTCGGGAATTTCATTTTTGCGAATTATTTAGGTGTGCCGCATATTCCTGGTAGTGCTGAAATTACGATTTTCTTAGGTGCAATTATCGGGGCATCACTCGGTTTTCTTTGGTTCAATGCGCCGCCTGCTATGATTTTTATGGGCGACACGGGGTCACTTGCATTGGGCGGCGCGTTGGGCGTTACGGCTGTTGCTGTAAAACACGAAATTGTTCTTGCGATCATTGGCGGGCTTTTCGTTCTCGAAGCCGTTTCCGTTATTGTGCAAGTCGCCTCGTTTAAGTTGACGGGAAAGCGAGTCTTTCGGATGGCGCCTATCCACCATCACTTTGAGAAAAAGGGATGGCAGGAATCAACAATTGTTATTCGGTTTTGGATTATTGCAATCATCCTGGCTCTCATCGGTCTCTCTACGCTGAAGCTCCGCTAGGTTGATCAAAGCAGACACATTCCGCGGCCGCACGGTCGCTGTCTTCGGACTTGGTCGTACTGGCGTTACGGCTGCGCTCTCGCTTGTCGCGGGCGGTGCTATTGTTTGGGCTTGGGATGATAACAGGGAAAGCCGAGAGGCTGCGCAACAACAAGGCGTGCCGCTTAAGAATTTAGAAAAAGCTGATTGGTCAGAGGTTGATGACTTCGTTCTCTCGCCGGGTGTACCACATCATTTGCCGAAACCGCATTGGTCGGCTGTGGCGGCTAAGGCGGCGGGCGTACCTATTATTTGTGACATTGAAATTCTCGCACGTGAAGTCGCGGCAAAGCCAGAACGCGCCCGTCCAAAGATTATTGCGATCACGGGGACGAATGGGAAGTCTACAACGACATCGCTTATCGGGCATATCTTGAAGACTTGCGGCAAGGATGCACAAATCGGCGGTAATATTGGCCGCGGGGTTCTCGATCTTGATCGTATGCATAGCGGTACATATTACGTGATTGAACTTTCCAGTTACCAATTAGAGCGCACGCAGTCCTTGCGGGCAAATGCAGCGATTTTTCTCAATCTCTCACCCGATCATCTTGATCGCCATGGCAGCCTCAAAGAATATGGTCAGGCGAAGCAAGCTGTTTTCAATAATCAAACACCTGCCGATACCGTCGTTGTGGGCGTAGACGATGAATATGGTAAAACGCTTTGTACCGAGCTGAAGGTTCGTAATGGACGGCGTATCGTACCTATTAGTGCCCGCCGCGCGAGTGGTCATGGCGTTAGCGTGCTAGGTGGGAAATTGTTCTGCAATATGTCCAAGAAATCCATCGAAGTCTGTGACCTCCGTAAAGCGACCGCTCTCGAAGGGCAGCATAATTGGCAAAATGCGGCAGCAGCTTACGCAGCCGTCAGTGCGTTTGATCTTGACCCTAAAGAAATTGGCGAAGCCATTCTCTCCTTCCCAGGATTGGCGCACCGCATGGAAACTGTCGGGACATTGCGAAATGTCCGCTTTGTAAATGACAGCAAAGCGACAAATGCAGATGCAGCTAGGCAGGCGTTATCGAGTTACGAGAATGTGTTTTGGATCGCTGGCGGTGTTGCGAAAGAGGGCGGTATTGAACCGCTCAAGGATTTGTTTGGGAATGTCCGTGCCGCTTATCTTATAGGAGAGGCCGCACAGGGCTTTTCTTCTACATTGGATGCCGCGCAGCGGCCGCACCACAATAAAAAGACACTCGAAATGGCGCTGCTTTGCGCAACCAAAGATGCGCTGGAATCTGGCGTGAAAGACCCTATCGTTCTGTTGTCGCCAGCTTGTGCGAGTTTTGATCAATTCAAAAATTTTGAAATCCGTGGGGATGCATTCCGGGCGCAAGTTCAAAAGCTCATGGGTATCGAAGCGACTGACGCCCAGAAAATATCAACGAATGGGGAAGGTGTATGATTGGCGCGCTGCCACGCCTGATTACATCCCGCTCCCGTCGGACGTTGATCGGCGAGTGGTGGCGCAGTGTGGATCAGGTCACGTTGTCTATTCTAATCTGCCTGCTCGGTGCTGGCCTCATATTGTCGATGGCGTCCAGCCCTGCTGCAGCGTCGCGTTTGGATTACGACAACTCGTTTTTCTTTCTCTATAAGCACATGATCTTTGTTGGAATGGGCGTTATCGGAATGTTTGTTGTGTCGCTCTTTGACGCCGTAAACGCCCGACGCATTGCTGTTTTGACGTTGATAGGGTCATTTTTGATTATGTTGGCGCTGCCATTTATCGGCTATGAGGTGAAGGGCGCAACGCGTTGGGTCCGTATCGGCCCGCTGGGATTACAGCCATCTGAATTTGCGAAACCTGCCTTTATTGTCTTTGCGGCCTGGATGTTTTCCATTCGCCACCGTGAACAAAATGTTCCCGCGGTCGCCATCGTCTTCGTTGCCTATATCGCGCTCGTGGCTTTACTGATTTCACAACCTGATTTTGGGCAATCCTTTCTTTTGACTCTTGGATTCGCAGCCGTCTTTTTCTTTGCCGGATTGTCGCTCGGTTGGTTGCTCATTATGCTAGGGATTTCTGTTGTTGGCGCCATTGCGGCCTACGCAACATTGCCGCATGTGCGCGCCCGCGTCAGCGCCTTCACGTCGCCAAATACGGCGGATAGCTACCAGACCGATAAAGCCTTGGAAGCGATTTCATCGGGTGGGTTTTTTGGACGGGGGCCGGGTGAAGGGCGCGTGAAATATTCATTGCCTGACGGAAATACTGATTTCATCTTTGCTGTAACAGTCGAGGAATTTGGATTTCTGATTTCGACGATCCTTGTGATTTTGTTGGCTGCTTTTGTTGTGCAGACGTTTCGAAATGCATTGCGCTTGAATGACTATTTTTGCCAACTTGCGGCGGCGGGACTTGCGACAATGGTCGGCATGCAAACGATCATTAATCTTTTCGTCAATCTAAATATGGCGCCCAGTAAAGGCATGACTTTGCCATTTATCTCAAATGGCGGCTCCTCCATGTTGGCGCTTTGTTTTACGGCAGGTCTGATTTTATCTTTCACGCGCCGTCGCCCGGGAGCTTATGAATATGGCCGCTAAGATACTTCTCGCGGCTGGCGGGACAGGCGGGCATATGTTTCCGGCGCAAGCTCTCGCTGAAAGCCTTAAATCAGAAGGCTGGGACATTGCTCTTATGACGGATGCGCGCGGTCTTAAACATTGCGATCGTATTCCTGCCGACTCCATTGTTGAAGTTGATGCCGCATCAATTTCGCCGCGTAAGCCTCTTCAGGCGATTAAAGGTGCACTGAAACTCGCAAAAGGTGTACGACAGGCCAAAACCTTCATCAAAAATTGGCAGCCTGATATTGTTGTCGGCTTCGGTGGATATCCTGCTTTCCCTGCGATGCGCGCCGCACAATCAGCAGGCCTACCTACGATTCTGCATGAACAGAACGCTGTCTTAGGCCGTGTGAACCGTGTCTTCGCGGCCAAAGCCACCCATGTCGTCTCTGGTTTTGAAGGGCTTGAGAAAGTAAGTTCAAAGGCAAATGTGACATGCCTTGGGAATCCTATGCGCGCGCAGGTCATGGAAGCTGTGCCCGAGGACTATAAGGCTCCAACTGATGCCATAAACCTCCTTATCGTTGGCGGTAGTCTAGGCGCGCGTATCCTGTCGCAAGTTTTACCAAAGGCTATCGCGCTTTTACCTGCGCAGATGCGTGAAAAACTTAATGTCGTTCAGCAAACGACGCAGGGCGAGCTGGCGGCAGCTCGCGAAACTTATGAAAATACTGGCGTCACATTTCTTTGCGAAACGTTTTTCTCGGATATTGAGATACATCTCTCAACAGCGCATTTTATAGTCGCGCGTGCAGGGGCTTCCTCTGTCTCAGAGATAGCTCTCATGGGGAAACCCTCGCTTCTCATTCCGCTGGCAATCGCAATGGATGACCATCAGACTTTGAACGCAAAGTCTTTGGAACGTCACGGTGCTGCCGATATTCTGCCGGAATCAGAGTTTACGCCAGAATCTGTCGCGAATATCCTAGAGGACAGATTAAATGATTCGAGCTGGCTTTCTTCCGCCGCCACTGCTGCCCGTTCCCTCGGGCGTCCGAACGCGGCCCACGATCTCACACAGCTGGTCATCCGCACCATCCGCTAAGGTTACCATGACCAATACAAAGCTAAAACAAAACGCACTCGCTACGAAAGTGCCATTTGATCTCGGGCCTATTCACTTCGTCGGGATTGGTGGTATCGGTATGTCTGGTATTGCTGAAGTAATGTTGAATTTGGGGTATCAGGTGCAAGGTTCTGATGCGCGCGAAAGCACGAACACAGCACGCCTTAAAGGCTTAGGTGCAAAAATCTTTATAGGCCAAAAAGCGGAGCAGGTTCACGGCGCTGGCGCCATTGTTATGTCATCCGCGATCAAGGTGGATAATCCTGAATTAATGGAAGCCCGTAGCAGAGCCATACCTGTGGTGCGCCGTGCTGAAATGTTAGCCGAATTGATGCGTCTGAAATGGACAATCGCTGTTGGCGGCACCCATGGCAAAACGACGACGACGACAATGATTGCTGCGCTCCTAGAGGGAGGCGACCTTGACCCGACTGTGATCAATGGCGGAATAATTAATGCTTATGCGTCGAATGCGAAGCTCGGGCTTGGCGATTGGATGGTGGTTGAAGCAGATGAAAGTGACGGGACATTCCTTAAGCTCATGCCAACTGTTGCCGTTGTTACAAATATCGATCCTGAACATATGGAGCATTATGGTGATTTCGATACGCTTCGGAATGCTTTTGCGACCTTTGTCGAGAATTTACCTTTTTATGGTTTTGCGGTCCTATGTATTGACCATCCTGAAGTTCAGAACCTTGTCAGCCGGATTAATGATCGCCGTGTCGTGACCTATGGTTTCAACCCTCAGGCCGATGTGCGTGCAGAGAACTTGCGCCTCGAGCCGGAAGGCTCGCGTTTCGATGTTGTGTTCCGCGGACTCGATGGAGAAGAGGATCGGTGGACGGACCTCTTTTTGCCGATGGCAGGGAAGCATAATGCGCAAAATGTTTTGTCCGCGATTGCTGTCTCTCGTGAGTTGGGCTTGGGCGTAGAAAAAGTCCGGGCAGGCCTCGATAGTTTTGCTGGCGTGAAACGCCGCTTTACACATGTTGGGGAATGGAACGGCGTGAATATCATTGACGATTATGGGCATCACCCTGTTGAAATTTCTGCTGTTCTTCAAGCCGCTAGGCAGGTCGTTTCTGCTGGTGAAGGTGGGGGCAAAGTTCATGCTGTCATGCAGCCGCATCGTTATAGCCGCCTTCGTGACCTGTTCGAGGACTTCTCAACCTGTTTCAATGATGCGGATCGCGTTTATCTGACGGATGTTTTTGCGGCAGGCGAATCTCCGATTGAGGGTATTAGCGCACCGTCATTGGCCGAATCTTTGCGTCGTCATGGTCACCGCGATGTGGCGTTGACGTCCAAGGCGACTTTGGCAAAAGACCTTCATCCACATCTTGAGCCAGGCGATCTCATTGTTTGCCTCGGTGCGGGTGACATAACTTACTGGGCTGCGGAATTGCCTGAAAACCTCGGCAAATTGTGAGTCTTCTAAGCCGATTACCTGAGGTGCGGGGCAGCTTGCGGGCGGCCGTTTCGCTTGCGCCCTTCACGTGGTTGCGTGTTGGTGGTTCAGCCGAGGTCTTATTCATGCCAAAAGATGAAGCCGATCTCGCCCATTTTCTTAGTGCAACGCCAGATGATGTTCCCGTGCAGGTTCTTGGCGTGGCGTCGAATACGCTTGTGCGCGATGGCGGTGTCAAAGGTGTCGTGGTTAGGCTTGGCCCCGCTTTTGGTCAAATTGAGACGGATAGTTTGCGTGTTACGGCTGGTGCCGCCGCCCTTGATAAATCTGTCGCAAAAACCGCTGCGAAAGCTGGCATTGCGGGCTTGGAATTTTACGCAGGCGTGCCTGGCACAATTGGCGGGGCTTTGCGCATGAATGCAGGCTGTTATGGCGGAGAAACGAAAGATGTTCTCGTCAGTGCTATCGCACTTGATCGTTCAGGACGGCGGCAGGTCATGGACCTTGCTGAAATGAAGTATAGCTACAGACATTGTGGTGCGTCTAAAGATTTGATTTTTACACAAGCCGTTTTTGAGGGCACATCAGATGCGCCTACAGATATTTTAGCGCGTATGGATGCGATCACGGAAAAGCGCGAAGCGAGCCAACCTATTCGAGAAAAAACAGGTGGGTCGACGTTCAAAAACCCTGATGGACCTAGAGGAGCATGGCAGGTTATTGACGCTGCAGGGTGCCGAGGGTTGCGTGTCGGGGGTGCGCAGATGAGCGAGCAGCATTGCAATTTCATGATAAATGCAGATGGCGCAACGGCTGCCGATCTGGAAACACTTGGTGAAACGGTTCGGGCTAAAGTTCTAGAAACTCAAGGCGTTGATCTGCATTGGGAAGTTCGCCGTATCGGAGAGCGTTTATGACACGTATTGCTGTCCTTAAAGGCGGAATGTCATCCGAACGAGATGTGTCCCTTGTAACGGGTGCTGCATGCGCAGAGGCTCTGCGTGGCCTTAATTATGATGTGGTGGAAATCGACGTCTCGCGCGCCCTCTGGGAGCAACTTAAATCTGTAAATCCAGATGTGGTTTTCAATGCACTCCATGGTGATTGGGGTGAAGATGGACGCGTCCAAGGTGTGTTGGATATGTTCGGCAAACCCTACACGCACTCTGGCGTTATGGCGTCAGCCTTGGCAATGGACAAACATCGCGCGAAACATGTGCTGGCATCCGTCGGGATCACTGTGCCTGATGGCGGTCTCTTTGACCGCTTGCAGATCGCGAAGTCTCATCCACTAGAAACCCCTTATGTTGTAAAACCCAACGGGCAGGGGTCGTCTAAATCTGTCTATATTATTCACGATGATAACGAGGACCAGCGCGCTGCAATCGCGGGTGATACGGAGATGGGAGAGCGGGTTGTTGTCGAGAGTTATATTCCCGGACGCGAGCTTACTGTTGCTGTCAAAGACGGAGAGCCGATCTGTGTAACCGAGATTATCCCAAAGGGATGGTATGACTACACCGAAAAATATGGCGACAATGCTGCGGAACATGTTTGTCCGGCTGATTTGCCGGATTACGTGACCACGCTCTGCCTCGATTGGGCGGCGAAAGCGCATGATGCGCTAGGGTGCCGCGGTATTTCGCGGGCAGATTTCAGATTTAATGATGAAAACTGCACCCCAGCCAATGTGGTAAACAAAATCGTAATGCTTGAAGTGAATACTCAACCCGGAATGACCCCGACGTCGCTTGTCCCTGAACAAGCGGCCTCTGTCGGGATTAATTTTGCCCAGCTTTGTCGCTGGATGGTTGAGGACGCTTCATGGCCGCGGTGAATAAGAGACAGTCTAAGTTTACAGGTATGATGCGTGTGAGCCCGCTTAAACCGGGGCTGCGTGGATCACAAAACTGGATGGCTGCGCAAATGCGGGCCGCTAAACATTCACCAAAAGCCTTTATGCGTTTTGTCATGAAGATTGTTGGGACCTTCCTCTTTCTCATTTTTATCGGATTATGGCTCGGCGGATATCTGCCAGCCATTCGGGCTAATTTGAATACGATGAAAGTTGAACGCCTGATGGCGGCGGGGTTTGTTGTCGAACAAGTCGATGTGATGGGCGAGGGGCGTTTGAATGAACGTGACATACGTATGGCTGCACGTATTCAAAGAGGTAGCTATTTCTTTGGTGTCGACTTGGACGCGGCCCGTGATCGTACGGAAAGCCTCCCGTGGGTTGAGCGGGCTGTTGTGCGTCGTTTATGGCCAAATCGTATCGTCGTTCAAGTCGTTGAAACTACACCATATGCGCTGTGGCAAAATGAGGGCGAATTATATCTACTTGCAGATTCTGGAGAACCGATTGTGCCTGTGTCTCAAGCGGCTTCGATTCCAGCTGGGCTGAAAACATATGTCGGGGCACATGCACCTCTCCATGCGCAAGCCATTGAAGCTGCGATTGAGCCTCATAGTGAAATTTGGAGTCGCGTCGAAAGTCTTGTTCGGTTTCCATCCGGACGTTGGGATATGCATATGCGAAACCAAACGGTTGTGAAATTGCCCGTTGAGCAAGTTGGGGCCGCTCTAAATCGTTTGGCTCTTTTGGATCGGGAAACTTTTATCTTGTCTCGAGATGTAGAGGCGATTGATCTACGTTTGTCTGACCGTATTGGCTTAACAGCTAAATCTACTGATCTGCCACAGTCCAGCTAGCGCGTGTTTGGGGCTCCAACAAAACGACAGCCTGAAACGGTTTGTGTCCTGGATATTGGCTCCAATAAGGTTGTTTGCCTCATTGGTAGGGAAGAACCTGGATTAGGCGTGCGCTTAATCGGATCGGGTTTTGGTGTATCCGCAGGATTAAAGGGCGGAGCTGTCGTCGACCTAGAAGCCGCCGAAGTCGGTATTCGAACAGCCGTTGAAAAGGCTGAACGTGCGGCAGGTGTGACGGTTCAAGATGTCTCGGTCAATGTTGCGCTTCGATCTCTGCGATCAAAACATATGACGGTACAGACGGAATTCGCCAGCGGCGCAGTCGTTGATCGCGATTTAAAGCGCGTGTTGAATTCATCGTTATCGGAGCTTTCCCAAGCTGAACATGCCATTTTACATGCGATCCCGTTGAATTGGCAGGTCGATGGTGAAGATGGCATTCGTGACCCACGCGGCATGTATGGGCGGCAATTAGGCGTTGATATGCATTTTGTATTGGGGGGTATCGGGCCTCTTAGAAACCTTGCGCATTGTATTGAGCGGTGTCACCTGACTATTCGGTCTGTGACCGTCAGCCCTTACGCGGCGGCACTTTCTGTGTTGACCGAAGATGAACGCGACCTTGGTGTGACGCTCATTGATTTGGGTGCTGGGATTACATCCGCCGCAATTTTCCGCGATAACACATTGGTTCACGTTGATGCCTTGGGTGTCGGTGGACGTAACATTACGTCCGATCTCGCGCGAGGTCTGTCGACTCCGTTTGAGGCCGCAGAGCGAATCAAGATGATTTATGGCTCTTGCTTGCATGGTGCAGATGATGAAGTCGCGATGGTGCCGTGTCCTCCGATTGCAGCGCAAGATGAATTACATGATGAGCCGCGCGCATTGGTAACGAATATCATTCGGTCCCGTGTCGAAGAAACGTTAGAGCTTTTGCGCGATCGCATTCATAAGGCTGGCTTGGAGAGTTATTCTGGCCGCCAAGTCGTTTTGACCGGAGGTGGGGCGCATCTGAACGGTATTCGCGAACTCGCCACACATGTTTTGGGTAAGCGCGTTAGAATCGGTCAGCCCCACGGCGTCTTTGGGTTGTCCGAGGAATTAAGTCAGCCAGATTTTGCCGTTGCCACAGGCTTACTCAAAAACGTCTTTGATGATAGGCCTGAAGTTGTCACAGGCCCGCCAGACTTATCTGGCCGCCGCCTTCAAGCGCAGCGATATTCAGGCAATGCCGTAGCTCGATCCGTTCAATGGTTGCGCGAGAATTTCTAAGCCTTGGAAGTTTTTTCAGTGATTTTGCGTAAAAGTTAACGCGGTTAACAAGCCATTAAGGCTTTCCGCCCAAGGTCTGATTCACCAATCGTTGACCATAATTTGGGTGCCACTATGCCGATTAACTTTCATCTTCCTCAAGCTGTAGAGCTTAAACCTCGTATCGTTGTTATTGGCGTTGGCGGAGCTGGAGGGAATGCGGTCAATAATATGATCGCGGCAGGCCTCGACGGCGTAGATTTTGTTGTTGCCAATACCGACGCACAGGCTCTGGCTCTAAGTGCGGCGACACGTAAGGTTCAAATGGGGTCTGGTATTACGCAAGGTCTCGGCGCTGGAATGCGTCCAGAAGTCGGCGAACAATCCGCAGAAGAAAGCATGGACGAAATCATGGAGCACCTTGATGGTGCGCACATGTTATTCGTTGCTGCTGGTATGGGCGGCGGCACAGGCACAGGCGCTGCGCCTGTTATCGCACGTGCAGCTCGGGAACGCGGTATTCTGACTGTTGGTATCGTTACAAAACCATTCATGTTTGAGGGATCTCGACGCATGAAGCTCGCTGAACAAGGTATTGAAAACCTTTACTCTGCTGTCGATACAATGATTACAATTCCGAACCAAAATCTGTTCCGCGTCGCAACAGAGCAGACAACAATGTCTGACGCTTTTGCAATGGCTGATGAGGTTCTACATTCTGGTGTTCGAGGCGTCACCGATTTGATGGTTGTTCCTGGCTTGATCAATCTCGACTTTAATGATGTTCGTACCGTTATGGACGAAATGGGCAAAGCCATGATGGGTACAGGCGAGGCCACGGGCGATCGTCGTGCTGTTGAGGCTGCTGAATCCGCCATTAACAATCCGCTTTTGGATGATGTCTCTTTGAAAGGCGCTAAAGGAGTTTTGATCAACATCACTGGCGGCCGCGATCTTACGCTTTATGAAGTTGATGAAGCTGCACAATTGATCCGTAATCAAGTTGATGAAAATGCAAACATCATCGTTGGATCGGCTCTAGATAATGACCTTGATGGAATCATTCGCGTATCCGTTGTTGCAACAGGTGTTGATGCTGTTGCGCGCGTTGAGGCTGCTCCTGCACCTTTTACGGCGCGTTCCGAAGTTAAATCCGAACCAAATGTAGTTGAGCTTGGTGTGCATGAACGCGCACAAGAAGCAGCTGCTGCGGAAGCTGAAGCGCGTAAAGCCTTTCAAGATTATGACTTTGATCAGGAAGAGGAACGCGTAGCTGTAAATGCTCCGCCGCCTTATACTGCGCCAAAGCCTTATCCGCCGCGTATTCAGCCTGAGGATCAGGTGGCTAATGCGCCGCAAGCTTATGCGCCTGCTCAGCCTGCGCCTGCGCCAATTCCTGAGCTTGCACCAGCAAGTCCTGCACGAAGCCCTTTCGGGTTTTTTGGTCGCCGTAAAACGTCTGCTCCGACCCCTGCACCGCGCGCGCAAGTGCAAAGTCGTTCGGCACCAAGTGGAGATTTGTTCGGAAGTGACTCTGAAGATGAGTTGGAAATCCCAAGTTTCTTACGCCGTCAAAATAGATAAATTTTAGTCTAATCAATAGTTTAAAAGGTCATCCTGGCAACAGGGTGGCCTTTTTGTCATAAAGTGAAACAATCCGTCACGGAGCGTTTCTTGTTGCTGTCACAATTCAAAGTTAGCCATAATTTGAGTTTAAACGTGAGACACAGATAACGCTAATATGAACATTCGTCGTCAATCCACCCTTCGCGCACCAGCTGTTACAGCCAGCGTTGCTTTGCATAACGGCCAGCATACACGCCTCGTGATGCGTCCTGCGCCTGTTGGGTATGGATTGAATTTCGTTCGAACGGACATAACAGATCGAGATAATGTCATCCCCGTCCGTCCTGATCTCGTCACAGGTGTTCGTAACTGTACGACCTTATCCAATGCCGCGGGCGTAGGTGTTTCTACCATTGAGCATTTGCTTGCCGCCTTGAGCGCGGCTGGTATCGACAATTTAGATATTGAGCTTGATGGCGCGGAGCTGCCTGCTTTGGATGGTTCAGCGGAACCTTTTCTGAAACTGATCGAGCAAGTCGGCGTTTATCGCCAGCCCGCACCTCGCCGATATGTCAAAGTTCTCAAAACCGTTGAGGTTGGGAATGGGGATATGTTCGCACGCATTGAGCCATCAGATCGCTTAGAATTGGATGTAACGATCGATTTCGCCGAAGAAGCCATCGGTCGTCAGAGGTTAGAAATTGTACCTGATGTTAGATCGTTTCGCGAACGCATGGCGAGTGCTCGCACATTTGCGCGTTTGCACGAAGTCGCGGCGCTCCAAGCTGCAGGTCTGTCTAAAGGTGGATCTTACGACAATGCGGTTGTGGTTGATGAAGACAAAGTCTTGAACCCAAGTGGATTACGCTTTGATGATGAATTTGTACGGCATAAGGCGTTGGATTTGCTTGGAGACTTGTATCTAGGCGGCCCTATATTGGGCCGTGTGACGACGGTGAAGTCCGGTCATGGCCTGAATCATGATCTGCTAATGAAGCTGTATGGCACACCCTCTGCGTGGACTTTTACCACAATGTCGATGGACGAGGTGGACTATGATGACGTGCATCACCTGAAATCAGTCTCGGCCTAACGCTTTTCTCACTTTCCGCGCTGTTTCGAAACCTCTAAGACAATCTTAAACAAAGGCTCTGACTAAGACTCGTATAAGCGAATCATCAGGGCAGGTCACAGATTGAACGGGTTTCATGTCTATCCTCTCACGCGCGCCATCCATTTTTCGAGTCGCTATTCTGGGCGCAACTTTGTTTGCGATCAGTGGCTGTGGTACCTTTGGTGGTAAGAAAGAAAAGCTAGCCTACGTAGAACGTCCAGCCGAATTGATCTACAACCAAGCCTTGGGGCAAATGGAGCAAGGCGATTGGGCAGATGCGAAGCTACTCTTCCAAGAAGTTGAGCGTCAGCATCCATTCTCGAAATGGGCACGTCGGTCTATGTTGATGAGTGCATATGCATCCTATCGTTCGGCAGACCATGACGAGAGCGTTGCAATGGCACAGCGTTTCGTTGGATTGCACCCAGGTTCAGATTCTGCGCCATACGCATATTATCTGGTAGCGATCAA
This sequence comes from uncultured Caulobacterales bacterium, assembly GCA_938003545.1. Lineage (GTDB taxonomy): Bacteria > Pseudomonadota > Alphaproteobacteria > Caulobacterales > Maricaulaceae > Litorimonas. Next base: position 109,979 of record CALKXY010000017.1, read on the forward strand.
TTATTACGACCAAATCTATGATGTAGGTCGAGATCAAGCCACAACAGTAGCGGCAGAAGCCTCTCTTCAACAAGTTGTTCGCCGTTATCCAGAGAGCGATTATGCCCGCGATGCCCGCCTGAAACTCGAACTCACGCATGACCATCTTGCTGGTAAAGAGATGTCTATTGGTCGTTATTATCAGAAACAAAATCAACAACTTGCAGCAATTGGACGATTTAAGACGGTTGTTTCACAATATGAAACGACGTCGCAAACCGAAGAGGCCTTGCATCGCTTGGTTGAAAGCTATGTTACGATTGGCGTCATTCAAGAAGCGAAACTTGTCGGGTCCGTTCTCGGTTATAACTACCCAAATAGTGAGTGGTACAAAGACAGTTATGATCTGCTCGAAAATTATGGCGTCAATCTTGATGACGAAATTAACAAGCCGCGAAACAAAGGGTATTGGACGCGCTTGAAAGAGCGGTTGTTCTAGGTCCGATGTTATCGGGACTCTCTGTCCGGAATGTCGTCCTGATCGAACAGCTCGATTTGGATTTTGACCGTGGGCTTACGGCTCTCACCGGGGAAACAGGCGCAGGTAAATCGATATTACTCGACGCGCTTGGTATGGCCACGGGCGCACGGTCTGATCGCGGATTAGTGCGGGCAGGCACTGAAAAAGCGCAATGTACAGCTAGCTTCACACTACCCAAAAATAATGGCGCATGGGCATTATTGGCTGAACAAGATATCGATTATGATGTTTCAGAGGATTTAACCCTGAGGCGGACCGTCAATGTAGATGGCCGTAGTCGCGCCTTTGTCAATGATCAGCCCGTCAGCGTGAAACTTCTCTCTGCCTTGGGGCGAAATCTACTCGAAGTACACGGTCAGCATGACGGGCGAGGCCTTCTGGACGCAACTACTCACATTACGATGTTGGACCAATTTGGCGGATACACGCGTGAGTTAACCGCTGTGAAAACGGCACATACTGCGCGTCAGGAGACAAAGCGTGAGCTTGAGGCTCTGCTCTCTTTGCAAGCCAAGGCAGGTGCAGATCGTGAATTTCTAGAGCATGCTATAGCCGAATTAGATCGCCTTGATCCGCGTGACGGTGAAGAAGAAAAGCTCGCAAATGAACGGCGCTTCTTGCAGGGCGCAGAGGGGGCACTCACGGAATTGTCTGCGGCTGAGGACGCTCTCGGGGAAGATGGCGCATTTGAAGCCCGCTTGTCCACAGCTCTGGCAGGTATTGAACGCTTACGTGCTAAATTCGGCGAAGGCGAACTTACGGCTGTTCGCGCGCTTCAATCCGCATCCGAAGCTCTTGAGAGAGCGATGTTAGAAACACAAGAAGCGCGTGAAGCTGTAAGTATTGCTGCGCAAAGTTTTGATGTCGAGCCTGGGCAACTTGAAGCAACAGAAAAACGGCTCTTCGCTTTACGGGCTGCCGCGCGTAAATATGATGTTCCTGTCGGGGAGCTTGCAAGCAAACGCACAGGCTTTGCAGGAGAACTGGACGCGATTGATACGGTTGTTATGGATATTGAAAAAACGCGAAAGCGCGCGGAGCTAGCGAAGGCAGCTTATGATAAAGCGGCCACAACACTTACCCGTGCGCGCAAAGCTGCTGCAAAAACGTTAGATGCCTCTGTTGCCGTAGAATTGCCGCCGCTGAAAATGGAACGTGCGCAATTCAAAACTGATTTTACTGTGGCTCCAGAAAGTGAATCTGGCGTGGATCAAATCCGTTTTCTGGTCTCGACCAACCCTGGAACGGCAATTGGGCCGTTGGATAAGATTGCATCAGGCGGGGAAATGGCGCGTTTCGCGCTTGCGATTAAAGTGGCGCTTGCGGGACAGAATAATGCTGTGATGGTCTTTGATGAAGTCGATCAAGGTGTAGGCGGCGCTGTAGCGGCAGCGGTCGGCAAACGTCTCGCGCGATTAGCTGATCACGCGCAAGTCTTCACTGTCACGCATAGCCCGCAAGTTGCAGCTTGCGCGAATAGTCAATTCCGGATTGAGAAACGTTCCATAGGCGACACGACAACGACGTCTGTAAAACCAATCTTGGACAGCGAACGCGAAGAAGAAATTGCCCGCATGTTGGCAGGCGAAACCATAACGCAGGAAGCCCGCGCTGCCGCACGGCAGCTAATGGCGTCATGAGTGCCGAATCTGCCGCAAAGCGGATCGCTTGGCTTGCGCGGGAAATTCGCGCTGCCGATGCTTTGTATTATCAAGATGATAATCCAGCACTGAGCGATGCTGATTATGATACACTTCGCCGCGAACTCATTGCCTTAGAAGCTGAATTTCCACACCTTATTCATAAAGACAGTCCAACCCAATCCGTCGGAGCAAAGCCGTCAGGTCGATTTGGTAAAGTTAAACATGTCGTCCCAATGCTGTCTCTGGATAACGCTTTCTCTGATGAAGATGTTGTCGACTTTTGTGCGCGTGTGAAACGCTTTCTTAGTCTGCCCAGTGAAACGAATATTGCATTTACGGCTGAACCTAAAATCGACGGCTTGTCTGCGGCTTTGCGCTATGAGAACGGAAAGTTCATCAAAGGCTCTACGCGCGGCGACGGGCAGATTGGTGAAGACATTACGGCCAACCTAGCGACTTTAGACACTGTTCCAAAAGTGCTTTCTGGCCAAGGCTGGCCAGAAGTTCTCGAAATTCGGGGTGAAGTTTATATTGATCATGCAGATTTCGAGACAATGAATGCTTCGCAAGTCGCGGCTGGGAAAGCGGAATATAAAAACCCACGTAATGCTGCGGCAGGCAGCTTACGCCAAATCGACCCGTCTGTAACGGCGTCGCGGCCCTTGAAATTCTTCGCCTATACATGGGGAGATGTTAGCGCGCCATTTGCTGAAACGCAGATAGACGCTGTCAGGCGCATGGCGGATTGGGGTTTTGATGTGAACCCGCAAATGCGTCGACATGACAACCCGAAAGAGATGGTCGCGCATTACGCCGAAATTCTGAATGCACGTGCAGGCCTTGGTTATGATATTGATGGCGTTGTCTACAAGGTCGATGATCTGGCGCTGCAAGACAGGTTGGGGTTTGTATCTCGCGCGCCGCGTTGGGCGATTGCACATAAATTTCCCGCTGAAAAAGCGATTACGATTGTCGAGGCGATTGATATTCAGCTTGGCCGAACAGGCTCTCTGACCCCCGTTGCGCGCCTCACACCGATTACTGTGGGCGGCGTTGTTGTATCCAATGCGACGCTGCATAATGCAGACGAAATCGAACGCCTTGGCGTGAAGGTTGGCGATAGCGTTGAAATTCAACGGGCAGGGGATGTCATCCCACAAGTCTTGCGTGTTGTGAAACCTAGCGACAAAGACCCTTTTGTATTTCCAAGCCAATGTCCCATTTGCGCGGCTCCTGTTACGTCTGATATTGATACGAAAACGGGGCGCCAGGATGTTGTGCGGCGCTGCACGAATGGTCTGTCCTGTCCTGCGCAAGCCGTTCAAGGTTTGGTGCATTTCGTCTCGCGACAAGTCTTCGATATTGACGGCCTTGGTGAACGCCAGATTGAAGCCTTTTATGAAAAAGACCTTATTCGAGAGCCTGCAGATATTTTTACGCTCCGGTCCCGTAATTCTGAAATTCAATTAGAAACTTGGGAAGGTTTTGGCGAAACGAGTGCGACAAAATTATTCGATGCGATTGATGCGCGCCGTTCGATTCCATTTGACCGTGTTCTCTATTCCCTTGGCATTCGTCACGTGGGTCGTACTAATTCGCGGTTAATTGCGCAGCATTTCACAAGCTGGAAGATGTTCTGGACCGCTGTTCCTGAACTGCAAAACCCTGTCAGTGATCCATATATGTCCCTGCTTGGTATTGACGGTATGGGGCAAGCGGCACTTGGCTCATTGGCTGAATTCTTTGCATCTGATGCTAATTACAAGATCGTCGAGAACCTTGTGCAACACCTCGATATCCAAGATGCAGAAGCGCCGACATCTGACTCGCCCGTTGCAGGGAAAGTCGTTGTGTTTACTGGGAAATTAGAGCGTTTCTCTCGCGATGAGGCCAAGGCTCGGGCTCAATCCTTGGGCGCAAAAGTTTCTGGCAGCGTGTCCTCAAAGACGGATTATCTCGTTGCGGGTCCGGGGGCTGGCTCTAAGCTAAAGAAGGCCGAGAGCCTTGGCGTGAACGTCATGACCGAAGATGCGTGGCTTGAGCTGATTACTTAGGTGGTTTTGTAAGATCGCTTTATGTTTCGCGTAATTTCAAACCATTCCGTCTGTTGCGTGCGATCCACATGCGCTTGATAGGCGGCTTCATCATCAAAGGTTTCGTTCACGATGTAGCGGCCTTCAACGTTTGAACTCTTTATAACCTCGAAAAAAATGCATCCTGGTTCCGCATTTGTAAGGCGTGAATGTTCAGGGAGTGCGCGCTCGAAATTCGCGCGATCCAATGCGGGTACATCAACATAACCTGATATTTTTTTAATCATTTTCTTACGCGCCCAGAATTTCAACGACCTTTTCGGCATTGATTTGGAAGTCAGAAAATATGATCTGATTATCTGGATTCAAAACGATAAAATAGGGTGTCCCACGCGTACGGTAATCTTGCATGAAGGTGGGATAGGCTGTCCCAACTTTTGGGTCATGACCAAAGGGAATGGGAAGCCCATATTTGGTCTGCATCTTTGCGATCTTATCTTGCGAGTTCCCAGGGTCGTCATCAAAAGCTGTGTGAATAACCGCCATACCAACATCGGTTTTTTTCAATCCGTCATAGATGGTTTTCATGGCGGGGAAACCTGATGCATGACATCCGGGGCACATAGCTTTAAAACAGAAAATAACTTTATGACCTTTGCCCAATTCAGATAAAGTTAGGGGCGCGCGAGTTTGCCCATGCGCGTCAATCCAATAGGGAACACGAAGTTCGGGCGCTTTGGTAACAGGTGTCGTCATGTTGTGGATCCGCTTAAAGTGGTGCGCAGGCTGTTGTCAGCCAAGTCTTTGCATCGCCCTCAATTAAGGGACCAATCTCGCGCAAAACCCGTGCGTGATACGCATTCATATAGTCACGCTCTGCCTGTGTGAGCATGTTCAACACAATCAAATCACGGTGAATGGGTGCCAGCGTCAGCGTAGAAAAGCCTAGCATATCGCGTTCTCCATCTGCAATCGCGGCAGGCGGCGTGACATATTGTAAGTTCTCTATTCGAATGCCGTATTCACCGGCTTTGTAATAACCAGGTTCATTGGAAACGATCATTCCAGGTTTTAAGGCAATATTATTCGGGCGTTTAGAAATGCGTTGTGGGCCTTCGTGCACACCTAGGAATACCCCGACGCCATGGCCAGTGCCGTGATCATAATCCAAACCAGCCTGCCAGAGGGGATGGCGGGCCAACACATCAAGATTACTTCCTGTCGTGCCGGCTGGGAATTTTACGGTTGCGAGTGCGATATGGCCCTTCAAAACGAGGGTGAACCGTTCGCACATTTCTTGCGTTGCCTGACCGATAGGCACGGTCCGTGTTATGTCTGTTGTGCCGTCTGGATATTGTCCGCCACTATCAACCAGAAACAGTGATCCGCGTTTGAGTTTCAAGACGGTCTTCGTGTTGACGCGGTAATGGACTACAGCGCCATTCGGACCTGCACCTGAAATTGTTTCAAAGGAGAGGTCGCGGATAGATGTATCTACACGTCGAAAGCGTTCCAGCTGTGTCGAGGCTTCGATTTCGTCGACTTCGCCAGATTGGGCATCTGTATCGAGCCAATGTAGAAAGCGCACGAGGGCCGCGCCGTCTCTGACATGGGCGGCGGATGTGCCTTTGATTTCAACTGCATTCTTGATCGCCTTTGGCAGGGCAACGGGGTCAGATGCGGATTTAACCTTTGCGCCGGCGGCTTGTAATGTGTCGACATGCCAAGCCGATGCCGTGTTCGGATCAGCGATAACAATTTTACCAGATAAGGCTGAAATAGAAGATTCTAGGGCGTCATCGGATTGGAGGCTGACCTCATTACCTAAATGCGTGCGGACTTCATCCGAGAGTTTCTCGGGGGCAATGAAAAGCTGCATGTGGCCATTCGTATCAATGAGGGCGGTAGATAGTGGCAAGGGCGTGCATTGCACATCACTACCGCGAATATTCAGCAACCATGCAATAGAGGCCGGTGCAGTGATAAGCGCCGCATCTGCGTTAGACGCGGCAATGCTGCGTCCAATCTCTGCACGCTTATCGGCATGACTTTTCCCTGCGAGGGATGTTGGCTGAATTGTGACTTTAGTCAGCGGCACAGCAGGGCGGTCATTCCAAGCCGTGTCGATTGGGTTGGTTGGGAGGCTAAGTGTTTTACCGCCTGCTAACGTAACAGCATCTCTAAGGCGCGCGAGAGAGGCGGGGCTATGAAGCCGCGGATCAAAACCAACAATTTGTCCTGCTGTCACATTGGCACGCAGCCAACTCGCCATGCCGCCACCTTCCAATTTTGTGAAACTATAGAGGTCTTCTGAGACTTGTTGACGGACCTGCAATGTGTAGCGACCGTCAACGAACATAACGGCTGTATCTATGCCAATAATGGCTGCGCCTGCCGAGCCAGTAAATCCGCTCACCCACATCAGGCGTTCGTTACAATCGGGTAAATACTCATTTTGGTATTCATCTTCATGAGGCACCAAGAATAAGTCCAAACCTAAAACCGTCATGGCCGCGCGCAATTTAGGTAAATTGCGATGTCCGTATTCAGGACCACCTGTGACGTCATAGGTTTGAAAACTATCTGCGATCTGGTTCATGACTATATCGTCCTGTTCGTAAGCCTTGGGTGAGATATAAGATTAATCGGCTATTTTACTAGATAAAGAAAAGGCCGTTTGGCGGGAAAACCTTTCTTATAAACAGTCTTCAAGGGAGGTTTGACCCTTAACACACAAATGAGGTGAAGCCTTTAAATCACTCTCTAGTGACGCCTATGGTTAACAAATTCCTCTAGATCTTTGCATTTATGCATAGCTCATTCTCGGCATCGTCGGTTCCACATTTTCTTATCGGGCTTACATAGCGCCCATCGAAACAGCGGTGAGATGACTTACCGCTAAATCAAATGAGAAATGAAATGACCACCCAATTGAACGGTACTGAATTTGTAACTGCACCGGCGACCCGCCGTCGCACAGCAATCGCTGCACCTGTACGTAGCGGCTTGGCTGCACGTCGCGACACGCGCCGTAACCGCCGCGCGACACGCGCGATCTAAAGCTTTTACAGCTTGAATATTGGCCGTCTCGTGACTGCGAGGCGGCTTTTTTTATGCGCGATTATAGGCGTGGCTTTTGACCGAGCAGGGATGTCCAGCCTTCCAAACTAGGCTGCAGTTTGACATGTAGCCCCGCCGTTTCAAAGCAGGCCGTTACGGCAGCAGCTTTTTCGTCAAGTATACCTGATAAAATCACACGTCCGCCCGGCGCTGTGGCAGCCACAATATCATCGGCCAAGACCATCAGCGGGCCTGCGAGAATATTCGCAAAAATAAGCTCGAACTGTCGCCCCGAGAGCGTGGCGCTGTCAAAACCATTCGCGACATGCGCGGTCAATTTGCCCTCGACAGCATTTAGCGTGATATTTTGATCTGTCACCATAATCGCATCTGGGTCGATATCCGTCGCGAGAATATCTGCTCCCTCAAGCGTTTTTGCAGCAGCAATGGCGAGAACGCCTGCGCCGCAGCCTAAGTCCAAAACGGTCTTTGGAGAGACACTATTGTCTAATAATTCGCTATAAATACGAAGGCATCCTGCCGTTGTGCCGTGATGTCCCGTTCCGAACGCGAGACCTGCATCAACATGAATGGCAATCACGTCAGCGGGGACGTTGTCCGCATCGTGCGATCCATAGATAAAGAAGCGCCCTGCATGAACAGGAGAGAGGCCCGCTTGAGTTTCACTCACCCAGTCTTTCGCGGGAAGTTGAGCAATAGTTGCTGTTGAACCTCTTGGTAGATTCAACTTGATTTTGGCCGCATTGGCATCATCCTCTGACTCATAGAGAGCTTGGACGAGCATCTGTCCCTTTGGCGCATCGAAAAGAGCCACACTTAACGCGGTCATATGACCTTCCATGCCGAGCGCATCGGCGAGATCAAACGCGGTGTCAGCTTGCGCATGAAGTTCGAGCGCCCACGGCCTGAAACCGTCTGATTGTGCTGCACGCATTATGACCCACTCCGTGCGGCCGCTTCGCCTTTAAGAGGTTGGCCTTTTATGTTCTCGTTGACTGGAATTTTGCGCCGCAGGTTTTTCCCGCGTAAAAATGAGCTTCTGAGGCCGCGGCAATTATCAACATGAAGCTGCCCAGCCTTCGCACCGCATAACATATAGGCCATTAGCTCTGGCTGTTTCACGTGGCCATTATGCGCATATAAGGGATCGACAAAACCACCGACGAGCGGGAATACGGGGCCAGAGAATTGAACCCGCATATCTACAACGTTAAACCCAAGCAGATCGATCAATCTCTCGCGCTCCGCACCGATAGATATATCTAACCCATCACTGTCGCCACGATCACTACTTTCCAATAGCTGACGGTAAAATGGGACCAGTTCATAAGTCAGGAAATCATTCACCTCTGACATGGCTATAATCGTTGGACGGTCCTCATCGGCATAGGGTTCAGGTACCACGCGGTCTGTTTCCGAAATGTCAGAAAGCGATAAAAGAGGAATTTGATTGGCGAGCATAAAGAACTGCGTGCCTTTGATCATTGTATCATAAATATTCCCGCGACCATCCGTCATTGCATCGCGCATGATGTCGAAGGCAATTTTTGAGCCGAGAGATTCTGTGACGAATGCAAAGGGGTCGGTTTCAATCTCACGCAGTGCTGCAATCTGGCAAATATCTATGTGGTCCACACTCTCGCCTTGCTGATCAAAGCCATAGCCTGACGCATCCAAAGCGGCGCTACACATCGCACCGCGCACTGCATTGCGAATTTGCTCGCCTGCTGGGCCAAGATATAGAACCGCGTCGGAAAACCCGTAATTGACGAGTTTGTCTTTTAAACGGCCATTATATTTCGTCCGAAGACTTGCGAACATGCCGGTTTCATTCTGTCCAATGGCATCTTGTCCAACGTGAGGGCGTTGCAGACCGTCCCAGAAAATATCATCCCAAAATACGCGGTAAATGACATATTCTATATTGCCGCCAACGGGTAGAACCTGTCGATCCATACAGACCAAGTCGGTCAGGCTGAGCGTGGAGCCAGGTAAAGTTGTGCGATAGGTCCGTTTTTTTGTCTCTCTGATTTTGATATAATTGGAGAGCTTGACCTCTTCATCTTTGCCTGCGCGGCCACATTGGCTGGCTACGGCTTTTTCTTCGACGGTTTGGCCATAGGCATCTGCGACACCTGTAATGAACGCATTTGCTAATGGCGCGTCCTCTGGGTTTTCGACATATCCAATCCCATGCAAATAAATGATATTGACGCGTTGTTTTCGGCTGTCTTCGGGCGAGCGTTGCGCGAGGCGTTCTAACCCGACGAAGGCACCGTTATTGTCTTTGTCGGATGATAGCGCATTAATATCCAAAACCTCAAAGGACGTGGACGCACACCCCGTCAGAAAAATTGCGAAAATACTGAAAAATAGAGCCCTAAACATATGTCCCTCTAGGCCCGTTCGACGAAGCCGTCCAAGACCTTTTTCTCGCCGGCCTTATCAAATGTCACAGTAAGCTTGGTGCCGTCCGTTTCAGAGACTTGGCCGTAGCCAAACTTCTGATGGAAGACACGGTCGCCGATGTTGTAATTCGACGATTTACCTTTGGCGGGGCGGCGCACGGCGTGACCTTCGATATCCTTGGGCGTGCGGCCATAGCTCTTTGACTTGTTCTGTTGGAAACGTTGCCACCCGGGCGACACAGGACCAGATTGCGTTTCGCGGAAGCTGCGCGAGAAGTCACTGCTGACACGTTCAGCAACTGAGCTGGTCTCGTGCAAACCGCTGTCACTGGCGGCTTCTACATGTGCGGGTGGTAACTCGTCGATAAAGCGCGAGGGGAGCGAGGATTGCCAGCTGCCATAGACTTGACGATTAGCGGCGAAATAGATTTTCGCCTGTTCGCGTGCCCGCGTGATCCCGACATAGGCAAGGCGGCGTTCTTCTTCGAGACCCGCCATCCCGCTCTCGTCCATGGATTTCTGCGAGGGGAACATGCCTTCTTCCCAGCCGGGAAGAAACACGACTGGAAATTCCAAACCTTTGGCGGAATGCAAGGTCATTAGCGACACTTGGTCTTCTTCGAGGCCGTTCGTCTTATCGACATCCATGACGAGACTGATATGTTCGAGATAAGCAGGCAGGGTATCAAATTCGTCCATCGCTTGGATGAGCTCTTTAAGGTTCTCTAATCGCCCCGCAGATTTCGCGTCCTTATTATCGCGCCACATCTGAGTGTAGCCGCTTTCGTCTAAAATCTGTTCGGCCAAATCCGTGTGCTTCATCGTGCCGAGTTGCGCGCGCCAGCGGTCAAGGTCGAGGCAGAAAGCGCGAAGGGAACTGCGAGCCTTGCCGTGAATTTCGTCCGTCTTCGTCAACTCCCGCGTTGCATGTTCCAGCGAGACAATCATGGAGCGTGCGGCTCGTTGCAGCTTTTGGATGGTCGTCGCGCCAATGCCGCGCTTAGGCGTGTTGACGACGCGTTCAAACGCGAGATCATCCGTCTCATTTACCAGAAGCCGCATATAGGCATGGGCATCGCGAATTTCTTGGCGCTCGAAAAAGCGTGGTCCGCCGATGACCTTATAGGGCAGGCCGATTTGAATGAACCGTTCCTCAAAACTCCGCATTTGGCGCGAGGCCCGCACGAGGATAGCAGCGTCTGAATATTTATTCCCCTTGGACCGCCAGTTCTCAATCTCTGTGCTGATAATTCGAGCTTCGGCGGGGGCGTCCCAAACACCTGTGACACTCACCTTATGTCCGCCATCATCTTCGGTCCAAAGCGTTTTTCCGAGGCGGTCTTGGTTGGCTGAAATCAGGCCTGAGGCTGCCGCGAGAATATGTTCCGTCGATCGATAATTTCGTTCCAAGCGAATGACTTTCGCGCCTGGGAAATCCGTTTCAAACCGCAAAATGTTATCAACTTCTGCGCCGCGCCATCCGTAAATCGATTGATCATCATCGCCAACAACGCAGACATTATTTGACCCTTGGGCCAGCAGACGCAACCAAAGATATTGGCAGACATTCGTGTCTTGATACTCATCCACGAGGATATAGCGAAACTTAGCATGATATCGCGCCAACACGTCGGGATTGTTCTGAAAAATCGTCAGATTATGCAGCAGAAGGTCACCAAAATCTGCGGCGTTCAAGACCTTCAATCGATCCTGATATGTCTTGTAGATAATCAGGCCTTTACCTTCTGCAAATTTATACTTCTCCTGTGGCGGGACTTTCCCTGGGGTTAAGCCTTTGTTTTTCCACCCGTCGATCAACGACGCCATAAAGCGCGCTGTCCATTTCTTATCGTCTATATTTTCGGCTTTGATGATCTGTTTCAGCAAGCGGATTTGATCGTCTGTGTCGAGGATTGTGAAGTTGGACTTCAATCCCACCAGCTCGGCATTGATACGCAGGATTTTCGCAGCGATGGAATGAAACGTTCCCAGCCACGGTAAGCCTTCTGTGGTTTGCCCCAGCAATCCTGATACGCGGTGGCGCATCTCGCGCGCGGCCTTATTCGTGAAAGTTACCGATAGAATTTGCGAGGGATAGGCCAAGCCGTTGTTCAAAATATGGGCGAGGCGGCAGGTCAGCACGCGTGTCTTGCCGGTGCCGGCGCCCGCCAAAACCAAGAGCGGGCCTTCGACGGAAATCACGGCGTCTTTTTGTTCGGGGTTCAATCCCTCCAAATATGCGCCAGCCGCTGGCGAACCTGGACGTGTTGGCATCGCCATTTGCGAAATGGACCGACCGGATGGCGGCGGCGGGGCTGGTGTGAAGGAATCAGATTTAGGTTTTATGAAACCTAGATCTTTCTCAGCATCACGCTGGGTGCGCGGAGGCACAGGTGTAGGAGAATCATAATCTGACATATCGGAAAGAACATAGAGGCAGCGTTGCGGCTTGGCTATGGGGCAGCGCCTATGGCCCTGCGGTCAAACTCGCTTTTATAGACCGCACATGGCGTCATCCCGCATTGAGTAACACCCAAGATGCGTGGTCTGTCGTTTATCAACCCAAGTTTCATCATTCGACTGATATATCCTGCATCTCGGGCGAACCCGACCCTTTGGGCGTGCGTAGGATGACATCAAAAGCAATGTAATCTTCAGTTTATGCCTCGGAGCTGTCTAGCTCTTGTATCTCTTAGTCTCTGCTGTCTTCGTTGGAAAAATGTTCCGTTTTACGGGATGTTCGCGAGGGTATTTCAGGGCCCGGCGGAACCGGAATAACAATGTGGTTTTCGGCCCCAGAGGGACCCTCGCGACGACGCCTTTTTCCACTATCGGCCGAGCTACCCAGTCGAGGGGTAAACAGCTCGCGATAGGCCACCCAACTTTGCTGACGTTACCCAGCATCATCCAATGACAAGCGCCGCTCCCCACCGAACAAGCCAACGTACGCTTGGTCGCCCGTTGTGAGAAGACAAGTTTAAACTAGCCTACAAATATAGACCCAAGGACGCATCTCTTGATATTTCTGTAAGCGATTGAAACTACACGTGTTTGTTTTTCGCGATACGTGGATTAAGTTTTAAAAAGTTAGATGTTGAAAATTTTGACTGAAATAAATTTATCCTCACATCAGTCATCAGGCCTTTGTCGCTTTAATTTTCCAGATAATATCAAAAGCGAAAGCCAAGATGAGGCCAAGTAATAGGATATGGGAAGGCCAGTTTGGTTGTTCCCATATGCCCTGTGACAGCCATTTATTCAAAACAATATAGGATAGAGGCGCTAAAGTCATTGCGGTGAAAAGCGTCAAATTAGGTTTTAAAGCAAGAAAAGGAACAAGGGCTAACATGTACCATGGGAATAGAACGGGGCTAAGAAGAAGAGGGCAGGCTAAAGTTAGAATGAGGGCAAACTCTATATGACCTTTACGGGCAAGTTTCGCGCTTAAACCGAAGCCACATAGAGCCAATCCCGTGATTAAAAACAAGAATTGTGATCCAGTGAGTCCTACCCAATCTTTAAGTGCGTCTAAATATGGATAAAACGGTGCGCCGCCGCGCCATTTTTCAAAAAATGTGGGTAGTAAACCTAAGGGTTTATAACCGAGACCAAACATCATGAGGTAAATAGTAAGCCACGTCATAGCTGAGCTGAGAAACAACTTTAATGCCTTGCGAGGGTTAAGATAAAACAGAAATGGGCCAACCAATACAGCGGGTAAAAACTTGGTCGTGGCGGCTATCCCTATAATAATACCTGCAATTACAATTTTATCTTTCTGAATACAGAAAAGTGCTGCAATTACGCCTAAGGCACTGAAAATATCCAAATGTCCTCCGACCTGTGTTTCAAGCAATAACAACGGACTAAATGCAAGTAGAACAAAGTGTTTGAGTGCGTTGCGTTGTTCTAACAATTTATATGTCAAAATAAGGCTAGCGATCAGTGCCAATGTGACCATGCCTTTCCAAACCCAAAGGCTGTAGACTGGGCCTGCCATGGCACAAATTGCAAACAGCGATAATGCACCAGGGGGATAAAGCGTAGGGTATTGAGCGTGTTCTTCTGGCGTCGGCCAAATTTCACGAAGGTGAGAAACACGAGGGTTATCAGGAGCGATTACATATGGGTCAAAACCGGATAGAAACATGGCTCCATCCCACATGTATCGTTGAACATCATTCGATGTATATGGAGAGAGAGGCGCAAGGCATAAACATAACAAGATACTTAGGATGAAAATACATTGAGGTGATGTAATTTCTTTATGCCACACAATGATTGAAACCGCAGTCATGCAGAAGGAAACTGTAATATATCCTGTTCCAATATATGCAGGCATTACCGTTGGTAAAACATATAGGCTTGTTACGAGACACAACCCGACAGCAAATAACCAAAAATTTCCTTTGGAAAGACTTCTAGCTGTGACGACCTCTTTGGCATAGAACATAAATGCCCTGCTTACTCCATCACGATGGGTTTAACGACGGTATCGATTTTAGGTCCAACAGAGTAAGGGGAGGACTTTAAGGGTTCAGGAATTGCCGTAGATCTATCGCGTTTGCTTGTCTTTCGATCGTCTAAAACTTCCTTTAAACTTGAAAGTGATGTGTAGAAAAAGCCTGCTGCAAACAGGAGAAGAAACGGAATGACCACCCAATAGGACCGACTTATAGCCCATACTAAAAACCCACTATAGAGGAAGGCTAAGGATAGCTCTAGAAGTGTAGCGGATAACTCACTGTGCGTTTTATAACTATGTTTAAGTGCGACCTTATCTGCACGACCACCTGTTTTAGGCGTGCGTTCAAATCCCGTTTTATATCCGATCAGTGCCTCTATCACGGCACGTCCATTGTTTACGCCCAAACCAATCGAGGTCGCCAATAAGGCCGGCATGATAAAGAGTTTGTCCAAAACCTTTCCGTAAAGGCGTTTCTGTCCACTTAAGAAAAAATAGGCGTGGCTGAGAGATGCAAATGCGAAGATCGGGATATCAAGCCATATCAGTAAATTAGGGTCCATTTGCTGCCTGATATGAACAGTTGGGAGCAAGAAGAATAAGCTGTCAATGAACATGAAAAGATAGGTTAAATTTGCGGTCAGATGTAATGTCGCTTCGATCTTATTCTTGAGCGCGATTTCAGATGCCCAAATTGTCGTGAGAATCTTTTTCATGACTTCAATCGTGCCTTTTGCCCAGCGATGTTGCTGTACCTTAAAGGCTCTCATGCTTTCTGGTATTTCGCTAGGGCAGCCAATTTCGGGGCGATAGACAAATTGCCATCCGCGCATTTGTGCCCGGTAACTTAAGTCTGTATCCTCGGTTAAAGTATCTGCCTTCCAACCACCAGCGTCTATAATTGTTTCTTTACGCCAAACACCAGCAGTACCGTTAAAATTAAAAAAGACACCTTTTCCATAACGCGTCACTTGCTCAACTCCAAAGTGAGCGTCCAGCATAATGGCTTGCAGTCGGGTTAATGTATTTTTCCGGCTGTTCAAATATGTCCATCTACTTTGGACAAGGCCTATATTTTTGTCCTTGAAAAAGGGGATCGACTTTAAAAGAAAGTCAGCGTTAGGCATGAAGTCAGCATCAAAAATAGCAATTAGATCACCTTTTACGTCATCCATTGCATCTGCGAGTGCCCCAGCTTTATATCCAATACGATTATCACGGCGCACGTGATCAATATCAAATCCAAGGTGTTTATAATGTGCGACACGTTCTGCGACAATTTCAATGCTCTCATCAGTCGAGTCATCAAGAACTTGAATGTGTAATTTATCTTTTGGATACTCAAGACGCGCGACACAATCTATGATCCGAGCAACAACAAATTTCTCATTATATAAAGGGATTTGAACGGTAACATAAGGATATTCTGAAAGCGCAGGGAGGGCGGCATCTTCTAACCCTTTCAGCTTGCCGATCAAACGCCTCGCCGCCAAACTATGATATATGCGGTGTGCGCCATATATACATAAAATGGAGACGAGGACGTAGTGAACGCCTAATATTGCCAAGGCACTGAACGACATGCTTCTAGAATTCTAAAAAGACGAAACAAGGGCGACCTGAATATTCGTCCCTTTCAATGTATTGTCTCCATAGACAGCCGTCGTACCAGTGATCTCTGCCGCAATAGTGTCGGAAATTTTGTACCCTGCCGTATACTCCACGCGTCCAAGGTCGAATTCGAGTGGCAATTGCGGGTTTAGTGCAGTTTCTACAGACACAGGCGTATCAAGACCGAAATCTACATTTGAACTCCCTGCGGCATGTATGCCGTCGAGTTTCGTTCTCAAGTAAGTGCGTTCATTTACATCAATACCATATTCGACAAGAAATCTGAATTCATCTACAGGATCTGATGTACGAACACGATAGCCGACTTCTAATCCTCCATAACCAAGGTCACCAAAAGATTTTCCGAAAAGCAACTTGCCTTCAAAATCCTCTTGTCCATTCCCAAGCGGTAATTCTGCATCGTCACTATAGAGGTAAGGGGCTTTAAATAAGCCTTGAACAGATACTATCACGGGACCATCAATCAGGCGATAACGAAGTCCTAGATCAATATCTCCTACGCCGCTTCCAGATGTTTCTACACCGTCAGAACGATTTTCTAAATCTGTAAGGCTTCCCGTTGTGAAGAATGTTAGATTGTCTTTAATTCCATATTCCAAATAAACATTAAAATTGGTGTTTTGGAAATTTTCGAATCCGTTTTCAGGGCCGAATCGATTGCTCGTTTCAAAATAATTCACGGCACCTTTTAAATATGTATCGCCTTGTTTAGCCGTCCAAGCGCCAGCTGAGGCGTAAAAAGGAAGTGCCAGAGATAGCGTTACAAAAGATACGCTCTTCAATAAAGTCTTAGTCATGTTCTCTCTTTTTTCAGTGTATATTTTGACTTCGAGTTATTTACAGAGAGTGTGGAATTTGTCTCATCACAAACATTGAAGGTAAGTTCACGAACGCTTGTGTTTTTAGTGAGCAAGCGTAACTGATTTCAAAAATATTGAACCTATGATGGTCTTTTTTGATAAATTAAAAGATGTTCAATCTAAGATGTAGACCGCATGCTGGTTTGAAAGCATTTTTCAATTTGTAGAGCTGCTGGTAAGTTTTGTGCGGGTGGAGCCAAAGGTGATAGTATTTGGCCGGCTTTAATCTCTGGTTTGCACATGCCCCAAACACCATACGCGCAGATGGCTTGCTAGATTTCGCGTTGCGCCGCCTTCCATGCGTTCGTCGTCGCGGGCGCGAATGAAGCTGGCGAAGCTGTCACCGCTCTCGGCGACATTGGCGTCGATCACGGCCCAAAACTCAGCCTCTAAGGCGACACTGGTTTGGTGGCCGTAGAGAGAGATCGAGCGTTTGATCATGTGTTGTCAGTCGGTCCGTCTTTATCGTCAGAAGAGGAGGTAGATGTCGTCTCAATTTTATGGGCGTTGAGTTTTGCTTGTAGTTTTTTCGTCAGCTCCGCCGCGCGTTCTTTTTGGGGTTTCGACGCCCCATATTTCAAGCGATTATTCGCTGCACGCTTCACCTTGGTGTGACGTGCAGCGGCTTTTTTGGCCTTATTGAAATTGACAATATCGCCAGTCATATTAGCGCGGCGCGATCATCAGTTCTGGGCGGACGACGTCGTCGAATTCCGCTTCGGTGACAAAACCCAAGGCGACGGCTTCTTCGCGTAGGGTCGTACCGTTCTTATGGGCTGTTTTTGCGACTTTCGTAGCATTGTCATACCCGATGGTCGGGGCCAGTGCCGTGACGAGCATGAGTGATCGCCCGAGAAGGTCAGCAATACGATCTTCATTCGCTGTAATGCCAACCACACATTTATCCGCAAAGCTACGCGAGGAGTCCGCCAGCAATGTGATCGATTGCAACATGTTATAGGCCATGACGGGCTTATAGACGTTGAGTTCGAAATGACCTTGGCTACCAGCTACAGTCATCGTGGTGTTATTCCCCATGACTTGTGCACAGACCATGGTGAGGGCTTCGCATTGTGTCGGGTTGACCTTGCCCGGCATGATGGAACTGCCCGGCTCATTCGCAGGAAGAGAGATTTCGCCGAGGCCAGAACGCGGACCCGAGGCAAGGAAACGAATGTCATTCGCGATTTTGAACAGGCTGGCGGCGACAGTATTCAACGCGCCATGGGCCGAGACGAATGCGTCATGCGCGGCGAGGGCTTCAAATTTATTGTCGGCGGTTTTGAAGGGCAGGCCTGTGTAATTCGCAACTTCTTCAGCAAAGCTCTCGGCGAAACCGGGCTTAGCGTTTAATCCCGTACCTACGGCAGTACCGCCTTGCGCGAGAGGGTAAAGCTCAACAAGGCCGCGCTTGATACGTTCGATGCCGAGGTCGAGTTGCGCGACATAGCCAGAGAATTCTTGTCCCAGCGTAACGGGCGTTGCGTCTTGGGTGTGGGTACGGCCAATCTTAATGATCTTGGCAAATTCATTCGCTTTGTCATTTAACGCATTGCGCAGGACTTGCAGCTGCGGGAGGAGTTCGTGCTGAATTTGCTCTGCTGCACTGATGTGCATGGCTGTTGGGAATGTATCGTTGGAAGATTGGCTGCGGTTCACATGGTCATTGGGATGAACGGGTGATTTGGAGCCGACTACGCCGCCGAGGATTTCGATGGCCTTATTCGACACGACTTCATTTGTGTTCATATTGGACTGTGTGCCTGACCCTGTCTGCCAAACGGAAAGGGGGAAATTATCGTCCAGCTTGCCTTCGGCAACATCCGATGCGGCTTGGACAATCGCATCTTTGATGTCAGCTTCGAGGTTATCCGCCTTGTGGTTCGCAATCGCCGCAGAGCGTTTGATGATTCCCAGAGCGCGGATAAGGGCGGGCGGCATTGTCTCAATCCCAATCGGGAAATTGATGAGAGAGCGCGCAGTCTGCGCGCCATAATATTTATCGGCAGGAACAGTCAGTTCGCCGAATGAGTCGGATTCAGTGCGGAGGTTGGTCATATTATATCTTACATCAACTCTTTATATAGCCCAAAAATGAGCAGAAAACTGCGTTGTCGGGTGTCTGTCGTGGTATTCTAAAGAAGCTTTACGATAGGAAACGTATAGCGAAAAGGAGAATCGACGCGTGAAAATAAATAAAAGAAGCGTTGTTGAGCTACGGCGTCTGCAAAGCTGGTCTCAAGAAGATTTAGCGGCTGCAGCAGGGGTAAGCGTTCGAACCGTTCAAAGAATGGAAAATCAGGGCGTGTGTTCCCTTGAAACGATTAAAGCGATTGCTTCGGCATTTGATGTGAGAGTTGAAGAGATGCGCGAAGAAAAAGTTGTATTTCGTCGTTCAAAGCCGCTGGAAAAAATAAGGTTAGCTCTAAAGCTGGCGATAAATTCAATGTTGATACCTTACCCAATTTTCTTCGTTTTCGCTCTAGTGATAATGTTGATGTCCATGGAAGGTTTAATGCCTGAATTGGAGGCAATGTTATACATTGGCTTAGCAGGAGGAGTGGCAAGTTGTTATGCGTTTGTTAATGCAATGCGTAATTACTACGAACAAATAGGACAGTATAAAGGAAATTAATGACGTACTCTGCCTTGAGCGAATATCGTATCTAACGGAGGTGTCTCTGGTGAGGTAAACCTACTTCTTCCTGAAGCTATCCAAGCTCACAACTTTTTCGCCGTCATTATCGGGTTCGGTGTCATCGCTATCATCAGATTTTTTGGCTTTCGCCTTTGAGACAGACTTCTTAGCGGGCGCGCCAAGTGCAGTCGCGGCTGGCGTGGTCGCAGGTTTTTTCGCTGGCGCGATTTGAACGACGGGTTCGGAACCTTCTGTGTCCACAGGCGGATCGAATTGTAGAGCAAAGCCAACACTTGGGTCATGGAAGCGAGAAATCGCGTGATAGGGAACTTTGAGATATTTCGGAATACCGCCAAATTTCAACGTAACCTCGAACTCCGTATCATAGGCGTTCAAGTCCCAATATTGATGTTCCAGAACGATGGTGACTTCTTCGGGATATTTCCGCGCAAGCCCTTCGTCGACTTCAACGCCCGGGTAGCGCGTTAAAAATGTGATGTAGAAATGATGCGCGCCGGGCAAGCCGTCTTCGCGGATCACACGGCGTATCGCATCGCGCACAACACCGCGCAGGGCGAGTTGTGTCATTTGCTCATAATTCATCAGATCGGAACTCATATGCACACCCTATCGTCGCGGCGCTGGGAATCAACAGGCATAAGGCCGCGACTTGCGGTTTTTTCGCCCATCACACCCTATTGTGACGTAGTAAAAGCCATGAGCACCCAAAAACCCGAATCCGAAAGCCATTTCAGCACCGATACAGGACTCTTTTATCCCCCTCACGCACAGCCTCTAAAAGGCGATGAGGGGTTTATCTAGGCAACGTGGAAATTTCTGCGCAATCCCGTCGAGGGATTCGGACCGCTCGCTTATAGGCAACCCATCGTCAGTGTTCCGAATTTTGGCAAAAAGCTACATGTGATCACCGATCCCGAAGGCATGATGGCGGTCTTGCAGCATGAAGCTAAGAAATTCACCAAGACCGCGATTGATGCGCGTATTCTCGGTCCTGCGACGAAAGAGGGTTTGCTCTCCGTGCATGGCGAGCAGTGGAAACGCCAACGCAAAGCGGTCGCGCCGATGTTCCGCAAACGTCATATGGAAGACCTCGCGCCCTTGATCGCGACAACACTGGATGATTTTTGCGCAGGCCTCGATACGCAGCCCAATGTTGAACTGAACAGCGCGATGGCGGAGCTGACCTTTGATGTGCTGGCCAAGGCGTTATTGGGTAATCCGCAGGGCCTCGACGGCGAAAAGCTAAAATATGCGACGCGCAATATGGTGACGAGCGCAGGGACGCTGCGGCCCGATGATCTACTCCCATTTCCGGCGTGGGTGCCGCGGCCCATTTCGCCCAAGGGGTCTCTGGCTTTGAAACGGTTGAAAAAGGCTGCCGATAAATTGATCGCAGAGCGCAAGATTAATCCCGTCGAAGACGACCTCGTCAGTCTTTTGATCGCGGCCAAAGACCCAAAAACAGGCGAGGGGCTTTCGGCGCGGGAGCAACGCGACAATTTGATTGGGTTCTTTATTGCGGGGCATGAAACAACCGCGCTGACCCTGACGTGGGCGCTCTATTTGGTTGGGAAACATGCGCCAACGGCCGAGCGTATTCGCGAGGAGGTTCTTTCGGTCTGTGGTCCAGACGGAAATGTCGCCTATGACCAGATGGCGGAGCTAAAATTCATCCAAGCCGTGATCGACGAAACCATGCGCCTCTATCCGCCTGCGCCTATGCTCAATCGCCTCTGTCATGAAGATACGGTGATTTGTGAGCGAGAGGTCAAAGCGGGCGATACATTTTTGCTCTGTAATTATGTGATGCACCGCACGGAACGGCTCTGGGATAATCCGCTGGCTTTTGATCCAGACAGGTTCCTGCGTGACCCAAGCCTAAAAGCCAAAGGCGCGCCTTATATGCCATTCGGCGCAGGACCGCGCATCTGTGTCGGGGCCGCCTTTGCTACCATGGAAGCCGTCATGTCATTGGCGCGATTGGTCCGAGATTACGATATAAAAGTGCCTGAGGAATGCTATCCTAAGCCTTTAATGACAGTGACTTTACGCCCCGAAGGCGGAGTGCCCGCGCGGATGGACAGGGCGTGAGGCGCTACCGCGCGACAAATCCGATCAGGTTGACGGCGACGGTCAGAACCACGGATATCAAAAGCATGGCTTTCCATGGAAAGAAGACGCGCACCTTCGGTGTGTTGGGATCGACGCGATTTTCATGTGTCTTTTGAACCCCCTCGAGTATTTTCCGTTCGGCCTTGGCGGCGGCTTTGGGAAATAGGGCTGGTAGGAGATTTAGGGCCAAGGTGAGGACAACAGAGGCGATGAGGGATGTGAGTAGGAAATTGGACACAAATTCGTATAGCGAAATTATGTCTGACAATAAAGCCTGTAGCTAGCGGTTTACCCACTCGGAAGGGGGCAGCAAAAAAGATCTATAAAATGTAGCCGCATTCATTCCGAATTTCGTTGGCAATTTTGGTAAAAAACCTAGTTTCACTAATTTTTACTAATTCGTCGGGAGAAGTATTGTGTCGCCAATTTGACACCGCATTTATGAAAGGTTGTGGGTCTAGGCCTTCATCACAGAAGTCGGCAACGATGTTTTTGGTGCCATTTTCCTGAAGTTGATAAGTCAGATAGCAATACCCTGACGTTTTTACCTCCATTTGCGCGGGCGGTACGTCTCTCTCTAACCAAGCTATTTTTGGTGTTTGGAGGAGTGATTTAGCGTTTTTTAGGGAGTCAATATGAGCTTTATATCTCTTCTTTAGCCACGCATTATCGGTCTCAATTTTATGCGCTTTAGAATATTCTGATACTGCATTTTGAATATCTCCGCTTTTTGCAAAGGCCTCACCGTTTATAGCGTGAAATCGTGCTCTTAAATGAGCAGAAATGTTTGGAAGTTCTAAAGACTTGCCCACCAGTTTTTGAGCGCTTTTGTAAGAGCCCTTTCTCATTTTTTTGTCTATTTTACCTAGATTCTTGAACCCCTTTAAAGAACCGTATGTCGTCAATATTTTGGTGTCTAAGATCTCCTTCTGAGACAAAAGATATGCGCGGCTTGTGCAGTCAATTTTATCGGGTGTATCGGAGGCCTGTGCGGTCAACGAAAAAGTTGCGGAATATACGGTAATGCTGGTTACGAGAATTTTCCTAAACATACGCTAAAGTATAGCATCGGTTTAGCCGCGGCAAGTTGGTGTTAGGAAATAAAGTGGTGGGTTTCTGTTGCCAGCTACCCACCGGAGCCCGCCTAGCCGTCTGAAGGGCTAGGAGTTAAAGTTGGAATTACCCGAACTGCTTACGCAGCTAGAGCAAAATCCTCAGAATAATTGTCATTTGCAATTATAATATACGAGCATTTATCGGTGCTCACACGAACGAAAGCTAACATCTTTAGACGTCTGTCG
>CALKXY010000018.1 GCA_938003545.1 uncultured Caulobacterales bacterium
GTCGCGTGGGGCTTTCTGACAAATTGCGTCGGGAGGGCTCGAAAACTATTCTATTTACTCGTTTCCACGAGAGCCTGACCACCCACGCGAACATCCCCGTACTAACGGAACATTTTTCCAACGAAGACACAGAGACCTAAGAGATACAGGAACTAAAGCGGTTCTGAGGAGAGCGAAGCCCCCCGCCAGATGTTCACGTGTTTAACGCGGGATTATGCGATGAGCTTTGCAATGAAATCTATGGTGTCGTCTGTGGGTGAGAGTTTAGCCTGTCTCGTTCAAACCATACGGGTGAAGCTGCATGAATATAGGTGCGTATGGATGCACCTCAATATGTCCAAAGCTACTGACTGCATCTCTATGTCGCGATGAAAATCGAGGTGTGATGAACATTCAACCTTGTTTTCTATGGTGCGTTGGTTAGGTGCGCGGTCTGCTCTGCGAAGGGCTCATATTCACTTAAATTTACACCTTAATCCAAAGGAACATATCCTGTGACTAAGACACCGACACACGTCCCTGACGTAACCTTAAAAACGCGTATTCGCGATGAATCCATCGAAGGTCCGAACCCATATGATTGGAAAGATTTGTCCACGGGCGAATATTTCAAAGGTCGCACAGTCATCGTATTTTCTCTACCAGGGGCGTTCACACCGACCTGCTCCTCGTCGCATCTACCGCGTTACGACGAACTTTATACGCAATTCCAAGGTCTTGGCGTTGACGAGATTGCTTGTATCTCCGTGAACGATGCTTTTGTCATGCACAAATGGGGTCTCGATCAGGGTAATAAGAACATCACATTACTCCCAGATGGCTCTGGTTCTTTCACGAAAGAAATGGGTATGTTGGTCAAGAAAGATAATCTTGGCTTTGGGGCCCGCTCGTGGCGCTATTCCATGCTTGTTGTTGATGGTCACATTGAAAAGCTATTCGTTGAAGACGGTTTTGGGGACGATTGCCCAAGCGACCCGTTTGACGTTTCGGACGCAGATACAATGTTGGCACATCTGAAAGCCACGCGCGAAGGCAAAGCGGCTTAACCTCGCACTGACCTAAGAGCTGAAACATCAAGACCCGCGCCGGGAACCGGACGCGGGTCTTTTATGTGGACCGTTTAAATGACGACGGTGCAGGTTGGGGGAGGGTTCCACCGCAGCCAACGGGCCATGTATATGTCTATTGCAGGGTACAACCTGTCAGAACCTTGTCCAATTCATGACAAAGCCGTTACATTCACCTTCAGGTTTCACGGAAATCAAATTGGGTTAAGAAAAATAGGCCACATGCGCAGACGGACCAAAGGGGAAGGGGTGTCGGCGCATGTGGCCCAGTTGGGGGGAACACATAAAGTGCAAGTTCAGCCTTGCATGCGGCACATGACAGGCGTGTGACGAAGATATGAAAGGGCCGTCACACTCTGCATTTATATTATCTTCTCTTGAATTTTCTTCTGACCCTTACACTTGACCACGCTCTCTAAGCCTCACAGATAGGCGCCATGGCTCGTCTTGATCTCAAACTTATTCCCGTCACTCCGTTTCAGCAAAACTGTTCGCTGCTTTATGATGTCGATACGAAAGAGGGCGTTCTGATCGATCCAGGCGGAGAAGCCGTGCGGTTGAAAGACACGCTCGATGAAATGGGCATCACGCTCAAGGCGATGTGGTTGACGCATGGGCACCTTGATCACGCGGGCGGCGCAGATGAACTGCGCGAGACGTTGGGCGTAGAGGTGATTGGTCCACATAAGGATGATCAATTTTGGATGGACGAGATTGGTAATCAATGGGCGCAATATGGGCATCCCGGCATGGGACGAGCCGTTGTACCAAACCGCTATCTTGAAGACGGTGATGAACTGGAACTTTCAGGCGTGAAATTTCAAGTGCTGCACACGCCGGGCCATACGCCAGGTCATGTTGTCATCGCCAATCAAGATATGAAGATTGCATTTGTCGGAGATGTTTTATTTCGCGGATCTATCGGGCGCACAGACTTCCCAAAAAGTAATCATCAGGACTTGCTCACGTCGATCACTAGCAAGCTCTGGCCACTCGGAAATGATATGCGCTTTGTGCCTGGGCATGGCCCAATGAGCACATTTGGCGAGGAACGCAAAGATAATGCATTTGTCGCGGATGATGTGATTGGCCAGACTGCGCCAAATATGTCGGGTCCGGGATAGAATCTAAAAGGCTGAATTATTCCCCAATGATGACGCCTTCAGGGAGTTTCCCATTGTCGCGCAAAATTTGCGTTTTAACCTGCGCATTCGAATTAAAGCTCCGCGCAATATTAAATAACTCCCCCGCGACATTCATATTAAAACGGAAGGGTTGGGCATTTAAAACGCGCTTATTTGATCCGTCAAAACTAACGCCGATTTCCACTTCACCATCCAGCGGTCCATCAATCGCCGCGCTTAATTCGCGGTACCGAAATTCACGCAGGGCATCTTGCGCGAGGGCCGCATATTCGCTCGCGCGGCGTTCGCGAATAACATTGATGGCCTCTTCTTGGCTGTAGACGGGAACATTTGGCCCCGGTTCAATACGAAGGACGCCGCCGCCCGGCACAGAGAGCTTGCCGCCCTCGACCAAGACTTCGACGCCGCGCACGATGATTGGGAAAACGCCGACGACATTGCCTGTGGCTTCGATTTTACGATTGGCTGTGTCTTTGATGAAATCGCCCAATGAGACATCTTCGACGCGCATCGTCACGCGGTTTTCATCTGCCGCATAGACCCATGTGAATGGATCCAGTGAGAACGCGCCATTGCCAATCGGCCAATGCGCCGCGTCCACGGCGACACCTTCAGGTAGGAGGCGGTAGGTCACAACGCCGTCTTCGAGGGGAAGGCCAGGATTGAAACTTTTCAGGGTCAATCTTTGCGTGCCATCCGTTTCCAGCGGCAGAAGTGAGGTGAATGTTAGGGTCGTGTTCAAACCTTCAATCGGTCCCGGCGCTGTACCTAGATTGACGTCTATTAGATCAACGGTCCCGCTGGATTGCGTTAATGTGCCGTCGGCAAAATCGATATTCAACTTGGCTTTGGCTTCGCCTTCCACGCGCGCGATTTTACCTTTGAGGGTCGGGAAGAGGGCTTGGGGTTGAAGACCCGTAGGCGTGAATTTAATGGAGGGGACGTCAATATCTGCGCTGCCCGCGCCATCCGCGAAACTGTAATCAACGATGACTTCGGCGTCGCCAGCTTTGGCTACCCGCAGCTTCGCTTGGCCGGCGAAGCGTTTATCGGCGAAACTGATGCGCCCATCGGCAGGGAATTGTGCCAAACCTGCCGTTTCGGCCGTATCTGCAAATTCGGTCCCGATGAGGCTAACGGTGCCGCCCTCATGTGTGACGTCATAGGTGTCAGGTGTTCCGGCGAGATCGATTTGCATATCCGAAATACGGACCAAGGGTGTTTCGGCCAAGATGGAAGGACTGTTTAATGTGAAGGTCACAGGGGCGTTAGGTGTGATTTTTGCGGTTAAATTCGCGGTGGCCGCCGCCGCCGTTGTGCCCGGCCCGGGTAAGGTTTCACTGGCGTAAGTGACGTTTGTTAGAACAGCGTCCCAATTTTGCTGCGCGCTGGGATTTAATTGGCCTTCTAAGGCGAGACCTGCGGCGCGCAAGTCGAGGCGTTGGGCCTCGCGTTCTGGGGTTGCAGGGTGTGTGAGTGTGAATTCTGCGTTTTGTAAAGCCGCATTTAATGTCGCGACATCGGGCCTGCGGATGAACAGGTTGCGGGTTGGGGGCAATGTGAAATCTGCGTTTTCAACGACCCACGCCGTCGGAGTTTCCAATCGCGCCAGTGTAATACGGCCATTTCGAATGGGCGTGAAGTCGATGACTTGTCGAGTGTCATAAAGACGTACATCCAGACGGCCCTGTAAATCCAAGCCCTCGACATATCCGCCGGGCAAGCTGCCATCATAATCTAAGTTTGTATGAATTGAGAGCTGACGGGGGGCTTTGTCGGCGCGATAGCTTAGCTGCGCTTTCATTGGACCTAACCGCGCCGCTCGGCCTTCAACGCCTTTTGCGCGCCAATCCGAAGCCGTTGCAAGGTTTGCAGAGAACCGATCAACGCCCTTTAACCCGACTCCATTTTCAGAGGCGGCCTTTAAGTCAATATCTGTCAAATTCAGGCCAACAGGCAATTTAAACTTGGCGTCCAAATTGGCAGAGATCGTCTGGTTCGGCTTGTCAAAGTGATAGAATGCGCTGTCTGTGCGCGGCGTCAGCGATAATTGATTGGTTTTTGTTTTGACAGTCACAGGGCCTGTTGGGGTCAGGGTGAAGCCGTCCGTGCCATATGCCAGCTCGCCTGTCCCCGATAGATCAGAGCCGACTAAGAAGTCCCGCACAGTTTTGACCAATTGCGGCGTAAAATGTTCTGTGACGGGGACGACGCTTAAGGTCGGCGCGAGTGAAAGAATATCAGCCAATTCATCCGCGCGGTTTGATCGGGGCGAGCGGGCATTGCGGCTGGCGATGGTCCATTTTCCGTCAGCTTTGAGTGTAGGGTTTTGCGAGACCTCGCCTGTCCATGTCAGGTCGACTGCGTCAGCTGCAAATAATTTACTTGCGATGGGGCCGCCGTCAATTTCGATCAGGCCCGTGTAAGATGTTGCCGTTAAATCCGCGGTGCCGTCCAATCGCAGCGTTGCATCTTTGATCTGAATATTTGGGTTAGATAAAACGCCCGTTTGGGTTTGCCCCTCAATTGTAATCGCAGAGCCCCTGCGCGCCAATTTTGCAAAGCCTGCGCCTTCAGCTGAAAAGCCGCTATATGACAATGTTGAGGGCGCCAGTGTTATTTCAGCGTCAAACACATCGGCGCTTGGGATTGCAGCATCCGCATAGAGTGTGGCCTCTCCGAGGGGAGACGTGAGCAGGAGGGTTACATCCTTGAGCGCGATGCCCTCGGCCGGGAAACGCGATGGCCCATCACTTGGACCATCTCCGTCCAGTAGATTGATTAACCAATCTGCGTTGGGGTGCCAATCATCGCCAAGTGCGAGTGTTGCTACCGCGCCGTCCAGTTCTAGGCGTTTTAGCTGCCCGTCGCGTATATCAGGCCAGACATAGCGCGCGCGTAACTCATCCGCGCGAATGACGTCTGCGCCGTCTTTACGAATTCGAATATTCCTGATTTTTGCATCCGTTCGCGTAACGGAAACAATATTAAGCTCTGCCTCAAAACCTGATTCTGACAAACTATCGACCACAAGGTCTTCCATTAGGGTGTAACGTTCGCTCCACACCCATATTGCAACGCATGCCAGAGCCAGAATTAAGGTCAGAAAAACCCATAGAATCCAAGCCCACCACCGCCGATACCATTTACGGGCGGGGGCACGGCTGTCTACCTGCAGGGCTGTATCTGCGGGTCGCCCATCTGTAATTTTGTCTTGCACAGAAATGGCCTGACCTCCTACCGTCACGCATAGAGGACGTTCCACCTTAAGACCAACAAAACCAAGCGTTACAATTCGGTCAGTTTACATGTCGGGTAGGATTGCGTTAACCCTGATTTAGGGAAGAATGATGCAAGGTGTAACCATCGGATACTGCTTCCATCATCTGTGTGCCGGGCTTTGAGATATGACTAACCCAAAACAACTATTGACTGATGTGCGGTCTAACGCCCTTGTTGAGGGTTTACGCGTGCGTGCTGATGCTTTTACCAAATTACGCCACACTGTTATTCCGCGTGAAAACCGTTTTCGCTTTCTTATGGCCGCTGCCGCTGCCGGTGTCATCGGTTTGGTCGCACTTCCAGACCGCACAGAAGCTACCGTCGAAACGCCTGTTCAAATGGTGACAGCGCCTGCGCTAGATATTTCTCGTTTTGATATGGGCCTCGATGCGGACTTTGCACCGAATATGACAGTCAAGACTGTGACCCTAAAGTCGGGTGATAATCTGGGTCCACTTTTGCAGCGCAACGGCCTGACAGGACAACAGGCTTACCGCGTTACGGAATCTTTTGGTGAAGTCTTCAAGCCACGCAACCTGCGTGCGGGACAAACATTCAACCTGCATTTTACGGGCGAGACGTTGGACCACTTGACGTTTAAGCCGAATGTCGAAAGCACAGTTTTTGTTGACCGTGTTAAGAAGAACGAGACCGGTGATACTTACGCGGCTCGTAAAATTGACGCAGAGTTTAAATATGAAACTATCGGCGTGAAGGCGACGGTTGAAAACTCGCTTTATGTCGATGCCACACGATTGGGCGCGCCGGATAAAGTCGTTGTGCAATTTGCCAATATCTATGAATACTCCGTCGATTTTCAACGCGACATTCAACCTGGCGATGGGTTTGAAATGTTTTTCGAAGTCGCGCGGGATCAAAAAGGTGACATCGTGAAGGCGGGTGACTTGCTTTACACATCCTTCTCCCCGCGGGGAAAAACATCTGAATATTGGTTATTTGAAGATCAAAAAGGCCGTGAAAATTTTTACGATGCCGATGGGAAAACGGCTAAGCGTAAGTTGAGAGCAACACCCGTAAATGGCGCACGACTATCCTCGACATATGGTCGTCGCAAACATCCAATTTTGGGCTATCGTAAAATGCATGCCGGTGTCGATTTTGCTGCGCCGCGCGGAACGCCAATTTTAGCGGCAGGGTCTGGCACGGTTGAGCGTGCTAATCGCTATGGTAGCTTTGGCAATTATATTCGCATCCGTCATACGGATGGATATCAAACGGCTTATGCGCATCTTAATGGATTTGCCCGCGGCGTTAAATCTGGAAGTTATGTAAAACAAGATCAAGTGATTGGCTATGTTGGCACTACGGGTCGCTCTACGGGTCCGCACCTACATTATGAAGTCATGCATCACGGCAAGAAAATTAATCCACGTCGCTTGTCTCAGCTTTCAGGGAAGCCTCTTGCGAAAGAGCAGCACGCCGCGTTTAAAACGCGCCGCAATCAAATTAATAACAAACGGGCGGCATCAGAAATTTTGGTACCTAAGCTGCAAATCGGGACAACTTTAGCCGCAGAAGCTCTACCTGAATAAATTTAAGGTTTATTGACCTAAAGTGAATGTGATTTAAGGCGGGCTTGCAGCCCGCTTTTTATTTGTCTAGATGTCTATTAATTCAATTTTCAATTGGGCGTCTGTTATGAAAAATCTTCTGAACTTCTTTTTCTCCTTCGACAAGCTATTTAAAGAAAAACTGGTCGTGCCGTTTTTCTGGTTGGCACTTGTTGTTATCGGACTTGCATTTTCTGCTGAAATCTTGGATTCGATTAAGCTCGGTATCCTCGCCGATATCGTGTATTTTGTTAATTTCTTCGCCTTGTTGCTACTGTCTCTCGTAACTACCCGAATTATTGCGGAATTGATGGTCGCGATTTTCCGCATCAATGATAACCTATCTCCAGACAAGGGCCGCTCAGAGCTCGCAGATATTAATCCTGTGGCCGAAGCTCGCAAAGCAGCAGAAATCGCAGCGGCTCGGACGCGCGAAGCTACGAAAATTGTCAGTGAAAAAACGAGTGATGCAACGAAGAGCCTGCGCGAAAATGTCGGCGAGATGAGCGAAAGCGTTCAAAATAAAGCGAAATCCGCCAGCGCCTCTGTTCGCGAAAAAACGGATGGTCTCTCGACATCGGCTAAAGAAAAAACAGAAAGCCTCATGGGCAAGGCCAGTGTTACGACTACGGCAGATCAGCCGACACCGATAAAAACTGTGGAACCTACCGCTGCACCCAAAAAACGCGGTCGTCCGGCAGGGTCTACAAATAAAACGAAAACTGCGTCAAAGCCCAAAACTACCCAAACAGCGGCCCCAAAGAAGCGGGGTCGTCCAGCCGGGTCTAAGAACAAAACGACGACGAAGGCTTCATCTGCAAAGACCGCAACGGCCCCGAAAAAACGCGGACCAAAACCGGGATCAAAAGCGCCGCGTGATGCTGATGGCAATCTTCTGAAAAAAGATGGCACGCCGCGTAAGAAACCTGGACCTAAGCCAAAATAGGTAAGTCCTGCACCAGTACGCTTTAATACTTATAATCACCCGGCCCTAATTCGATAAAGTTAGGGCCGGGTTTTATATTTTAAATGGGGCAAAGCCGTCAACCAATGGGGATGCGTGCGGCCAAAGTATTTAGAGGCATTTGAACACGCCGCGCGTCTGAGCTTAAGCGCCCAAGCGCGTTTTCCCGTATTGCAGTTAGGACGTCAGCCTGTCCGTCGTCTCGCGCACGTAAATGAGCGGACCAACTCTCGAGATGGTCTGCAAATTGTTCTGCTGTCCAAGAGAGTTCACAAGCAAATTCTGGCATTTTTATGGGTTCAAAGGGTAAGCCCAATTCTATCGGATCATAACCGCGCCAACTTAGTCTATTTCCTTCGGCCCAATAGGGCTCAACGACATCAAGCACAGGCCGCAATAAATACTCTTCCAGTTCAGGATCGACATTTGCGCGATGATAGGTCCAGCCGCAGAATATTCCGCCAGGCTGCGCCACTCGTGCGACCTCTTTCCAAAACTTTGAATGATCAAACCAATGTAAAGCCGTTGCCACTGTCACGGCATCGACAGAGCCTGCGTTTAATTCAGAGTCATGCGCCGAAGCGATTTTATAAGTTATGCGCGGATGAACGGGTGCCGCGGCGATTTGCGGCGCTGAAATATCCGTCGCGATGACATGGTCAAATCGGTCCGCTAGGGCGCGGGTTGCTTGCCCAGACCCCGTTCCAACATCAAGCGCCAACTTTTGGGCCGGCGCGTGTTCTTTTATCCAGTCGAATAATTCACTGGGATAGGAGGGGCGACTCTTGGCATATGTTGCGGCCTGCCGCCCAAATGTTTCAGCATTGCTCATAAGGTAATATTAGGCGATCCAGCACATGAGCCAAGGCAAAACTTATATTACTTTATGACTGTGGCACGACACTAATTCTAATCCGTCCGCCTGCTGCATCAACATTGATTTGATCACCGTCATTAATACGGCCGCTTAAAAGTTCGCGTGCGAGTTCATCTTGCACGTGTTTCTGTATGACACGTTTTAACGGACGCGCCCCAAAACTAGGGTCATACCCCGCATCGCCTAAATAGGTTCGCGCCGCATCGGACAGTGTCAGCGTGATAGATTTATCTTTCAACCAGCCTTGTAAACGCTTGATTTGAATGTCGACAATCGCGCCCATATGTTCCGGTTTGAGCCGTTCAAACAGGAGAATTTCGTCGATACGATTCAGGAATTCTGGACGGAAATGCGCATTTACTTCGGCCATAACCCCGACCTTTGCGGCTTGAACATTATCGCC
Organism: uncultured Caulobacterales bacterium; assembly: GCA_938003545.1. Classification (GTDB taxonomy): domain Bacteria; phylum Pseudomonadota; class Alphaproteobacteria; order Caulobacterales; family Maricaulaceae; genus Litorimonas. The sequence continues at coordinate 9,310 of CALKXY010000018.1, forward strand.
ATCGGCTAGGTTCAACAGATGCTGCGCGCCAATGTTTGACGTCATGATGATTAAGGTGTTGCGGAAGTCGACTGTGCGGCCTTGTCCGTCCGTCAGGCGTCCATCATCTAAAACTTGCAGCAAGATATTGAACACATCGGGATGGGCTTTTTCGACCTCATCGAACAAGATAACTTGGTACGGGCGGCGGCGAACAGCTTCGGTTAACGCGCCGCCTTCATCATATCCGACATAGCCAGGAGGCGCGCCAATCATGCGCGCAACAGAATGTTTTTCCATATATTCTGACATATCCATGCGCGTGATGGCTTGGTCGTCATCGAACATAAATTCAGCCAAAGCTTTGGTCAGTTCCGTCTTGCCGACCCCAGTCGGTCCGAGGAACATGAAACTGCCAATTGGGCGTTGTGGATCGCGCAGCCCAGCCCGCGCGCGGCGTACCGCGTCCGATACGGCTGAGACTGCACGCGCTTGTCCAACAACTCTCGCGCCCAAAACACTTTCCATATCGAGGAGTTTTTCGCGCTCGCCTTCCAGCATTTTTTCAACAGGAACGCCTGTCCAGCGCGCCACAACAGTTGCAATGGTTTCGGATGTGACCGTCTCGCCAGACATGTTGTCATCGGATTTATCTTCCAACTCCGCCATTTGTGTTTCCAATGCAGGGATGTCCTCGTGCTGCAAACGGCCTGCAGTTTCGTAATCGCCGCGCCTGACGGCATCGGCCAATTCAAACCGTGCGTGCTCTAATGCCTCTTTGACATCTGTTGCAGAGGCGAGTTTGGCTTTCTCGGCCTGCCATGTCGCACTCATTTCATCGGATTGCGATTGCAGATCATCAATTTCTGCCTGTCGTTTGACAAGACGGTTTTGTGAGGCGGCATCTTTTTCCTTCTTCAGGGCTTCGACTTCGATGCGAAGCTGCACGATGCGGCGATCAATTTCGTCCAAGGCTTCGGGCTTGCTATCGACTTCCATCCGCAAACGCGAGGCGGCCTCATCCATCAGGTCGATGGCTTTGTCGGGCAAAAACCGATCCGTAATGTACCGATTGGATAGCTGCGCCGCCGATACAATCGCGGCATCCGAAATGCGAATACCGTGATGGACTTCATATTTCTCTTTGAGGCCGCGTAAGATTGAAACTGTATCTTCAACGGTGGGTTCTGTCACAAATACGGTTAGGAAGCGGCGAGCAAGGGCCGCGTCTTTTTCAAGGTGTTTACGATATTCATCCAGCGTCGTAGCACCAATACAATGCAGTTCCCCGCGCGCTAATGCAGGCTTCAACAGGTTCGCCGCATCCATCGCACCGTCCGCTTTGCCTGCTCCGACAAGGGTATGAATTTCATCTATAAAGAGGATGATCTGGCCATCCGCTTTTTCGATTTCTTTAAGAACAGATTTCAGCCGTTCTTCAAATTCCCCGCGATATTTCGCGCCCGCGATCAAGGCCCCCATATCGAGCGCAAGCAGGCGTTTATTGCGCATGCTTTCGGGGACATCGCCAGACACAATCCGCACAGCTAAACCTTCGGCAATCGCCGTTTTCCCGACGCCGGGTTCACCAATCAAAAGCGGATTGTTTTTCGACCGGCGCGAAAGAACCTGCATTGTCCGCCGAATTTCTTCGTCGCGCCCGATAACAGGGTCCAACTTACCTTTACGCGCCGCCTCGGTCAGGTCGCGCGCATATTTAGACAAGGCTTCATATTGATCTTCGGCGGAGTCTGATGTGACAGGGTCTTCAGAACGCACGGATTTAATCGCTTCGCCTAAACGTGCCGCGTCAACGCCAGATTGGGTCAGGGCCGCACGAAGATCTTTATCCGCCTGAGTAACCGTAGACAGCAAAAGTCGTTCCAATGTCACAAAAGCATCGCCCGCGTCTTTAGCGGATTTTTCAGCGATAGCGAAAACCTTGGTCGCCGCTTTGGACAAGGATAGGCCAGACCCGCCTTCGACACGGGGTAATTTATCCAATGTTTTTGCCACCGCTGCCGTCACAACATCAGGCGAAGCTCCCGCCATTTGCACTAAATTGCGAGGTAGGCCGCCGTCTTCATGAATCAAGGCGCTCATGATGTGTGCGGGCGTTAATTGTTGATGGTCGCGCGTGACGGCTTCGGTCTGCGCCGACTGAATGACGCTGCGTGACCGTTGTGTGTAGGCTTGGATATCCATGGCTCACCTCGGTTAAATAGTTTGGCGTCCTCAACAGGTGAGGCTTGCGTTTCTATACCGAGATGGGGCGTTAACCTCGCCGTTCAAGGCGAGGGGCCTCATAGAGCTAAATTTGAAAGGCTTTATTCAGCCGCTTCTACGGCTTCATCTGTGTTTGTTTTTTTACGGGCAGGGGCCTTACGGCGGCGCTTTGGCTTTTCTTCAGATGTTTCAGCCTCTGCGTCGGCCACAGCCGCTTTTGCTTTTTTAGGGGCAGGTTTTCTAACGGCTTTTGGTTTTGGCTTCGGGGCTTCGGCCTCTGGCGTAACAACCTCTAGCTCAACTGGAGCTTCAGTTTTTGTTTCCTGTGGCTGTGGCTGTGTCTGTGCTGTGTCGTCACGGTCGCGGCGATTGTTATTATGCCTGTGATTACGGTTATTGCGCGGATTATCGCGTGTATTATCCGTGTCGTCTTCGCCGTTTTCAGCCCGCTTTGCAGCGCGTTCCGCATCTGCCTTGTCGCGTGCTTCTTGAGCTTCACGTTTGGCCGCTTCTTGCACATTCATGACGCGCAGATAATGTTCCGCATGTTGCAGCAGGTTTTCCGCTTTGACCCGGTGACCGCTCATTTTAGCGTCACGGGCAAGCGTTGTGTATTTTTCAAAAATCGTAGAAGCTGTTCCACGTACTTTCACATCTGGGCCTTGGCTATCCATAGACCGATTGTGGTTATTGTGGTTGTGATTACGATTTTTGTTATTGTTATTGCGATTACGGCCGCGTTGACGCTTCATCAGTTTTCCTCAAAGGGGGCGACAGTCGAAAAGGAATACTTGCACGTCGGTGTGCGGGGCCCTTGATCTGTCGGTTATATCAGCGATGTTCGGGTGGTTATGGATCGAACGCTCTGCGCTGCTAGATTTCGCCTAGCAAAGCTAGACACAGATGAAAAGGGCTTTTTCAGTCACATTTTTGGGCCCAGACGGCGCGGTCATTGCCGCCAAGATCACGGTCGACGGAAATATGGCTCCACTCTGAGCCCAACAGGAGGTTTGAAAGGGCTTTGGCTTGGTCAAACCCAATTTCAAATCCAATCCATCCAGAGGGTTTCAGATATATGTAGGCCTTCGTTAGAATCGCGCGATAGGCGTCCAATCCATCATCTCCGCCGCGTAAAGCCAAGTCGGGGTCAAATTGTAGGACTTCGGTTTCAAGGTCTTCCATGGCTGCGTTTGAGATATAGGGGGGGTTTGATAAAATCATGTTGAACTGCGCATCATCCGGTACCGCATCCCACCACGCGCCTTGTGCAAAATTTACGCGATCTTGAACCTTGAGGGTCTGCGCATTTGTTTTGGCGGTGGATATTGCGCGCTCCGAAAGATCGGTCGCAAGGAGTTTTATATTTGGCCGTTCCGCCAAGAGCGTCAGGCCAATTGCGCCGCTGCCCGTGCCGAGGTCCACGATGTCCTGCGGTGTATTTTTATCCAATCGCTCCAATGCACCGCGGATCAGGGTTTCTGTATCCGCACGTGGGGATAGTACATCTTTGGAAATCTCGAACCGTCGTCCGTAAAACTCGCGCCATCCTAAAATATGGTCAACGGGTTCACCCGATAGGCGGCGTTCCATATGGGCTTTAATAACCGCAAAAACCTCTGGGGTTAGAAATTCGGTGCCGCGTAGCATCATGGCGGTGCGGTCCAATCCTGTTGCGGCCTCGACGATTTCGCGCGCGTCATCTTCGGCAAAGTCTAGGCCCGCGTCTTCAAAGGCTTGCGTCAAAAACCGTTTGGCCGAGCGCGCGTTTAATCCCGAATAAGGGCCAGAACGTGGACGTTGATCAAGGGGTGTCACCATAGGGACGCGATAGGACGAACGAGGATGATTTGCAAAGACCTGATCACTGTCGTGGTTTTAGCCCAAATAAAAAGCCCGCCCCGAAAGGCAGGCTTTCATATCTTAGATGTATAAGCGCCTAGGACGCGCTGACGGCGTCTTTTATCTTGGCGACAATGGCGGGTACGGCGTCGGTCTTTGTTACTTTGGAAATTACTTTTTCATCGTCAAGGTCGACTAAAAGAAGTTGTCCTGTTTTGACTGTCCCGTCGAGATATGTGCGGACGGCTGTTTCAACTCCAGCCGCTTCAGCCTGCGCGTAAAAATCGGCGTCATTCTTTTCTGTGTAATCGAGCACAACAAATTCCACACCTGGGATCGCGCCAAGGGCTTGAGCTTTTTTCAGGGCTGGATCGAGTATTTTGCAGGACCCACACCAATCAGCATAGACAAGGACGGCTTTGGTTTTCGTGTCCATCATGGCGTCTACTTTTGAAGCACCCGTGGTAGCAACGTCTTTGACAGCCGTGCTTGTGTCAGCGGCGTTTCCGCAGGCCGCAAGGGTCACAGCGGCAAGGGATGCAATTAGAAAATGTTTCATATGTGTCTCCATTTTAGTGGCCCCAGACCTAAGAAGTCTCGCAAGACGCGCGACTCACATTTGTGTGATACTAGATATTGAGGCCTCAATATGACGTAGGTCGGATGGGCGTGACAGGCTGTGGTCGCCACCTGCGACTAATGTATAAGTCACATCTTTTGAGGTGAGCATATCGAGCAGACGTTTTGAATGGGTCCAAGGGACGACAGTGTCCTCATAACCCTGCAGGATTCTGACAGGACAGGTCAACGGGATTGGCATGTCCAATATCTGACGCGCGCGCCCATCCTCAATCAGGGCTTTGGAATAGGCGTAAGGCTCTTCGTATCCCGAAGGTTCATAGACCACGCCGTTATCTTCCAAGGCTTTCAATTGCTCTGCGCTCCAATTTGCGACGGTCAATTTTTCTGTGAAATCTGGCGCAGGATTAATAAGCACGAGGCCCGCAACGCGCGGTGTATTCGCAATGGCGGCCAACAGCGCGGCCCATCCACCCATGGACGAGCCAATGAGAATACAGGTGCCTGTCGTAAGTTTGTCTCGGACGAGGGCGATGTCGCGAGCCCAGCGCGAGAGCGTGCCATCCGTGAAATCTCCGCTGCTTTGCCCGTGGCCGAAATAATCAAAGCGGATAAACGCCTGCCCGCGCGCTTTGGCCCAGCCATGTAAATGCACGGCCTTGCTGCCTTCCATGTCAGATTTCAGACCGCCGCACCAAATCAGGGTTGGCGCAGCCTTATTAGCGCCTGTGCCAGAGGTCATTTTATAGGCAATTTTATTGCCGTCAGATGTTGTCAGAAAGTCGGGCATTTTGATTCCGCTTGGGTTAGGGTGTCTTATGAATGTGCTGCAAATTTTGCCCGAGCTCAATGCCGGAGGTGTCGAACGCACGGCGGTGGAAACCGTCGAGGCGTTGACCCGCGCTGGCCACGCGGCGCATGTGCTCTCAGCGGGTGGGCGGCTGGTGCCTGAAGTCGAGGCTTTGGGCGGTGTTCACCATAGCGCAGATATAGGATCCAAAAATATTATCTCTGTGCCGTGGCGTATCGCAGGGGTCCGCCGCCTGATCGCAGAGCATAAGATTAACATTGTTCATGCCCGATCTAGAGCGCCGGCTTGGCCTGCTATGTTTGCCGCGCGCGCTGAACGCGTACCCTTTGTGACGACCTATCACGGAATTTATAACGCCAAGAGCGCCCTGAAACGCGGGTATAATGCGGTCATGGCAAAAGGTGATATCGTGATCGCCAATTCAAACTTCACCTCCGCGCATATCATCCGTGAACATGGGACGGACCCTGACAAGATTGTGGTCATCCCGCGCGGCGTCGATATGACGGTCTTTGATCCTGCGCAGATAGACCCGCAGCAGGCGAAAGCACGGCGCGCAGCATGGGGTGTGCCTGATGGTGCAAAGTTGATTCTACTGCCCGGCCGTTTGACGGGATGGAAAGGTCAACGCGTTGCGATTGATGCCTTGGCGAAACTGGATTCCAACTCTCACCTTGTTTTGCTTGGCGATGCACAAGGCCGCGATGGATATGTGGCCGAGCTTAAGGCGAAAGTTGAACGGTTGGGTCTGTCGGGTCGTGTGCATCTTCCCGGTCATGATGCCGATGTCGCAACGGCTTATTTCGCCGCTGACATCATCATTTGCCCGTCAACGGACCCCGAAGCCTTTGGCCGCACCGCTGCCGAAGCCCAAGCCATGGGCCGCCCAGTTGTGGCAAGCGATCATGGCGGCGCGGTGGAAGTCGTCGATCATGGCATTACGGGCTGGCGTTTCCAGCCCGGTGACGCGGGTGCACTGGCGGATGCTATTGCGAATGTGGACCAGCTTTCGGGCGTTTTCGCAGCGCGCGAAAGGGTTTCAGAGCGGTTTTCCAAGGCTGCGCTGCAGACCGCCGTTTTGAATGTATATGACGGGCTGGTGAAACCTTCTGCGATTTAAGGGGTTTCCCTTGTATATCATCAATAAAACCGCCATATGCCTCTACTGATAAAACATGGATTGAATTACTTAGGAGCACTCCAATCGCTAGAAGACCCCTCTCGGCCCAACCCGCCAAAAAACCCAAAGGCCCGCGCGTAAACCGCGACATTACCGCCGATAATGTTCTACTCATCATGGCCGACGGAGAAAAACGAGGGAATGTCCCTCTCAGCGAAGCTCTCGAAGCTGCGCGTGCCTCTGGACTCGACCTTGTCGAAGTTGCTCCAGGCCTGACACCTGTTTGTAAGGTGCTGGACTATGGTAAGATGCGCTTTGAAAACCAGAAGAAAAAAGCGGCGAACCGCAAGAACCAGCGCACACAGGCGCTGAAAGAAATTAAAATGCGTCCAAATATAGACGTGCATGATTATGGTGTGAAAACCAAAGCCATGCAGAAGTTCTTTGATCGCGGCGATAAGGTCAAAGTGACCGTACGTTTCCGTGGCCGTGAAATGGCGCATATGGACCGCGGCATGACATTACTTGCACGCGTCAAAGAAGACTTTGCCGAAGAGTGTAAAGTTGAATTTGAACCCAAAACCGAAGGTCGTCTTATGACGATGGTTCTGGCACCAAAACAGCATTAAGCTGCACCACTAGATTTGAATTTAGAAGCCGGGGCAAATGCTCCGGCTTTTTTGTGTCTGATGCGCGTGTATTGTTATACCAGCTTAGGCGTCGTCTTGGCACATTTCGCGCGTATACGGTAACTGACCTGTGGGGAGAACGTTTAAGGCCTCAAGGCTGGCGGCAATTTCGGACATATATCCATAACAATGATAGTCTCGTCCAACCCAACTTTCTTCGCTATGCAATGTGTCTGTCTTTGGATCGACCATAATAATGAAGGGTGACCACAGGCGCTCTGCGCCTCTGTCTTTTGCGATTTTTAGCGCGCCAATGTCTTTGGCTAAGGCAATGCCATTTTCATTTCGAATGTGAACCCGCAGGACAGAAATCGTTGGCGCAGATTTATTTGCACGAATTTGGGTGTTTGCTGTATCAGATACAAAGTCCGTTAGGTCTTTTTTCGTCTGTGGCGATTTTGAAAATAGGCGCGTGTCCATCTCCTGACAGGCTGGACATTCATCAAATCCAAATATCACCATGAGCGGTTGGGATTTATCAGCCGCCGCTTTCAAGGCGCTGTCATAGAGCGCACGCGAATCCAAACATTCATGATAAACCGTATCCGGTCCATTTCGGGGTTCACAGTTTGGCAGTTTCACCGCAGCGGTATAGCTGACGGCGTCCTCGAAAAGTGGCGCGTTTAAAAACTGCGTCTTCGCGTTTGAAAGTAAGACTAAGCCGACAACGACCGCGCCAATTGCAGTAAGAACTATTTTGTTGGACGCCATACATAAGAACTTCTAGTGCGCGGGCAGCAGTGTCAACAAGAGGCTTGGAATTTCGACTCGGCGTTCGTCACTTCGACTTATGGTGACGGAGGGCGTCTTGGGTCTTCCAGCAACCAATATAATACATTGTCTTCAAAGACGGGGTTGCTTGTAATCTTTCGATGGACTGACGGGACAAATAATACAGATGTCCAATCAATTGGGCTTTGCAGGGTGGGTTTCCACTCTGCGCCAATGCGTTCATCCATCAAGGCGCTGGACCTTAGAACAGTTTTATCCCCTACGCCCAATTTCAAGATATCTACATCCCCACTTTCGCGATCAATTCCCATGACTTCAGCGGTCTGCGTGGCGTCTCCAGCGACCAGAAAAAGGTCTAAACCAGAGGGCGGGGTTGCAGGTATATCTAGGGCCGTTTGAAATTGTTTCGCACGACGCAGGGCGCGCGCTTGAAACGCCGAGGCCAAAGCATGCCGTTCGTCGGCATCCGATATATCGGGGAGCAATTGCGAGACGATCTGTGTTGTTTCTTCATCTCGACTACTGAGACCCCACTCATTCTTTTTCCAAAGCGCCGGGTCCAAAAGGTTTGTGATCGGATTTGACACATCATCGTCCCAAATAATCGAGGCATGTCTGGAGCGTGGGAGTAATTGATAGACGGATGGAAATGTCCCTAAAATTGCAGGCGCGTAACGCGGTAAAAGCGGGCGACCAATATTAAATCCATCAATTAATTGTTCAAAGGCATCTAATGATCCAGCATTGGCCGGGGCCACCAAAATTGCGCGCTCTACATCTTGTGCGCCGTTCCAGTTCAGAGCTGGCGATGTACCATCTTGCGGTAGGGGTGTGTCCCCATACCTTAGAAAATACCGTGTTAGAACTGCGCCCATTGAATGGGCAACAATGTCGAATTTTACCTCGGCAGACTCAATGCCATATTCTTTTTTATATTGCGCCTGAATCTCTACGCGTTTTTCATCAATGAAGGTTTTTAACTGTGCCGCATTATATGACATGTCACGACGCCAATCATAATCGAATTGAAAGCATGTAAAATGATCGGTGCCATAATCAATTGAACTTAAGCCCAGTGTTTCATCTCGATACCCGCCCGCGCCCAAAGTGGCGAGTATGCCGGAATAAGCCTGTATCGACACAGGGAACCCCGCGAGGTTAAGCTCTAAGTTTTCTAAAACACCATCTGGCTTCACATCGCCAAATTTATGTCGGTTCGTTTCGTCCAAAGACAATGAAATTAACTGCGCGCCTTCCGCTGTTTTAGGGTCAGCATATTCGGCCCGGAATGCCCCCCAAACGGTTTGACCCGACATGTCATCGACAAGGCGGCTGCCTAGAATACCAGGAATAACGATGACAGGGTTTCGGTCCGGCGCATGATATTGTGCCGACTGATCATAGATTTTTTTCAAGTTGCTTGTGGTCTGTTGTGTTGACGCGCAAGCCGTTAAGCTGACGCTCAATATAGACGCGCTCAATATAGAGAAAAAATTACGAAACATGAGTGTCGCCTTATTAGAATGTCTTTGGACATAAAGCAGGCTAAAGCGGCGTCGGCAAATCAACTTATTCCATGTGCGGAGCTTCGAAATATAGGGCCTTGTCAGAATGATCCGCGTCTTGCGTAAAATAAATGTGTGCAGTTTCAATCACTTATAAAAATATCAAGAGATGCGTCCTTGGGTCTATATTTGTAGGCTAGTTTAAACTTGTCTTCTCACAACGGGCGACCAAGCGTACGTTGGCTTGTTCGGTGGGGAGCGGCGCTTGTCATTGGATGATGCTGGGTAAC
>CALKXY010000019.1 GCA_938003545.1 uncultured Caulobacterales bacterium
AAGTTACTGTCGGAAGGTTTGACTGCAGGACCCCCAACCGTCGCAACAAAAACCGCTGCCGCGTGGTATGCACATGTTGGACTGACATCCCAATGTGTGCGGTATTTGCGTAAAACACTTTTCTATTCTGGTATTCCATCGCGAATATCGACCACGCGGACTGTCCCATTTCATCGGGCATCGCATTAATCGGCAGTCACCCATGTTGAAACCCTAGTTTCAACGGAGGCTGTGAGGGATGATGCTTGCTTGTTTTTATCTGCCTATCGGGTGTTGATCATCCGCACTCGTGACTTGCCCCCGCGTGCCACCCTGCCTAGACCGAGTGAAAATATAATTTGGGGGACCTACCATGTCGCGCATTCATAATATTCCACTGCTCTTGCTTGTCGTTATTGCGGCAGGCTTGGCGATCCTATTTTGGGCCCTTGGGTTTACTTGGCTGGCAGAGCCCATCGCCCCTGGTGGGACCTTCCTTTTAAAATCGATTGCAGGATTGGCTAAGGACGCGCTTTTTGTTCCACTTAAGCCGCTGATGTATGCGCTAATCATCTTATCAATTGGCAGTTCATTGGCCATTTCAACGGGTGGTTTTGGGGCAAAATTTACACGTGTTCTGGCGTTCTTTGTGACATTCTCACTCATCGGTATGGCGCTTGCGATTGCCTGTTTCTTCGCCTTTTCTGAATTGACTGTTTTTCCTAGTAGCGGCGTCGGCGGCAGTTTGAAGCCATCTGCGCCCTTCATGGCAAAAATATATGGCGTTGTGACGTCGGCCTTGATGATTTCGATTTATACAGGGATTGTTTTGGGGGCCGCTCTGAAACGTTTGGATTTAGGCAGAGAAGCTGACGCGATTAGCGATCTTTTCATTCGGGGCTTCAGAAAGTTTCTACAATACACAATCCCATTGGCTGTTTTTGGCGGGATCACGATCGCCTTATCGGATGAAAAAGGCGTTGCGACCTTGGGTAACCTTGGCCGTATTCTTTTACCATATGGCATTGCGATGGGTGCAACATGGTTGATTATGGTCGCGGTGACGGCCTATATTCAGGGCAGAGGCGCCAAATTTATCTTGCGCGCTGTTGCGCCGCAGGCCTTGGTCGCTTTCTCGACATCCTCGTCTATGGCAACCCTAACGGCGACCAAACAAGCCTGTAGTGATCTTGGCGCGAATGGGGATGAAAGCACGCCGTTTTTCACGATTGGTGCAACGATTAATATGGTCGGGACCTTGATTGGCCTACTCTTGGTCAGTCTTTATGCGATGCGGGCCTTTGGCCTAGAGGTTGGATTAGCGGACGCACTTTTGGTTGGGTTCCAATCTATGATTTTTGCAACGGCCGCCGCGGGAACGCCGTCGGCTTCCGTGGTTTTGATTCAGGATATTCTCGTGGGGAATGGTGTGTCTGCTGATTATGCAGCCTTTGTCACGACCTTGATTTTGACAATTGATGTTCTGATTTTGGACCGCATTCGAACTGTATTGAATACGCAATCTGATTCAATGAGTACGGCAAATGGATTGAAGTTATATTACAAGAAGCCAAAAATTCTTTCCGAAGAATAGGCAAATAAAAAGCCGCCTCACAAGGGCGGCTTTCAGAATTTGTAAGCGGGTAAAAAGGTTAGGCTTTGTCTTCAGGAAATGAGATCGCAGAAGATAAGTTCTCTAAAACTTCACGGGCATTAAATGTCTGCGGGTCCTCTGATGCAATATTACGTCCGAATTTGACTTCGGCGGTCGCACGATATTTCGTGATTTCGCGAACATCTATATCATTAAAGAACGGGTCATAAAATGGGTCGTAAAATCCTCGAAATCCAAATCCGCGTGATCGTCTAAACCCGCCAAAGCGAGAATATGGATAGGCGCGGGACCAACCACGGCGTGAATTATAAAAACTATATCTGAAATATGGATCACGGCTAAAGCTGGACCCAAGACTTGGGGACACTCTCACGCGGGTTTTTTCTTCGACGTCGCGTTCTTGCAGCGTGAAGGTTTCAAAGCCACGCTCGACAGCCATTTCAGCGGCGCGGTAGAGCAGGTAGTTTTCGACCGTGTCACGATTGGTCAGAGAGTTGCCTCCAAATGTAATGCGCGCGCGATCATTCTCGATAAGCTGTTGTGAAAACCCGTCATATCCACCGGGTTCCGAGGCAGGCTGATAAGGGGTTGCCGTTGCGCACGCCATGAGGGTCAGGGCAGAGGCCGCAACGCATAGATGACGGAGGACTTTGGACGGAGTTTTGATCAATTTAGGCATAGGGGGTCTCCTTTGTGATCGATTTTAAGGCTTTCAATCTGAATACAGGCTGAAAATATAAGCTATGCCTATGTCAGTTTTCTGTCTTTGGCACTTCATTTTCGTGTGACACAACCGTGTTGTCTTGCGCAGAACTTCGAATATCCAAGATAAATGAGACGAGTGCCCAGAGGCTTAAAAGACTAGCCAAGCTTGCCATCACTCCGCCGCTCCAGAGGGGCAGCGGCGTATGGGTCATCGCGACAAAACCTAATCCCACCCAAGGGAGCATAAGGCATAACGTCCAAATTAAATGCACGCGTTTCGCGCCAGATTTATGTGCCAGCCACGCGAAATAAGTGGTGCAGAGAAACGGACCAATGGCAAAGGCAAACAACACGCTGGTCAAGACAAATGCAGATGTGAGGTGTTCGGGGCGGGTATCGTTCTCCGCAAAACCAAGGAAGAACCAGATCGCAGTGATAACACACAGAGTTGTGCCAAAGCCCGCAACAGCGGCGGCGATCAAATCCGCAGGTCTGCCAGATGCGTGTGTTACGGGTGCGGGCGGCACGGAGATGGGAAGGACAGCGTCATCAGTCATAATGCCACCATAGGCGCGGTTTGGCCGCCTTGTCACATGAAACACGCTGAAAATTGGATAGAGCTGAGATACGCCGCAGGTCTTCGCCAATGCAGCGGTGTTACCTATGATGGTGATGGAAGCTAGAATAAATAAAACCCGCCTCAGAAGTTCCGAAGCGGGTCAATGTTGTAGGTCTGTGATGCGCGTTAGTGCGCAATCACGGCGAGCAAGAGCAGCGCAATAATATTGGTGATCTTGATCATCGGGTTCACGGCAGGACCAGCTGTGTCCTTATAGGGATCGCCAACTGTATCGCCTGTGATCGACGCCTTATGAGCTTCAGAGCCTTTGCCGCCGTGATGGCCGTCCTCGATGTATTTCTTCGCATTGTCCCATGCGCCGCCACCAGCGGTCATGGAGAGAGCCAAGAAGAGGCCCGTGACAATCACGCCCATGAGCATCGCGCCGAGTGAAGCCAGCGCCTGACTTGTGCCTGCGATGAAATAAATCGCAAAGTAGAGTGCAATCGGTGCCAAGATTGGCAGCAAGGACGGTTTGATCATTTCCTTGATCGCTGCGCCCGTGAGCAAATCTACCGCGCGGGCATAATCAGGACGGGATGTGCTCGCCATGATGCCGGGATCAGATTTAAACTGACGACGGACTTCTTCGACAATCGCTGTGGCCGCACGTCCAACGGACTGCATGGCCCAAGCGCCAAAGAGGTAAGGCAGCAAGCCGCCGATAAATAGACCGACAATCACATAAGGGTTAGTCAGGCTGAAATCGACATTCACGCCAGAAAGTGCGTTGCCTTCCTGTGCGCTGAAATACAGGATGTCCTGATAATACGCGGCAAAGAGGACAAGTGCGCCGAGACCCGCAGACCCAATCGCGTAACCTTTGGTCACGGCTTTGGTCGTATTGCCAACAGCGTCGAGCGTATCGGTTGTCTTGCGGACTTCCGGTGGTAGCTCTGCCATTTCGGCAATTCCGCCCGCATTATCGGTCACAGGACCAAACGCGTCGAGCGCAACAATCATGCCCGCGACACCCAACATAGCTGTTACGGCAATGGCGATGCCATAAAGACCCGCGAGGCTGAAGGTCACGATGATACCGGCCACGATGATCAGGGCTGGGATTGCTGTGGCTTCCATTGAGACAGCAAGGCCTGCGATGACATTTGTGCCGTGACCCGATTCAGAGGCCGCTGCGACGGATTTTACGGGACGGTAATTTGTGCCCGTATAATATTCCGTGACCATCACGATCAGGCCTGTAATAATCAGACCAACAATCGCGCAGAGGAACAGATCCATACCAGAAAATCCAGCAAAGCCTGCGGTTGCTCCATTTGATGGGACCATTGTGCCCGCGACATTACCAAACCCAATCATGTGATGCGTCAGTGCGCCAATGGCCGCGATGGATAAAACGCCCGTTGCGATGAGGCCCTTATATAAAGCGCCCATAACATTGGTGGATCCTTTGCCGAGCTTGACAAAATAGGTGCCGATAATCGAGGTCACGATACACACCGCGCCAATTGCCATCGGATAGAGGGCTAGCTGCGTTAGCGAGCCATAAAGGATTGAACCGAGCACCATTGTGGCCGCGATTGTCACGACATACGTCTCGAACAAATCTGCGGCCATGCCCGCGCAATCGCCGACATTATCACCGACATTGTCTGCAATCGTTGCGGGGTTCCGTGGGTCATCCTCCGGGATTCCCGCTTCGATTTTGCCGACTAAATCGCCGCCAACATCTGCACCTTTGGTGAAAATTCCGCCGCCCAAGCGGGCAAAGACAGAAATTAATGACGCTCCGAGTGACAAGCAAACAAGCCCGTCAATCACATCGCGTTCACTAGACGCCAAACCCGCTGGAACGAGGATATAATAGAATACAGCGAGACCCAAAAGGGCAAAGCCCGCAACAAGCATGCCAGTAATTGCGCCAGCTTTGAAGGCGATGTTCAAGCCTGCACCTAAAGATTCGCGTGAGGCTTCCGTTGTGCGAACATTCGCTTGAACGGATACTAACATGCCAACATAGCCTGCAATGCCCGACAAAATCGCACCAATTAGGAACCCAAGCGGTGCAATCGCATTTCGAAAGAGCACGAAAAGCAAGAGGGTTACGACAATGCCAACAATGGCGATGGTCTTATATTGCTTACTCAAATAGGCTTTTGCACCTTCCTGAATCGCGCCTGCGATTTCATTCATGCGGGCATTCCCAGTTGAGGCTTTCATCAAACTGGCACGGGTCAATATCCCGTAGACAACGGCGAGCAATGCCGCGCCGATAATTAAATAGAGTGTCATAACACGTCTCTCCCAATTGGGACGGTACGTTCCGATCACGCCTTATGCAGACCTCTGCACGCAACCGTCCGGTGATGTTATGAAGTTGGCCGTGCTGTACTCTGTCTCCCCCGACAATAGCACGCTTCCCCTCGCGAGTGTGAAGTTGGCCGCCGCCCGTTATACGGTGCGTACGCTTCCCTTCGCGTAGATCAATGGTGTGACAAGATGGTAACGTGGCGTCAAGGGTCTTCAACGAACGCGACTAGATTGTTGCGAAATGGCAACATATCACACTGAAAATTCGTTGAATCTCCGTAATTAGTTAGGAGATTTAAAAATTCCGACGCAGGGTAGGTCCACAAAAAAACAAAATTTATGGGAAAAACTATGAAAAGATTTGCTTCTTTATCGGTCAGCACGCTCGCTTTGCTAACAGCATTCGGCGCAGGGTCAGTGGCTTTCGCTCAAGATGATACGTCAGCCTCTGAAGACGTCGTTATTGCCACAGGTACACTCATCCGCCGCAAAGCACAGGCAGACCGGTCATCACCAGTCGTCTCTCTCGGAGAAGCAGACATCAGCAGTACGGGCGCGAAAAATATCGCGGACTTAACGCAAACATTGACCATTAATACTGGATCAGAAAACAATCCTGATGCGTTTACGCAGAACGGGACAACAGGTACATCCAACATCAACCTACGCGGTTTGGGTGTGCAATCGACTTTGGTTTTACTCAATGGACGCCGCCAAGTTCTCTCAGGCGCAGTTAATAATGGCGGGTTCAACTTTGTTGATACGGCGTCACTTGTTCCTCTAATCGCCGTTCAGAACCTAGAAATTCTAAAAGATGGGGCGTCGGCGACCTATGGCTCTGACGCTGTTGCAGGCGTTGCCAACTTTACGACATTCCAAAACTTTGATGGTGTTCGCTTGAACGCTCAGTATCAATTTGTTGACGGTACGGGCAGCGCAGATGAAGTTATTTTACAAGGCATGGTCGGTAAAAACTTTGATCGTGGTAACATCATGGCCGCGCTTAGCTATACGGATCGTTCGCCTTTGACGACCGCAGAAAAACGCTTGTCGCGACCACAGGACGACACATCCGCACTGGGTAATCCTGGCGCATTTGTGCCACTTGGTGGGCCCTTGCCTGCAGGTTTACCTTTAATTGACCCTGGCTGTGCGTCTGTTGGCGGTATTCCGAACGTACTTGCTCCGGGCAGTGCATTAGGCGGTCTCCCATTAGATGGCGGTACATGCGGCTTTGATTTCGGTAGCTTCTTCAACTTAGTTGCAGAAGAAGAACGGTTAACCGGACTTATTCAAGCTGACTTTGACATTACCGATAATATTCGATGGGATGGACAATTCACCTATGCGGATAATGAAGCCATTCGCGGTAACTCCCCATCCTTCCCATTCCTCGTTGGCGGCGTTGTACCTGCCGATCATCCAGATAATATTTTCGTTGGACCGCTTGCGCCTTTGGCGCCGGGAGGCAGCGTCTTTCTTGGCCGTGCATTTGGTAATGGCGCGGAGGTTTCGCCAAACCTGACGCAGTCCGAAACATGGCGTATTAGCACAGGTCTCGAAGGTGATTTTAACGAGGATTATAACTGGCGTGTTTCTTACACGCAGGCTGAAAACAATCATGTCATTAATACGGAAGACACACTTGTCGATGAATTCCGCTGTGCCTTGGACGGCTTTCGATCAGACGCTTGTACAGGTTTTGGTATTGCAGCGGGAACATTCTTCAACCCCTTTTCAACGTCTTTCACAACGTCTCCAAATAGTCCCGAAGTCGAAGACTTTATCATCGGAACGGCGACTCGCGACCTAACATCTGAATTGCAAGTTATCGAAGGTGTCGTGTCTGGTCTCGTTGGTGATAGCGGTTTGGCCGCAGCCGTTGGTGTTCAGTATCGTAAAGAAGATTTTTCTGGCGAATTTGATGCAAACTCCCAGAGAGATAATTTCGGGTTCTTAATCGGAGAGCAAAACTTTGAAGGCTCGCAAGACGTCTATGCCATTTTCGGCGAAGTGAACCTGCCGCTTTTGGATGATCGTCTCGAGCTTCAAGGTGCACTACGGTATGAAGATTACGGCGGCGCCATTGGATCGACGCTGGACCCTAAAATCGCAGCTTTATTCAAACCTACAGACCGCCTGTCATTCCGGGCGTCATATTCGACGTCTTTCCGTGCCCCGACTGTCTATCAGCAGAACGGTCAGCAAACGGCATTGAACCAAGTGAGTGATCCATCTCGGGACGGCGCAACTTCCTTTGCGGGCGTTCGAACACTCGGTAACCCTAACCTCACTCCTGAAGAGTCAGAAGCGTTTAACATTGGCGGCACATGGGAGCCTGTCGATAACCTTCGTATCGATCTCGATTTATATAATTTCGACTTCACGGATGTGATTATTGCCGAGAACTTCCAAGCCATTACGAACCTCGACCCTCTCGACACAGACCGTGTTGTTCGGAATGCGGGCGGATCCATCGTTCAGGTCAATACGAATTTTGTAAATGCGTCTTCCGTTGAAACGCGTGGTTTGGATTATGGTGTGAGTTATGAAGCTGATCTCGGTTTCGCAACCTTGGTGCCCTTTATTAAAGGCACGCTCGTCTTTGACTATGACCTAGATGATCCACAAGCTGGCGAAGTGGATGGTGCAGGCAGCCGTAACTTTGCAAACTTCGGTACATCCGTTCCTGAACATCGTTTCAATACAGGGTTTAACCTGATCAAAGATGGCCATCGCTTGGACGTTTTTGGCCGTTATATTGATTCTTATTCTGACGATCAAAATGACGGGCAAGAGATTGATTCTCACTTCACTGTTGATGCGCGCTACAGCTTGAACATTGGTCAATATATCGAGGTCTTGGGCGATGCCACGGCATTAAATGTTGGGGTCGTGAATGCGTTCAATGAAGACCCACCACAGGTTTTCACCAATGGCGGCTTTGATTCTAAAGTTCATGATCCACGAGGGCGTCTGCTTTATGCAGGAATTGATCTCGAATTTTAGGACCTTGCTCTAGGTGAATAATGAGGCTCCGCCACGGCGGGGCCTTTTTTATGCGCTTAATATGCCTATATGGGAGAGTGATCTGTCATACATAAACTAACATCGAGCCATCTTTGGCAGCAGGTCTAAGTGTGCCTTTTGCCGCGTAATGCGGCATGGTCTAGACATGGACTGCTAACGTTAAACGACCAAATTTTGGAACATAAAGACGGTCTGGCGATTAACTGTGCTAGAAAATGCGTCGTTTCACACGGATGTGAGGCGGAAGTGCTTTACTTTGACCTATTTGGATAGGAACCAATATCCTGATTACGCCGTATTAGATATAACCTCTTTTTTAAAGCGAGCCTCCTATGCGCACTCTTCTTCTTTCTGTCGCTATTTTGTCTTTAGCGGGTGTGGCCCATGCTGAAACGGTCACGGGAACCTCTGGGTCAAAAATTGAACTGACGGAGCTCGCTGAATTTGACGGCGCATGGGCTATGACGATGCTGCCCGACGGCCGGATGTTGGTAACAGAGCAGAGCGGAACGCTCTGGCTCCTTGGCCGTGACGGTAAAAAATTGGGTAAAATTGGAAACTTACCCAAGGTCACAGAACGTGGTCAGGGCGGGTTGGGTGACATTATTATTGATCCCGATTTTACCAAAAATAGACGTATTTATATTTCATATGTTGAACGTGATGCGATTGATGATGATCTATCGGGTGCAGTTGTAGAGCGGGCGACATTGACTCTCTCGGCACGCGGTGGGTCCTTGATCCAGCGTGAACGCGTGTGGACACAATCCCCAAAGGTGACGGGGAATGGGCATTATGGGCACCGCATGGCGATCAGTCCCGCAACGGCTAAAGACGGCGGTGGATACCTATATATCACATCTGGTGACCGTCAGAAATTCACACCTGCGCAGAATATGGATATGAATTTAGGGAAAGTCATTCGGGTGAATACCGACGGTACAGTTCCTGATGATAATCCCTTCATCGGGCAGGGCGGCGTGACGGAACAGATTTGGACGCTGGGACATCGTAATCCGCTTGGCATCGATTTCGATTCTGAAGGACGTTTATGGGTACATGAAATGGGACCCAAGCATGGGGATGAGTTGAACCAGATCATACGGTCTTCAAATTACGGCTACCCTATCGTTTCTAATGGGGACCATTATTCTGGCGTCGAAATTCCTGACCACGACACAAACCCGGTCTTCAAGTCACCTGCTGAATTCTGGGTGCCCGCGATTAGTCCTGCGGGGATCACGATATATGATGGCACACAATTTAGCGACTGGGTGGGCGATGGCTTTATTGGAGGGCTGTCTTCTCAAGCCCTTGTGCGTGTTGAATTTAAAGATGGGAACCGCGGGCGCACCGCCAAAGAAGCCGAGCGTTTCGAATGGGGCAAACGCATCCGCGAGGTTGAAACAGGCATAGATGGCGCGCTTTATGTGCTGGAAGATAATGACGGGCGCTTGTTACGCCTGACACCAAAATAAGTTTACTCCATTAGCTCAACTATGGCTCTGCGATGTTGAACCATAAGTCGGGCGTATCCAACGCCGTGAGGTAATCTCTCGCGGCCAATGGA
Organism: uncultured Caulobacterales bacterium; assembly: GCA_938003545.1. Classification (GTDB taxonomy): domain Bacteria; phylum Pseudomonadota; class Alphaproteobacteria; order Caulobacterales; family Maricaulaceae; genus Litorimonas. The sequence continues at coordinate 9,790 of CALKXY010000019.1, forward strand.
TTGCCTTTCAGTGTGATGTCTCCAGCTTTCATGAGGTCGCCAAAGCGATGGGTTCACAGTGTCCGGGGCCGCACCTGTCACAAAATCATACTGAGCAATTTCCCACACAGGATTACCGCTATCATCTAAAATAGCAGGGGCCTCTATCGCGGCGAGGCATCCTCAAAGTCTTGTTGGTTTGAGAGAGGTAGTCGTTTTGCAAGCGCCATGTTTGACGTCTTTGTCGCGGCACTTACAAATCCTGGGGTTGGCGCATCGGGAAGTGGGTCGGAGCTTTTTGACGTTTCAGCCGTGCAAGCGGCGACTGCGAATAAAGCTGAACTTAGTAAGACTGCTCTGGACATAAAAATCCCCATCCGTTTAACGGACAGGGATAACTATATTCATGTATTTAGGAAGGGTAGAGATTTAACCTTTATAATTCTTGATTCCTGCGAGGATCATCTCTCCAGCTTTTTCTGCGCTGTCCCAGCCTAGGACTTTAACCCATTTGTTTTTCTCAAGATCTTTATAATGCTCAAAGAAATGTGGGATGCGGTCCTGCAGAATTTGCGGCAAATCTTTATAGTCTTTGATGCCGTCATAATATTGCGTCAGTTTTCCATGTGGAACGGCGACGATTTTTTCATCGAAACCAGCTTCGTCTTCCATCATTAACACACCGACAGGGCGTGCACGTACAACACATCCAGGCATTAACGCCCGCTGACCCACAACTAAAATATCCGTTGGATCTCCATCGGCTGATAAAGTGTGCGGGATAAATCCGTAGTTACACGGGTAGCGCATGGAGGTGTAAAGAAAGCGATCTACGAACATAGCACCGGATTCTTTATCCAGCTCATATTTAATAGGTTCGCCGCCCAATGGGACTTCGATGATAGCGTTGACATCAAATGGTGGATTCTCACCAGCAGAAATTTTGCTCATATCCATGGAGTATAGGTCCTCGTTTCGTTCGCGGGCCTCTTAGCGTTAGAGCCTCTGATTGCAAGGCTTTATGCCGTGGACAGCACTGCAAATATACCCGATGCGATCATCACAACGCCAATCAACACATTAAAAATACGCCCTGTACGAGGGTTCAGCAAAAAGCGGCGAATATTTTGTGCGGCATAGGCATAGACGGATAGGCCGAATAATTCCAAAACTGTGACCGTTACCAGCATTATGAGGAATTGCGGGGCTAGCGGTGCGTCGGACTGGAAATAGAGCGGTAAAAGCATCCCGAAATAAACCAGTGGCATGGGCGATGTGATCTGTAACAGAAACCCTTTCGCATAAAGCTGCCCGCGCTTTGGCGCATCATTCGGGTCAGGTTCTAACCGTGGTAAAGGTCCTAGCATGACTGATAAGGCCATATATCCAAGCACCAAAATACCTACAACTTTCAATCCAAGCGTCGCGCGGGGGTAAATTTCGAACAAAACCGCAGTACCGCTCGCAGCGAGGCAAAGCCAAAGCACATTCGCAGAAGCAACGCCAAGCGCGGGCAAAAGGGCAGGCTTAAACCCAAAGCGAAAGGAGGAGGCCAGAACCAACATGACCGCAGGGCCAGGTGTAAGACCGCCTGTAAAGAACAAGGCCACAAGGCTCAGCCACACTTCTAATTCCATCTTTATACACGTCCTGTCAAAAACTCGCTTGCGCCCTAGCGGTGTAGGCCACATTTGTCACGTGTGATGGATAGTTCTGAAAACACAGATACACCGATACAGCCCGGCGCATCCGGTCAGGCCGACACGCCGTTGCAAAGCGTGTTGGACCAAATTGAGGTGACATTGGATGGTGCCGAATCGGTTGATTTAAAAACGGTTGTGGAGGCCTTCGGCAATCGCGCGTTTGGTCCAGTGATGGTTTTATGTGGATTATGTATGATGACGCCATTGGGCGCGATTCCAGGTATACCGCCAGCATTCGGCGTGATCGTCATTGTTTTCGCCCTACAGCTTTTATTTCGCCGTAAAACACCCTGGATGCCTGAAATGCTTCGTAAGGTGAAAATCCCCGCGAATAAGTTAATGAGGGTCCAAGATAAGGTTAGGCCTATCTTGGCTAAAATTGATGGAATTATTAGCGCGCGATTGACGTGGGCTGTGACGGGGCCTGCGCAGGTCCTTGTGTCTTTAGTCGCAATAATCCTCTCGCTGACTTTTTTCCCGTTGGGCATGGTGCCGTTTGGCGTTGTTGCGCCTGCGGCGATTGTTTTATTGCTGGGGCTTGGGATTACGGCGAGAGATGGTATTTTGATTATACTTGGCCTGAGCTTGAGCCTTGGCGTCTTTGTTGGCGTTGCCGCATTATTTATCTAACGCCGACCTTCTAAGAGCACGAGCTTTGCCGCAACGTTTGGATTGTGACGGGGGGAGAGATCGAGTGATTTTTTGTAGAGATATTTAGCGAGCTTCACCTCATTTTCCAAAACAGCTTTATCGGCTGCTTTCGCAAGAAAGAGCCCTGCGCGTTCCGCGTCTAACCCAGCGATAGCTTCGTGTGTGCGGCCCAAGGCAATCAGCGCGCGGCGTCGGTTATTGTCGAATTGCTTGTCAAGAGGGTCGGCTTTGACTGCCGCATTGAAGGCTTCCAAGGCCGCCTTCTTATTGTCGGCTAACCAATGTGATTGACCTATGTTATTATTTGCTAGTCCTGGGCGGGCTCCAGCTAGTCCAGCCATTGCATAGGCCTGCCGGGCGGAGGAAAACTCTTCAGCATCATCCTGAAGCCTGCCTAATAAAGTCCATAGGCGCGGATCAGCAGTGGTTTGCAAAGCCGTCTTTAAGACTGTTTTCGGATCAGCAATATCGTTCATTAAAACGTTAATAATTACGCCGTCAGCAGAGTTCGGATCATCATTCCACTTTGCTGCTGCTGGAATATCGCCAAGCGCAATTAATGTGCGACTAAGGCCCGCTCTCGCCGTTTCCAATTGTGGGTCATGCATCAAAGCGGCTTCGAAACCTTGCCGTGCCGAGGTGTAATCACGTCTAAGCAAGGCCGCCTCCGCCTCTCTCAATTGGGTTAAGACTTGAAAGATGTCCGTCGAGTCCGTTTGCACGGCGCGAATATCAGGCGCCTCAACCGTTTTTGCAATTGCAGAGGTTGGCAAACAAAAAGCAAGAGAAATGAAAATCGCGCGCAAGATCATGTTCCTGTTAATCCTGCCATAATACGAATGCCAGCAGGTAGCATCAGCATAACCATGATAGTCGGGAAAATGAAAACGATAAGCGGCACTGTCAACTTCGCCGATAGCGCCGCTGCTTTTTCTTCGGCTTTCATCATGCGCTTGTTACGCATGTCTTCTGAAAATGTGCGCAATGCTTGGCCAACGCTGGAGCCCATTTCTTCAGCTTGTTTTAACATGACAGCCAAGGATTTCGCTTCATCTAAATTCAAGCGATTGGCAAAGTTGATCATGGCTTCATTTCGTTCTCGGCCTGCGCGCAGCTCTAGGTTCATGATATCTAAATTTTGTTTGAGCGCCGGATAACGCCCGCCTAATTCATGACCAACCCGAACTAAAGCTGCGTCCATACCCAGACCTGCTTCGACACAAGCCGTCATGAGATCCATCATGTCCGGAAAGCCTTTGCGGCATTGATCTGTGCGTTTACGGGCTTTCCATTTTAAGAATTGTTCTGGCCCCATGAGCCCAATTCCCGTGAGGACGAAACAAACAAAAAGAGCTTTTCCTGTGCCCAACTTTGATGCCAACGCTCCCCAAAGTAGAAGGCAAATTATAGCGGGTCCGAACAAGCATATGACTCGAGCGGCGAGAAAACTCTTCACAACGCTTCTATCGAAATATCCAGCTTGCGCCAACATGAAACGCAAGCGCGTAATTTCTTTTGCATCGGGAAGCGTCAGATGTGAGCCAAGTTGAGACATAAGGTTGCGTTTAGCGCGGGCTTGTGTGCCGATACCAACATCAGCATCTTCGTCTAGGCTATCACCGCCAGCCAAGCGGCGCTCCATTCGCGTGTTTTCTTGCATAGCGCCACGCACAGCGATGAAGCACAAGACTAACGACACCCCAAGAAAGGTTAGCGCGATAATAATCGTTAAGGCGTTGTGGAAGCTCATATCTTGAAATTGATCATTTTGCGCATGACGAGATTTCCGATTCCCATCCATACTACGACGCCCCAGAGACTATACGTCACAATTGGGCTGCCTTTTACTTCGCCATAGAAGTCAGGACTCATTTTATTGACGGCGATAAAAAGTAAAAGCGGGGCAGCGTTCAGGATCAGTGCGCTCATGCGGCCTTCAGCTGAAGCCGCTTTAATTTTCAGGCGCATTTTCTGGCGATCTCTGATCGTCTTCGCATTTGACCTAAGAAGTTCTGCCAAATTACCGCCCGTGCGTTCTTGCAACCGGATCATAGCTGAGAAGAGTTCGAAGTCTTCATGGCCAATGCGGTCCGACATTTTTTGAACGGCAGAAGAAATTGTAGAGCCGAAGCTGACTTCGTCAGACGCAATTCCAAATTCGCTACCAATTGGGTCAGGCATTTCTCGGGCGACAAGGGCCATCGCAACCGGAACAGGGTGTCCAGCGGCGAGAGATCTGATGATGACGTCCAATGAGTCAGGGAGTTGATTGACGGCGCGTTTTCGACGGCGTTTAACAAAGAATGAAACGGTTAAAATAGGGAGCAAGGCTCCTGCGATAAAACCAATCGCACCCCAAACAGGTGTGCCCTTCACAAGGAAGGCAGTCATCCCGATTGACGTCGCCATACCTAGGCTAGCGTAATAAAATCCGTAGGGGCCAAGTGGCAGTCCGGATTGCATGACAAGTTGGGCTACCCGTATGTTCAGACCAGCGATATGACCATCTGATGTCATGGATCGTGCGCGGCGAAGACGGCCCAGAGCTTCCCCTTCGCTGTCTGCTTTTGCAACACGCCGTAGGCGGTCATTGGCAAGCTTTACGCGGTGCGACGCTTGTTTCGAAAACCCCAAAATGGATTGTAGCAACAGGAACCCTGCTGCGAAAACCAACACATAAATAATGGTTTTCTGACTAGGCGACATTATCCGATCCGCTCTTTTAGAGAGAGGTCCGATGTTCGTCCAGGTTGGAGAACTTTGGGTTCAAACAGGTTGTCAGGTAGAGGGATGGCTCTCGTCGTAATTTCTTCCAAACATTTCGGTCGAATTCCTGTCGCGCGAAATTCACCTATGACTTCATGTTTAGGTCCCGTGCCAGTGCGCGTGAAGTTAAATAACTCCTGCATTTGAATGACGGAGCCTTCCATGCCCGTGACTTCGGCGACAGATGTGATTTTCCGTTGGCCATCAGATAGGCGTGTTGCCTGAACGATCAGCCCAACCGCACTCGCGATTTGGCCTGCAACGGCTTCAGGTGTTATTTTCATGTCGCCCATAGCGACCATTTGCTCTAATCGTGTGAGGGCATCGCGTGGGGTGTTTGCATGAAGCGTTGCCATGGAGCCTTCATGTCCTGTGTTCATCGCTTGTAGCATATCAAAGGCTTCTTCGCCTCGAACTTCGCCCAATATAACGCGATCAGGCCGCATGCGCAGGGCGTTTTTAACGAGTCCACGTTGTTTGATCTCCCCCTTACCCTCGATGTTTGGAGGGCGTGTCTCCATGCGCGCGACATGAGGTTGTTGCAGTTGTAATTCGGCGGCATCTTCGATTGTGATCAATCGTTCTTTCTCTGAAATAGATTGAGAGAGCGCATTCAACAATGTTGTTTTGCCAGAGCCTGTGCCGCCGGAAATTAGAATGGTGACTTTCGCTTTACAGGCGGCCCAAAGGAACTGCGCGACGATATCTGGGATCGCGTTATATTCGACTAACTTGTCGAGGGTGAGTGGGCTTTTCGAAAACTTACGAATTGAGACAAGAGGGCCGTCTACAGCGATAGGCGCAATGGCGACATTAACGCGGCTGCCATCTAAAAGACGGCAATCACAGAGAGGTTGGCTTTCATCCACACGGCGACCAACACCCGCTACGATCCGATTTATAATCCGCAAAAGATGCGGTTCATTGGCGAAGCGTACAGCCGAAAGCTCTAATTCTCCACGGCGTTCTACGAATACGCGTTCATGTCCGTTAATTAGAATATCTGAAACTGTTTCGTCTTGAAGCAGGACTTCTAGTGGCCCCAACCCGACCATCTCGTCATAGACGCCATTCCCTAATCGGCGAAGGTCAGCCGTGTTCATTTTCAGGCGCTCTTCTTGCGCCATCAAGGTCACGATTGAATGAACTTGCTCTCGCAGCTCTTCGCTTTCGAGGCCGTCTAATTGAGCGAGATCGATTTCATCAATGAGCCGTGTGTGGAGTTTTATTTTAGTATCTAACCAAGCATTGCCAGCGCCTCGGGGTTCCAGGTTTTCCGGCGTTTCTATGACGGGCTGCGGCGCTTCGGAGTCTGCGGCCACAATTAATTGCGGCACAATTAACGGTGCAGGAACAGATATCTGTCCTTGTCCTAAATCGTCATTCAATGCTTGCGAAAATCGTCCCATGATATTCGCTTACATAACAAGGCTTAGATCGGGGTTAGAGCTTAAGGTTAAGGTCTCGTAAATTCTATTTTTATGGATCGTTTATGCCGCGTTTGAAAGCAAGTTTGCTTGCTGACCTCGGAAGGCAATTGCCAGCTTGCGAACATCTTTTACAAAGCGAGACTCTGGCCGGATTGCCCCCGCAGGTTCGCCGCAGTTTAAGGCTTCGCGCGTAGTATCGGGGTCAAGGCAAAGCGTTGATAAAACGCTGCGACCTAAGGCCGTTTCGGCGTCTGCCAAGCGTAATGTATTTTTGAAAGAGCGCCGCTCATATTTACTCAATATAACTTGAGCGTTGACGCCGCCATTGGCTTCATGCGCCAAACGCGCCAATCTTTCGCGTGTCGCGTGTAAGGATGGTATCGTCAGTTCGCAGGTCACGCCCAAAACATCTACGGCCCGCATAACGGCAAGCGTCCAAGGTTGGCGATAGCGTGGTAAGTCAATTATAACTGTGTCGTAAAGTTCTGTCGCTGCATCCAACATAGCCATAATCGTATGCGGGTTAATTCTGGCGTTGGCGCCAATTGTGTTTGGCGCTGCCAAAAGCGAGACGCCGCATTCATGAGTTGAAACTAAGGCTTGCGTGAAAGCCGTATCAATATTTTCTGCAGGCCCGCAAAGGTCTTCTAAACTAAGGCTTGGCAGGAGGTCGAGGTGGTGCGCACAAGAGCCAGATTCAAAATCAAGATCAATAAGGCACACTGTGGGGTCAGCTGGTCGACGTTTCATTAATTGGTTGGTTGCATCGGATGTTGCAAACTCATGCGCGAGTTGTGTCGCCAAGGATGTCGTTCCAACACCACCTGTTGCTCCTACTAATGCAAAAACTCGAGGTGAATTTGCTTTTACGGGTGCTAGCGGCGGAGACTTTTCGTCAATCTCAATACTATCTACAGATTCAAATTCAGTTTCATTTGATGTGAAGTCAGCTTGACGGGTTTCGGTCGCATCATCACGAAAATTAGGTATAGCAAGATCTTCGTCGAAACCTGTATCAACATCTTGAATGAGTGCGTAATCGTCTTTTGAGCTTACTCGGTTATCATCGCGCCGACGGCTGAATTTTCTACGTTTAGCCATTTTTAAGATCCTCACCCATGAGTGTAGCCTCTACAGGTGGGAGGTGAACAATATCCTTAAATCCAATAAAATCCAGAAAAATGAAATTGAGAGGGACGTCCCTTAGAGTGACGCTGACGAGTGGTGCGGCATCTCCTTGTGGCCCTGTACGACCTAAACCAGATCCGATGTAAGAAACGTCAACATGGGCGCGCTCCGTGTCTTTAAAAACATCACACATGCCGCGGCGAGCGCGAGATGTTGCGCCGCAGGTTCCATCGCCGTCTGGTCCAAATATAATACGACTCATTGCTGAGGCATCATATTGTCCACGTGAACAACTCCGTGTGTCTTGGCTGCAGTGCCGTTCAAAGTTTAAGTTTGTCACGTTAGTGTATCTGGCAATATCTCGAGATACAGGGTCCGATGTTGCAGCGATACGTGCACCGGTTCTAGCGGCTTGTTGTGCGCCATTATATTGATGGAAGGCGTAGCCAGCCTCAATCGTACCGCCTGTTAGCATGATCAAAAGTAGAATTATCAGGGATGTCTCGACAGTTACAGACCCTGCTTCCCCATGCATAAAGCGTTTTAGTAAACGTTTCATCGCGCGCTAACCAAACGTTCTTCATGGTCTGACCTGATCTTCGTTGAGCCGCCCGTCGCGAGACGGATAAATCCAAGACCTTTATAATCATAGACTGAAGATAATGACGCGACCTTCACTGTCGCGCCATTTCGGTATTGTCCATTATTTGGTATGTTACGAATTATTAGCGTAATGTCGCTTGCATCCCAACCCGCCACGCGTTCGCGGCCCGTTCCGTCAGGGCGTCCTGTCATGGCAATATTTTTGGCTTGCGTTGTCACCAAACCAGGCGTCTCTGCGCGCGCCAAATAGCTTGCGCCTGCGACCAGACCTTGCTCCATTTTATGGGTTTGCAGCAACATCATTGAGAGGTCGATAATGCCAAAACCAATGAGGGCCATCAGTGGAAATAGAATTGCACCCTCAACGGCGACTGCGCCATCAGTGTTTTTATGATATTTATGGAGCCTCAACATTATCTGCGCACAGCCACCATATCATTGGCTTCCCTGTCTTGCCCTTTGACAACAGGACCAACAATTTCGCCATAAATTGTGTTTTGCTGACCACTGCCCATAGGCTCGGTCAGGAAGACTTTGACGAAGGTTTCAACAGGCAGGGCGTCTTTCCGGCGGAACATCCCATTAGGGGAATTAGCTTCGATTTCTCCGCAATTTAAAACCGCCGCGGTAATGATACGTCGATCTTCCACTGTCGTGGAAGGACCTGATGTACTGCATTGGGGCCTGCCTTCTTCCGCGGTAATGACTTTGCTGCCGTAGGTTTCGGATCCTGGAATACAATTGGTATCGATCTCCCAACGATACATAGCATATCGAGACGGGGGCGTGGACGGTATGAATTGACCTCTATACCCGCGTCGGTAAGTCACACCTTCAAGAGTTATTCTCGTCCAACCCGGATGATTTACTGCCATGTATAGAGAGAAATTCCACTGACCATCTCCAACGCGACTGGATGTGCATCCACCATCTGAAAAACAGGTGTCACGGGGAAGGCCAAGTGCATGGGAAGATGGACTTTCCGTGCAAGATTTATTGGTTTTACGAGGGGCCCATCCTTTTACTACATTTTCGGCGGGCGCGTAGCGAGGGTCACTCCTTTTACTTTTAAATGATCCTCTATAAATATCGAAACGCGTATTCACCGCATGGCGCATGGATGAAATATTACCAGTTCTGGTTACGACGCCTTTAGCCTGAGAATAACAGGCTGGAGAAATATCGATTGCAACCGCATCTGCAAGTTTTGCAGCCCCTGAATTCCCTCCAAACGGATCTAACCACCCGAAGTTACCTTGCCCGTAAGGGTCACTTACATTATTTGGAGTTTTGAATTTAATCTGTTGGCGACGAAAAGATTTTGTTTCCATCGCTTCGTGGATTGAAACATCTTTGCCTTCCATCGGATTGCAAATAAAGACAGGCGCGGTTCCGCACACGACCTGATCCATACCAGCAACAGCTTTTGCGCTTAATGTTGTATCCGTGATTTTCTGTATGAGGCTTGAAGGAAATATAGTCTCAACTTTTTTCGGTTTTATCGAGACTTCGACATAACGGGCTTGCCCGGGCGCATTTGTTCGACTGCTCGCAGGGATATCTTCATAATCATGCGTCGGAATATCGTTGAAATAGGTAATCGTATCGATCTCAATTTCGGACGTCCCTCTTGCGAATTTTTGATCATGAGACATGAGATTCAAAATCGCCCCAGATGAACGAGAGATAGAGTCACCGCGTTGATCTAGTTCAGCTGCGCCGGCGCGCGATAAGGCGTCTGCTGCGGCTTGTAATTCAGCATCCACGTTATAAATTCGCGCGGCGTCAACCGAGAGTGTGGCGCCCGCAATAACAACGGGGGTTGAGAGTGCTGCCCAAACGGCAACAGCACCCGAAATGCCGCGTCCCGTTCCAGAGAGATATGACTTAAAAAGACCTGTCAGTGAGGCGCGGTTTGATTGTATGTGGGGGAAGTTCATCTCTATCTCTGTCTTTCCTATTCGTCTCCGGTCGTCGTGACCGAAACAGGTTCAGCGACCGTGCCGTTTTCATAAGCCTCACGTGCCGCTTTTTGGCGTGCGCGGTTTGGCGGGATGAATGTATTAGCTTTGTCTTTTGCGGTTGGCGCTATGCGTTGGGCTGCAATGTTTTGTGCGATCGCATCCCCGAAATGTGAGGAGTGGGCTTCCAAAGCTGGCGTGGTTGTTGCGCAGCCAGACATCGACATTGCAGCCACAACATAGGCGGAAATAATAAAACGATATTTATTCCATTGCATGGCCGAAACCTCCTTCAATTTTCCCGCCTAGAAAGGCAGCTGCATCACTCGGTAATTCTGCGTTATCTAATGGACCTGCCAATTTAGATCGGTCCGACACTGGACGGGCCAGATGAGGGGTTACGATGATAACCAGTTCTGTCTCCGCGCTTTGATAGCGTGTGGAAGAGAATAGAGATCCAATGATTGGCAATTTCCCAAGCCAAGGGACTTGTTCGCGCGTGTTAGCACTTTCATTTTGCAAGAGACCTGCAATCGCAAAACTCTGTCCATTGCGCAGCTCAACAGTCGTATTGGCACGGCGCACGCGCAGTCCCGGAACTGTTACGCCCCCGATCTCCACAGTATTTTGCACATCGAGCTGTGAGACTTCTGGAGCGACTTTCAGATTGATAACGCCATTGTCTAAAACAGTCGGGGTAAATGCGAGGCCGACACCAAATTTGCGATACTCAATTGTGACTTCGCCTAAACCAGAAGAGACTGGGATAGGAAATTCGCCGCCTGCTAAAAAGCTAGCGGTTTCACCTGACATCGAAACGAGGTTTGGTTCCGCCAAGGTGCGAATAATGCCTTTTTCTTCCAAGGCATCAATTCGGATATCAAGAGCCGCCGCCCCAATCCCTCCGCCTAAAATAAGGCTAGCGGTAGAGTTGGCTAAACCGGTCGTGCCGCTCAACGCAAAGTCACCGGGGCTAGGGTTCAGTACGGCTCCTGCCGCGCCAATTATACCACCGCGCTCAGACAGTAAATTTACGCCGAGTTGTTTAATTGAATCTCGGCTGGCTTCGACAAAGCGTACTTCCAACATTACCTGATGGCTATCTCTGACGGCGAGACCAGATGTGACGCGCGCAGGCGCATAGGCTTCTGCAATAGAGACGGCACGATCTGCAACGCTAGAGCTAGATACATCTCCTGAGAGATAAATGCCGCCAGCTAAAGGGCGAACCTCTACGGCTTCGTTCGGAAAGGTTTCGAATAATGTTTCTTTGAGACTGGCGACGTCAAAGCCTACCGTCACGTCCACGATGTCGATCAATTGATTGTTGATATCATAAAGCATCACGTTCGTTTTTCCGCCAGACTTGCCTAGGACTTGAAAAGACCGGTCAGATAAAACGACGACATCAGCGATTTCAGCATTCGCAACACGCACCTGAGCAAACGAATTGTCTGTTCGCATGACAAGTGTGTCGTCTTTTATGACAGATGTAGATGTGCGTTCACCCATCTGGGTGTCGACCCAAGAGGCAGCATTTGCCGTGGTGGTCATAAGCGCAACGAGTGCGAGTGTGGTAAAGGCGCGTTTCATTCTATCCTCCCGCGAGATCAGTGTCGGTCGAGCGGGGGAGGGCTTCGCGACGGACAGATACAGATTGTGAGGCCTCGCCGCGGATCACAGTAATCTGTGCAACGGCGGGTGGGGCCTGTTTAGTGGTTACCCGAACGGGGCGCTTTGGTTTCTTTGCTGAACTGTCGGAATTTGCACGACGGTCAAGTTGGCGAGTGTCGAGAGATTTCGTTGTGGAGGGCAAGGCCTCTCCGACTGCGCGCAGAACGAGTGAGAGTGTCCCGCGTTCCTGCGCAATACTGAGCGCCTGTGCATCCATGTGACTGACTTCGAGCGTAACCGTTCTCGCAACCTCTGCCGTGTCTTGACGACGGTTCTGAGATTGATCAATGCCCAGTACGCGAACCGATTGGAGAATAACATCCGATCTATAAATAGGTATATTTGCTTCGGGGTTCGGTTCCGAAATGTATTGTATATCGACTAAATCACCTGGGACGACGAATCCGGATACACCTGTTACATCGTCGACACGTACAGAAACGGCGCGGTAACCGGGACGAATTCTTGCGGAGAGTGACCCTCGCCCGCTCAAGCCTGAAACGCGGTGAGGAAGTATGACTTCATTCATACGGATATCGTCAAGCGCAACCATAGCTCCTGACGTGATTGGATCATAATTTAGAGGGAATATTTCATCCAGATCATTTAGAGCATCTGCTGGTATCATATCTTGTGGCATGTCCACGAGACGTAAAGCGTCGGGCGTTATTTCATCTCCAAAATTTAAATCGAAATTTGCGACGACAACAGACATCGTTGGGATTGCTGAACGCATGGGCTGATGAGTCATAGCGGCATTAAGTGGAGGGGGAGCTTTACGAAATTCGTCTTGTACCGCGCCTTGAATCCATCCGCGCGCCAAAACGATAGCCATAACGCCGAATACGGCGCTAGCCCCTAAAGTGACAAGTGTATTTGTACGCATATCCCGGTCAGCCGCTCCATCCCAAACGTTGTGCTGCCAGTATCATTCCCACATTCAATCTGACTGCGAGGAATACATAACGTATCTGGGGGTAAGGTTTCGTTCAGGAATGAGGTGAACATGACTGTAAGAATTGCTGTGAACAATATCTTAATGAACACCAACTGAATGTCGAAAGTGTTACATCAGAAGTTAAACCTGCGTTAAGCCTGTCCGCATAGATTGTGGGCTGTAACGAATTTACTGCGTAGGAGTCTTTCATGACCATCAGCCGACTATCCATATTTGCCATAGCTGCCGCCACGCTTGCGTTCGGTGCTCAAGCTCACGCGCTCGAAGCGACGCAGAAAGTAGAAAAAGAAATTACAATCACTCAGGATGACGGCACAACGCTGACAAAGCGTGTTGCGGCTGATCTCGTCACGCCAGGCGAAAAAATCGTTTATACTGTGAGTTTTACCAATGATGATGCGGAACCAGCAACAGACCTAGTTCTGGCTATGCCTGTTCCAGCTGATATCCGTTTTCTTGAAGGATCAGCTGATCGTGATGGAGCCGTTGTGCGGTATTCAGCCGATGGCGGTGTGACATTTGATGAGCGTGACGCCTTAGTACTTCCGAGTGTTGGCGGTGGAACGCGCGCGGCTGGCCCCGATGATATTACCCATATTCAATGGCGCATTGCAGGACCCGTGGCTGTTGGTGAAACAGATGCTATTCTGTTTAAAGGACGCCTTAAATAGCCTTAACTATAGGCCTTTAATTTTGAAAACCGTAGTTTTAACTACGGTTTTTTTTTGGATTTTTTTCTAAAAGGAACGAAAATTTCCCTAATGAATAGTAAAGATGAAGTCACTATAAAATAATTCAAGCTATTGAAATAAAATGAAAATATTTAGATGAATGTTAGCTGAACAGGGCTTTTTTTATTTTAAATTAACCATGCTACTTGCCGTCCATTTAACCATCTCTTGTTAAAAAGCGGGGTCAACTAACTTCTGGGAATGCAAAATGACTAAATCAAAATTTATGAAAGGGTTACTGGGCGCAACTGCTCTTACGGCTCTCTCGACAGGAACTGCCTTCGCGCAGAACAACTTCACACAAGCGGACACAACGGTATCCAACAGCTTTACGCTTGATTACCAAGTTCTCGGTGTGGATCAGCCGCAAATCGAAACAAATGATGATCCTGCCGATCCTAGCGATAATGATGATCCAACGACGTTCCAAGTCGACCGTCTCGTGAATGTTACTGTTGCGACATCAGGTAACTCTACAGTGGCTCCAGGCCAGACAGACGCACAGCTCTCATATACTGTCGTCAACGACGGTAACGACACACATGCTTATCTCCTGGCTGTTGAAGAAGTCACGAATGGCACGGGTACTGATACGCTTGATACGGATGCACCGACTAGTACGAATACAATTATCTACTTTGAAGATGCAAACGGTAACGGTGTCTTGGATGCAGGCGAAGACGATGTAGCCGATGAAATCGTTTATGATCCAGCGAACCCACCTGTACTTGATCCGGATGCGACACTCTTTGTCGTCGTTCGCCAGGACATTCCGGTTGGCGCAACAGACGAAGACCGTGCAGACGTAATTCTATATGCCGACACGCAAACAATCACGAGCGCGCCAGGTGATCCAATTGTATTTACGCCCACACTTGCTGACGATAATACAGTCAATGATCCAAATGCGACAGAAAACGTTCTGGCTGATCTAGACGGTCCTGCTACAGGCGCGAATGATGATGCCGAGGATGGTAATCACTCCGACGCGGGCACATTTATTGTATCGGCTGCTGATATTTCTGCGGTGAAGACTGTGCAAGTCTTGTCCGAAGATAACTCGGCCTGTACGCTTTATGGCGCTGCTGCATATGTACAGCCTGCTGATGATACGAGCCTCTACTCTACGCCAGGTGCGTGTGTGGAATATGAAATTCTTGTCACCAATGATGGCACAGAAGATGCGACTAATATCGACCTAAGCGATATCATGACAAACGGTTTGTTATTCGTGGATGCGAAGCTCAATTCGTCATTGACAGGTACATTGACTGAGCCAACGCCTTCATTGGCTGGGACGCTTTGTACAGTAGGTTCGCCTTGTACAATCAACCTCACCGGTGGTGGTCTAGTCGGCAAAGCCGCCCCTGGAGATGCCCCGGTAACAGGTGCTGTCTTTATCCGGGCTTTGATCCCATAGGGCATTCGATCCGGTTTTAGTTGATATTGGCCGTACCTGCGAACACGTCGTTGGTGCGGTCAATTCAACCGCCATTAGGTATGAATTTTGCCGTGAGGACGGCAGAAATTGAAGCCTCATGCGTGAAACAAACCGAATTGTTTGTTCGTAATTGCCCCCGCAATTCATGACACACAAACCGTCACATATCACTGGACTACTTGTCCTTGCCGCCACGGCTTGGGTCGGCTCATCCACACTCGCATTTGCGCAGGATGATCTCGACGCTCGAAACTTTGGTGCGGAAGTCGTCAATATTGCCTCCATGACCTATACGGTTGGAGCCGAAACGCGTAGTATTTCAACGAATGAGGCTGTTTTCGTAATCAGGCCAGCTGAGACGCCTGCCGTCATAGAATTTTTCCGCCATGCGCCAACCGCTACGGACCCTATTCTACGGTCTGTAAATGGATCGGATTTTAGTCCATCGGGACAATTGGCAGGTCCTTTTGCGTCTACGGGTGCTCCAATTACGGCGGGCGCCGCAACGATTGATTTGTCATCACCTATTCCACTGATCCCAGCGTCAACATATTTGGCTGGCGAGTTAATGTTTGTTCGTGTTCTCGACACGGGTCAAAACTTTGATAGTGGTGAAGTCGAGACTGTTGTCATCACGATTAATGCTGACAATGGCGATGCCATCACCTTGCGCCTGTATGAATCGGGTCCAGATACTGGCGAATTTTTTGCTTATCTTCCGTCTACCCCTGGCCCCTCAGAACAAAATGATAATACGATTAGTGCGGGCGGCAACACTCGCCTAACAGCAACTTATATTGATATCTTCGACCGTACAGATGTCACTGTCGATACAGCGATTTTGAATCCATTAAATCGTGTGTTTTCGTCCGTTGATGGCGAAAGTGTTGATGCAGCCGTCGTCACACTTGTAAATGTCGAAACGGGTGTTCGCGCTGAAGTTTTCGGCGTTGATGGTTTTTCATCATTCCCGTCCGAAGTCACATCTGGCGAAGATAGTACCGATTCTGCGGGCTTATTCTATGACAATGAAGAGGGTGAGTTTCGTTTCCCGGTTGTATTGCCAGGAACGTACCGTATCGAAGTAACTCCGCCTGAAGGGTTCAATTTCTCAACTGTCGTCAGCATGGATGACTTGAGCAATTTGAGTCAACAAAAAGGCTTTGTTGTTACAGGTGCCTCACTCGGCGAAACATTTACAGTCACAGAGACAGGCCCGCTTCGTTTCGATATTCCGCTAGATCCTGAAAGCAATTTGGTTGTTACCAAATCTGCTGACCGCTCAACGGCTGATGTGGGCGATTATATTAATTATACGGTTACGGTCCGTAACGCAGGTGCGGCGACGGCGCCTGTTCGTTTGTTTGATACGCTGCCAATCGGTTTCCGTTATGTGCCTGGAACCACTCGCGTAGAAACTGACCCCGTAGAGAATCCTATCGTCTCCGATGATGCGACTTTGCTCACATTCGACATGGATATGCTGGCGCCAGGCGAAACATTGACCTTGGACTATGCTCTTGTCGTTGGCCCTGGCGCGCATTTGGGCGACGCGGTCAATGAAGCCGTTGTTCGCGATGGGGCACTGGACCCAATTTCGAATACGGCCCGCGCTGCGGTGCAATTGCGCGAAGACCTTCTACGCTCAACGAGTACAGTTATTGGCCGTGTAACGGAACAAAGCTGTGACGGCGATGCCGACTGGGCGCGCCCCATCGATAAAGGTATCGGTGTGGATGGCGTGCGCCTTTATATGGAAACAGGGGCTTACGCGGTCTCTGATGCGAATGGTTTGTATCATTTCGAAGGCGTGACCGAAGGTACTCACGTCGTCCAAGTCGATGAAGAAACGTTGCCGCAAGGATTTGAATTGATGACGTGTGAAGAAAACACGCGTTATGCAGGTGCTGTAAACTCGAAGTTTATCGACGTGCAAGGTGGCGGAATTTGGCGTGCGAACTTCTATCTCAAGCAAACAGGGGAAATTGCAGACGTCGTTGAAGATGAATCCTTTAACGATTCTACCGAGCATTTAGACTTTGATGTTAAATGGTTGGATGCGCAGGATACGACAACAGAATGGGCCTACCCTGCAACGGATCGTACGCCGTCCTCTCCCTCTACTCATGTCGGTATTAAACATGCGTCTGGACAGCATGTTTCTATTCGTCTCAACGATCGCGAAATTGCGGGCTATTATTACCAAGGTCGTACGACCAGTTCTGCTGGAGATATTCAAATTTCGAAATGGCGTGGCCTGCCTCTGCAAGATGGTCGCAACGTTTTTATCGCTGATATTCACGATGCTGATGGAACGAAGGTCGATACGCTTCGTGAAGAGATTTGGTATGTGAAAGACATCGCGCGAGCGACAGCTTTGCCAGACCAATCTGTTTTAGTCGCGGATGGTCGCACGCCGCCTGTGATCGCAATCCGCATGGAAGATCAATCCGGCCGCCCTGTACATGCTGGACGGATCACAACCATTAACCTCGAAGCGCCTTATCGATTGAATGATGAGAGTGGAGACAATCGTCTGCGCGAGCAAACACAAGAGCTGGCAGCCCCGCTGTCAAACCGACGCGAATTCTCTGTTGGACCCGATGGTATCCTTCGTGTGCCTCTGGAGCCGACACTCCGCACGGGTAAAGTTACAGTAATTGCGACGCTGGACAGTGGCCGCGAAGTTCCAATCTACATGTATTTGGAACCTGAAAAACGTGACTGGATTTTGGTTGGCTTGGCCGAAGGTTCAGCTGCGCTCCAGGATATTGAAGGCAATGTAAATGCTTTCGCCGGTGATGCAGATGATGTCGTGACGGATGGCCGCGTCGCTTTCTTTGCCAAAGGTCTGATCAAGGGCAACTGGTTGATGACACTGGCCGTGGATACAGACAAGCGTCGTGGGTCACGTGATGGCGAGTTTGCTGGCGAAATCGATCCTAATGCATATTACACGTTATATGGCGACCAGACGTATCAGCAGTTTGAGGGCGTTTCGCGCTATCCTGTATTTGTAAAATTGGAGAAGCGTCAGGCTTATGCCTTGTTCGGGGATTTCGACACGGACATTACGGAAGGCAAGCTAACACGTTACAACCGCAAACTTACGGGTTTAAAAGCCGAATATATTGGTGATGATTTGCAAGTCTTAGGATTTGCAGCCGAAACCAATCAGGGCTTCACCAAAGATGAAATTGCAGCTGAAGGCCTATCTGGCCCTTATCAGCTCAGCCATGATCAAATTTTACCGCAATCCGAAGAGATTATTGTAGAAACACGTGATCGCTTGCGCCCAGATGAAGTTTTGGAACGCAAGGTTTTGGTTCGCTATCTCGATTACACTCTGGATTACTTTACAGGTCAATTGATCTTCCGCTTGCCGGTGGATGCAACTGACCCTGACTTCAACCCAAATGTTATCATTGTCGATTACGAAACATCTGAAGATGCGGAACGCAATCTCACGGCTGGTGGTCGGGTACAGGCGCAATTCTTGGATGATAAAGTGCAAGTCGGCACAACCTTTACACATGAAAATGGCAGTGCGTTAGCAGCGGGTGCGAAATCAAACCAAATTGGTATTGATGTTATTGCTCAGCTCTCAGATTCAACACAGCTTCGCGCAGAATATGCGATTACAGATCAGTCTGGTGACGGCGAAGGTGTCGCGGACGCTAAGCTGCTTGAGATTGTTCATACATCTGAGAAAGTTTTGGCAGAAGCTTACTTTCGGGAAGAAGATGGGAATTACGGGCTTAACCAGACAGGATCTAACACAAATGGCGTACGTAGGTACGGCGCGCGTGGCGAGTTTAATGTCCAAGAAATCACAGATGAAGAGTCAGGCCGCCGGACAACACGTAAATTAAAGACTCAAGTCTATCGCGAAGAAAACCTTGCGACAGAGAATGCCCGTACGAGTGGCGAATTTTTAGCTGCGCATGACGGAACAAAACTTGACGTTTCTGGCGGGTTACGCGTGACTCATGACGAATTAGTGGATGCTGATAATCGGACATCTCTTTTGGCTGTGTCTCAGGCATCTTATGACATTGGCCGTCATGGCATTACGATCCAAGCCTCTGCTGAAGCGCCACTTGCCGGGAATGATGAAGTCTCAGGGCAACCTCAACGTCTTATGGTGGGGGTAGACAAGCGTATCGGAAATGTTGCTATCGTAAATGTGCGCCATGAACTCTTGAACGGTGCGGGGCAAAAATCTGCAAATACGACTCTGGGTGTGTCTGCAACGCCTTGGACTGGTGGCACCGCAACTGTCGCAGCTGATAATTTGACGAATGATAGCGGTCAGCGTTTGGGAGCAACGGTTGGCGTGGATCAAACTGTCCGACTAACAGAAAAAATTTCAGGACAAGTGGGCGTTCGCGCGCGTCGTATGATCCGCCAGGAAGAAAATTTTGTGCAAGTTGCGCCAGATGCAGCTATTTCACCTTTTGAAACAAATGAAGATTTCCAGTCCATTTATGTTGGCGCGGCTTATCGCGACGAAAAGATGAGCGTTTCAGGTCGCGTAGAAGTGCGTGACACTGATCAAGACCAAACTTGGGTGTTGGCAAGTTCTGTCGCGCGCGAACTTTCTGATACACTGTCTTTGGCGGCGGCGGGTCGGGGTCGAATTTCCAATGGTTCAGGCGCACAAGGTACAGACAAACGTTTCGAAGCGCGTTTAGGCGCAGCTTGGCGTCCGCGCAATGAAGACACGGTTTTCTTTAACCGGTTTGATGTTGTGAATGCGCAGCCGTTAAATGATATAAACACGACGAAATTAGTTAATAACGCAGCCATGAACACAATGGTCTCTGATCGTTGGCAACTGTCTACGAATGTCGGTACAAAATATGTGAAAACTGAAATTGGCGATCAGAAACTATCTAACTGGACGCATTTGGTCGGTGCAGAAACACGGTTTGATGTAACTGAACGGATTGACGTTGGACTACGTGGGTCTTTATTGACCAGTAAAAATACGGGTACATCATATTCTTGGGGACCAAGTGTTGGTGTTTCCCCTGTTGATAATGTCTGGATTAGCGCCGGCTATAATGTCGAAGGTTTCAAAGATCGCGATTTTGAAGCGGCTGAATATGCACGCAAAGGTGCCTATTTACAGCTTCGTGTGAAATTTGACCAAGATACAGCTAGAGGCCTTCTTCGCCGGATTAGCCCGAATGCAGATACGCTTGGACCTCGTGATGAACGCCAAGTTTTGAGTGCGCCTTAATCGTCCAAAGCACGCCCCAGATATGTGTATAATTCGGGCAGTAGGTCGACATCACCAACTGCGACCACACGGCCGCCATCTGTGGCGCTTCCGCCTTCCCAATTCGTAAGTCGTCCGCCGGCCCCCTCGATAATCGGGATTAAGGCGCGTACGTCGCAAGGTTTCATGCCAGCTTCTACAATTATATCCATTCGGCCTTCTGCAATCAGGCCATAACCCAGGGCATCTAAACCTAGTCGCATAAAGCGTGTTCCTGCCCCTATGACCTTAAATGCAGCTAGTTCTCCGGGACGAAACATACCAAATGGGGCTGTGCAGCCTAAAACGGCGTCACGAATCTCAGCGCAAGAGGATGTCTTTAGCTCAACATCGGGTGAGGCGCTTGTCTCCAACCAAGCTCTAGAATTGCTTGAATCTGTATGGCCGATATATTTCTTATCTAACGCAGGGAGGTCGATCATTCCAAGAACAGGAGAATTATTGTGGGAGAGCGCGATCAGCGTACTCCAGACTGGAACGCCCGCTACGAAAGCACGTGTTCCGTCAATGGGGTCCAATGTCCAAGAGAATCCGTTTGTCCCGACATAATCAGGTCGCTCTTCGCCTTCAATGGAGTCATCTGGAAAGCGAGCATGAATTTCTGCACGTAAGGCATCTTCGGCATCAGTGTCAGCTTGTGTAACAGGGTCATAATGTCCGCTTTCTGCTTTGTTTTCGACACCCTTCGGCGCAGCAAAAAGCGGAATAGTTATGTCACGAGCTATACGTGACAGCACCTGTAAATGGTCCAGTCGTGTTTTGATTTCAGAAGTTAAGGTCATGATGCGCAGCTATCAGGCAACTGGTGGTCTGTCTATTGCGCAACTAACCGCAATTTTGGCTTACCTGCTTGTTCAAGTGATTTGGCGAGATCAAGTAGATGTTTGCGCGGGGCTTCATCCATTGCGTAATAGGCACGAACCAAATCCATTGTTTCTTTCCGCGACAATACATCGGGGGCAATGACATCAGGATCAGGTTCTCTGGTGAGCGGGTCATGTGAGCCTAACCCTTCATAAAAATATTGTATCGGCACTGACAAAGCTTCGGATAATTCGAAGAGCCGCGCAGCAGAAACACGGTTCGCACCGCATTCATATTTTTGGATTTGTTGAAACCGAATGCCAACTTCCTCGGCAAGCGTCTGCTGCGTCAGCCCTAAAAGGCGGCGACGGCGGCGTAAACGTTTGCCGACATGTAGATCGATATCACTGGTCATAAAAATCCCAAGGTTACGTGCGTGTTCGCTTCTTAGGGGAGCAAGTGCCGTGCCAGTCTTTCGCCTAACGGGGGAAATGGGGTTTTTTATGTCCTGCGTGCTTTGGCTCGCAACATTAAGTTTGCAGTGTACCAAATCGGAACACTTATTGGGCTGCGATATCCTGTGGCTGGGCGTTTTTCAGGATTTCGCATGTTATGGAGCGGAGGTCTTCTTTTAACTGAATAAAGCCTGACTTTGGTTTCAGCGTGACAGGATTTACATATAGGTCACGATTGATTTCGATCTGAATGGCTTCAACACCCTCCGCAGGTCGTCCATAATGTGATGTGGTGTGTCCACCTGCATAGGGGTAATTCACACCGACATTATATCCTGCTTGTGCAAATAGATCTCGGAATTGTGTTAAAGTATCTGGATGGCAGGCCGTGCCAAAGCGGTCGCCAAGTATTATGTCTGGTCGCCGCGCTCCCATCGGGGCAAAGCCAGGCATTGAATGACAATCAACTAAGAGTGCACGACCGAAACGAGCTTTAGATTGGTTAATGAGGTCACGTAAGGCTTGATGATAGGGATAATAAAGCCGCTCCAAGCGTGTCTGGACATCCTGAATATCGGGTAATCTAACGTAAATAGGTAGTGATTCAGAGAGATATGTCGGAATAACGCCCAATCCAGCAGCCGCGCGCGGTGTGGTTTGAGTGAGTTGGTCTTGGTTCAATGTGGTTGACCAATTCGGGGGGAGTTCATCTTCGGCCCGATTTACATCGACAAGGACCCTTGGAAATAGGGCCCGTAAAAAAGGTGCGCCAGCGGCGACAACGCTGTGGAATAAGTGATCAATGAAAATATCCTCATTCCGCCGGAGCTGATGCGCAGATAGCTTTGTCCGATCTAAGAGGTCTTGCGGGTAAATTGACCCTGAATGGGGGGAGGCAAAGATAATACCAGCTTGCCATTTAGTAGGGTGATCAACAATATGCCCGCTTCCATAGGCACTTAAGTCTTCCCGTTGAGTTTTTGATCTGAATCGCATCTATACATACATAGAATGCAAAATCGGCTACGTCGTCAGACAATTTTAAACTTGCGCGCCTACAAGAATGGTTCGACTGGCCGATCTGTTGCATAGATAAAGGCTAGTACTCAAAGTGAAACAAGACTGGGACAGTCATATGGCCGCAATTCTTTATGCAGAAGATGATGACGCAATGCGTAAATTCTTTGAAAAAGCCCTGGAAAAAGCCGGTCATCACGTGATCGCATGTGCCGATGGTGAGCGGGCTTTACGTGCATTAAAATTCGCCGATGGGGCGTTTGATATGCTTCTGACGGACATTATGATGCCGGGAATGGACGGAATAGAATTGGCCAAGCAGGCTGAAACGTTGTCTCCAGGTATAAAAATAATGTTTATTACGGGCTTTGCAGCCGTCGCTATGAGTGATCAGGATGCGAGTAACCAAACTGTATTGTCAAAGCCTGTCCACTTACGTCAGCTCGTAAATGAGGTGGACCGCTTAATCGCAGCATAGCGATAAAATAAAACGCTGCGATTACGACATGATTAGGGCTTGCCAGCTTCAAAGGCCTTGCGTATATCGCCGTTTCCCGAATGCGGGTGACTTGTCGTCAACCGCTTCAACGTTCAGGTCTGGACGGGCGATTAGCTCAGTGGGAGAGCACTACATTGACATTGTAGGGGTCACTGGTTCAATCCCAGTATCGCCCACCACGACATCTTCTTTCAGAGGTGTCCGTGGTGATCAAAATCATTCCATGGCATAATGTATTCGTTAAACTGATAAAAATTACGCTATAACTTCCAATTACTTCGCAATTATGAGACATAGGCGTCTGACTATTTGCAATGTGGGTTGCAGGTCAGTTTTAGCAGAATTTCTGCTGTGTAACATCGGATTTTGGGATGACGATGAAAAAACCTGCATCAGCGCATAAAAATGCGATTAAGCAATTGCTTGATCGCGATTCTCTAGCGGAAATTTTGGAGACGGCTAAGCGACTGCCGTTGACACTAGAAGGAAACTTAGAGTTCTCGGCATACCAAAACAGAGTTTTTGAGCAGATATTCTCGGGATTCACGTATCAGTACTGTGCGACTAGTCAGATTGGTCTGTCTAGTTCGGGAGAGATTTCCAATTTTTCGACTATAAGTTGGAACTTACCAGACGCCTGTATTGAAAGTTATCTAGAGCACGCTCACTTGGATGACTTATCACCCATGGTATATGCTAATCCTGGCCGCGCCCTGAATTATACACATGTTTGCAGGCATGAACGCGTGGAAGATCACCCATTATTTGTTGAGCATGCCCATAAGTTCAATATTCATCATGTGATTTCTGTTGGATTTTTGCACCCCGGCCATGAGAACACATTTTTGTCCTTCGATTACATGGGGGATCGCGATAATACGAATTGGGTTTCATTCAACCACACAAAGGTCGAACTCGCATCATTTCCTTTCGCATTGGCATTATTCTATCGATCAGGAATTTTTGACGAATCAACACTGCGTAAAATGTTCCTCCTTCTTGAGGGCTTAACCGAGAGCCGGTTGTCGAATCTGCGTAAATACATCAACGCGTCGATGCAAAGCTATGAGCAGCAAGCGGCGGACCTTGGAATTCGTGCGAGCACACTGAAGGAAGATCTTGCGCTCATTCGTAATTTAACAATGTATAAATTGGAATTAAGAGCACCTCCAAATCGCAATACGCCAACGCGATTACTCGATCAGCATTTTGGATTTTTGCAAATTTTAGGTGATCATACAACAGACTTAGTAGAAACTACGCCTAGGTAAGCCCATAATAATTATGCTCTAACTATTCTTTTAGCAACCATTCTGAAAGCATGTTTTTTGATTGGTATTCCTTTTTTATTGTAGGGAGGAGGCTGTCATAGTTTCGAACGATTCCGGTACAACGTTTACTTCCGCAGAGGCATTTTTCTAACACCCATGTAGAATTTTCAGTACAACGATAGTCCCATGTTAGTTGTTCGCCTTTTTCTATATCTCGAGCTGTGAAAATTTCTGTCAAATTTCGAATGCCGCAATTCGGATCGCAGGAGTGGCATAAGCAATGGGCCAAACCTTTATATCCAAAAACATAGGTTTTAGGCCCAGTTTGAACGGCATGATCACGCATCTCAACGGGTAGAGCTAAGGCATGCTCTGCTTCGTAGGTTTCACCTTCAAATATTGCGATGCGGGTGCCCGACTTTATTTTATCTGTCGCGAAAACAGCTAACCCCATCCCGCCATTTAGTATCACGTTCACATCTGGACAATCTGATTTAGACGCCACGAAATGTTGTCGATTGAATTGCCTTTCAGACTTTGCTGCGGCTTTAAGTATTTGCCGCCAATGAGATTTTTCTGCAATAAATGGGAATAAGGCAGCAGATTTTTTATGGCAAAATACAACGGGGTGACCATTTTTTAGAGCCCCAAAAACAAGGCGCTCATTGATCGCTACATTTAATATATGTGCTGTTCCTTCCGATGGTATCTCACATAGAATAGGGAGGCTAGCATGTATGGGGCTCACCATTTTCGCCATGTCTCGCATCATCAAATAAAACATTTCACCGCCACGAACTTTGGGGTCAAGTAATTGCGCTGAAATCGTCATGAGCCGTGTGCTAGGATTTAACCCAAAATGAAATTTCATTTTTTTATAAAAATTCTCAGGGTGGTCTAAGAGTTCCACATGCTTTAATCCGCTAAATATGAGGGGGTCATGCCACTCTTCGCTGTAAAACAACCTTTCTAATGTCCCCATTCTTGCGTGCAGAAGACCGACGATATCATTCGTTCGTTTGTCCCGAACGAGTGTCACGTAACCGGGGTCCTGCAATCTGTCGCGCATCAATAACCTACATGTGGTTTTGTTCGTCCATTGATGAAATCCTTCAGGTAGGTGGATGGAGTTTACTAGGTCTTCGTTTTTTTTCTGACCTTCGGTGGAGAGGGCGAGAGATAATAAACGTTCTTGGACTAAACCTCTTTCCGTTTTGTTCACAATGCTTAAACTCTGTGCCCATGCTGCGTAGTCTAAAGTGGCGGGTAAGGCGCGTAGTGGATCATCTTTATGAAAAGCAAAATGGAAGTAAGGCGCAGTACAAAATCCGGCTCGAAAGAAGTCTGCGATTTCGACACATGTTTCTTCGGAAACATTTTCTGCATACGTCGTTTTGATTTTGAAATTTTTAACTAAATTAGACTTTGGAATCTCAGTGAGTACATCAATAAATCCGCCCGATTCGAAATCTACACCTATAACATCGGCACCAGCGTGAAAGGCCGATGTTAGATTCGATATTGTGTCTTCAGAATAAATCATTCCCGGAATAACTTCCGGAATGCCAGGCGGGTACTGACGGATTGTTGAGGCTGCGATTCGACCTGCGGCTTGTGAAATACATATACGCTCAGTTGGAGATGCGTAGGCCTCCCATAGGTCAAGAATATTTGGATCATCGAAATATATTGAATTTGTCATTTTAAAGGGTTTCCGAAACTTGAAGTGTGACTTTAAGGGCGTTTCGAAGCGTGGATAAGGTCTGTTCAATAGACACTTTGTCAGCAGGTGATGCGCAGAGAAGTAAAAGGCTTTGCGCTGTGGATTTTTCGACATCTAACCCAAAGTGTTCAGACAGGTTTTTGGCCCAGATACGTGCATCGAATGATGTTAACTTTGATGTACTTATCAAAATATGTGCGGGATCAGAACTTTCGGCGTCTACATATTCAGGTTTAACAATATAGATGTCAGGGTGAACTTCCTTGATTCTGTTTGATAAAGTCTGCGCCGCTTCGTCTGCTTGTTTGAAGGCAGGCCCCCATGCACCATTTATGATTTCTTGTATGCGATGCTCTGTAATCATTATGTCGACAAATGAGATGCTGGAAGACCGAAAACCTAAGTCCAAAGCTTCGTCCCAGAGGCGAGCGATCTCCTTATTATTTGTAACCATACAGCCTAAACTGGATGGAGATAGTCCACGTTTATGTGGGCTTGTAAGCCAAGCATCGCAAAGTGGAATAAGTGACTCATGCGGGTTAGATGTGTTTCTAAATGCTGTTGCATCCCAAGCTCCATCAATGAAAAAATATATACCGTGTAGTTTCGCATAGTTGTAAATTTTTTCTTCTTCAGACTTTGCCCTAAAACCATCATAAGAGGGTAGGACAAGAATTATTGCGGCGATATTTTTTGGGTCAAATTTTTCCACGAGATTTTTTATTGCATCGAAAGTGATGGGATGAACTGTTCCGTGCGTGTAGTTAAAACAACGCGGTACGCGAATGGCTTTCCAACGTCCAAATATTAACCCACCAATCGCACTTTGGTGACAAGCCTCATCAAACAACACGAGGCTTCGGTTCCTTTGAAGTTTTGGTAGAACTGCAGTTAGTAGTATTAAAATTGAACCTGAAGACCCTCCAAAAGAGAGGCAAGCATAAGTGCTTTTATAGAGTGTAGCGAGGCTCTGATTGACTGTTTGTACGGCTCCTTCACCTAAAGCAGAGGGTAGGTTAAAATGCCTATTTGAAATTGAATGCTCGGCGTAATCCCATAATTCTGAATATAATTTAGCGAAATTATATGCGTATGATTTAATTTGTGTCGGTCGCATAATTGAAAAGTATAATAATCGCAGAACATATTTTAATATAATGATTGTGAATTTTAAGGCTTGATGGCGTTGAATTTTGTCAACGGATTTTCTGAACATCATTTAAGTTTTGAGGCAATTTTTACAGGTGTGCAAAAAGGTGTTCGGGGTTTAACGAATAGGGACCGAACTATGGCCGACGTAATGGTTTTTGGCTTTGTGGGGGTGGGCATAATCGACTCCTAAGTGTGTATAGGGATCGCATAATGGTGGTTCAGCTTGCTGCCCATTAACTCATTCACAACTAAATTCTAACTTAGGTCTTTAAGGGTTTGAATTTGTTAGAGTTTTAAATTTTAGGTGTATAGACGCCCTCTATCATATCGAATATTTTTGAGGTTTCTGTTGTGGGTTTTTCATAAGTACACTCTTCCAAAGCAGAGCGAGGGATTTGATTATAGGCGTCTTCCATATTTATAAATATACAGTTCCGAAACATAACTTCATCGTCTGAATTGAAATCTGATTTTAGAGAGAATGTACTATTGACAAATATGCATCGCTCAAAAACGGTTCCCTTAAGTTCCGCTTTCCTGAAGTCGGCTTCTAAAAAATGACATTGAGAGATATATGTATCTTTGAATCTAGAGTTATAAAACCTAACTTGATTAAAGCTAGAAAATTGAAAAAAACAATTTTTGAAAAGAGTGCCTAAGATATCGCATGAAAGTAAATCTGTATGCCGGAAGAGCGACTGTTTGAAGATACAGGATGTTATTTTTATACGGTTCCAGCATGTCATGTTAAATGATGCCTGACTGAAAACAGAGGTTTCAATATGTCCAGTAATGAAATTTAATGTATTCATGTCTGCTGAATCTAAATGAACGCCGCAGAGTGAGTGACCTAAGAAATTTGTATTTTGAACAGAACTTTCTTGAAGAGTCGTGTTTTTTGAGTCTATCGGGTTGAATAGATGAATACGCTTTAGGTCAGAGGGCCCGAAACTCGCGTCTGAATCAGTTAGTAAAAAGGAGACATCCTCACGAGCGTAACGTTCTCTATTTAAGCATGACCAGATAAGAAAAATCAAACTTCCTGCTAATTTCAATTGTTCAATAAAATCTAATATAGACTTTGTATTTGTTTTTTCAAAAGAGGATTGAAAGACATCTGTCTTTAAAAGCCTTAATGCAGCATCCCAGTCTAAATCTATCAGACTGTCATACCTCAAGGCCGCCTCATTTTGGCAAAAATCAGCTAAAGTTGGATCTTGGGTGCCAGCACTACATAATGCCATCCAATCTGAGAGTGCTGATTTTAAATCCTGATTGTTTATGAATGCAGATATAAGGGCTGTAAATTTATCCAATATTAGCGTTGAGAGAAGATATTCAGAGAAAGTCTGATGTGTAAATTTTAGCGCATCTTTATTTCTATCATTTGGAAGATTAAAAACTGTTGTAATGTTGTTGATAAATACTTTGCCTAACGCCTCATTTGAAAACATTATGGCGCTTAATAGATTTGAAGCGACCTCATCTTTGAGGTCGTATTTCAAGTCCTCTATTTTTATTTTTCGTTGTCCATTGTTGTGCCAGTGCGTAAGAGAAATATATTGCAGGGTGAGGAGGAACTGCTCTCTCGTTGGATTCAATATTCCTACAGTAGAGTCTCGCCAAATATCTTCACATCGAATTTGTTCAATAATTTTTTGATAGATAGGGTTCTTGTTTTTTTTATAAGTTAGCGCATCTATTATTTTATTCGGGGATTGTAAAAGTTCTTGAGCTTTTTCATTTGAAAGTGCCGTCCTACAAATAAGATAAATGAGTAAGGGATTGCCTCCAAATTCAAAAAATTCATTGTAGGTTTCACATAAAAAAGCTGGCAGTTCGGGGCAATTTGTAAAACCTTTTGCCGTGGTGTAATTGTTCCACCATTCTGGTCTGAGATCTTCGCCGACTAAATCTTCGCCTTCAGAATTTAAAAGTTTAACGCTTCCCTTTATACTGACCATCTTCAATTTTTTTATTCGTGTTTGTCTAAGGTGTTTTACAGCTTGTTCGATCGATTCTGCTCGACCTAATATGATGATGCGGAGTATTTTCCCATGAAGGTTACATATCTCTTGTTCGACTTTGAGGTTTGAAATTAAGTCGATGAGTTTTGAATTTGACCTATTTTGTCCGCCGCTTATATCGTCCAAACCATCTAAAATTAAGCAAGCCTTCGCTTTGGAAGATGACCTAAAATGCTGTAGGAAGGACGAGACAGAGAAAGAGTCCGTTACGGGATGTGTAGTGTCTGAAACGTCTATTTCTATCGTTGAAAGATGGCTTAAACGCAAGTATATTTGGAAGACATCTAATTCTGCGAATGTGTTCGCGAGATGTAACGCTGTCATTGATTTTCCGGAACCAGGATCTCCACTAATTAGGGTCCAGTCTGTGTAGGGTTCTTCTCTCCAACCCTGTAATGCGAACTGGGTTAAATCACGGGCTTCATAAAGATACCAAGCCTCAGGCTGATCTTCTACCAAGTCTAGTGGAACATATATGTCCGAGGCTGAAAAAGTTTCACTTAAAATAGGAGACGTATATTTTTTTTGAATCCAATCGCCATGTTGTCGAATGATGTCATCGGAACTAACTTTATTTTCATATAAGGCATTATCGGTTTTTCGTAATGTTTTTGGACGGGCGACATGATGCGCCCAGACAGTTTCAAAAGCTGTGATCCATTTGGCGGCTATTGTGGTCTCAAAACTGGCTTCAATCAGTTTAAAAAATGCTGAGGTATAGCGAGTCGGGATAACATCTTTATTCTTCCACTTGCTGACCGTTACTGTGCTGACCGTTTTCCCGCGAGCGAATGTTTGAAAGTCTGAACTAAAGGATTCTTCAGTCCAGTGACCAATTTGAAAAAAGAAACGAAATAATTCGGACGGGCCAAAACTATCGAAAGCTTTCGGCGGGGGTATATTCAGCTTCTGATTCAAGTTTAAATCCTTATTTTGACTAAAAATTCAGGAATTTTGTCTGATTTTCAACCTACCCGACGATCGTCGGGTTCACACATAAGTACCGTGACATAAAGGGTATTTTCTATTCACTTAGGAAGGATACGACGCATTTAGACCCATCTTGTTTTTAATGGTTTTACCCAATAGCCAGAAATTTAAACCAGAGAATGCAATAGTTAATTTCTAAAATTTAAGGATGTTAAATTTGACTCGGTTGTATTTCTTTTACAGCCTTCTTTACTAAAACGCACACATGTTCTGTATTCCCACTTATCAGTGCCCCACCATCTGGCTCTGTTGGACATGTTGGATGTTTTCAAGCCCGCTAAAAATCTGTGGGTCTTGAGAGTCAAAATTTATATGTCTGAATAGAGTTGTGAGTCTTGGTGTTTTGTCTCTACCGATTATACGGGGCGATAGATGACAACCACCAAGACCCATGACATCCTTTCTTCAAACACTTCTTACGATAGTTAAGTCTCTGCGATGCAGTGGCAAGCCTGTATCATACCCAGTCATACGCTTGTTGCCTCGTCTCGTATCACCTAAGCGTATCACATGATGAGATTGAGCTATATCATATGCGCTGCGAGTGTGGCCATTTCGTCTTTGGACGGTGCTGCATATGCGAAGCCTTTAACGCCACAGGAACGTGTAACGTGCGCCGATTTACGTGTATGTGTTGATATTATACGACGACACGACGCGTCTGAGTTCGATTATTCCGTTTTAGAGCGTGATTTTAAACGTTTTGGGGCACAAGGCCGTGCGGCCCTTTTTGAAATTTTGAAGAGCGATGAAGGAAATGCGGATATCGCGCGCATGATTCTATCTTTGGGGTCACTGCAGCCAGCAGAGAGACGGCGTGTGTATCAGGATTGGACGCCAGAAACATCAGCGAGGTTTTTACCGCTTTTTATGGACGGAGATATTCGATCTGCACACAAAGTATTACTCACACTCGCTCATGCTGATGCGAATGTACGTGAACATGCCCGCAAAGCTCTTCTGCGCTTTCCCGAAAATGCCCTCGTTCCAAAGTTGTCAAAGGGCGAGCGCGAGGTTGTTTTACGCGCATTGATCAATGATCCAATGTCGGAAGTGGCACTCTTTGTAGAGGCGTGGAATGTCGAGGGCCAAGCTGAGCTATTCGGATTGCTTCTTCGTAGCGGAAACCCCGAGCTTGTATCAGCGTCTTACGCCGCATTATATCGGGCTGATCCGAAGCAAGCGTTTGATCTTCTTTTGTCAGAGATGCGAAAGATTGAGTCAGCATCACAAGCGCGAGCCATTGGGGAGATGCTGGCCCGTCGTCATGTTAAGCGAGAGGATGGGTTTTATCTGAAATTTGCGCACAATGTTTCAGGAGACACGGCTTTTCCTGTGCCCGCGCGAGCGGCTGGACTACATGCAGTTCTTCGTATTCCAGCAGCTAAGGTTCCTTCAATTCAGAAAATTCGTAAGCCCTCTTTGGTTTTCCTTGTTCAAGGACAGGCTGATACCGCACTGGATATCTACTTACCTACTTTTGAGGCTGCAAAAGATACTGAGGCCTTGCGCCTCATATGGCACATTGCGAAAGTTGAAAAATGGGTGAGTTTAAATCAAGTCGCCACATTTTATGAAGGTGTCGCTTTTGAATCAGACATCGTGCGTGACCTGATTTTGTCCGATGACCTTCGCAGTGTGAAGGCTGGACTAAGCCGCGCGAATAAATCACATGAATCGGCGATCAAGTCGCAAATTAATCATCCCGTAAAAGAAATCGCCAATGCCGCAAGGCGGGCCATGAATTTGCCAAAACTCTCTCAGAACGCGCGCGAAAACTGTTTTCTAGCACGCTTCGACCCCAAGGATAAACTGGCGCAAATGCCATTTTTCGACTCCGCTTGGCTTCATACTGGATCAGGAGGGAGAGTGGCTGCGGATCGCAGAGCTTTAGTAACAGCCTACCCAACGGCCCAAGGGTGGTTGGCTGGATATGATTTGGATGTCATTTCATCATCTCGCTCACATTCTGGAGGAGAGCTCGTCCAGTTTGAAAATAAGACTGGCGGATTTCGCCGCGTGGGGAACTTCAACGACCCGATAGCCATTCTACCGAACCGATCTTTGCGTTTGGGTGAAACAACGTCGCGATTTTGGATCATAGATGGGTCAAAAGGCGATGATCCGTCGATGTCCGCTTATCAACTTGATCTTACTGCGACGGGGTCACCTATTCGTCGCGTCGGGAATTTACCCCGACAGGCGAAAGACTTTTCGGTGGCTCCTAATGGTGATTTGTTAGTCACGTCTCGCCAGCCGAAGGATGATATAAAGCAACCCCCGCTTCGGTATAAATCTGATGGGCGGGTTTCTTTGGCCTGCGTACTTCCGGCTCCGTCGGCCGCCCCACCTGCGTTGAATTAATTTTATGTCCTATTCCGAAGATCGCGCACTTAAGGCGTTAGCTGCCATTTCTGACCCGCTGAAGCCCAGCGATATAATTGCGGCGGGGCGCTTGGCGTCGATGAACATGACGGATGGCGTTTTGCAGGCCGTCTTACAAATCCCACCGCCAGAAGCTGAAAAATTCTTTCCCATTCGTGAGGCTGCCCAGCATGCGCTCGAGGCTGTTGAAGGTGTCTCTAAGGCGCGTGTTGTACTTTCGGCGCATAAGCCTGGACCTCAAATTGGCGGTAAAAAACGCGGAAATCCACATCAACCTCGACGACCTGAAGGCGTCCAAGGGGATGGGGAGGTAAAGCGTATTATTGCGATTTCATCTGCTAAAGGCGGCGTGGGGAAATCAACCCTGTCAGCAAACCTTGCGGTGGCATTGGCGCGGTCTGGCTTACGCGTTGGTCTTTTGGATGCCGATATTCACGGACCTAGCTTGCCGATGCTATTCGGAACGACGGGGCAGCAAGCCCGCGCTATTTCCGTTGGAGCTAGAAAAATCATTGTACCGATTGAAGCGCAGGGCGTGAAGACCATGTCTATTGGGTATCTGACCCCTGATGACAGTCCGATTGTTTGGCGAGGCCCACTTGTGCAAGGCGCAATTTCTCGCATGTTGTGGGATGTGGATTGGGGTGAGTTGGACCTGCTTCTGATTGATATGCCGCCCGGTACAGGCGACGCGCAATTGGGGTTAGCCCAAGATATTAAACCCGGAGGCGCGGTGATCATATCGACCCCTCAAGACTTGGCGCTTTTAGATGCTCGCAAAGGCGTCGCTATGTTCCGTAAGGTCGATATTCCCGTATTGGGATTGATTGAAAATATGGCTGTCTTCACATGTCCAGATTGCGGAACGCAGCATCATATTTTTGGCACAGATGGGGCGCAACGTGATGCCAAGGCGTTAGAGATTGACTATCTTGGGGCCACGCCGCTGCATATGTCCATTCGGGAGAGCGGGGATTCAGGTGTGCCTGTCGCCGCAGTTGAAGGGAACATAACAGACATTTTTGAAACTTTAGCCAAACGTGTTTACGAGAAAGCCCTAGCGACGCCTCAGCGCGAGTAACGACGTCGACGCGCGCGGCCTTTTTTCGGGCGCGTTAAAATATCCATTCCACCATAACGTAATTGCCCCAAAATTTCTGCTGGATTGGGAAGGTCTTTCGTCGCTGATTTTAGACGCCATTTCATCGTTTCAAAACTCATGACATTCTCAATGCGGGCGTCTAAAAAGGCCCGCGCTTGCGCTTTGTCTTCGGATTGATCCGAGAGCCATATGGGCAATACTGATCCAATGACGGCACTTAAAATAACGCGTTTGGAATAATAATTAGCGTCAGTCGATGTATCGCCAATTGCGCGCCAAATCATATCGGCGGCTTGCCAAAGCTGTTTGACGCCCGTCGCGGTTAAATCGGGCAGGACCAAACGGGATGATGCGCGTCTAGCGGCTTCTTCATTTCCGTCAATAACCTCTAGTCTCGCGAGTACGCCTTGCGTGACGCGTTGCCTGATTTTTAGGGTGCCAAGGTCTAAGGCCTCAATTTTGATTTGGGCTTGCGTATCAAGTCTTGCCGCCCAGTGATCTAAAATGCCTCCGACGCCCGCTTCGAAATATAATTGATCGGAGCCTTCCGGTAAACCAACGTCGCGAACCGCGCGTTTGAGCGTCAGAGTGGTCCAGCCTTCAAAGGGGGCAATCTTCAATGCGGCGTCTAGGATTTGATCACGAATTTGGTCTGGCGATGTCATAGGCATCACATAGGGAGTCCGTCGCAGAAAGTCACCTAGGCCTTGCGCCGCAGGACAACGCGTTTGAACCATGTGATCACAACTTCGGCTCCCGCGCCGGATAGAATACCAAATCTGAAAATACGGCCAGCCATAGCAATTGTGCCGATACATAAGAGTAAGAGAAACGCCGTCGAGAGCAAAAGCTCCCACATAGGCGGATCAGACGGGAGGCGTACAATGGCAGCAAAAGGCGCGGAGAAGGGAATGAATGTCGCGATTCGTAAGAGCGGACTATCTGGCGCGGTTAATCCTAATGGGATCACCACGACACAGGCCATGAGGACAAATAGAATAGGTGTTGTCAGAGTCTGGGCATCTTGCATTGAAGACGACAATGAGCCGAGTGCGATAAAAAATGCGCCATAGAGAATATAGCCGAGAATGAGGTAGATGATCAGGAAGATAATCATCTTTGCGCTGAAGGCCGAAACTAGACCTTTGACGACATCTTGGTCGGGGCCAAATGCGACATAGCCGATAACGCCGACGACACCTACGATGATATAGGGCGCCATCATTGAAAGGGTGAGGGCCGCGACGCCTAGTAATTTACCTAAAATGATTTCTGAGAACCGTGTTGTCGCCAACATCATCTCCAATAATTTGTTTAGTTTTTCTTCCAGCATGGATGTGAGCAACATGTAAGCGCCAGAAAAAATCGCGAGCCAGAGAAAACCCGCTAGGATGGTCGCAACAACAAATGGAACGGTATCACTGGAGTTCACACCTTGATCGCTGCCTTGCGTTTTAATTGGATTGTAGAGGACGGCTTCTGGGGCCGTTGCAACGAGGCGGTCGAGTTCTTCAACGCTTAGGCCTTTTGAGTCCAAATATGTGACCCGCGCGAGGCGTCTTAGATAATGATCTACGAGGTTCGGCACATCGACCTTATTTACATTGGAGGACCAATATTCAGTCTGTGGACGTTCAGGGCTTTCCCCCGCCTTGAAGATGACAGCCCCGCCCAGTTCTGCTGGTTCACCATCAACCATAATCATCTTTTCGCCGCGCAGATATGGCAGCAGGTCTTTTAGGGTTCTCGCTGGTGGCGGTACAAATGTGAATTCGGAAGATGGGACAACAAATTCGGTGCTTAACGTAGGAATGTTTTGCTTAAGATAGGTTTGACCCGCGTCTGCGCCTTCTGCGCGGAGTATGCGTAGGAAATCGGCGCGTTTCTTTTTATCTTGTATAAAGTAAGCTCGGGTGGCGAGGATCGCCTGTGCCTGAACATCTTTATTTTCAGCGTCCAACGCCATGAGATTGGCTTCATGCTCTCCTGTGGTATCGATAACCGTCACATATTGCGTTGGTGTAAGATCGATGTCGGCCCGCGCCATCAAGATGCCAAATCCGCCAAAGAGGAAGGGCAGTAGGAATGAAATCCAAAATCCCCATGTTTTCACATAACCAATGTAATCGCGCCTCGCGATGAGGAACGTCCGGCGCATGTTCACTTTTGGTAATAAGCTCATGCGTTGACCCCATCTGTTTTTTCAGGCTTTGCAGGCGACATGTCCTGCCGCACATCGTCCCCAACCAAAGCGACGAAGGCTTCGTGCAAGGTTGGACGGATCGGTTCATATTTCGTGAGTCGTAGTCCTTGTTCCACAGAGCGTTCGAGAATGTCATGTGCCTGTGCATCAGGCTTCAAAATCAATGAAAGCTCGCCGTTCTTGCGCGTTTCAATGTCTGACGCGAAGGGCGTGACAAGGGCGGTTAGGCCTTCGGCTTCTGATGCTAAATTCACGCGGCGCGGGGCGCTTGCGAGGGCGGCCTGAGTCGTGCCGTCGAAAACTTTACGGCCTGACGCCATCAGGATGATCCGATCACAGAGCCGTTCCGCGTGTTCCATGACATGTGTCGAAAAAACAATCGTGCGTCCGCGCGATGCAATCTCCCTCACAATACCTTCAAGAATTTGCTGGTTCACTGGATCGAGACCAGAGAAGGGCTCGTCCAAAATATGAAACTCCGGGTCATGGGCAATCGCGGCCAAGAGTTGAACTTTTTGCGCCATACCCTTGGACATATCCTTGTTTTTCTTTCGCTTAGCGTCGCCTAATCCGTATTTATCGAGAAGGTCATCGGCGAGGGCGAAAGCGGGTTTTTTCTTGATCCCGTTCAATCGCGCCATATGGGCGATGGCCTCACGCGCCGTTTGTTTCTTATACAGACCGCGTTCCTCTGGTAGAAATCCGACCCGTCCAAAGGCGTCCTCGCCGGGTGTTTTGCCGAATAAGTCGACAGTCCCAGAATCGGGTTTGATAAGGCCTAAAGCCATACGCAAAGTCGTTGTTTTCCCTGCGCCATTAGGGCCTAAAAATCCAACGATCTGACCAGGTTCAATCTCGAATGACACATCTGTCACGGCGGGTTTCCCCGCGAAAGATTTTGAAACTGAATGGAGCGCGAGGGGAGACATCATATTTGTCACCTATCGCAGAGAAGTTGTAACCGATAGGTTAAACCCGTCATATTTGATCACAGCTTTGAGAGGGCATCTAAAACGATCTCGCGCCCGCCCATTAACCACGTGTTGGTGTGATGCGCACCTGTCATAATATATTGTGTTTTTGGGCCCTCATATCCGTCATAGAGCTTCTGCCCTTGCGATATCGGAATGATGCGATCTTCTGTTCCGTGAATCCAGATGAGCGGCGTTTTCAAATGCTGAAGGGCGCGATCAGATCGCCATGTGTCTTTCAGCAACAGGCCCGTGGGCAAGATCGGCATTTGTTGTCTGGCCATGTCAGACATTGAGTTAAAGGGCGCGTCCATAATGAGGAGGTCTGGCTGTCTTTCCGTTGCCAGCTGCGCGGCAACGGCGGCACCCAATGACGTCCCGTAGAAGATAATATTTTCTGCACCCCGTTTTTTTAAGGCGTCATATTGCGCAAGAGCTGCGGCGCTTAAATCAGCCTGCGTTGGCTGACCTGAATTGCCAGGGTATCCAGGATATCCGACGGACCACACGCCATACCCCGCTGCGTTGAGGTCTCGGAAGATATGCATATTACTATCAATGGACGAAGCATTCCCATGAAAGACCATCACAGTCGGAAGCCCGTCGCGCGCTGGGGAATGCCATCCGAGACGCCCGTCCGCCGTTTTTACTTCGGCTAATCCATGTGGAGGTGGGGCGTAGAAATCTGCTGGGAAGTAGATCATTTTGCGTTGTGCGAAGAAAGCCAAAGCCGTGAGGCCGATGTAAATCGCAAGAAGCGAGAGGAAGATGCGTGTGAGCCAGATCATATTTGCATAGGCTTGCCCCAAACGCCCTTGCTTGACCAGAGGTGGAAAACTGTCACAGTTACGCCATGACATATTTTAAAAACCTTCTGCTTTCTTCTGTTTTGTTGGGCGCAGCGGCCTGTTCGCCGCAAACCCAATCTTCTGACGTTCCTGATTTCGATACAGCCGCCATGGATAACTTGTTGTCCAGCGCCGTTGCGCGCGGTGATGTTATTGGCGTTCAAGCCCTCGTCTTTGATGAAGGCCATACCGTTTACCGTAACAGCTTTGGTCTTGCAGATCGCGAACGCAATACGCCCGTCACATCGGACACGGTTTATCGCGTTTATTCGATGACGAAACCTGTGACATCCGCGCTGATTATGGACCTTGTGTCTGAGGGGAAGATTAATCTGTCTGACCCCGCTTCGAAATATATTCCGCAATTAGGCCAGATGAAAGTTGTTAGTCTGGGCGCGGATGGTCAGCCCAAATATGCAGACCAAGCGCAGCCGATGACGGTTGAGGATTTGTTGTTGCACCGGTCGGGTATGGCCTATGGTATTTTTGGCGGTAACCCGATTGAAGAGGCATGGGGCAAAGCCGATTTGTTCAATCCTCAAGTCGCCATGGCCGATAATATGGACAAGATGACGACGCTGCCTTTGCTCGGTCAGCCTGGTGAACAATGGTTCTATTCTTTCTCTATCGATGTTCTGGGTCATATTGTTGAAGTCGTCACCGGTCAAACTTTGGGTGAGGCGATGAATGAGCGATTGTTTGAACCGCTTGGGATGACGGAAACTGCGTTTCGTGTCAGTCCAGAGTTGAAGCCACGGTTCGCCTCTACATATGCGCTTCAACCCGACGGTAGTTACGTGCTTTTCGAAGATGGTCAAACGTCACCTTTCGCAATGCAGGACGGTAAAATGGAATCTGGCGGAGGCGGCCTAACCTCTACAACGGATGATTGGTTGAAATTTTCCCGCATGCTGCTGAATGAAGGTGAATATGAGGGCAAGCAGATCTTAGAGCCCGAGACTATACGCCTCATGATGACGGATCACTTGGGGGATACGCCGTCTTTATTACCTTGGATAAAGGGCGAAACAGGCGCTGGATTTGGGTATGGCGGCTCGGTTCAAATGACCTCAACGCCAGAACTCGAAGCGCAATCAGGTCGCTATCCGGGACAATTTGGATGGGGCGGCGCAGCCCGCACAAATTTCTGGATCGATCCGGAAAATAATGCGGTCGGCATTATCATGTTGCAGTTTTTCGGCGGTGAAGATCCAAAAATTCATTCTGATTTCCAAGCCCTGACGCTAGAGCAGACACGCAACGATAGAGAGTAGGCTTAGCCTTTAGGTCGACGCGCAAGCGAAAGCCCTCGCAGCCCTCGTTGAAACTACGGTTTCAACATGGGTGACTGCCGATTAATGCGATGCCCGAGTAATGGGACTGTCCGCGTGGTCGATATTCACGATGGAATACCGAAGATAATAAACTATGTTTTACGCAAATACCGATGCATTTGAGTGCCAATCAAATGCACTGCGCACATGACTTACGCCAAATGCACGACCACGCAGCAGCGGTTTTTGATGCAGCGGCCTGTTTGTCCCTGCAGTTAGGCCATTAGACCAAGCAGTCGGCTCTCACTCCAAAAGTCCCGGCACCTCTTTGGTTCTCACACCAAAACGCTCAGACCCACCGTCTCTCGGTACTAGAAGGTGAGGCGCCTACCTGTCCCGTGTCCGAAAGAACCTGTGTACCGTATCACAGCTTTTGGGACCAAGGATCATTCTCTTGGGTTTTGTAATAACACGTTGAAGTAAAATGATTATTA
>CALKXY010000020.1 GCA_938003545.1 uncultured Caulobacterales bacterium
CGCTAAGCCTGATTACAAGCCGTCTCTTAGGGTTTCCCCCACACATATCCAAGCCTTCTAATCTTCTCTTTAAAAAGATTCTTAAAGGAGAAGTGGATGTAGAGCCTGTGAGGATGTGGGCGGATTCACCTTTTGTTAGGAGAGTTTAATATGCACGTCTTGAATCGGGAGTGGATTTTGTTCCTATTGAGGATAACTCAAATATTGAATCCACTGGAAAACAGCTCTTCTTCCTATTTTAACAGAATTTTATGTTTGGATAAGTTTAGGGATAAATTTTGGGATAACTCTTATCCACGTTCTTCACAATATTAACGCTGAGACGCTGTATCTGTGGATGTCCCCTGTGAGTTTTGTAAAACTATGCTCGATCTTCTTGATTTATAGGGGGATGAGGCTTTGCCTGTGGACAGCAGACGGTAAACGCGCGAAACCACCCCATGTTAAATGGGCTAGTGTTTTGGCTCTAATTGAGACGATAGATTTAGAATAGAGGCCTATGCCCACGCGCAATCCGAATATCGCGATTTACTTCCATGTGCATTTGGTCTCAGACTCTACGGGCGAGACATTAGTGGCGATGATGAAGGCTTCCACGGCGCAGTTCCGGTCGGCGACGGCATTAGAGCATCTTCATGCGCTGGTACGATCCGAAGCACAGTTGGAACAGTCTTTGGAAACGATTGAGGCCAAGCCTGGTGTTGTGCTTTACACCTTGGTCAACCCAGAACGCCGGAAACGGTTGGAGGATTTTTGTCGTGCGCGCAATATCCCGACAGTGTCTATTCTTGACCCAACGCTATCTGTCTTAGGTCGCTATCTTGGCGCTGCTATGACAGATGAAGTTGGCGCGCAGCGTAATCTAGATGATGCCTATTACTCGCGGATTGAGGCCTTAGATTTTGCGATGGTTCATGACGATGGTCAGGCCGTTTCAGGCTTAGTGGATGCTGACATCATTTTATTAGGTATTTCGCGGACGTCGAAAACCCCAACCAGTATTTACTTGGCTAATCGTGGTTATAAGACAGGCAATATTCCGCTTGTGCCTGGTTCGCCCCTGCCTGCGATTTTAGACACGTTCGAAAAACCCTTTATTATCGGTCTTGTGGCTGCGCCAGATAGGATTGTCCAAATTCGTCAGCAGCGCCTAATGGGTTTGCGGCAAGATGGCCAAACGGATTATATTGATCAAGACCGCGTAAGAGATGAAGTTCGCGACGCCAAACGTATGTTTGTGCGCAAAGGATATAAAGTTATCGACGTTACGCGGAAATCTATCGAAGAAACATCGGCGCAAATTATTAATGCCTATAAT
Source organism: uncultured Caulobacterales bacterium (assembly GCA_938003545.1). Taxonomy (GTDB): domain Bacteria; phylum Pseudomonadota; class Alphaproteobacteria; order Caulobacterales; family Maricaulaceae; genus Litorimonas. The sequence continues at coordinate 1,319 of CALKXY010000020.1, forward strand.
AAAGCCCGCCCGATTGAAGAACGCCGGAAAGGCATGCGCTTATGAGCCGTCTTATTTTAGCCAGCGGATCTGCCATTCGCCGCGAAATTTTGGACGGGGCTGGCCTTGACTATGAGGTGATTGTTCGCCCTGTTGATGAAGCCGCGATAAAAGATGCGATGTTGGCCGAAGGGTCCAGATTACGCGATATTGCCGACGCGCTGGCCGAAGCCAAAGCGATGCGCGTGTCGCGCCAAGAAGCTGGCCTTGTGATTGGTGCAGATCAGATCATGGTTATGGATGATGTGCTATTCGACAAACCTAAAGATTTAGACGAAGCCCGTGCGCGGTTGTTGTCGATGCGTGGGAAAAAACATGAGTTGATTGGCGCAGTGGTGATTTGTGAAAATGGGGCACCCGTCTGGCGACATATGTGCCGCACGAAACTCTGGGTCCGTGAATTTTCTGATGCGTTCTTGGATTGGTATATTGAAACTGAAGGTGAGGCCTTGACCAAGAGCGTTGGAGCCTATCGTTTCGAAGGTCCGGGCGCGCAGCTTTTTGAAAAAGTTGAAGGGGGATTTTTTGGTATTCTGGGTCTCGACCTTTTACCAGTGCTTGATTATTTACGCACGCGGGGAATAGCCCAGACATGAGTTCCGCATCGTCAAAAAGACCTATCCCAAAATTGGCAGGTGTTTGCGGCTGGCCTATTCATCATTCGCTCTCGCCAGTCCTTCATAGTTGGTGGTTGAAGCAACTTGAAATTCCGGGGGCTTATGTTCCCTTCGCTGTTGATCCGAAAACAGCGGTTGAAGCCTTTCGAACATTGAAACAAACCTCGATCACGGGGTTGAACGTGACGTTGCCTCTGAAGTCTGCAGCCTTTCAATCTGCTGATATAGCTACGGAAGATGCTCAAAAATTGGGAGTTGCAAACTGTTTATATAAATCCCGCGGTCAGCTGGTTGCGCATAATACCGATCTGGAAGGCTTTATTGCGCCGTTGATTGCGAAGGTTGGGGTAGAGCGTTTGCAGAATGGCTCGGCGCTGGTGATTGGTGCGGGCGGCGCAAGCCGCGCCGTAATGGGCGCATTACTGTCGGTGGGCGTGCCTGAAATTTGTTTGGTGAACCGCACGGATTCAAAAGCTGAAGATCTCGTCAATCAAGTGAATGTGCCAAGCCTTTATACGGTCCCTTGGGCGCGGCGACAGGAGGCCGTTGAGCGGGCTTGTCTCATCATAAATGCGAGTGCCGCAGGGATGAGTGGAAAACCTGCGCTTGATATATCTATGTCAGCTACGCGTGAGGCCGCATTGGTTTATGATCTGATCTACACGCCGCGTGTTACGCCGTTGATGAAAGAAGCTCAAGCCCACGGACTTGATACATTGGGCGGTTTGGAGATGTTGATTGCGCAGGCAAGGCCGAGCTTTAAACTATTTTACGGAGAACTCCCGCCAAAGGACCTCGACCCGACCGAGGTTTTATTTGAGGCTTTGAAGACAGGTCGACGATGAAAATTATTGGCCTCACCGGATCAATTGGTATGGGCAAGTCGACAACAGCCCAAATGTTCGCTGATCTTGGATGTCCCGTCTTTGACGCCGATGCTGCGGTTCACGCCATGTATGTCAAAGGCGGCCGTGCCGTACCGTTGATCCGCGCGGTTTTTCCTGATGCCATTGAAGATGAGTCTGTAAACCGCAAACGTCTTGGTGATCATATGCGGGCGGACCCGTTGAACCTGAAAGTTTTGGAAAGTTTTATCCATCCGTGGGTGGGCGAAATGCGGGCTAAGTTTTTGGCGTCGGCAGAAGCGGATAATGCGAAAGCCGTTGTCTTTGATGTCCCGCTTTTATTTGAAACAGGCGGTAATAACAGAGTTGATGCCGTTGTTGTTGTGACGGCTCCGGCAGATATTCAACGCGGACGGGTTATGTCCCGAAAAGGCATGACGGAGGCTTTGTTTAAAATGATCCTCTCCAAGCAAATGCCTGATGCAGAGAAGCGGAAACGCGCGGATTATCTTGTCTATACAAACCAAGGATTAGAGGCGGCTCGAACCCAAGTCAGAAATATTCTAACGCAGATTCTCCACACTTAAAAACCTAAGGCCCCTGACCTTAAACCCACTCTAGGGTATGGGTGATGGATGGATGGTTTACGCGAAATTGTATTTGATACGGAAACGACAGGCTTCCATGCCAATGGTGATGACCGTATTACCGAAATTGGGTGTATTGAAATTATCGACCTTCTGCCGACGGGCAAGCAATTCCATACCTATTGTGATCCTTTGCGCGACGTTCCGCCAAAGGTTGTGGAGATCACTGGTCTGACGACAGAATTTTTACGTGGGAAACCATTATTCACAGATGTCGCTGATGATTTTTTAGAATTTGTCGGAGACTCCACACTGATCGCCCATAATGCTCAATTTGATATTGGGTTTATCAATGCAGAATTAATTCGATCAGGGCGTCAGCCCCTGCCGCAAAGTCGTTTCAAAGATACGCTGGCTATGGCCCATGCGAGCTTCCCGGGATCTCCTGCTTCTCTTGATGCTTTATGTAAACGCTTTGGGATTTCGCTGTCTGCGCGTGACAAACATGGCGCTATCGTTGACTCGGAGTTACTGGCCGCGGTCTATCTGGAATTGAGCGGCGGGCGGGCGATGAACCTTGGCTTGGACGCCACACCTGAAGTGACGGAAAATGAGAGTGGTTTCCCAACGGCGCGCCAACGCCCAACGCCGATGGTTATGATGCCAACGGATATGGAACGTGATGCGCACCGCGCTTTTGTCAGCGGCTTAAAAGGGGATGCAGTTTGGGATAAAATTTGGGCGAAACGCGAGCGTGGTCGCCCTTAGGCTTCGCTCGGTCTAAAGCACAAAGTCGCCCGCATCGAGTTCACTTGCCAATACCCAGATTTGCATGTCGATTTGGGCGTCACCGTCTACGTCAAAGCTAACAAGTTGCACATCCACACCGGAACGCACGAGTGATTGAATCATGATTTCGCCAGCTGTGCCAGAAAACCCACCCGTGACGAGGTTGAACGCTTGATTGCCTGAGACGGTTGTATTGGCATCGATGTTTGAAACGTCGATTTGGTCGCCATCTTCCCAATCCCTAATTTCATCGCGTTGGAAGGGCCCAACGCCTGTCTCTGCAACTTCGTTAAAGATAAAGGTGTCATTGCCTGCGCCGCCAAACAGGAAGTCTGTGCCGTTGCCGCCGATTAACATATCATCGCCATCGCCGCCCAGAAGCCGATCAACATCATCGCCGCCAAAGAGGGTGTCATTGCCGTCTCCGCCAACCAAACGGTCGCGTTGTGCGTTACCATTTAGAATGTCGTTACCTGCGCTGCCGAATAGTCGGTCAGCCCCGTTTCCGCCGTTGAGCGTATCATTGCCTGATCCGCCAATTAGTGTGTCATTATTGTCGAGGCCGAAAAGCGTATCATCGCCATTATTGCCTTCCAATCGATTGCGATTGGAGCTGCCCGTCAATGTATCACCTTGACCAGACCCGACGAGGTTTTCGATGAAAGTAAGTGTGTCGAGGCCTGCGCCACCTGTATTTTGTTGCGCTGTGATGGACAGGTCGACTGTCACGCCTGTCGCTAATCCAGTATAGAGCGCCGTATCAAATCCAGTTTCGCCATTAATAATATCATTGCCAAGGCCGCCGATTAAGACATCTGTGCCTGTACCGCCAAGTAATGTGTCATTATCATCACCGCCTTCGAGACGGTCACCATCCGCTCCGCCATTAAGTACATCGTTGCCGACCCCGCCGCGTAGAATATCACTGCCGGCATCTCCGTTCAGTGTGTCATTGCCCGTTAATCCAATGAGCAAGTCATTTCCGTCCAAACCGTCCAAGGTGTCATCAATAAGATGAAACCCATATAGCGTGTCGCTTGAGCCTGATGATTCCGCAATCGGGAGTCCTAGGTCTTTGAGGATAGCGATGTGAACGTCTGTGACTGTCTCTCTGGTGTTATTCGTTAGGGAGGGACTTAGGAGGTCTGGCCCAACCAAATGTACGCCGTCTGCGAGATCGACAGGTCCGCCATTTGCCGCAACCGCATTTGCACCTGTGAAGTCCCCACCGACAAGGAAAGGGTCAAATGTGAGCGACAGAAACCCGAGACTGTGGCCTAATTCATGAACGATTAAAGTTAGGAAATCTGTTTGTCCAAAGAGACCAGGGTTAGCGTCGAATTCCAGATCATCCGAATAGTGAAATGCATTCGAAAGCACTTTAGGTAAATCAATCGTCAGATTGGCATCTATCTCGCCATAGGAGAGTGCCCCGCCCGAATCTTGACGTCCATTTAGTTCTTCGATGACCTCAGAAAGAAAAGGTCCGCCAAAGCTGAAAAAATTGGCTCCCGCTTCGGCCAGACTATTTCCACTTAAATCTTCAAAGCTGAGGGCAAGATCGATATTAGCCGTAGGCGCATCAATATATCGCCCCCAAACCTCTGCCGCGAGTTGAATGCCATCCAAAACTAAATCTAGTTGCTGCTGACTTAAACCCGTATCTTCCAAAACAGTGGAGGATGTAGAGACAATTAGATTGAACATTTTTAACAAGCCTGTCGTCGACTGGAGGGAATTTGATATGTGCGTCATCATCCACGCAAAGCACAGATTTCCATATCACCTTAAACCCAGGCTATGAACGAATTCTAAAGTATAAAATCACCTGCATCGAGTTCACTTGCGATAACCCAGAGTTGCATGTCGTCTTGGCCGTCGCCGTCGAGATCGAAATGCACGAGTTGGACGTTTGAGGTTCCAACGGTGAGGCTTTGAATCCAGATTTCTCCTGCTGCGCCTGTGAAGCCATTTTCAACCAGATTAAAGGCTTGATCGCCCGCTAGGGTAACATCCGCATCAATGGCCGCGACATCAATAAGGTCGCCGTCATTCCAGTCGCGGATTTCATCGCGCTGATAAGGACGGAAGCCGCTGTCGGCTGTGCTGTTGAAGATAAATGTATCATTGCCCGCACCGCCAAAGAGGAAGTCTGTGCCTTCGCCGCCTGTGAGTTGGTCATTGCCATCCCCGCCAATGAGGCGATCGACATCGGTTCCGCCAAATAGCACGTCATCCCCACTGCCGCCTTCGAGACGGTCACGGCCTTCGCCGCCGTTGAGCGTGTCATTATCCGCGCCGCCGACCAAACGGTCTGCGCCCGTTCCGCCTGTCAACATATCGTCACCTGCACGTCCGATCAGCGTATCATTCCCGCCGCGCCCATCAATGACATCATCCCCCGCCCCGCCATCGAGACGATTGCGGTTGAAGTTCCCAAGTAGCGTGTCGTTGAAGTTCGATGCGATAATGTTTTCAATGCGGATGAGGGTGTCCACCCCTGCGCTGCCAACATTCTGCGCTGTGGTCACTTCAAGGTCCACGGTTACACCGGATGGCGCGATTGTATAAAGCACGGTATCAAACCCATTGCCGCCATCAATGACGTCATTGCCCGCGCCGCCGATCAGCGTATCAACGCCCGACCCGCCCAGCAAAACATCATTGTCATCACCGCCCTCAAGACGGTCATTCCCCGTGCCGCCGTTGAGAATATCATCCCCAAAACCGCCACGAAGAATATCATTGCCGCCATTTCCGATTAAAATGTTCGCGTTGATGTTTCCCGTGAAGGTTTCCGCGTCATCATCGCCGATAATGCTTTCCGTGTTCACGACATTTGTGCCTGGGGTGAGATCACGACCATAGGCCCAGCCGGAAATATCTATAATTGTTTCAGTATCGGCATGGATTTCTATTTCATATTCCTCTTGGCGATGCCGTTCGCTTCTTATCTCGAAAAAGAGATTTAAGTTTTGTCCAAAATTTTCGATAATTTGTCGACCCGTGAACTGAACTGTGACGCTATTCCCGTTTGATTCAAAATTCTCAAATTTGATCTGTTCAAAATTTGATATTTCGGTGCCTCTCATATCGAAAGTAACGTCTCTTGTGTCACCTGTTGTGACGAATATGATTTCGTCCAAGTCACCCGTGCCTCCATCGTAGCTGTCACGTGCCACACGGTTCCCATCTGTAATGTAAAGTTTGTCGTTCCCATCACCCAGATTAACGTTTTCTGTGGCTCGGCCGACTGTTACGTAATGTCTGTCGGAGTAAGAGATTGTAAAATCGACATCCTCAAGATATATAAAAGACGGGGTTCGGGCGTTAAATGTTATAACGCTGCCATCCGTCCAGTTTTCACCAAGCTCAATTTCAGATAAATCATAATTTTGTATTCTGAAGGAATTTCCTTGGGGTTCTATACCGCGAACCTCGTCGAAGGTTAGGAAAACATCTTCACCATTGGGATTGATAATTTCAACATATTCGATATCAAGTATATCTAGGTCATATAATATGGCTTCATGACTGCCCGCACTTGCGTTTTCCTGATTGAATATTATCCTTGAAATATCGTTTAGTGATACACCAGCGAAATCAAAAGTAACATTTGTACTGTCGTTCGCGTTTAGAGAAAGTTCCAATTGACCCGCGTGGTAGCTCTCGCCGATTTCTAAGTCCGACTGATGAATGACCAATGTGTCGTTGCCGTCATTCCCAGCCACAACGTCTTTGCCAGCTCCGCCAATAAGGATGTCGTTTCCAGCGCCACCTCTTATATAGTCGTCTCCATCTCCGCCATCGATAAAATCGTCCCCAGAAGCGCCCAAAATCGTGTTGTCATCTATGGAGCCCGTTAGGGTATCACCGTAAGTCGAACCTTCAATGTCTGAAAACCCTGTCACCACATCGCCTTCGGCATGGCCACCGGCAAACGAATTAGCTGAAAGATCAATTTGGACAGCCGCATCTGAACTTGAGTAACTAACTCTATATCCGCTAGACCCAATAAGCGTATCGGCTCCTGCCCCCCCTTCGACTGATCCTTCTACGCGCCTAGCTGAGCCTGTCGTAATTGTCTCATCGTCATCAGATCCTATTATTTCAACAAATGCTCTACTGTTTATTCCCGCGACAATGCTTGTTTGGCTTAGGTCGAACTCAGTTTCATCATCCAAAAATATGGTGAGGCTGTCGTTGCCTATTTTAATTTCATCAAAATTTATCTGATCTGCATTAAGGAGAAGGGTATCGTTAACGGACAGCGTTTCGATATTGACGATTTCAACGTTTCGAAAGTCTGGTATGGAGTTTCCGCCGGAAAGACCTACCTCTAATGTGTCATTTCCTTCGCCTCCATCGAATAGTCCTACCATCGAGTTGCTGGTAAACAATGTCGCAACTAGATAATCATCGCCTGCCTCGCCGTACACATTGTCAGAGTCATTACCGTAGAGTCTGTCATTTCCATTTCCGCCAAAAAGTTGGTCAGCTCCATTTATGCCGGCATAAAGGGTATCATTCCCATCGCGCCCAAAAAGTTGATCGCTTCCGCGTTCAGCATACAGGGTGTTGTTCCCCGCATTTCCATAAAGAATGTCATCAAAATCTGAGCCTCTTATGGCTTCTATTCTAAGCAATGTATCAACGCCTGCACCGAGCGTGTCTTGCGCGGTGCTTATGTCAAGATCGACTGTCACGCCTCCCAAGGCCTCATTATAATCCGCGATGTCAAAGCCGCTCCATCCATCGAGGATATCGTCACCTTCACCACCAAAAAGTCGGTCTAAGCCTGTGCCACCGCGTAAAAAATCATTGCCAACGCCTCCCCGCAAATAATCATTTCCGTTGCCACCATAGAGCGTGTCATTTCCGTCATTCCCTCGAATGTTGTCATTGCCTCCTAACCCTCTGACAACATCATTCCCCCCGAGTGCATCGAAATTGTCACGGCCTTCCGTCCCATCGACGACATCGTCGCCATCTGTGAAAACAGGGTTAGAGAGTTGGGTGTTGAGGGGGGCGGAGAGTGTTAGCGTTGCTGCGAACCCCTCTGCGGATAGAATATTAGATGGGTTTAGGCGCCCTGTTCCGACGACAAATGTCCTGAATTCGGCGTCATCAAAAATTTCGCTATCGTTTAAAACTCTCATCGTGTCCTCAATTATGGGTTGAGGGTGCCATATTTACGTGGATATTGATAGTTCAAATGTACTGCGCTCTTTTATTGGCGGAAGCCGCCTAATCCGAGGCCAAGCACGCCTCAAACGCCGTACGGGTCTGGGGTGTTAAGCCTATGACGCCTTCAAAATCATCAGCATCATCCGTAACCAAAATATGTGAGGCTTGGCGTAATTTTGCGAGCGGGGGTTGGCGATTTGGATCACCTATGCGCCCAATGGTGAAATTGCCTTCGGATTGTAATTTCTGTGCTGTTGTCCCATTCGCCACATTATAGCCGAGCCAGACGGCATGGCCGCGTTGCGTCGCATCCGTGGGATTAGATCGCAGCATCTCTGGCGCGAGAGCTTGGAGCTCGGCCGCTTGGCGCGCGTTATAGGCGATGAGCAAAACATGGTCTGCCATATCGGCATCTCTGATGGCGGCTATAACGGCCTTTGGGTCGGCAGATGATTTAAAGTCGATTTCGAGATAGATTTTGCCTTTGGCCGCACGCAGCATGTCGGCGAATTCTGGCGGACGATCCGATGTTAAGCCGCCTTGACGGGATCTGAGCAAGATTCTTTCTAGGTCCGCTTTTGTGCTGGAGGCGATAGGGCCTTTTCCTGTTGAGATCTCGTCCCAAACCCCATCATGAAATGTGATGAGCGTCTTGTCTTTGAGGCCCGCAACATCGATTTCCGCCATGAGGGAACCGTGGGTGATCAGAGCGTTTAGACCGCCAACTGAATTTTCGGCTTGGTCCGTCCAGGTTTCGTCCGTGCCGCGATGTGCCGCCATGAGGGCTGCGTTTTTGGGCAAACAGCTTAGCATTTTTCGGATCGGCGGCAGTGTGTCAGATGTGGCCAAGGCGACGGCTTTCGTATCCGCTGGCGCGCTGGCTTTACAGCCGATGAGGCTGCCCGATATGAGCATGGCTGTGAATAGAGAGGCTTTGAAAGAGGTCATATGCGACCTCTATGACAGCTGCCTGACTGCCGCAAGATAATCCAACCATTCAATCAAGACTATAGAACGAAATCACCTGCATCGAGTTCGCTGGCGATGACCCAAATTTGCATGTCCGCTTGTGAGTCACCATCAACATCTAGGCTGACAAGTTGAACATTGATGCCCGAACGGGTGAGTGACTGAATCATGATTTCACCTGCTGTGCCCGTAAAGCCGGCTGAAGCGACTGAGAAGGTTTGGTTTCCATCAATATTAACATTGGCATCAATATCTATAAGATCAATTTTATCGTCTTCAGTGCTATTGAAGTCTCTTATTTCATCGCGCTGGAAAGGTCCTACGCCAGTATCGGTCATTGAATTGAAATCAAAACGATCGGCGCCTGATCCGCCAAATAAGAAGTCTGTCCCTGCACCGCCGATTAGAACGTCATTACCATCACCGCCGAATAACCGGTCAACATCCGTTCCACCAGAAATGACATCATCGTCGATACCGCCCTCAAGGCGGTCCCTGCCATCCTCGCCGAAGAGTTGGTCATTTCCATCGCCGCCGATAAGCCTATCAACGCCAGTTCCACCAAACACTTCATCATCGCCCGATCCGCCCAGCAAAGTGTCATTATTGCCTAGGCCACGAAGAATATCATTGCCGTTGCCGCCTTCGAGACGATTGCGGTTGCTTGACCCTATGAGCGTATCATCTTGTCCTGAACCGATGAGGTTCTCAACTCTCAAGACTGTGTCGACGCCGCCGCCGCCCGTATCTTGAGCGGTGCTGATCCGAAGATCGACAGTCACACCCGTTGAAAGACCTGTATAAAGGGCTGTATCAAAACCCGTCCATCCATCTATTAAATCATCACCAGAACCACCGCGAAGTATGTCGCTTCCTGTTCCACCAAATAATTCGTCATTTTGTGAGCCGCCCTCGAGGCGATCTTCACCCGCGCCGCCGTTGAGGTCATCTTCGCCGAGGCTGCCGCTCAGGACGTCATCGCCCGCTCCGCCATTCAGAATGTCATCCCCTCTTTCACCCAAGAGGGTGTCATCACTATTCCTGCCGGTGAGTATATCGTCTTGAGATGTACCATTAAATGTTGGGTTTAGCAGCGCGCTTTCGAGCGAGAGCCCGTTGAAGTTTTCGGCTGTTAAGTCGACGAAATTTACATCCTCAAATTTAATGACGTCGGACCAACCAATGGCTGTGGCGGTTCTGAAGTCTGATGTGTATTCATAATTTTCAAATTGCAAAACCGCATCGCTGCCGCGTTGTAGTATACGCGCCGCGCCTACATCAAATGGATTTTCACCTTCTTCCCAATTTCCGATTTGCCCTGCGAAATTCAGCGTTACAAAATCACCCGATGCGCCTGTTTCAAAGTCTGTTATTACAATACTTACGGGAGGTGGGGACGTCACAAGAGAAAATGAGATTCCTACTGAATTGACTTGAACCTCATCATTACCGTCTCCGAGCGTGAGCGTATAATTACCTTCGCCGTTGCGAAGAAATGCATTGGATGTACTGGAACCAATCTTCACAACATCATTTCCGACACCCATATCAAATATGTAATTTGACGTCGCGTTACTCGCCCAAATTTCAGTGATGTCTTCCCCTGCACCTCCTATGAATTCGACGTCACGGGATGCTCTGTCAATATGGATTAATCTGTCGTCACCGGTCCCACCATTCAGGATGATTTGAAATCGACCTTCTTGTCCATTGATTGCACTGTTTTCTATGCGGAAAAGGTCATTCCCTGCCCCCCCGTTCAGCTGATCGTTTCCACCAACTTCATAATTGAGTGTATCGTTTCCGTCATTTCCGTTGAGAATGTCGTCTCCAGCTCCTCCGTAAAGATCATCCCTTCCAGAGCTTCCATTAATAATGTCGTTTCCTGCTAGGCCATAGATACCAATGGATTGTGACACGCCATTTTGAACCGTTATTGTGTCATCACCTAGACCTGCAAAGAAATCAGGCCCAGCGAACCTGTTTGCTGGCCCTTCGACCGTATATTCTGCGCCTAAAACGTCTCCATTGCTGAGGCTTAACCCGGCAAAGTTATAAGGTGTGAAATCGCTGATGTTCACACCTTCAAAGGTGATTGATTGAACAAGCTGACTATCATTTTGTATGTTTAAAATAACGTTATCTGCATCTTGGCTGAGCGTTAGCATTCCGTTGGAGAATGGATCAAACCCATCAGCTAACGCCTCATTTATTGCCTGGTTTGAGAAAACAAATCGATCGCCTGCGCTGCCGGTTTCAAAATCTGAGATAGTGACGTTTCCATCCAAACCGTAAAAGATGACCTCGTCCTGCCCTGACCCAAGTTCAACATTGAATGAACCAATAGCGTCGTTTCTTGCATCGCCGAAAATAACTTGATCATTGCCAGTGCCCATGAACAAATCAAAATTTGCAAGCACGTCTCCAAATATGAATTCGGCTATATCGCGTCCCACGCCCGCGTTAAAAGTTAGATTAAGAGGGTTCAGAGCTATGAAGACTAATTTATCGCCCCCTTCTTGGCCGTTTGCGACAACGGTATAGATCTCATCATCGTCGTCGGGCCCAAATATTGCGAAAAAGTCCCGTCCCGTGCTTCCGTCAAAGACTTGATCGCCTGTTTCATATCTAAAGAATGCCATGTCAGCCTATCTGTAAAGAACTATATTTGCTCTATCATTAAGTGTATCTGAGTCAAATTCAGTTTCGTGGAGACTCAGGATGTGTTTGGAGTGTTTACAGTCGGTCGGCACCGCCGTCGCTTGTATGGCTTTATGCAAACGAGGGTCGCCAAAATCGGGGCTTTGAAAATGCGCCTGTCTAGCATATTCCGCCCTCATGTTAGACGCCGATATCATTCAAAGTGAAACAATTTTCGCCTTATCTTCTGCGCCTGGCCGTGCAGGGGTCAGCGTTTTGCGGTTGTCAGGGCCAATGTCTGGCGCTGCCCTGTGTGGGTTGACCGCGCGCGCCCTACCCGCGCCTCGGGTTGCAAGTTTGCGCGCCATTCGGGACGGTGATGGCGAGCTTATAGATAAGCCTCTCATTCTTTGGTTCCCTGCCCCGCGTAGTTTCACGGGTGAAGATTGTGCCGAAATCCATGTGCATGGCAGCGTCGCGATTTTAGAATCTGTGGCCCGGCGATTGGGCGAGTTGGGTCTGCGCCAAGCGCGTCCCGGGGAGTTTACGCGGCGCGCGGTTGAACATGGTAAGATGGACCTGACTGAGGCCGAGGGCCTTGCGGATTTGATCGATGCACGGACGGAAGGACAACGCGTTCAGGCGCTCTCGAATATGGGCGGCGCTTTGCGAGAAATGTATGAAGGCTGGCAGGGGCTTATCTTGGACGCATTGGCACAGATTGAAGGCGAAATTGATTTTGCCGATGAGGCCGATGTGCCAGATGCTCTGTCTCATGCGGCTTATCCATTTTTGATGCAGGCGGCGGAGAGCATGGCTGCGGCCCTTAAAAGTGCTGTGCGGGGACGAGCTGTACGAGAAGGCTTGCAGGTCGCCATCATTGGCGTGCCGAATGCGGGCAAATCGACGCTTCTGAATGCTTTGGTTGGGCGCGATGTTGCAATTACGTCGCCTATGGCTGGAACGACGCGTGATATTGTTGAAGCGCAAGCGGTGATTGCGGGTCTGCCTGTGACGTTTTCGGACACGGCAGGTTTACGCGAGAGTGACGATGCAATTGAGGCGGAAGGCGTTCGCCGCGCACGTGCGCGGGCGGAGGATGCGCATTTGGTTGTGCATGTCATGCGACATGCAGTTAAGGATGGCGGATTGGGCGATTTGGACTCTGATATTGTGTTTCACAATCTGGAGGTTGATCCCTCTGAGGCAGTTCGTGTGAACGCCTCTGAAGCAGAAATTTTGGGGAATGCCCTCTCTGGTGTAGGCGTTTCGGATCTGTTTTCTGCAATCGAGCGTGAAATTCTAAACCGTTTTGCGGGTTTAGAGAACGCGGCCCTAACCCGAATCCGTCATGTGAACTGTATTGCATCCGCGCAGCGGGCTGTTGAATTTGCACGAGACAGACTTGCAGATGCGCCAGAATTGGCCAGCGAAGATTTACGTAACGCATTGATAAATATAGAAGAATTGGCAGGTCGATCAGATATGGAGCAAGTGTTTGACCGTATATTTTCCAGTTTTTGTATAGGCAAATAAAACATATATCCTTGCGTTGCGTGAGAATGTTCCACGTGGAACATTTTACCTTTATAATCCTTAGCGTCTGAATTTCGCGTGGCGGCGCAGTATAATCGCCCTGCTCTGAACGCTTCGCTCGACAGGTCGTGTCTCTGGGCCTATATCGCCGCTATGACCTCAACATTGACATATGATGTGATTATCATCGGCGGCGGCCATGCGGGATGTGAAGCGGCTGCTGCCTCTGCGCGGCTGGGCGTATCCACCTTGCTGTTAACGCATAAAGTTGAAACAATCGGCGAAATGTCCTGTAATCCGGCGATTGGCGGTTTGGGTAAAGGGCATCTAGTCAGAGAGATCGACGCGCTGGATGGTGTGATGGCACGCGTCGCGGATGCGTCAGGTATACAGTTTAGATTGCTCAATCGTTCAAAAGGGCCAGCTGTTCGCGGACCTCGTACGCAATCTGACCGATGGCTTTATCGCACAGAAATGCAAGCCGCGTTGAATGCTCAGGATAATCTGACGATTGCTGCGGGCGCGGTTGACGATATTATTGTCGATGCAGGCAAAGTGACGGGCGTGCGGACAGAGGCCGGCGAAACATATTTAGCGGGGCAGGTTGTCTTAACAACGGGTACGTTCCTCAAAGGCCTCATTCATGTCGGAGACGTTCGAACGCCTGCGGGTCGTTGGGGCGAAGCCCCTGCGTTGGGGTTGTCAGATCGCCTCTACGGATTAGGACTGAAAATTGCGCGTTTGAAGACGGGAACGCCAGCTCGCATTGCAAAGGACTCCATCGATTGGGATAGCCTTGAACAGCAAGCCGCTGATGATGTGCCTGTGCCGTTTTCATTTTTAAACCATGAAATTACTGTTCCGCAAGTAACCTGCGCAATTACGCATACGAATGAAGCAACACATCGTATTATTTCAGAAAACATAAAAAAATCAGCTGTTTACAGCGGCGCAATCGCAGGGAAGGGGCCGCGCTATTGCCCCTCTGTTGAGGATAAAGTCGTACGCTTCGCCGACCGTAATCGGCATCAAGTTTTCCTAGAGCCAGAAGGCCTACCAGGAAACCCAGATGGAAACACAGTGTACCCAAATGGAATTTCAACATCATTACCACAGGATGTTCAAGACGCCTTTATGCGGTCAATTCGCGGTCTTGAGACCGTTGTGGTTCAACGATATGGCTATGCAATTGAATATGATTACGTCGATCCGCGTGAACTCCGCGCGACGCTAGAGGTTAAGGCTCAACCAGGGCTTTTCCTCGCGGGGCAGATCAATGGCACGACGGGGTATGAAGAAGCTGCAGCTCAAGGTTTGATGGCGGGTGCGAATGCGGCATTAGCCGTTCAAGGCCGTGAACCATTTATTCTGGATCGTAGTCAGGCCTATATTGGTGTGATGATCGACGATTTGATCACTAAAGGTGTCACAGAGCCATACCGAATGTTCACATCCCGCGCAGAATATCGTCTGCTCTTGCGTGCGGATAATGCGGATCAACGTTTGACGGCAATGGGCACAGAGATTGGTTTGGTGGGTGAGGAACGTTCTACTTATACCATTGAAAAGATACAGAAATTTACGAATGCGAAGGCGCAGGCGAATAGGCTTTCGAATACACCATCCGTCTTGGCTAAGGCGGGTATCAAAATTAATCAGGATGGTGTTCGTCGCTCCGTAATGGATTTGTTAGCCTATCCAAACATTGACGTTAAAGACCTGATTCCTGTTTGGGCAGAATTGGCTGAGTTGGATGCGGAAACAGTGGAATACCTCACAACTGACGCGACCTATGCGGGGTATCTCGAACGTCAGGCGAAAGATATTGCAGCCTTCCAACGCGACGAAGGTCTTCGTATTCCGGATGCGTTAGATTATTCAAAGATCGGAGGCTTGTCTAATGAAGTGCGTCATAAACTAATTGAATCTCGACCCGCGACCTTGGGGCAGGCGTCGCGTATTGAGGGTGTTACGTCTGGCGCGCTAATGGCCGTCCTCGCACATATAAAGAAAGCGCAGCGCGCAGCATGACCGCTTTAAAGACTGACCAAAACCTTATCTGGACACCTCAAGATTTTACGGATCACACAAATGTTCCACGTGGAACATTATCTGATTATGTGCAGTGGGAGGCTCTCTTAAGAAAGTGGAACAAGAGGATTAATCTTGTTGCGCCAAAAGAAGTCGACGCATTTTGGCATCGCCATGCCTTTGATTCTTATCAGTTAAATCAATATTTGCCTAAAAAATGGACACGGCTCGTTGACCTCGGTTCCGGGGGTGGGTTTCCTGGTCTATCACTGGGTATATTGGCGAAAACCCGTGGGTCATGTGATGTCCATCTTGTTGAATCCGTTGGAAAGAAGACCAGTTTTCTTAAAACTGTGACACGAGAGCTGGGCCTTCCCGTTACTGTGCATACGGATCGCGTTGAAGTATTAGAGCCACTTAACGCGGATATTATTACGGCGCGGGCTTTTGCGCCGCTACCAAAATTGTTCACCTATGCTGCACCGCATTTAAATCCTGACGCTATCTTGCTTCTCCCAAAAGGAGAAACTGCGGATAAGGAGATAAAAGCCGCGCGCGAGGACTGGCATTTTCACGTGGAGACCTTCAAGAGTCAGACTGACTCGTCAGCCTCAATTTTGCGCGTAACAGAGTTACGCCAAATGACCATTGAAGATAAAATCGCTAAAGAAAGCGCCGCTTAATGAACCCTGATCGCATAATCGCCATCGTCAACCAAAAAGGCGGCGTAGGTAAAACCACGACGTCGATCAATTTGGCCGCAGCTCTAGCTGCAAAAGGTCGCCGTGTTCTGCTGGTGGATATGGATCCGCAAGGCAACGCATCTACCGGTCTAGGAATTTCCCGCGCGCAACGCGAAAATACCATATATAATGTCTTAACTGAAAACCTCGGTATTGATGAGGCCATTCGAGAAACCGCCGTTCCGAACCTATCTGTTGTACCAAGCCATGTTGATCTGTCGGCGGCAGAAATGGAAATTGGGCACGCCGAAGGACGAACGCGTTTGCTGCGAAATGCGTTGAAAGCCGCTGATGCGAGTTTCGACTATGTGATGATTGATTGCCCGCCGTCGTTAAACTTGCTGACAATCAATGCGTTATCTGCTGCGCGCTCTGTCATTGTGCCGCTGCAATGTGAATTCTTCGCGCTTGAAGGCCTAAGCCAGCTTTTGCAAACTGTGGAAATGGCTAAATCCTCCATTAATCCTGCGCTCGCAATCGATGGCGTCATGTTGACGATGTATGATCGACGTAATCGCTTATCTGCACAGGTTGCTGAAGATGTCCGAAAACATTTGGGCCGCGCTGTGTTTGAAACGATCATCCCGCGCAATGTGCGCATCGCCGAAGCCCCGAGCTTTGGGCAGCCTGTTATCAGCTATGCACCGAATTCAAAGGGCGCAAAAGCCTATCTCGCCTTGGCGGATGAATTGATTAAAAAGCATAGAAACCGTAAATAATACAGTAGGTTAGACTCATGTCAGAGAACGAAAACCCGCCAAAAAAGAAAACGGCTAAAAAGGCTAGTGCACGTGGCTTGGGCCGAGGCCTATCTGCATTGATGGCTGATGTGTCCGTCCCGTCGACGGAGCCAACATCGCCAGAGGTGGCGCCTGCCGCGTCCTCCATTAACGACACGCCAGATACTAATTCC
Organism: uncultured Caulobacterales bacterium; assembly: GCA_938003545.1. Classification (GTDB taxonomy): domain Bacteria; phylum Pseudomonadota; class Alphaproteobacteria; order Caulobacterales; family Maricaulaceae; genus Litorimonas. The sequence continues at coordinate 18,215 of CALKXY010000020.1, forward strand.
CGCAACGTCCAATTCATCGCCATTTCACGTCTCGATCGAAACCCTGATCAACCGCGCAAAATGTTCAATGAAAAGGATATGAGCGAGCTGACGGATTCGATCCGCCGCAAAGGTGTGCTGCAGCCGATCCTCGTCCGTCCGATTCCGAAAAGCTCTCGATCTGAAAATAAAGCCGGGGGAGGGGACGCAGATTTCCAAATCGTCGCGGGCGAACGCCGTTGGCAAGCGTCTCTGAAGGCTGGCCTCGATTCTATGCCTGTCCTCATCCGAAACTTGAGTGACCAAGAAGTCCTCGAAATTGGCGTCGTTGAAAATGTGCAACGCGCGGACCTTAACCCGATTGAAGAAGCCCGCGCATATCGGGCTTTGATGGATGATTTTGGCCGCACCCAAGTCGAAGTCTCTGAGGCCATCGGTAAATCACGCAGCCATATTGCGAACCTTCTGCGCCTTTTGGATATGCCACTGCAAATTCAACGGTATCTGGAACTGGGTCGTATCAGCCAAGGTCATGCCAAAGCGATTATCGGCATGCCCGATCCAATCGAAACGGCTGATATGATTATTCGCGATGGCATGTCCGTCCGCGCCACTGAAACATATGTCAAACGTTACAAAGATGGCTCGCCGCTCATTTCTAACCTTACGGTGCCAACTGAAAAAGACGCAAATATTACCTCGCTTGAACAACAGCTTTCCGACTATCTCGGCCTCAAGGTCGACCTACGCCATAAAGGCCCAGGCGGAGAACTCCGTATAAAATATAGAACGGGTGCACAGCTAGAAGACGTCATGAAAAGGTTGAAGAGCTAGAGGGTTAAGTCCTTCAAATTAAGTGGGTTTTATTCCCGCATATGCACCGCGCGTGATCCAATCTTCGCGTGATTGTAATTTTGTAAAAATTATGTTAAGTTGCGTTCAATGTGGGGCGCAAGATACGATCATAAATCTTCTCACATTTTCTTAAATGAGAGGACGTATTATGTTATCGAGAACCCTTCCCTTTGCCGTTCCTGATCCTGCTGGATCTGAGCGTGCTAAAATTGCGAAGCAGATTAGAGACCTCGCGACCGAAATATCGCGGCTCCAACCCCAAGCCACAACACGCGCGAATGGTGAAGAAAACGATCACGGGCCTGTTTACCCTGCGAATTTTACGAAAGGCCTTTTACATGATGAAAACGGGCTTTTGGTGCATAAATATGACAGCGGCGGAAATCCAATACGTTTAAACGGCGATTATCCTGACTTCGTCGAAGCCATAAACTCTACAGATAGAACCTTATTCGAAAAACATGTTCATTCTGCGGATGAACGCGGTGTCAGCTATCTTTGTACGGTGAATGGCGAAGGTCTAAATTGGCGCGGTTGGGAGAGCCCACGATCAGGACATGTCTATGAATTGCAAGGCCCCGACGCGGGTGCTGTGGGCATGGCGCCCGCGCCGCGTGTTGGTTCGTCAGAACTCGCCTTTGAAATGGCTGAAGTTTATGGCTTAGCTCTCTTAAGAGACGTGCCCTTTTCAACGATTTCTGAGGGTGGAAGCACAAAACTTTGTAATTTAAACGGCCGGAAAACGGCCCTTCTAAATGCGGAAGAGGTTCTAAAATGCCTGACCAACATGCCATATTGGTCCGAAAATGGCGCTGTGTCTTCGACACCTCATCAATCAGAAAATGGGTTTAATAGCTTTGAACGTAAACGAAGAGACGCCAGAGGCGATTTGACGAAACCTAGAGATTTATTTCGCGGCTCAACAGCGGGCGCAAAAGTCGGGCCTTACATCTCTCAATTCCTACTTATAGGCACTGGTGGACCTGCCAAAAAATATCAAATGGAGGAAGGTCAGGTCTCTTATGGCACGCTGACGATAGACCAGAAAACGATCACACATAAAGAATGCCTAGATTATATGACCGATTGGAGTTCATGGTTGGACGTTCAAAATGGCGCGAACTTTAAAGGGGCCGATCAATATGAAAAAAAGCGGCGCTTTATAACAACGCCGCGGGATCTCGCGACATATGTGCATTTTGATGCTTTATATGAAGCCTATCTAAACGCAGCCCTCATCATGCTGGACATAAAAATCCCTACATCGCGTGGATTTCCTGAGCCCAGCCCCTCCGGGAAACGTGATGCCTTCGCGACCTTTGGCGGACCTCATATTTTGTCTCTGGTTACCGAAGTTGCGACGCGTTGTTTGAAAGCTGTGCGCCGTCAGAAATATAACTACCATCGGCGGTGTCGCCCCGAAGCCATTGGGGGACGTTTGACACTCACCAAACTTGGACTTGCTAATCATTTTGGTCCAGCAGAGGACGCGTTTGAAAGCACACTCTCTGAGTTAGAAAAGGCGTGTAAAGGGGAGCTTCTTGATGCGGTCATCAAGCATAACCACCTCCAAAATACAGGGAAGGTTAAAGACTGTCGCGAAACAGTCATAAAATGCGAAGATGTTTATCCATTTGATAAATTGAATGATGACCCGAAAAAACCAAAAAAGACGCCAGTCTCGAAAAAGAACCAGTTTCCGGAGTGCAATTTACTCTTACCAATGGCGTTCCCTGAAGGTTCACCCATGCATCCAGCCTATGGCGCAGGGCATGCCACTGTCGCCGGTGGGTGTGTAACAATGTTAAAGGCATTTTTCGAAATGTTCAGCGATGCGTCATCAACGGAAGAACGAAAACTGGGTTTTTCTTTTGAACCTAACTCCGTTGGGACGCAGCTCGTTCCAGCACCAGGGGCAGATGATCTAACGGTTCAGGGCGAACTTGATAAACTTGCTGCCAATATATCCATTGGACGTAATATGGCGGGCGTGCATTATTACTCGGATTATTTCGATAGTGTGAGAATGGGAGAGCGCGTTGCTGTAGGAATCCTATTGGAACAAGTACCGACATATGGGGATTACGTTGAAACCACCTTTAAATCATTTGATGGCGACTTAATTACGATCTCAGGTGAAGCAGGCGGGTGTCCATCCCTGACGGTTGTAGATAAATTTGGGCATCGCGTTAGTTCTGAAGATTGGTGGCTGAGACATGCGTCGGGCAAAGAATTTTCCGAAGACCTCTAATCCCTTTAAGCCTCCGCAATTTGCGGGGGCTTTTTATAAGTCTGACAATAAACCTGCGCGATGGCGTTAAGGTTACTTAGGCCGTTCAATCTCAAACTGATCTGTTATCCGTCCGTATTTTGGACCGTTGAGGCGAGAGATCGGGGCGAGTTTATTTATGTCTAGGCGGAGCGGATCTTGGCTGGTGATAATGTCATCACGCACATGAAAATGTAGAACTTCGCCGATAATAATAAGGCCGCCGCCTGCGAGCGGAACACTGTTTAATAATTTACATTCCATACTCACTGGGGCGGCGCGTAGTCGCGGCGGCGCGATACCGAGAGAGGGAATTATTTCTAGTTGTGCCAGTGCAATTTCGTCGACATCGGCGGACAAGGTTGCGGCACAAATATTCATCTGCGCAGCGAGAGGCTCATCCACTAAATTGACGACGAATACCCCCGTTTCGATAATATTATTTGGCGTATCTTTTTGAGTGCCATCTGCATTCGTTTGAAATCCCAAAACAACAACGGGCGGTTCGCTGCCCATGGCATTGAAAAAACTAAATGGCGCAGCATTTGTTTGGCCAGCCACATTTACCGTGGTTACGAATGCGATGGGACGCGGGAGGATCGTCGAAGACAATAATTTATAGGCTGTCGCGGGGCTAATATTTTCAGATGCAAAATGCATAGACCTTCTCCCGCTTAGGTGTCTTTTTTCAGGGTGACGACGCGTTGCGGATATGGAATTTCGATCTTGGCTTTGCCTAGGGCTTCGAAAATTTCGATACGAAGCTCGGATGTGCGCGCGAACCAATTATCGGCAGGCAACCAAACGCGGCAATTATAATTCACCGCGCTATCCCCAAAGGCCATGACATAGACTTCGGGTGGGTTTGGCGCAGTATCTGTGACGCGGTCCTTTGCAGCGGATAGCGTGTCCATCATCACACTCTGGGCTTGCCGTAAGTCCGTGTCATAACTGACGCCAATATCCAGGCGAAATTGACGAATGCTGTGACGACCATAATTCTGGATACGTCCGCTCCACACTTGGGAGTTCGGCACGAATTGATAAATACCGTCTGCAGTTTTCAACGTGGTCGAAAAGAGGCTAATTTCATTTATCGTTCCCGATGTATTCGGTAGGTCAACAAATTCGCCAACTTTAACTGGTCGCAAGACAAGAAGCATTATGCCCGCTGCGATGTTCGACAATGTATCTTTCAGCGCCAAGGCAATCGCCAGTGCGGCCCCGCCAAAAATCGGAATAACTGCAGAAGCCGGGACACCTAATCTAATGAGCACCGCATAAAGTGTCATGGCGATGATGATGTAGAAGAAAACAGAAGCGAGCACTGGTTTCAGCGTGGCGTCCAAATGTGTCCCGCCGACTTTTGATCGGCGAATACGTTTTTGCACCCAGCGGCCCACCATCATACCGAGAACAAATATAAGGAGTGCAGAGATGAGGTTGCCAGAAAAGCTGAGGATCATTGGAAATTGATCGCGCGCCAGTTTCCAATATTCGAGGGCTTTATCCATTATTTATCTCCGTTTGGCTGCATATCCAGCCAGCGCCAATAATAAGCGCGAGACGATAGACTCTATCGGCGCGCCTGCGGTCTTAGTCGCCCGTTCGGCCGTTTGACATTCCAGTAAGGATCGCTGCAACATGCGCAATCCCCAAATGTCCAGCTGACGCGAAAAGACGCGTTCTTGCATGGCAAAGACAGGCGGACGCAGGCCTTTCATGGCTTGGCCTTTGGGTTGTCCTGATTCCATCGCGATCGAGGCTTCGGTCAGGCGCATGATTTGGCGTTGCAGGCTAAAGAGAATGCCGATGGGACTGACCTTACCTGCAACAGCGCGGCGGAAACTTGCGTCCATCGCGTCAAGCTCGCCCGAGAGAGCTTCGGTCACGATAGTATCAATAGAGGCGGATTGGCCGCCCGCCGCGACGGCTTGAATATCGGCCAGTGACACAACCGCGCCTTCGATTGAGCCATAGCCTTTATAAAGCGCCATCTTTTCGATTTCGCCAGAAGCCAAGGCGTGATCCCCCTCCAGCAGCGGTAGCCAGTTCTCTATCGCTTCGGGCGTGACCGTTATTTTATGGGCGGCCAATCCGTCGCGGACCTGTTGGCGTAAATCATTGGCATTGGCAGCATAACACGCCACGGCGGCGAAATGTTTTGCCGCCTCAACAGCTTTGCGAATGGCGGAGCGGGTTGTCATGTCGCCAGCCTCGATGATGAGTTTGGCCTCCGCGCGCGTTGGGTCTGTGTCGAAGGCCTTGATGAGTTTAGAAATCGCCGCGGCTTGGCGCTCATGGTCTAAACGTAGGCGCACGAGACGTCCGCCGCCCAGCAAGCTCATCGCGCTCATTTCATCAGAAAGTTTCGCGGGGTCAGACGACAGGTCATCCGCCGTAATTAAGGTCGAGCCAAATGTCGGATCAACGTCAGGCACAAACGTTTGCGCCAGCGCCGCCCCGCGAGATTTCACGCGGCCTCTATCTGGGCCAAATAGCAATACGCCAATAATATCTGGCGGAGGGGAGGCGAGAAAGCGGTCCTGACGACCGCCCGTAATCTTCATGATCCCATTTTCATGATGCGCCGATCATTATGGCAGGCTTTATTTGGATGTCGTCGCGAAATAACGCGCGAGTTCAATCACCAATTTATCCGCTGTCTGTTTGGAAGCTTGCTCGACGCCAACATTATCTGCCGTAATGACGCCATAGGCCCCAGACGGCGCGCCAAAAGTAGATACAGTCGATGTATTGCCGCGTGTAAGGTTTTTGCCTGTCTTTTTATCGACTAAAACCCAACTGGCCCGCACGGTAACATCATAGCGGGAGGCCACATCGCCGTCGGTCAAACCTAAACGTTGGCGTTTATAGCTTGGGGTAATGCGTATTTCATAGGGCGAGCTAGAGGATGCATTGCCAATACGGTCACGCAGCCGCTGCGTGAGCAGAAAACCTGCCCGATTATCAGCAACTTTTTGACCTTTCTCCAACTGCACGACGACATCTGCCAATCGCGTACCATCCGCACCAGATTGGTGCAGAGGCGTAAAGCCACAGCCTGCGAGAACAAAAGCGAATAGAATAAATAAAGTGCGCATCATGATGCCACTATATTCACGATACGGCCCGGCACAACGATGACTTTCCTAACAGTTGCGTCACCAATCGACCGCAATACGGCGTCATCGGCCAATGCGAGGGCCTCGATTTCGTCCTTGGGCATATCTTTGGGGATGTTCAACTCACTGCGGCGCTTGCCATTGACCTGTAAAGGCATCGTGATTGTGTCATCGACGAGCATTTTCGGGTCCACAGTAGGCCAAGGCGCGTGATAGACAAGGTCCTCACCGCCAACTTGGTTCCAACACTCTTCGGCCAAATGCGGCATGAAGGGCGCGATGGCACGGATCAAAATCCCGAGGGCTTCCATACGCGCCGCGTCTTGGCCTTTATATTTGGACAGCGCATTGGTCAGCTCATAGATTTGTGCAACGGAGGTGTTGAAACGAAACGCTTCAATGCCAGCCGTGAGTTTTTCCAGCGCACGATGGGCTAGCTTGCGCAATTCCAGCGCGTCACCTGACGCATCCGACGCAATCGCCATAGGGCCATGTGTTGCCGTTGTGTCCGACACAACAGACCAAACTTTTTTCGAAAAACGCCACGCGCCAATGACGCCAGACTCGGTCCACTCAACATCGCGCTCTGGCGGGGAGTCGGACAACACGAACCAACGCGCAACATCTGCGCCATAGCCTTTGATAATTTCATCAGGATCGACGACATTCTTCTTGGACTTGGACATCTTGATGATGTCGCCCTTTAGGACAGGACGACCTGTCGGCAGATGCACGAATGTACCATCATCATTGGCGTCAACGTCTTCGGGCAGCACCCATTTATCTTTATCGACCTTTTCATCGGCTAAGGCATAGGTCGCATGTGTCACCATGCCCTGCGTGAATAATCCTGCGAAAGGTTCGCCTCCAAATTTACTGTGCGACAGGTCCAGCAATCCGCAATCAATTAATCCACGTGTGAAGAATCGTGCGTAGAGCAAATGCAAAACGGCATGTTCCACGCCGCCCACATATTGATCAACGGGCAGCCATTTGCTGGCCGCGTCCCAATCCATGCCGTCGGCGGAGAGCGATCCACCAAAGGCCGCGAAATACCAAGAGCTATCGCCGAATGTATCTAAGGTATCGGTTTCGCGCTCGGCGGCCTCTCCGCATGTCGGGCAAGTGACGCCTTCACTTTTCCACGTCGGATGATGGTCCAGCGGGTTGCCCGGCTTGTCGAAACTAATATCATAAGGCAGCTCAACAGGCAGTTGATCTTCAGGCACAGGGACAGACCCACAGGCCCCGCATTTGATCACAGGAATTGGGCACCCCCAATAGCGTTGGCGACTAACGCCCCAATCGCGCAGACGATATTGCGTGACGGCTTCGCCAAGACCCATTTCTGAAATTTTGGCTGTGGCTGCGGCGATACCGTCGGCTTTGTTTAATCCGTTGAGGAACCCAGAATTTATGAGAGTCCCTTCGCCTGTGTAGGCTTCAACTATCTCACCCCCATTCCGTCCATCCCCGCGAAGGCGGGGATCCAGTGCGTTTGTAGATAGATCTGTACTATTGTGCTCTGGACCCCAGCCTTCGCTGGGGTGAACGGAGTCTTTATTTTTTTCTTCGGTCGGGGCAACCACAGGAATAACTGGCAAATCATATTTCCGCGCAAAATCGAGGTCGCGTTGGTCATGCGCAGGGCAACCAAAGACCGCGCCAGTGCCGTAACCCATAAGAACAAAGTTTGCGACCCAAACGGGGAGGGTAGCGCCATCAATGAAAGGATGTTTGACGCGAAGGCCTGTGTCGAGACCAAGTTTAGGGGCTTGAGAAATCGCTTCCTCGGATGTGCCGATTTTGGCGCACTCCGCGCGGAAGTCTTCAAATTTACTATCGTTCAAAGCCATGCATTTTGTAACTGGGTGATCAGGAGACAAAGCAAGAAAAGACGCGCCAAATAGTGTGTCTGGTCGTGTTGTGAATATTTCGACCCCGTTTAATATCGATTCCCAAACTTTATTCAAATCAACATCATCATAAGATGGTACGGATTTAAGTGCTTTCTGTATGAACTCAATATATTCTTCACGAGTTGGGTTGATCGGAGCCTCCTCCTTCAACGCATTCAAATTGTCATTTTGACCAACGGCAATCTGAGAAACATTGTCTAGCTCGAACCGCATCTGCAAACCCTCAGACTTCCCAATCCAATTGGCTTGCATAGTTCGGACTTTTTCAGGCCAGCGGTCGAGCCCCTTTAAGCCTTCTAATAAATCTTCGGCATAGTTCGTTATTTTATAAAACCATTGGTCCATGTCGCGTTGTTCGACGGTGGCGCCGCTGCGCCAGCCTTTGCCGTCGATGACTTGCTCATTCGCGAGGACCGTATTGTCGACGGGGTCCCAGTTCACTTTGGCGGTCTTGCGGTAGACCAGACCCTTTTCCCAAAATTTCAGGAAGATCCGTTGTTGTTCTTTGTAATAGGCCACATCACTGGTCGCGAATTCGCGGGACCAATCGAGCGCAAAGCCGAGGCGCTGCATCGGGGCGCGCATTTCGTCGATATTGTTGTATGTCCAATCTTTCGGGTGGCCGCCCGTGGCAATCGCCGCATTTTCCGCAGGCATGCCGAAACTATCCCAGCCCATTGGATGCAGGACTTCGAATCCTTGCGCTTTTTTATAGCGCGCGACGACATCGCCCATCGCGTAATTACGGACATGGCCCATGTGAATACGGCCCGACGGATAGGGGAACATTTCCAGCGCAAAGAACTTCGGCTTGTCGCTATTGTCATCCGCGCGGTAAATATCACGCTCGGCCCAAATGGACTGCCAGCGCGGTTCAACCTCTGCTGCATTGTACTTTTCGGGCGCGTTAGATTTTTCAGTCATGGCAAATCACTTGGGTGGTCATATATTCGAAGCGCGACCTATAGCAGACCCACAAAAGGCGGCTAGTACATTTCCTGCGGGTGCCTTTGCGCGCAAGCAGGCATATCAAGAGGGACCTGCGCCCCTGAATGGCCCGAAAATGAACAGAATTGAAAGCCTTTTACGCCATGTTTAGGCGTAAGAGAGCGCAAATGACTGATGATATTCACACCGAACCCGTTCAATCCACCAATATGAGGGCAGGGGCTATTTGGGCGTGCGCCCTGCCAATCACCTTGGGGGTGATTGGGATTATATTGCTGATACCGACTGTCTCACCTCTGCCGTGGGGGAAGGCTTTTATTGGGCCTTTATATTTTATTATTTTACCGATTTTGGCGTGTTTCAGTTTGGGTTCGCCTTTGGCGGCGTGGCTGGCCTGTCGGCAACTTCATAAGATATCTGATGTGGAAAAAATATGGTGGTGGCAGACGTCTGCTTGGCAGGGCCTAAAAGCAGCGACATGGGTGCATTTTATTGCGGCTCTATTTTATAGTTTAGCTTTCGCCATTTATTTTCTTCTCGAGTCGAAAACGCCAGGATCTAATCTGAGTCAATTTGCTACGCTACTTTTGACATCGGCCATGATCAACCTATGTCTTTGGGTTATCATCACGCTACCGCTGTCTTTGGTCTGTGCGACAATTTTTTGGCGTGTGGCGAAATTGCCCGAGGATACA
>CALKXY010000021.1 GCA_938003545.1 uncultured Caulobacterales bacterium
GAGAGCCCGACCACCCACGCGAACATCCCCGTACTAACGGAACATTTTTCCAGACTAAGAGATACAGGAAGCCAAGATAAACATTGAGGCTTCCGAGGATAGCGAAGCCCCCGCCAGATGTTCACGCGTTTAACGCGGGATGATGCGATGAGCTTTGCGGTAAAATCTATCGTCGTGGATGAGAGTTTGGCCTGTTTCATCTACATCGCAAATGCATGGGCCCATGTAATATAAAAGCCGCCGCTCTTTTCAGACCGACGGCTCATTAATTTTAACTTGCCCAAAGAGGGGCTATAGGAAGGCGCTCTAGTTAAAGAGCGTCTCGGCTGTTGGTTCAGCTGGCGCGGCATCTTCTGCTGCGGCTTCGCCCTCTTCGGCACCTTCTTCAACGTCTGGCTCAAGTGCCGACGCATCAATCCAACCTGCGGCAACGCGGGCCATCATAATGAGGCGTGTGGCCTCTTCGTCAGACAATTTCATGTCTTCGATCATGCCCTCTTCATGGGTACGTTCGCCATTTTTATATTCGGAGTACCCATTAAGATCATCTGGCACGAGGCCCGCAACATCTTCGACAGTTTTGACTTCGTTTTCACCAAAACGCACAGCCATTGGCAATGTGACGCCTTCGATTTGCAGGACGCCGTCTTCGACACCCAGCTCGACGCGTTTCGCATCTTGCTCTGCAGCGATTGTGTCCAAATATTCGCGGGCACGAGCTTGCAGCTCTTCGGCGGTTTCGTCGTCAAAGCCTTCGATGGAAGTGAGGTCTGCCAATGCAACATACCCAACTTCTTCCATAGTCTCGAAGCCTTCAGAGACGAGAAGTTGTGCGACCATTTCGTCGACGTCGAGGCCCTTCATGAACAATTCAGAGCGTTCTTTGAACTCTTGCTGGCGACGTTCGCTCTCTTGCTCTTCCGTGAGGATATCCAAAGCCCAACCCGAGAGTTGCGACGCGAGGCGCACATTTTGGCCACGACGACCAATGGCGAGCGAGAGCTGCTCTTCCGGGACGACGACTTCGATTTTACCCTTAGCTTCATCGATAACGACTTTGGAAACGGCAGCAGGCTGCAGCGCATTCACGATGAATGTACCCATGTCTTCCGTGTAAGGAATAATGTCGATGCGTTCGCCTTGCAGCTCATTCACGACGGCCTGAACGCGGGAGCCGCGCATACCGACACACGCCCCAACAGGATCAATGGAGCTGTCATTAGAATAAACAGCGATCTTAGCACGGGAGCCTGGGTCGCGGGCAACGCCAACGATTTGAATAATGCCTTCGTAAACTTCTGGCACTTCCTGTGCGAAGAGTTGCGCCATGAATTGCGGATGGGCGCGGGAGAGAAAGATTTGGCTGCCGCGTTGCTCTTCGCGGACATCCATGATGTAGGAACGGATGCGGTCGCCAGATTTGACGTTTTCACGTGGCAAGGCTTGATCGCGGCGGATAACGCCTTCGGCGCGGCCCAGATCGACAATGATGTGACCATATTCGACGCGCTTGACGATACCATTGATGATTTCGCCGATGCGGTCTTTGAATTCCATAAATTGGCGGGCGCGTTCGGCATCGCGGACTTTGCCCATGATAACCTGTTTCGCCATTTGCGCCTGCACGCGGCCGAATTCCAGAGGCGGGAGAGTTGTCGAAATCACGTCACCGACTTCCATCAGCTTATTATCCATCTTTGCCGTGGAAATACCGACCTGTGTCGTTTCATTCTCTACGGCGTCGTCTTCAACAACCGAGATGACACGAGCCAAAGTTTGCTCACCGGTCGTCGGGTTGATCTTGGCACGGATGTCCAGCTCTGCGCCGTAACGCAAGCGCGCCGCTTTTTGAATCGCTTCTTCAATGGCTTCCAAAACGATAGATTCGTCGATAGATTTTTCACTGGCGACAGCTTTGGCGATCTGGATAAGTTCCAGCTTATTGGCGGAAATTCCTGCAGTGGACATCTTAGTTTTCCTCTTCGTCAGATAAATCTGTGTTCGCTGCGGCAGCCGCAGCGTCTTTGGCCTCTTGGCCTTTTTTAATGAGTTCGTCGGTAATCAATAGTTTTGCTTCGGCAATCCAATCGAAAGGAATGGAAGCCGTGCTATCCGTTTCGCCGTCGAGGTTAATATCGACATGACCATCTTCGACACCTGCCAGAATCCCGCGAAAACGTTTACGGCCTTCAACCAGTCGGTCGAGTTCAATCCGCGCCATATACCCTTCATAGAAGGTGAAAGCCGCAAGATCAGTCAGTGGACGATCCAGACCAGGGGAGCTAACCTCCAGCATGTAAGGATCACTGATCGGGTCTTCGACTTCCATAATCGCAGAGATTTCACGCGAAAGATCGGCACAGTTCTCGACGCTCATCAAGCCGTCTTTAATACGCTCGGCCATGATTTGCACGGTTTGGCGTTTCCCGGCCATAACCCGAATCCGCACAATGTGCAGACCCAAATCGGCGGCGATAGGTTCGGCCAATGCGAGAATACGCTCGTCTTTATTTGTCTTGGTCTTCATATGAAGCCTTCGAATTTCACCCTATTTCAGGCAATAAAAAAAGCGACCCGAGGGCCGCCCTGTCAGCATCTTGTGCTGCGGGATTGTTTTTGTTGGACCCTACATAGGGCCAATGCCCCGTCTTAGCAAGCCTTGGTTTCAGCCCCACCTTCAAACACAAAAGACACGCATTAAAGCCATATGAATTTAACCAGTTTGTTCAAAGTCAAAACGCGCCCACTGGGCCATCTTGGATTTAAGGCCTATGATAGAGATAGGTTTGGAAGCAAAGTCATCCATTCCGGATTCGATGCACTTCTCCTCGTCTCCCTGCAACGTATGCGCGGTCAAAGCGATAATCGGTGTACGCACTTTTCCGAAATTCCGTTCATCTTTTCGGATCATAGCCGTGGCTTCATATCCATTCATTTCAGGCATGGAGACATCCATCAAAATAAGTCTTGGGGATTCACTGCGCCAATAATCCACTGCAGCACGTCCATTTGGAACAATCTTAAAACTAACGCCGAGCTGTTCCATTAGATATTTAATATAAATTTGATTAGTTTCATTATCTTCCGCAATCAAAACATCTAACCGAGATTGAGGTGCAGGAGCTTCGCGCGGAGTCAGGCGTCTCTCTATGTCCCGCGGCACCGAACGACGCGGCTTAGGCAAAGCTTCAGCTAAAGGTATTGATGACTCATCACGATAATCCGCCACAGCTCTGACGGGAGATACAGCTTGGCTCTGAGAGTCGAAAAGGCATTTCGTAATTGTGTTCAGTAACATGGATGACCGCGCCGGTTTTGTAAGGACGGCCTGAAGCCCTTTTACCAATAAACGTCGGATGGCATTATCTGCATTTATCGAGGTCAACAGGATCATAGGTATGTCAGCAAATTCTGGCTGCGCCTGGATCGAATAAAACAAATCTTCACCATTCATGCCTGGCATATGATAATCAGAAATAATCAGATCAATTCGAATGTTTTTAGCGCGAGCATTCTGCAATACTTTAATGGCGCGCGCACCGCTTTCAACCGCCACACTCCGGCATTTCCAATGCTTAATTTGCTCACGCAATATATTGCGGTTCACAAGGTTATCATCCACGATCAAAATATTAGCCCCGATTATTTCCATCGGAATACGAGGCGTAGGCTTTAGGTCTGTGTGTTTGGGAAGTGTGAATGTCACCGTAAAGACACTTCCTTTATCGGGCGTGCTTTCCACGGAAATATTTCCGCCCATTAACGCGACGAGGTTAGCCGAAATCGAAAGACCTAAACCGGTGCCTTCATACTCGCGCGTTGTCGTTCCATCAACCTGACTGAACTTTTGGAAAACATGTTCTAACTCTGACTCTGGGATGCCAATACCCGTATCTTCAACACGAATGACCAAATCGACATTTCCGTTATTTTCTTGTCCCGACACATCGACCAGCACGTGCCCAAAATGCGTAAACTTCAACGCGTTCCCAACCAAATTGGTGAGAACCTGACGGATGCGTCCAACGTCTCCGATATAGGTTGAAGGCAAATCCGGTTGCATACGGAAGAGAAGTTCGATGTTTTTATCTGCAGCCGAGCTGGCCAACATTGTTGTGACGTCTTCAATACTGTCACTCAAAACAAAAGGGATCGGGTCAAGCCTAACCTGGCCAGCCTCAATCTTCGAAAAGTCGAGAATATCATTAATGATCGTCATCAATGCATTGCCTGAGCGCGCAATCGTATTTACAAATTCTGTTTGACGCTCTGTCATCTCAGACATACCCAAAAGCTCAGTCATGCCAATGATACCGTTCATGGGGGTCCTGATTTCATGGCTCATATTCGCCAAAAATTCAGACTTTGACTTTTCTGCTGTTTTCGCTTTGGTGAGTGCCTGTTGAATATCTGTGATATTGGTAATGGAGACGACTTGGCCGCCCGTTGTAATCGGACGACTGCGACGGATGAAATACGAGTCTCCAATTTGGATCTCTTCTTCCTGCATTGCATTCTGATCTAACTCCATCAAAAACGTGTCTACCCACGCCCCGACAGACTCACCCTGCGTATCGAGGACTTTAGCATTTGCGAGGGCCGTGATGTAGTCGCGGCGGGTCATGCCAATCTCGCATTTGACGTGCATCGCTGACATAATTTCCTGATAGGCAGAGTTTACAGCAATAACCACGCCGTCGGCATCATAGATCATCAAGCCATCAGAGAGGCTTTCTGTCGCCTCCGTATAGAGGCGCGAAGTCTTGATGTGTTGTTCCGTCAAAATTTGGTTCTCTGATGACATAGCAGAAAGAGCAAAGCCCAATTCTGAGCCGCCATCTACACCTGCGATAATATGACTCTGCGCGCCTGCAGCTTGCGCACGTTTCGAGGCCGCAAGACCCGCTTCCAAATCGGCCTCCGTCACATTTTGATCATGTTCACCGACATTGAGACCCAAACGTTCTTGCGCTTCCGAAACACGTAAATGCCCCAGAGCCTTAAGGCCGCCAATAACAACAAGACCTGTGACCATGGCCCAAGCCAAACACACAAAAACGCCAAACCCTTGAATGGCCATCTGAGAGATCGCGTTGTCAGCGGGCAGCGCCTTTATTGAGAAAAACGGAAAGAGAAGCGCGCCCACAACGCCAGCAAGGCCATGAACGCCAACGACTCCGACAGGGTCATCCAAACGGGCTTTATGCAAAATAAGATAATTGCCAATAATTGCGACGAGACCACCAAGAAAGCCGATAGTGAAACCACCCATAGGGCCTAAAAATGTTGCGCCTGACGTCACGGCAACGAGGCCGCCAAGGATACCGTTAAAACTGGAAGCCGGGTTAAAGGTTCTCTTGTGCAGATAAAATCCAACAATTTTCCCCGCCATCCCACCGCCAGACCCGGCGATCACTGTGACTAAGGCCACATCCGCGAACACGCGTGTGCCAGGCGTAAGCGAGCCTGTGTTAAACGGAATCCACGTGACAAAGAGAATCAAGGCCCCTGCCAGAGCCAAAACAGGGCTATACCCCGACATCGGTACAACACGGCCTTCGGCATCGAAACGACCTTTACGTGGACCCAGAACCAAAATGGCCGCTAAGGCGTAGAACCCGCCGAGCGCATGAATCGCAACGCCGCCCGCATGATCAACAAACCCCAAATTCGCGAGGAAGGCGAGATTGGACGTAATAATCGTATTCCCCCAAACCCAATGGCCAAATACTGGATAAATCAGCAATGCAATTGCAGCCGTGCTGACGAAATATGCCCCAATGCGCATACGTTCCGCCACGGCCCCCGACACAATCGTTGCCACAACAGAACAAAACGCGAGATTAAAGATCAAAAGTTGCGGCCAGCCACCCGAGGCCTCTAAAGCATCGCGCACGCCGCCTAAGCCAATATATCCGCCAATAGAGAAGCCATACATCAAGCTAAATCCGACTAAGGAGTAGCACGCGATACAGATAATCATGTCAGAGACGTTTTTCTGCGCGACATTAATGGAATTTTTTGCGCGAACAGAACCCGCCTCAATTAAGAGAAAGCCAGCCTGCATAAGGAAAACTAAAAAGGCCGCAATGATAATCCAGCTGTCGCCCATTTAAATTCCCCTATCCCAAGTCGTTGCTCTCGCGGATTATGAACAACAAAAAGTTAACGCGGCGGGAATCCTTCACCTCAAGCGTCATTTTGATGTGTATTTTACTCTAATCGCCCTAGAATCCGGATCACAAAGCTAGGCTTGTCGCCGCTATCGTTCGGATTAAATACACCTGCAGGGACAAAGCGAACATGGGTGACATCGGCATCAAAGGGCGCAGTTGGGACATATGTAAAATCTGTTCCATTGATTGAAAACTCGACGTCATCACTCATATCCGATGGGCCGCCATAGGAGAGACTCAGCCCCGAGGGAACGGGTCCATCGTTAAATGCAAATACGTCAGCCCCTGTAACCTGCAAGGACACATCAGGCGGAAATACATCCGTCAGAGCAATCGTGCCGCTATCGACGCTTTGTCCTGGATTTATAACTTCCAGATCATAGCGCATAATAGCCCCTGGAATATAATAGTTCGTTGGGCTGGAGGCATCCATTTGCAATGTCTTTTCAGCCTCCAATGTCGTGCTGCAACTTTCCGAGGCGCCGACAGACACGGTGACTGTCGTGGCGATACAACGAGACGCACGTAGGTTGAAATTCGACGAGGACAAATCCTGCCACGCCCCGCCCGGCGCGCGGGCTTGGAATCCCGTGGGTCCGTCGCAACAGCCTTCAAAGCCCAGAGCTTCATAGCGGTGCCAGCCTTCGGGTAAATTAATGGTGCCTTCTAATGTCTCCGCCGTATTCGCGTAATTATTCGCCCACCACAGATCATCATTCCATTGTTCTTCTAATTCTGTACCGCGCACATATAAATGCCCGCCACGCCCAAAATCCCCGCCATAGCGAAACCCCCAAACGCCATCATTTGCAGATGTTACCTCTAACACCGCGCTGACGCACCAGGCGTAATCACCATTCGTCCCGCCGAGGGAGCGGTTATTCAGACCCGAAATTGTGGTCCGCACGGAATTATCAACATCGCTGACTGCGGCTTCAAATTGGGTCAATCCATCTGCAGGGCTGATAGGGTCGGCGGTTGTGACACGGCTGTGCAATCGGACGCCAATATCGGGGAAGACCACGCCAGCACTATTGCCAGAGGGCAAAGCCTCATCCCCGAGATAAATATAGACCATCTCGCTAGCGGAGGCGGCAAGCGGCGGGAGGCGCACATAAAAGCTCGCCGTGCGCGCCACGTCATCCCACCCCGCAACCACAAAATCGACAGCGGTCAAGTCGTCGCCCAAAAAGACCCGCGCATCATCCCCAGCCATTGAAAACTCATAACTAGCGGGAATATCAGCACTGGTTAGGTCGATACGGATTTCGTCGCTATGGCCCAAAGGCCCCGCGGTAATAGTGACGGGAATACGATGGCGAAAGTCACAGCTCTGCTCTGGCCATTCGGCATAGGCCAGCTGCGTTTGAAAAAAGGGCATTAAAACCCCAAGACAAACCAAAAGAAACCGCGCCAATACGCGGCGTCGAGAATATGACATTCCCTGCGTCCACATATGCGGGAGTGTGGGGGATACGGGTTAAGGTTGTGTTATTGGGGGATTGGGGTACGATCGTACGGTACAAAACTCATAAATATTGAAATACGGGACTGAAACTCCACTTGAAGTGTAACTGCTACTTCATAGGTCTTTATGCCCATATCATTTGATGACACACTGGTTATTGCCATTTCTTCAACAGCACTGTTTAACCTCAGCGAACCTGATAGGGTGTATCGCGAAGCTCGAGACAAATTAGGTGATGAGAAAGCGATTGAAGACTACCGCACTTACATGGCTGAAACAGAAAATGAAGTATTAGAAGACGGCACAGGCTTGCCCGTAGTTCGGGCACTGCTCGAGTTGAATAAACATGAAGAAAACCCTCAATCTCCCCTAGTCCAGATAGTCGTCATGTCCAGAAATAGCCCTGAAACTGGAATACGTATTTTAAATAATATTCAAAAACGAAAGCTCGATATTCCAAGGACTGTATTCACTGGCGGGGAAACGGTGACGGACTATCTTGACGCATACAAAGTGGACTTATTTTTAACAACTGACAAAGATGACGCTCAGAAAGTTGCTGACAGCAAAACCTGCGCTGTCGCGTTACTAAAAGACCCACCCAAAAACCAAACAGAGCCAGTAATTGATAGCGTCAGAATTGCGTTCGATGGTGACGCCGTTCTTTTCAGCCAAGAAAGCGAGTTAGTTTACAAAGCCAAAGGTCTCAAACCGTTTTTGGATCATGAAAGAGATCATGCAAATGACCCTATGGATGAGGGGCCCTACACCTTGTTTTTACGTAAGTTATCCCGATTACAAGAACGCTTGCCCTTTATGATGGAATTATCACCGATCCGGATCGCCATTGTTACAGCTCGAAATAGTCCCGCAGACATCAGAGTAATTAAAACCCTTCGGGCTTGGGGAGTATATGCTGATGCAGCTTTCTTTATGGGCGGGTTAGAAAAAACTGCAGTTCTAAAAGCTTTTAAACCCCACATTTTCTTCGATGATCAAGATGTCCATCTTCAAAAAGCTGCAAATGCAGTACCTTCTGCAAAGGTTCCTTATCGATCTAGTTCATCGCTCAAAGCTGTCGAGGCCAAGTCGTCGGAGAAAAAAGATAAGCCAGAATAACGAACGAACCCTTACGGGTTAGGCGCCTTCGCTCACTCAATCCCCCGGATTGAGTTTGGTCGCTATGGCGTCCCAACACAAACTCGCCGCATCAATCCCGCTAAAGCGTTTCAGCTCCTGCACGCCCGTTGGAGATGTAATATTTATTTCTGTCATTTTATCGCCGATGACGTCGATCCCAACCAAGATTTGACCTCGTTCTTTCAGCATCGGGCCAATCGCGCGGCAAATGCGGAGGTCGTCTTCGGTTAGGTCTGTTGGCACGGCTTGGCCGCCGACGTGCATGTTGCTGCGTGTTTCGCCCTTTTGCGGAACGCGGTTGATCGCGCCCACCGCTTCGCCGTCTATAAGCAAGATGCGCTTGTCGCCTTTGACGACCAGCGGCAAGAACGCTTGGGCGATGACGGGTTCGCGGCTGCTTTCCATGAACATTTCAAAAATCGAGCTATAATTTGGATCGCCTTCTTTAACGCGGAAGATGCCTGCGCCGCCATTGCCGTAGAGCGGCTTGAGGATGATGTCTTTATATTCGGCGCGGAATGCATCAATCGCGACGCGGTCCCGAGAGATTAGGGTTGCTGGCATCAATTCTGGATAATCCAAAGGTAGAATTTTTTCAGGACAATCGCGTACATATTTTGGATTATTCACGACAAGGGTTTTGCCCTCCAGCCGCTCGAGGATATGTGTCGCCGTAATGTATGACATATCGAACGGCGGGTCTTGGCGCATCCAAACCACGTCAATATCGGTTTCTAGGTCGATGAGTTCCCGCTCTCCGAATATCGCAGGTTGGCTTTGGTCGCGTTGCACAGTCATCGGCCGCGCGCGGGCGAGCACTCTGCCGCGATCATATGTAAGATGTTCAGGACCATATTCCCACATCGTCCAACCCCGCGCTTGGGCCACTTCGGCCAATGCAAATGTCGTATCGCCGTCAATATTTACGGTTTCCATCGGGTCCATTTGGAACGCGACATGTTTACGGCTGGAGGTGGTCATAATGCAGTCTCTTATAGGTTTACCCGTAAATGGGGTGAATGGGCCGCAAACTCAACCGCACAGTTTTGTGAAACGCAAAAGCTGATTACCCTTGTCACGCCTTGCGCGGCGGGGTTGTTTCATGTCAGGTCAGACAAGACGCAGTTTAAAGGCACATCATGATCCTCTCCAATACAGAAACCGTTCCGGGTTATACGATCACACGGAACATCGGCTTGGTCCAAGGCAACACCGTCCGCGCGAAACATGTCGGACGAGACCTAATGGCCGGATTGAAGAATATCGTTGGTGGTGAATTACGCGGCTATACGGAACTCTTGGAAGATGCGCGCAAAGAAGCGACCAGCCGCATGGTTGCAGATGCAGAGGCCAAAGGTGCAAATGCCATCGTAAACATCCGCTTCTCGACCAGCGCCATCACGGCGGGCGCATCAGAGCTTTATGTTTACGGCACCGGCGTGGTGCTCGGGTAATGATTGAACTTGGCATTACGGCGCTTTTATTGGTGGTTGGTGTGATTTTCGGTACGCGCGCGCAGAAGAAACATATCGCGCAATTGGACGCCCGCGAAGCCGCGCTGTCGCATATGGTCGTCACGAATTTAAAAACTGTCCCGGAAGGTTTGGGGCAGCCTATTCTCGTTACGGGGTCAGTCGTCATTGCCTTTGATTATTTCCGACGATTTATTGCGGGTATCGTGATGTTCGTTGGCGGAAATATCAGCATGTTCGAAGTGATGCTGGACCGTGCACGGCGAGAGGCCCTCATTCGATTAATGGAACAAGCCGATGCCGCGGGCGCACGCGAAGTTCACAATGTCCGCTTTGAGTTCTCCCGCGTCGGCTCCTCGGCACAGCAAGGCAAAATCGGCGGCGGTGCAGAATTATTAGCTTATGGAACAGCCGTTCGATGAGGACAGTTAAATGAACGACTTCACATGTATCTCCGCGGATGGAACGGAATTGATTGGGCACCATTGGCCCGTCGAAAATCCGCGCGTCGTCATGGCACTTGTCCATGGATTTGGTGAACATTGTGGGCGGTATCAGCACATGGCTGCGCATTTAAATAGCGAAGCCATTGCTGTCGTCGCGCTTGACCTGCGTGGACATGGCAAAAGCCCTGGCCCGCGCGGTGTTATCCGCCACTATGATGATTTTCGCGCAGATCTAGCGGCATTGTTAAAACAGACGCGCGAATATTATTCGGGCGCTCCCCTGACGTTATTCGGGCACTCTATGGGCGGTGGCTTAGTTTTAGATCATGGCCTGCATGGCCGTGACGCCTTGCCAATCATCGCGAGCGCGCCGCTAATTTCGCTGACCCAAACTGTGCCGAAACCTCTTCGGTTTATTGCAAAAATTTTGGGTAAAATTCGCCCAAATGGCGCAATGTCCCAACCCATAGATGGCACGGTGATTTCTAATCTGCCGGATGAGCAAGCCCTCTATCTGAATGACCCGCTTAACCACGGAAAGCTCGGATTCCATTTGGGGGAAGGTATGATCAGCAACGGCGAACGCGTGGCGGAACAAGCCAAAAATTGGGATCGCCCACTTCTGCTGCTGCACTCCCAGAGCGACCAACTGACGGGATTTGATAGTTCTGCTGGGTTTGCCCATGCGGCGAAACAGGTCGAATTCCATGCCTTCGAAACCCCGCAACATGAAATGCATAATGACACATCTCGGGATGAGGTTTATGCGCTCATGACGGACTTCATTTTTCGACATACAAACGCCTAACGAAACACTATTCTCATGAAAATCTATCACCTAAAAACCTGTGACACATGCCGTAAAGCAATTAAGGCTCTCCGCGCCGCTGGACATGACCCGCAGCTGCATGATGTGCGCGCGGATGGTCTGACCCATGACATCGTAGACATCTTGGAAACGGCACTAGGATTTGAGGTTCTAGTAAATAAGAAAAGCACAACATGGCGCGGGCTGGATGATACGGTCAAATCTGGATTAACACGTGAGGTGGCTATTCCACTGTTGGTCGAAAACCCAACGCTCATGAAACGCCCCGTCATTGAGAATGACGGCGTTTACACGATTGGATGGGCCAAAGATGTGCAGGCAAGTTACGGCGTCTAAAGGATTGCGCTCAGGATTAGGCCGCCCATCAGCACGACAAATAATAAACCTAACCACCGCAGCAATTTCTTGTCTCGCCGCGAGTCGATAATATCATCATCGCTCTCAACACGCCATGTCCCAGAAACAACGCGCAGCAGCACAAATAAAATCAAACCATAACCCGTGATATAAACCTGATCGACCAACATCAGGTAACCCACATCTGGCAAGGCCGCACTCGTGGTGATCTGCAAGGCCACCAAAGTCAAAAGCGATGTAATGACCAAACCAATTCGGGCGTCCGTATGATCAGGATGCACCGCCAGCGCCAAACCCGCGCAGGTCAGGATCAAGGCAATCGGCAAAACGAATTTAATAAGACCCGTCTGCACAGGCCGTGCAATGGGTAGCGCAAATGTCGCACGAGAATAACTTCCCGTTTCTGGATTGCTCAAATCCCCAAAAATCGTTTTATATGGCTTCGGCGAGATTATTAATTCAGGCTTTCCGATATTATATCCTGGCAGCGAGATATCGGGATTAATTTCGAACCCTTGGCTATCTGCGATATAATTGACGACCTCTGATCCAAATTCGGCATCTTCAATCACAAATTCCAAAACTTGCTTATCAAAGGGGTATCGCCCCAAAGGCATAACAGTGGAAAATTGGCCTTGATGACGCAGGATGTTGTAAAAGGATCCGTCAGGCATTTCCTGAGGTTCATCATAAAGCACGCTCTCGATATGTGCTTCAGGATCATAGAAATTCATAAATTCAAATGTAGTCAGCGGATCCATATCTGGATCGGTCCAGCGGAACCAGACATATAAATCACCGGGATAAGAATGTGTGACGAGGTCAATCGTCTGAACATCATTGAGGTAGCCACCAATCAGGATTTCACCAAGTTCAGGCGTCCGAACATCACCCAAGATAGATTTCACATCTGCAAGCGAATAGCCCTCGCCATCTTGCGAAAACGCTGGCACAGCTGATAAAATCCAAGCCGCAGCCAAGCCGAAAATAAACCGAAATAGAGATGCCGTCATGTGTCGTCGTTAACTCAACAGCGCCGTGAACGCCAGTCCGCGCTAGGTTTGGTCTCTAGCGAATGATTTGAGGAATCAGATTACCATTTGCATCATAGATAATCGGGATTTCTCTGCCCGTATCTGGATCGACATAATAAGGCGCGCTCTCAATAATAGACACCGCTTCGCCTGCTTGGCCTGTGCGATACGCACCCAGCTGATCATCCGTCGGAAGTTCTTTGCCAAGACGCTCGCCCATTTCGATTTCTTTTGGCGCAGTTGGCATCGTAAACGGGATCGGCTGGTTCATTGGCACATTCATAATCGGCGCGGGAACCTGCGCATTATATGATGGGGCTGGAATAGAGGGAGCCGCAATAGACGGCGCTGAAATAGACGGCGGAGAGTAAGACGGAACCGATGGGCGTTGCACATCAAAAGACGGGGCTTGTGGAATGGGGCCGTCAGGCGTGACTTGCAGAATGCTCGGCAATTGACGGCGTGGGTTGATAATCGCTTCGGCTTGATCCTGAAATTGTTGGCGTGTTTCTGGCGCGACGTCGGCAATCCGCGCATAGGAAATAACTTGGCGCGTGCCGCGCGTTGTGGCGGCAATCTCTGCCGCGCGCTTTAACTCTCGATCTGTACGGGCGACACCCATGACATAGACAATGCCGTCATGTGTTTCGATATTGAAGTTGCGAGCTTTGACCAGCTTATCCGCCGTTAAACGGGCCCGAACTGATTTTTCCAATATGCCGTCTTTAGTATTACGAATGAAAGACTGCTTGCCCTTGATCAGGATTTCATTGCCAACTTGTTGGATACCGCGCGCGGACCACGCGATGCGAGTGGCTTCTATTTTATCTCTTTGTGTGGGCACATTACCAGACAACAAAACAATGCCTTCGGCCACTTCGACATCCACGCCCTTTAACTTAAAATCCAAAGCGCGCGTCATACGTGCCTCGATAACGCGGCCTGCGTTTACATCTTTGACGGAGCCTACAAAACTACGTTCATCACCCTTCTTGATACCCGCCGTAGCCACAGCGCAACCGGACACGGTAGCAGCCAGAAAAAGAGTGAATGTAGGGCGGAGCAAATGTTTCATACCCGCAAATGTAAAGGAACAGGGTGAACGGAAGGTTACTATATCTCGATCGAAACAGTGAAAGCCTTTTCTACTCAGGCCGTTTTTAAAGGAAACCCAAGCGCCTTAAGTTGAAGGTTGAAAGCACTGACATAGTCGACTTTGCGAATATTATATGCCCGGCTCAACCAAATCATGGGCACACCTTTCTGAATATAATGCCCAGCAACCTGATATTTATCAGCTTTACAAATTGTCCAGTCAGCCCAAGGACCCGCAAATTCTTTCCACGCCAAATCTATCAAACCGCCGACATGTAAGACAACGAGCTCTGGTTTCAGATGCATCATTTCAATTTCGAAAGCCTGTAAACAAAGGTCACGTTGCGCTAGAATTAGTGAATCTGATGGCACCCCTCTCTTCTCATTATCAAGACCCCCGATTTTATATATATTATTCCAAACAACGTCGTGAACAGTGAGGTCTATTTCATTAAGGCATGCAGCCTGAATGTTCCAAAAGGGGCGTCCATAATAATCTGGCAAACTCTCGCGCGCCCAGACCTCATTTTCTTTATTTGCAGTGTGAATATCGAGAACATCGGGTTTTTTGTCCTGATCCCACCCATTTGTTGCTGCACCGCACCACATGATACGCGCCTTTCCTGCCTCACCATAATTATCTGGAATAAGCGGTATGAATGGCTGAGATGTAACCCTTTCTTTTGTCAAGGCATGCAACGCCTCATATGTGTCTTGATATGCGGGATCAGATAATAAATTTGATTTCAAGCTCATGGTTTAAAATCCTGTAAAAGCATTTGGCATGTAATTTACGCGCGAGAGTGGATTCAGGCGACCTTCGATTACGGCGAGGTCAAAGCGGATTTCGAAGTCAGTTCCAAGCGTTTCAAAATTACGCTCTACCCAGATTTCTGCGGCCTCCATAACGCGTGAGACATTACTGGCCGTAAGAATGTCTTCTGTTTTAGAGAGTGTTTCGCGCTGTTTGACCTCGACAAAGGCAATGGTTTTCTTTTTGCGCGCGATGATATCAACTTCGCCCTCGGGCGTTTTGAAGCGTTCAGCCAAGATTTTCCAACCGCGCAGCTTTAACCACCGCGTAACGTGATCTTCGGCCTTACGGCTTTCTGCTTCTATTTCGCGCCGCGACTTTTTCATCTGTGGCTCTTATTTTTTCATCTGCAACGCCAACGCATAGACGTCGCGTTTGGCCCAACCAGAGAGTTCAGCAACATCGGCGCTGGCACGTTTGACGCCTTGCTCTGGGATTATTTGCTCCAACGCCAGCTGCACACGTGCAGCGTCCCAGCCTGTATCTTCACCTGGTGGCCCAACTAATAACACCAGTTCCCCACGCGGAGCATCGGCGTCGACGGAGGCGATTAGCTCTGCGAAACTGCCCGCGCGCGCCTCTTCATAGCGTTTGGTCAATTCGCGCGTAAGGACGACATCACGTTCGCCCAAAACCTCAAGCATATCTGTGAGGCAAGCTTTGATGCGCGGTCCTGTCTCAAAAAACACGAGCGTGGCCTGCACAGGTTTAAGGGCCTCCACTTCACGTTTCCGCCCCACAGACTTCGCAGGTAGGAACCCCGCAAAGAGGAACCTATCACTCGGCAAACCTGACTTTACGAGGCCCGCCAGAACAGCGGAGGCACCGGGTAACGGAAAGACTTCATGCCCTTGCGCCACAGCTTCGCGGACAAGTTTGAACCCCGGGTCAGACACCAGCGGCGTCCCAGCATCACTCACCAATGCAATGCTTTGTCCTTCCGCCAACCAGCCCATGATCTGCGGGATGCGCGCCGCCGCATTATGGTCATGATAAGCCACTAGCTTGTTTTTAAGGCTATAGGCCTCGAATAGTTTTCCAGTCTGCCGCGTGTCTTCGGCCAAGACCTTGTCTGCCGCGCTTAAGACGTCCAACGCACGTAAGGTTATGTCCCGTAGATTGCCAATCGGCGTCGCGACAACGTAAAGGCCAGAATCTAGACGAGGTGTAATGGCTAGCTCCGTTTCCCCTATCGGGTGTTGCGGGCCGCGCTGGCGTTGCTTAGAAGATGGTATAGACACAATGATGATCCGCGCAAAAGCGTAAGAAGGTTTGACGAACATGCCCAACCCAAATCCGTTTGGCCACACTTTAAAAGTCGCCCTTCTCTGTGCTTGCGCAGCGATCGTCTCCGCCTGCGCCACAACAGGTCCCACGACGACCCAAGGACCTGCACCTGTTGTTCAACGTCCGATAGAGCCTGTTGCACCAACGCCAACAGATACTGACACGCCCGACGCAGAGCCAAAAGATATCGAAACGCCAGGCACAGCCATCCCAGATGAGCCTGAACGTGTCCAAGCCGTCCCGCGTGGTACCTATTTCAACAATCGCGATGGTATGACCCCGCCGCATATGACAGGGCGCGATACAAAGCGTCTCGCGCTATTACTGCCATTTTCAACGTCATCTACCCGCCTCGCTCAAGAAGCCCAGTCGATGTACCGCGCTGCAGAAATGGCGATTTTCGCGCGTGAAGACTCTGATGTCCTGCTCGTCGCATTGGATACTAAAGGTACAGAGGCCGGCGCGCGCTCTGCCACGAAAGCCGCCATTGCCGCAGGTGCAGATGTCATTCTCGGCCCGGTTTTGGCGAAGAATGTCACAGCTGCAAAGTCCCAAGCGCGCCGTTCTAAGACACCGCTTATCGCTTTTTCAACAGATCAAACCGTTGCGGGCAATGGCGCATATCTGCTGTCTTTCCCACCAGAGGCTGAAGTCGCCCGTATTGTTGATTATGTGGCCGGCACAGGCGCAACCCGTTTTGCCTATCTCGGCCCCGATAGTGCCTATGGCCGCCGCGTAAAATCTGCTTATGAAGCCCGTGTGCAATCCAATTTTGGACACGTCACAGCGTCGGAATCCTACACGGGTAATGACATCAGCGTCATGCAGGCGCCTGCACAAAAACTAGCGAAATTTCATGCCGAAGGCGAAGCCTTGGCCCGCACGAATGGCGGCACCAGCCCGATGAGTTTCGAAGCGATTCTCCTGCCCGAAGGCGGTACAGCTCTACGCTCACTCGCGCCGCTACTGCCTTATTACGAAGTTGATCCCGCAGAAGTCCAATTCATGGGCACATCCCGCTGGGCTGACCCCGATACTGTGCGCGAACCAGCCTTGAGCCGTGGCCTGTTTGCTGGACCGGATAAAGAAACGCAAAAGCCATTCCTTGATGCCTATGACAGAACCTATGGCGAGACGGCTTCAACCCTCGCGAGCCTTGCCTATGACGCCGTCATGATGGGCGCTTACGTGGCCGACGGCGATCCTAAGCAACGCTATATGCGAGCAGAAAACCCACAAGGGTTCTATGGCGTAGACGGCCTGGTGAGCTTTGGATCGGATGGACGCCCAGAACGCGGCCTCGCCGTTTATGAAATCAGGAATGGCCGTTTCAACGTTATTGACCCCGCCCCGCGCACGGTCTTGGGCGGAAGCTAATTTAACGCCTGATTTTCGACGACAGGGCACATCAATCCTGCCTATAAGCTGGCATGACACACAGCATCCATCAGCAAATGAAGCTTGCTGATATTCTCATTTTAGGTGTTCTGTCCCTCCTTTGGGGCGGGTCTTTTTTCTTTATCGAAATTTTGGTCAAACATCTCCCGCCACTGACAATTGTGACCGCCCGCGTCGGTTTGGCCACCATGGCCTTGTGGGCCATTGTTTTCGCCCTGAAAATTCCTCTACCGAAAACACGGCAACATTGGACGGCCCTTTGCGTCGTTGGCTTTTTAAATAATGCTCTACCGTTCTGCCTGATTGTTTGGGGGCAGACACACATCAGTTCGGGTCTCGCCTCTATCTTCAACGCAACGACACCGTTTTTTACGGTGTTAGTCGCAGGGACCTTACTCGCGGACGAAGGTTTTACGAAACGGAAGATGTTGGGCCTGTTGGTTGGCCTTATCGGGACCGTTGTTTTGATTGGCCCCGAAGCCCTAAACGGTCTGACGGGGTCAATGTTAGGGCAGTTGGCTGTAATGGGCGCGGCCCTATCTTACGCTTTTGCTGCCGTTTATTCTCGGCGCTTTAAGGCCTGGGGATTATCGCCCCTCACCGTCGCAACCGGACAAGTCAGCATGGCGACGCTGATGTTATTACCATTGATGATATATATCGACCAGCCGTGGACAGATCTGTCCCTACCGATTGAAGCGATCGGAGCCATCTTAGGCTTGGCTATCTTCAGCACAGTCATCGCTTATATTCTGTATTTCCGCCTGATTGCCTCGGCGGGCGCAACCAATGCGGCCTTGGTTACATTTTTAATTCCAATTTCCGCTATTTTACTAGGCGTCACAATTCTTGGTGAAACATTTACGGGCCTACAAGCCGCAGGCATGGGGCTAATTGGGTTGGGATTACTGATTATGGATGGGCGCGTATTTCAGAAGTTGAAAGCGTAATCCTCACATTAAAGGCGAAAACAGCTGGCCAGTAATTTAGTCATCGCCTGCAACCCAAGCGCCTGCGTTAATGCGATATTTCGATCAGGGATGTTTTCTGGATTCGGGTGATTTTTGACGGCCAGTTCGACACTGGATTCACGTAGAATGTGAAGCATCGGATAAGGCGATCTATTGGTGTAATTGGCAGGGTCATCATGTGGCGCGCCCTCGAACCTATATTTAGGGTGGAAGCTCGCGAGTTGGTAAATACCTTCATAACCCTGCGTTTTGAGTAAAGCCGTCGCCATTTCGAGTAAGTCTAAATAACTCTCAAAATCAGAAAGCGCCGTTGGAAAAATGAGTAAACTCGTCTCTCGCTTTATGTATTTATCCAATGCCGCACATTCCAAAATGAGGCACGCTAATTGGCTCTGCACATCAGCCGCCGAAATCACCGCATAATGAATACGGCTCAGATCATGTTCCCGCTTAGCAAAGGGGCAGAAACCCTGACCGATTATAACTGTCTCGAGCCATTTTTGAGTTTGGTTTATGAGTGTCGAATGATCAAGCATGCGCATTGAGCTTTAAGCGGAGCGAAAGAGTTTGGCCAATTTAAAGTCTAAAGTATTTATCCTTTCCTTCTTGGGCATCACAAGGTTTGTCTTTGTCAGGAAGGGTGCAGGAGTTTTAGGTCATGCCAATAATAAGCGTTCCGTTACCGCATTTAAGAGCAAACGCCCATTCGAGGTTGCGCATAAACGGTCATCTACACGGCGCAATAGACCGTCCCCTATGAGAGCGTTTAATTCGTCACGATCCAAATCTTTACCTGATAAATTTCGATAGCGCGTCAGTGATATGCCCTCATCAATACGCAAGCCCATCAAGAGATATTCTGTAGCCCAATCCGCACCTGTTAAGGTGTCGCAGCTGTCTATGCCTGACCCTGTTTCTGTTACCGCGCGAGTATACCCGCCCGGTGTTAAATGCGCGATCGTCGCCTGACGTTTATTACCAAGGGTCACGCGGCCATGCGCCCCCGGTCCGACGCCGACGTAATCAATACCCTGCCAATAGGCGAGGTTATGTTTTGAGCGGTGGCTGGGTTTTGCAAAATTTGAAACTTCGTAATGCTCAAACCCTGCTGCCTTTAATATTGCGCAGACGTGGTCATATAAATCAGCGGACTGATCCGCATCCACCGCACGGGACTGGCCTCTATCTTCGGCTTTGGCAAACGCCGTGCCGTCTTCAATCGTGAGCTGATATGTTGAAATATGCTGTGTGCCTGCGTCCAAAATTCGCGTCAGATCATCGGACAACATGTCCAATGTTTGACCTGCCCAACCAAAGATCAAATCCGTAGAGACGGAGGGAAATATATCCAGCGCCATATCCAAGGCGGCCTGCGCTGTGGTTCCGTCATGATCGCGGCCTAGAAATTTCAATGCGGGATCATGGAAGGATTGCAAACCCAGAGACAGGCGCGTCAAACCCGCCGCGCGGTAGCCTCGCCAATCCTCTGCGTTCATTTCATGTGGATTGGCTTCCAGTGCAATTTCGGGCGCGTAAAATGTCCAAAGCTCCGCCACGATATCGATCACTTGGCTAACTTGGGCGGGTGTCATCAAGGACGGCGTACCGCCCCCAAAATGAATAGAACTTATGGTGCGCGGGCCTGTCAGCTCTCGCCAATGTTTGAGATCGCTCAGAATGGCAGGCAACAGCGCATCATCGGCTTTGCGTTTATAGACGTTAAAATCACAATAGGGGCAGATGCGTGCGCAATAAGGCCAATGAATATAGACCGCGAGCGGGTCGTTAATTTGCGGCATAATCGGAGAATTGGTCTGCGAGGAATTTTGCAAAGGCATCCGCACGGTGACTAACAGCATGTTTCGCCGCAGGGTCAATCTCGGCAAAGGTCAGGGTTTTACCCAATTGTTGAAATATTGGGTCATAACCGAAGCCTTTATCACCGCGCGGTGGCCAGATCATTTCGCCCTCTACCGTGCCTTCATAAACGGCGGTGTCAGAATTTGGCCACGCCAAGCACAGCGCGCAAATAAAACGCGCGCGGCGGTTCGTTTTGTCTTTTAATTGATCATTCACATGCCACATCGCCATGTCAAAATCGCGGCGCTGCCCATACGTTTCGACCTCGGTGCGAGGGAGTTCTGCCCAGCGTGCAGCATAGATTCCCGGATCGCCATTCAACGCGTCCACGGCCAGACCGCTATCGTCTGAAAGCGCAGGCAAACCAGACGCATTCGCAGCCGCGACAGCTTTTAGGCGAGCATTGCCCGCAAATGTCGTTTCCGTTTCGTCTGGTTCGGGCAGGTTCAATTCTGCTGCGCTCACCGTCTCGAGGCCAAAGGGCACAAGAAGGTCACGGATTTCGCGGACCTTGCCTTCATTATGCGATGCGACAACGATTTTTGTGCCAGGAATGAGTTTACGATCTGTCATGGATACAGCCATACGGTCCAGAGATCATGCCCGCAACGCTTGCATGTCATGAATTATTGTTTATCAATATGGAAATGATCTCTGACCCAGATACTCCTGTGCCTAGTGCAGGCAGCGGCGCTTCTATGGCGAAAATGTTGTCCGTTCTCCTGATTGTTGGACAAATATTTTTAGCCATCGGCTGTGTTCTTTTTCTACTTTTGGCAGGACTGATGTCTTTTCCGGGATTGCGCGAAAGTATTGTCGGCGACCTGCCGAGTAACCTCAATAGTTCGAAGATGATCGGGTTGAGCCTATCAGGTGTTATTGTCGGAATCGGTTGGTTTTTTGTTTTGCGCTTACTCCGCCGCGTTGTGACAGCCGTGATTCATGGCGACCCATTCATGCCCGAAAACGTCGCGCGTCTTCGGAATATTTGGGTTATCATGGCCGCAACCGAAGTCTTCCGTATGTTGTCAAACTTCATATTCGGCTCTGTGAATGACGCGGCTGATATAGATGGCTCGCGTTTGGACATTCGGCTCTGGGCGTGGTTCTTTATTTTCGTCATCGCCGTTATTTCAGAAGCCTTCCGCCACGGTGCCGCGCTGCGCGCCGAACAAGAGTTGACGATCTAATGTCGATTAAAGTCAATCTTGACCGTGTCTTGCTGGACCGGAAAATGTCTCTGACGCAACTCGCGGATAAGGTCGGCATTACGCTGGCAAATTTGTCTATTTTAAAAACAGGGAAAGCCCGTGCGGTTCGGTTTTCGACATTAGATGCCCTCTGCCGAGAGTTAGAATGTCAGCCTGCCGATATTTTGGTCTATGAACCCGATGAAGAGATTAAGCTCGCGGCTGAATAGCGCCTTATTTACCCGTTTCTATTCCAACGCATCTTTTAGAACAGAATAAGACAGTGTTTGCGGCAGAACGTCCGCTTCCGCCGCGCCCGGCTTATAAACGAGATAGAGCGGTACACCCGCACGGCCAAACCGCGCTAATTCTGCCGCAATAACATCGTTTTTATTTGTCCAATCTGCGATAAAGAATTTCGTATCTGTACGTTCAAAGAGTTCAGCCGTTTTTTTACTTTTTAACACGAGCTGCTCATTCACTTTGCAGGTCACGCACCACGCTGCCGTGAAATCAACGAAGACCGGGCGGTTCTCTGCGCGAGCCATGGCGACTGCTTCTGCAGACCATGCGCTAGATATTAGCGCGGTTGAGCTACCGGCAGAATGTGAGGACTTTGCGCTAATCGATAGAGCAATCGCAGCAATGAGAGCCAGAACGCCGAAGACTTTTGTTAGGCCGCCCCCCTTGCGGAAAAGCCAGAGCGCGAAGGTTAGCATCAATCCACCAAGCAAGAGCTTCGCAACGCCATTTGCACCCGTTTGGAGGCTCAGGACCCACGCCAGCCAAATCGCTGCGGCGAACATAGGGAAGGCTAGGAATTGACGGAAAGTTTCCATCCAAGGGCCAGGTTTTGGTAAGCGCGCCAAGAGACCCGGCGCATAGGCCAACAGCAAGAACGGCAAGGCAAAGCCTAGCCCTAAGGAAAGGAAGACAGCCAAGCTGATGACAGCAGAACTCGTCAATGCATACCCAACGGCCCCCGCCATAAATGGAGCTGTGCAAGGCGTTGCGACGATGACGGCCAAAACACCCGTCATGAAGCTGGATACTGGGCCGTTGCCATTGACAACACCAGAGCCGACATTTTGCAAACGTCCGCCAAATTCGAACACCCCGAGGAGGTTCAGGCCAATCGTGAAGAGTAAGAGTGACAAGAGTCCAACCAACCAAGGGGACTGTAATTGGAAACCCCACCCCACAGACGCACCCGCGGCTTTTAATCCGATCAGAAGCAATGCGAAAGCGGCGAAACTAATTAGCACACCTGCCGTATAAGCCCATCCAGCCTGACGGATCGCGCGTCGTTCGCCATGTGCCGTCTTGGCAAGAGACAGAGCTTTGAGTGAAATAATCGGGAAGACGCATGGCATGAGATTAAGAACGAGCCCACCCAGAAACGCGCCAAAGACCGCGCCCCAAAAACCGAGGCTTGAAGCACTCTGAGCCTTGGGTCCGGAAACCCGCCCAATATCAACGGATTGGTCTGTGGCAACGCTTACGATTTGCGCTGTCCCATCTTCCAATAAGACTGTCGCGTCGAAACTGGCGGGTGTTTCATTATCATCCCAGCCATAATTTGGTGTGGCTGTAAACCGAGCGCCTTTGGACGCCTGACGAATAACGACTGGGTTACTATGCACGAGGATCGTATTGTCATGAGGAAAAAGTGTTTCAACTTTGCCCGTACCTTGAATATCAATGGTAAGGACTTCACCGTCGCTCTGTGCAGAGCCGCTTAGTTTTCCGCGTTGCGGGACTTTGGATTCTGCCTGCTCAATTAACGCCGCATGATCCGCATTTAGAGTAGATACACCCACTCCCATCGGCATGGATAATCCACCATTTTCAGGCACGCAAAGTTCATCACAAACGAGAAAATAAGCCTGCGCCTTGAGAATAATCGGGCGCGACGAATCTACATCCGCATCAACCTTGATCTCAACGGGTAACCAAACATCGCCGCCCATCGCATAAGAGACGATTGGACCGACTGTTTTTATTTTAGGTGCTGGCCATTGAATAGGGCCAGCCGTAACGCCTTCGGGTAAGTCCCAGACAAGCCGAACCGGTTCACCGCTGTCCCCTGGATTACGCCAATATGTGTACCAACTGCCGTCAAATTTCATGCGCAAAGCAACGGTAAAGCTCTGCCCTGGCGAAACCGTATCGTAATCTGACACCAAAGATATTTCAGTATTACCCGTATCAAGCGGCAGGCTTTGACGCGCCGCCGCAGGCAAAGCCAAAAGCCAAAAGCTAAGTGTGAGTATGATCCAACGTAACATGGCCTGCCTATAGACGTTGAGACTTTAAGATACGATGCACATTTTCGTGGGCGTAAGTGTTGCGCGTAAAGGCATAAAAAAACCCGGCCATTTAGCCGGGTTTAAAACTAAGTTTGCTTAGGATATTAAGCCTTAGCTTGCTCGGCCTGTGCGCGGCGGAGCGTCATATTTACAAGGCGCTGCCAGTTTCCGAGGCTGATAAGATGGGCATATGCAACAGCCAGATAACCGTTCTTTGAGAACTCTGCGATCTTTTCAGCTGGCAACGCTTTCAACTTCTCTTCTGAAATTGCGAAATAATCCGCAATTTTTTGCTGTGGTGCAGGTGTACCATCAGCATTGTTACCTTGGAAATTCATTTCCTTTGGCTCGAACAAATCCAGCTCTTTAAAGACTTCAATCATTCTTGTCGTGGCTTGGCGATCCCGCTCAAAGCTCTGCAGGAACTGAAACGCTTCTTTTGTGAACTTCGATGTGTCGTCCTTATCAAAGAAGAGTTGCTCTGGTTTCTTGTTCGTGACGCATTCGGCTTTCTCGTCAACACAGACAACGAAACGGTCATTGGCATTGTCGCCCGCGAGGACGAAAGGATAACGGCGTGCAAAGGCAGGCATGTAGAAATCAGCTTCGAACTGTCCGTCTGTTACAAAGAGGTTTTCGCCAGACCGAATGCCCATGACGGCGAGCGGCGTGCGGTCATCGCCCGCAAAAATAATCGGCACAGATGCCGACGCTGGACCAAATTCAGGCGCTGTTAATGGAAGGAAATGTTGGTCCGCCATAAATTGGAATGGCTTCTTCACTTGCTTTACACCGAATTTGGCATGCTTTTCTTTTGTGAGCGGTACAGGCTGTTCATAGAACATAACATTACCGGACACTTCCGGTTGTTTCGCTTCGTCTTTCTTGGCCATGATCTTCCCCATATAGGCTGGCAGGCGGTTTTCGCCCTTACAATGTAATCTTGAAATAGTGGGCGGCCATACCCTTTTCAATAGCCCCCATCAATACCGTATTGCTGTTGGACGCCCGCCCCGCATTGACCTATAGGTAATTGCATGAACGAGACACATAATCACGAGCATCCAACATTGGATATAACCGAGCGGGTTGAGCAAGCCAGACGTATTGTTGAAGGCGCAAACGAACGCTTCACCCCATTGCGTGCGCATGTTTTAGAATTGATTATAACGGACGGGAAAGCCGTCAAAGCCTATGATTTGCTGGACCGCCTCCGTCCCGATGTGGGAAGTCCTAAACCCCCAACGGTTTACCGCGCCTTAGAATTTCTATCACGTCATGGCCTGATTCACCGCGTTGAGGCGCTGAACGCCTTTATCGCCTGCGACCACAACCACTTACACGATCACAATCATGACCACGGCGGCGGATCACATCGTCATTTGGCCGAATTTTTCATCTGCGAAAAATGTCATGACGTCGAAGAACGCCACGCCAATGATCATGCGGCCTGCAAACCAGACGGCTTTGCCATTACACGCTCTGTTGTAGAACATTACGGCACCTGCAATAGCTGCGCGGCATAAGCCAGATGTCATCAGAATTAAGCGGCTTCACCCAAAGCTGGGCAGGCGAATGCTCTGCGTGGGAATGTGACGAACTGGGCCATATGAATATGCGCCATTACGTCCATAAAACGGACGAAGCGCGGCGGGGCCTCATCATCCGATTAGGGTTGCCTACAGCCTTTCATGCAGGAACGGTCAGCACGGTCCGATGCCGCGATTTTCATATTAAATATCAAGGCGAAGCGCGCCCCGGTAATCCGTTGCGTATAGATTCAGCCGTGCTGGAGATTGCCGATACGACGGCCAAATTCTGCCATATCATGACCCATCGTGATGGGAAGATTGCGGCAACCATAGTCGAGACAGTCGAACATGTTTATCTCCCTGAAAACAAGTTATTCCCTTGGCCGAAACGTGTCCGCGCGGCTGCGCCGCACTTTACCGCTGATCTACCCGCACCTGCAAAACCGCGTAACATTGACGGAGTCGTTCCGCATGTCGGCATGAATTTGTCAGAGGTCGAAGCTGCGGGCGCAAAGATCATAGGAACCGGCGTTTTCGGAGCTGCGGAATTAGATATTTCACAACGCGTAACAATGGGCAGCTTCTTTGGGCGAACAACATCAACTATCGCGTGGTTCCGTGAAGGCTGGCCCGAATTTGAAGACGAGACATATCAAGCCAGCGGCAAGAGCGCCGCATTGCTGGAAATGCGTGCCGTCATTCACAATTACCCTGGCCAAGGCGATGCCTATGTCTATGCGCCTGCCTTAACTGGCGCGAATGCCTATACGCGTGAATTTGTGCATAATATCATCGATCCCGTCAGTGGTAAAAGTTGGGTCTCTATGCAGGCCAGCGGATGTAAGTTCGATCTCACGGCACGCAAGCTGATAAAAGCGACAGAGGTAGATTTGACCCTTTTGGCGCAAGGTACACTCACAGGCGTCGTCGCCTAAGCCGCCTGTATAGCCGCGCGTAATGCGTCAGTCGCGAATTCCGTTCGAATCAGTGGGAAAAGATGCCCTAGCTTCGGGTTAAATTTCACATTTATTTTTGGTTGTGCCTTCAAAACCGCTGCGCGCGTAGCTGTCGTCGAAACAGGAGGACGCCCGCCCGCATAGATAATGTGAGTGTTATCTGGCAAAGCTCGCGCAGCTTTGAATAGGTTATGCCATTGCGCGACAAAAATAGTCTGTTCCCATTTTGGATCGCAGGCTAATTCCCAACTCCCGCCTTCACATTCGACCAAGCCGCCCGCGATATAATCTTTTAGAACCGCATCCTCCATACCTTTGAAAGCGCCGCGCCCTTGCCATCGCAAGAACGCCGCTTCAGGACTTTCGAAATGTGATTTCCTCCGGCCCGCATTTCGCGCAATCGGCACGCGACGTTTCATATAAGCGCGCCCACCAGGAAGCGCAGAGGTTAACCTGAAAAGGCGCGGAACAGATACAGGGTCAAATCCAACATAACCGTGAATGCGGCCTTTCAATTGCGGGGCCGCCAAAATCGCGGACACCGCACCAAAGCTATGACCACCCAAGACCACAGGTGCGTCGGTAAGGTCCAACATATAGCGATCAAAAAAGGCAACACAGTCATCGCGGAAAATATGCCAATTCGGTATATTTAGCGGCTGCGGCATATTTCGGCTGTGCCCATGCCCGCGCATGTCAAACACGACAGCATGAACGCCAAGGGGTTCCATCACCGCACGATAAGCCTGCGCATTAAATCCATTCGCATGAAGAAACACAAGCCGGACAGGGGCGGATGTGTCGCCAAAATGCAACGCAGAAAGCACGCCATCACGTAGAGGGTAAGTTCGTCGTTCAATCAGAAAAGTCAATTAAACCGACCTTACATCGCATGAACTTTCGCTGGATCTAAATCGTCCTCAATGGCTTGATCGAGGATTTTGAATATCTCTTTGCGTGAACGAAGTTTGGTTTCACGGAAGGCTTTTGGGTTAGCTTGACCAAACATTTGTCCGACCATTGGGATCGCCATTGGCCATTGTTCTGCGGGGACAACACGGTCGAAGAACCCTGCATGCATTGCACCTTTGGGGTCAAAAATTTCACCATTAATAACACAGCGGTTAAAGTGGCTTTTAGTGAGATGGTAACGGCCCATTTCAATACCGAAATTATGCATGGTCATACCGATGAGCGTTTCATTCAGTCCGACTTTATAACTGCCCGCTTTGATCATGGAATAATCGCAAGCCAGCGCAAGAAAAGCGCCCATTGCAATTGTGTGTCCCGGCGCTGCCATAATGACGGGGCGTGGATGCGCCATAATGCGGCGTGCGAATTTCGAGCCTTTCGACGTTAACTCGAGCGCGTCCTGCGGTCCGTCGCCCATTTCTTTCAGGTCAAAACCGCCAGACATCATGCCATCACGGCCCGTGATCACCACAATTGCGTCATCTTTTTCAGCCATATCTAGCGCGGTATTTAGCTCTGCCCAGCTTTGCGAGCCGAGCGCATTTGCCTTGCCATCATCTAGAGCGATTACGGCAACACCATCTTTGAATGTATAGCTTAGCTTTTCCATTTTATCTCTTTCTGATTAGATCAATCTCATTTGCGAGATCATCATTTCCAGCAGCGCGCAAATTCTCAGTAATTCTGGCTTGCGTCTCAGCGTTTTTATTCTGGCTTAATTTACGGATGCCGCGCACCCTGTCCATGCGCATTTCAAAATAGACGATATGCGGGAAGAGACGCCCTGCATAGCTAGCGGCATCTTCCATCGCCCATCCGTCGGGCCCTTCATAAACGTCTGTCAACTCCGCCATGCGGTCCACACTCTCCTCAGCAGACAGCCTCCGCGTGGTGCCATGCACATGTACGGCGGTATAATCCCATGTCGGCACGGAGCTTTCAGGTTTGTCGTAAAGGCTCGCCGAAATATAATCATGCGGACCGTGAAACGCCGCCAGGAAAATCATGCTGGTCCCGAGAAATTCCACCATCGGATTCGCTGCCGCAATGTGACCGTAGAGATACTCACCCTCACGCACCATCGGCAAATGCGTCGCGAGCGGACCCTCCACATTAGAGGACGTCAGCAGCGGAAAACCATAGGTGTCGATAATCCGATTCGTGTAAGCTGGATCATCGTCGACATAATTTGATGGAGGGTAAATGTTCAAAACAAATTCTTTTAACTACACATATTGAATGCAAAATCATCCGCCACCCAACCGGATAGAAGAATTTGCCCATCTTCGACTTCGGAAATTATGGCCTTCCGATCGGGTTGCTCCGTGCCTTGAGATTCGCAACCTCCGAGAACATATTCTGTGCTGGACGTGTTAACATATCGGCTGGACTGAATCTGGCATACCGTTCCGATAACGCGAATTGATTCAGGCGTGACGCGCATTATTCCATCTAGTTTGCTGCAATCATTACCGAGATTATATTCGCCTCTGAAGTCAGTGGGCGTTTCAGCTGTTGTGGATTGCGTGACATCGGTTTGCGACGCGTCACAGGCCGTTAGCGCAAGCGCAGCAAAGGCCATCCAAATATAATTTTTCATGTTCATTCGGATGCCCTCATTTCAGCATTAGAGTTACGACGTCTATAGACTACGTGCGATAACCATTTTCATGATCTCATTTGTACCGCCATAAATCTTCTGCACGCGGCTGTCGCGATACATGCGACCAATGCGGTATTCATTCATGAAGCCGTACCCACCATGAAGTTGTAGGCAGCGGTCAATGACTTCGCATTCTTTATCCGTCACCCAATATTTCGCCATCGACGCCGTGACTGTATCCAGTTCACCGCGCAGATGTTTTGCGGCGCAATCATAAGTGAATGTCTTAGCGATATGGACCAGCGTTTTACATTCCGCGAGTTCGAATTGCGTGTTCTGGAACGACATGATCGACTTACCAAAGGCTTTGCGTTCTTTGACATATTCAATTGTCATTTCGAGGGCGGCTTCCATTTGCGCCACACCTTGAACGGCGATGTTCAAACGCTCTTGTGGTAACTCTTTCATGAGCTGAATAAAGCCCATGCCCGTGTCTTCACCTAGCAAGGCATCAGCAGGCACTTTCATGTCGTCAAAGAACAGCTCAGCCGTGTCTTGCGCGTCCATTCCGACCTTGTCGAGAATGCGGCCGCGGCGGAAACCTTGCAGATCATCTGTTTCAACAACGAAAAGTGATTTCGAATGTTTACCTTCGCCGCCCGTATCGGCCACAACAACGATCAAATTCGCCGTACCGCCATTCGTAATGAAGGTTTTGGAGCCATTAATGACCCAACCATTGCCGTCTTTTTTCGCATTGGTTTTGACATTCTGAAGGTCGGATCCTGTTCCAGGTTCAGACATCGCAATCGCACCGACAAGTTCACCTGACGCCATGCGTGGCAACCACTTTTGCTTCTGCTCTTCTGTACCATAATGCAGGATATAGGGCGCAACAATTGCGTTATGAAGCGAGAGACCAAAGCCGTCGACATTGGCTTTGACAAGCTCTTCCATGATGATCATTTCGTGGCGGTAATCACCGCCGCCGCCGCCATATTCCTCTGGAATAGCGCAGTTCAGCAGACCCATTTGGCCAGCCATATTCCAGAACTTGCGATCGACTTTTTTATTCTTGCGAAATTCTTCGGAATGCGGCGCCATTTCACGCGTGTAGAACCCATTCACGGCCTCGCGGAAGATATTGATGTCTTCCTCATTATACCAGTCTGGGTTTTTAAAATCGATTGCGGCCATGGTGTCTATCCCTAGAGTTTATTTTTTAAATTTATCTTTGCGGTATTTGTGGTCGTTCTGCCATCGTCTCGAAAGGTCATTTCAAACTGAATGTTATCAAATGTAGCCCCGCCTTTCATACAGCCCTCGGCAACCTTGATGATCCAGCTGTAATCTAGCCCGTTAGGGTTTTCATAAAACGAAAGTACGACTTCTGGCGGTTCCACGAAAGGATGTTCTAACGGCTCGCGTTTATATTCACGTTGCGACTTCGCATTTTGTTGAAACAGTTCCGTTGCCTTTGTAAATTTCTCTCGCAACGCTGTAATTTGCGCATCTGAAACTTCGCAACCGCCAGAATTTATAGTTTCTACACCTATCGGAACTTCGTTCTCTACTGTTTCAGTAACACTCGCGCCACAAGACGCGAGTGTTAGAATTAGAGGTAAGAGAAAGACTCTCTTCATTAAAACGCAGCGGCTTCAAGCGCCATAACTGGACCTGCGCCTGTCTTGATTTTCGCAAGATGGCTGTCGAGCATTGGCAACATACGGAGCATGAAATAACGGCCTGTGATGATCTTGTTTGGGTAGAACTTCTCGTTCGAGCCTTCATCGATTTTCGACTGCGCCACAACGGCCATTTTTGCCCACATATACGCCAGCGTCGCCAGACCCAACATGTGCATATAATCGACAGAACCCGCACCCGCATTATTCGGATCAGACATGCCGTTTTGCATCAGCCACATTGTGGCTTCTGTGAGTTTCTTCTGTGCATCGCCAAGGCCGTCCATGAACTCACCGAGGTTTTCAGTGTCTTTATTCTCAGCAAGGAACGCACCGATTTCTTGGTTGAGCGTCATCAGCGCGCGGCCGCCATTACGGGCGAGTTTACGTCCGACAAGATCGAGGGCTTGGATGCCGTTCGCACCTTCATAGATGAGCGCAATACGGTTATCGCGAACAAATTGGCTCATGCCCCATTCTTCGACAAATCCGTGACCGCCGAAGATTTGCTGACAATCAATTGTTGTCTTCATGGACATGTCAGTCAGGTAGCCTTTAACGACAGGCGTCAGCAGACCAAGATAATCGTCGCATTTTTGCGCTAACGCTTCGTCGTCAGAATGCTTTTCCATGTCTTCGTGTTTCGCAGCCCAATACAGCAGCGCGCGGCCAGCTTCATTGAACGCTTTCGTTTCCATCAACATGCGGCGCACGTCAGGATGGACGATAATTGGATCAGCTTGCTTATCCGCATTTTGCGGCCCTGTTAGCGCGCGGCCCTGAATACGGTCTTTCGCGTAGATCGCGGCATTCTGGTATGCGACTTCGGATTGGCCAAGACCTTGGAGGCCAACACCGATACGGGCTTCGTTCATCATGACGAACATAACGCGGAGGCCTTTGTTCTCATCACCGATGAGATAGCCTTCAGCTTCGTCATAATTCATGACGCAAGTTGAGTTACCGTGGATGCCCATTTTTTCTTCAATGGAGCCGCAAGAGACAAGATTACGTTCGCCCGGGTTTTCATTCTCATCGAGTTTGAATTTTGGTACGATGAAGAGAGAAATACCTTTGGTGCCCGCTGGTGCACCTTCGATCCGCGCGAGAACGAGATGGACAATGTTGTCCGTCATGTCGTGCTCCCCCGCAGAGATGAAAATTTTCTGGCCAGAAATTTTATATGTGCCGTCGCCATTTGGAACAGCTTTGGTTTTCAGCATACCCAAATCGGTGCCGCAATGTGGCTCAGTCAGGTTCATTGTGCCTGTCCATTCGCCAGAGATCATTTTCGGCAAATAAGTTTTCTTTTGTTCAGGGGTGCCACCAACTTGGATGGCTTTGATTGCACCGCCTGTTAGGCCCGGATACATAGCGAAGGCCATGTTGGACGATGTCCACATTTCGGAGACAGCAATTTGCAATGTGCCTGGCATGCCTTGGCCGCCAAATTCTGGATCGAGCGAGAGACCTGTCCATCCATTTTCAGTCATTTGCTTATAGGCATCTTTAAAACCTGTTGGCGTTGTGACGGACCCGTCGGCGTGACGTACGCAGCCTTCGTGGTCGCCCACAGTGTTAAGCGGCGCAAGGACATCTTCGGAGAATTTCGCAGCTTGCTCTAGGACGGCATCCGCGAGGTCAGCGTCAACTTCGGAGAAGGCATCATATTTCGTGACGTCTTCGAAACCGAGGACTTCGTGGAGCAAAAACTGCATGTCACGAACGGGGGCTTTATAGGATGGCATAGGAGGGTCCTCTTAAGTCGAGATATGTGATGGTTTAGGTTTAACATCTGGCGACGGGCCAGACATGAAATCGATAGGATTGCCAGTTGTCGTGGCATCAAAAGCGGCTTGGTAACGCGCTGCAAGGTCTGCAACATTGTCATTATCGGGCGTGGTCGAGAGGGCCTCATCTGCAATCTCAATTACTTCGGTCATGTCCGCGTGAAG
The DNA here is from genome assembly GCA_938003545.1 of uncultured Caulobacterales bacterium. Taxonomy (GTDB): domain Bacteria; phylum Pseudomonadota; class Alphaproteobacteria; order Caulobacterales; family Maricaulaceae; genus Litorimonas. The sequence goes on from CALKXY010000021.1 coordinate 32,550, forward strand.
AATATCTAAGTCGCGGCGACGTTCCGCCAAACCTGCAACAACAGCTTCGAAATTTGTCTTCCGTCGCAGAACTTCTGCGCGGTCCGTGACAACGCCATCGGTGATGTCAAAAACAGAGCGAATATCTTCCAGTGAAAACCCCATACGCTTGCCGCGCATGATTTTTTCGAACCGCAAGCGGTCACGCGGGCCAAAAACACGCACGCCGCCTTCGCGGCCTGGCGTCAGAAGCCCTTTGTCTTCATAGAAACGGATCGTACGCGGCGTGACGCTGAACATATCAGCGAAAACCTTGATACCCCATTTTTGTTGTGCGGCGTTTTCCATGACATCGACATAGCTGACGTTAACGTTCACGTCAACGTTAACGTCAAGCACTTTCACGCGACATCCTGTCCAGGAGCCCAAAGAGGCCCTTTTTGACCTATGTCAGGTCTTCCCGTGCAAAAAGGTTAACAGCTTAACGCGGCGTTAACCACGATCAGGGTCTAACGGGACAAAGCCATTGCCCGAATTATGCCTCTCTATGAGCCATTTTCAGCCAAGACCCTGGGGAAGACTGCGCGAATGCCAAGCAAAGCCGCAAAAACACCGACGTCAACGTCGCGCGCAAAGAAGACAGTCTCAAAACCTGTCTCCAAAAAACCTGCGTCCAAAGCCTCTGGAAAGACAACATCCGCGAAACCTCGCAGCACCGTCGCGACCCTGTCACAAGATTTGAAATCCCTTGAGACACGCCTAAAAGGCGCAGATGCGCGGAACCGCAAAGCCCTCGACGCCCTTGAAACAATTGTCGCTGACCTCAAAACCTCCGCAAAAACATCAAACACCGCACATAAAGCCGCTCTGACCCGAGGGTTGAACATCCTCGAAATCAGAATGGAAACCTATCTAAACCGTGCCGCCGAACAGGCGCGCGCAGGCGTTCGCCAAGAATTAGCCGCCGTCACCGCACCCAACGCAGGGATCGACACATTAGGCGAGGCCGTTCAATCCGCCCATGCGCGGCTGGACCAAATGGACACAGCACAGCGCGAAGCGATTGCCCGCCTGAACCGTCATGTCGCCGACCTCGCCAGCGCCGTCGAGACACGCCTGTCAGGCGAAACCAAAGCCCGTCAGGCCTCCACCGCCGCACTGGATGCCAAGATCGATAGCGTTCGCAAAACATTCAACACCCGCATCGACCAAGTTGAACTGGACACCGCCAACGCATTGGAATCCATTGGCGACCGCGTAACTAAATTTGCAGCCGTCTTGGACCAACGCTCTCACGCATCCGACGCAGACACTGCAGAGCGTTTGGCGGATTTGGCGCAAGAGACTCAATCTGAATTTAACACCGTCCAAACCGATATGACCGCGCGCCTAGAAGCTCTTGAAACGATTGCCGCGAATTGGTCTCCAACTGACACAGTCTACGCCGCCAATGCGGAAGACCCGCGCGTCGATCAAATGACCGAGACAGTTCAGGCCCTGCAAGCTGAATTGGGACGCATGCACGCCCGCATCGCCGTTTTGCAGGATCACGGCCCAACCTCTGCACAGGCAGAACCTGCACGTATGAATCCAGCGACGCTGGTCACAAATGTCGTCCCCATGCCAACTCCGCATGCGCAGCAGATCATGGAAAACCCTTACGCAGACGCCGCGCGCGCGCTGGAAGCCGCTGACGTGCCGCAGCCTGCCCCATTGCCTGCACCGCCGCGCGTACAACCCACGCAGCAAGCCGCTCCTAAAAAATCTGGACCAGACAGCCACATCCCGCAGGAATTCGATCCGAGCGCCTTTCAACCCACACCCGCGCCGCAACACGACGAAATGGCTTATGCGGACTTAGGCACACCACAGATGCCTGTTGCGCCGCAAACTGAACCTCCCTTTATCGCGCCACCACCGCCAATGGCCCCGCCTATGGCAAGCGTCGGTGCGTATTCGGCTCCGCAAACTCCAACCCCCGCTCAGGTCATAGAAGAGCCCATCATGCCTGCACCTCTGCCTGTGTCGACCTATGCCGACCCTGCCTATGCTGAAGGTAATGAGATGCGTGCCGAACGCGTTGGCGGCGTGAGCGACCGTAAATCACCCTTGTCCAAACTGCCAATATCAGGCCGAAACTTACGCGTCGCGGCCTTAGCAACGGGCGTCGCGGTTGTTGGATTAATCGCCGTCAAAACAATTCTGGGCGGCGGAGACGCAAGCACGCAACAGGCCCGCAGCGAGACGCCTCAAACGGTCGCATCAAATGCACCTGCCTCTATTGAATCCGCCTTCCCTGATATCGCGTCGGATACCGACCTTAATTCGGATTTGAACCCAATTTCTGTGACGCCTATCGATCCTCTGCCGCCGATTTCGCCGCTGGGAACATATGCTGAAACACAAACGCCTGACGTCATTCCTGGCACACAGGACACATTGAACAGTGCTGTCGATGCTGGAAACCCAATCGCTCAATTCCAAAAAGGCTTGGTCATGATTCAAGCTGGCGAGCTGGAAGAAGGCGCGCGCCTCATTCGCTTATCCGCCAACCGCAATCAGCCTGCCGCGCAATATCGTCTCGCGAAATTATACGAAACCGGTACAGGCGTGGCAAAAGATCCGATCACTGCACGCGAGCTTGTCCAGCGCGCAGCCATTGGTGGCAACCGCATCGCGATGCACGACCTCGCAAATTATTACGCCTATGGCCAAGGCGGCTTGGACCGCGATATGGGCCAAGCCCTCGATTGGTTCGTCAAAGCTGCTGAACGCGGCGTCGTCGATAGCCAATTCAACGTTGCCTTTCTGCGCGAAGGCAATGAAGGCGTCCCCGCAGATGTCGAAACCTCGCTATTTTGGTATCATATTGCCGCCCGCCAAGGTGACCAAGGCGCACCAGAACGCATCTCTGTTCTGAACGCACAATTGGATGCGGCGGCACAAGCCGATGTGAAATCCCGCGCAGATCGCTTTAACCCGAAACCTGTTGATGAAGCCGCCAATGGCATCTTCCGCAATGTGCCGTGGAGCAAACCTGTCGATAAGGCGGGACAAGCCCGTTCGGCACAAATTCTTAAAATTCGCGAAGCTCAAACGCTCCTCACGGATCTAGGGTATCAAATTGGCGGAGCTGACGGCGCAGCAGGACCGAAGACACAGGCCGCCATCAAAGAGTTCCAGAAGGTCAATGGCATGGACGCGACTGGGGTTGTCACAGATGATTTAATTCAACGTCTGGAAATCGCGGCGGGCGCTTAGGCCATAAACACCTAATTGAGACGTGTAGGCATGGGCAGTGGTTCGGAAAAGATGTCTAATCTCCGTAGATGTTTCTCTTCATAACAACACGTGATTTTTCACCCCAATGAAAACGGGGATAAGAAAAACTTAGGGAACAGTTTGCCCCTCTCATTTCGCTATCCTCGGAACCGCTTTAGGTCCTGTATCTCTTAGGTCTCTGCTGTCTTCGTTGGAAAAATGTTCCGTTAGTACGGGATGTTCGCGTGGGTGGTCAGGCTCTCGTGGAAACGAGTAAATAGAATAGTTTTCGAGCCCTCCCGACGCAATTTGTCAGAAAGCCCCACGCGACGACGCCTTTCTCCTCGTGCAATTCTGTTAATTCAGTATCGAAAATTGGGCGAAGGTTGCCCATTTTTCGATACTCTCATGATAAGTGTAAACAGAAATGCACAAACCGGCCGAGCTACCCAGTCGAGGGGTAAACAGCTCGCGATAGGCCACCCAACTTTGCTGACGTTACCCAGCATCATCCAATGACAAGCGCCGCTCCCCACCGAACAAGCCAACGTACGCTTGGTCGCCCGTTGTGAGAAG
>CALKXY010000022.1 GCA_938003545.1 uncultured Caulobacterales bacterium
CGGCCTCTATGATTGACGAATATCCCGTCCTCGCGGTGGCGGCCTCCGTTGCATCGGGCACCACCATAATGGACGATATTGGCGAGCTGCGCGTTAAAGAAAGCGATCGGATTACGGCAACCGTTGACCTCCTGCAGCGCAATGGCGTCAAAGTCGACGAATTAGAGAACGGCATGCGCGTCACAGGCGGCGCAGTTCCTGGCGGCGGCGTAGTCACCACACATCATGATCACCGCATCGCGATGAGCGCGCTGATCCTTGGCCTTGTCGCAGATGCGCCGGTCACCATTGATGACGCCTCTATGATTGCGACAAGTTTCCCGACCTTTTTCGATGTCATGCGCGGCTTGGGCGCTAAGATTGAGACTGAATCCAGCTCATGACAGTTATCGCGATAGACGGCACATTTGCATCAGGCAAAGGCACCTTAGGCAAGGGCCTCGCCGCGCATTATGGCCTGCCCTATCTCGACACGGGCAAACTCTATCGCGCCACAGCCAAGCGCGTCTTGGACGCTGGCGGTGATGTGGCCCTATCGGCCGACGGGACGCTTGCCGCCAAGGCGATCACGGCAGAAGACTTAGCTGATCCTATCCTGAAATCTGGCCCGATCGGCGCAGCAGCCTCTAAAGTCTCCGTCCACCCCGATGTACGCGCAGCTTTATTCAATTTTCAACGCGCGTTTGCAGCACATGCAGGCGTCTTGGACGGACGCGATATTGGGACGGTCATTTGTCCTGATGCTGATGTGAAGCTCTATGTGACCGCCAGCCAGACGGAGCGCGCCAAACGCCGCCATGCGGAACTGACGGGATATGGCGAAGAGTTATCGGTTGAAGAGGTCCTCGCCCAGCTCATTGAACGCGACACGCGCGACAGCACACGCGCCGCTGCGCCGCTCAAACCCGCAGAAGACGCGCATATGATCGATACAACAGGCCTAAATATTGAAGAGGTTTTGCAGATCGCGATAAAAATCTGTGACGCGGTATTCAAACGTCCTTGAGGGCGTTAGTTTTCATCTAATGAAGCCGGGCCAAGCGCGGTTTCAAAAGCTGCCGCTTTAACATAATCCTTGCGGCGTATAATCACGACGCTCTCGGACACAACACCATCGCGGATATATGTCACGAAGACGCCCGTATTTGGTCGAACCAACCCGACCGCATAGCGCAGATCAGAACTATTCCCGATGGTCCGCTCGCCGAAATCGGTGACGACATCATCTACTTTCAAACCCGCCTCAAAGGCCGCGCCGTCCACATTCACTTCAACCACATGTGCGCCGTCTAATGAATCCAAGCCCAAGCGCGCTTGAACATCTTGTGTCACAGGCGAGATCATAACCCCCAGCGACCCGCGCGAGACAACACCATATGTCTCCAACTGCTGCGCGACGGCGCGGAATGTATGCCCCGGAATCGCGAAGCCAATCCCAGACGAGCCTTTATCCTTGGCCACAATGGCAGAATTTATCCCGATCAACTCTCCCGCGGAATTCACGAGCGCGCCCCCCGAATTACCAGGATTAATGGCCGCATCAGTTTGGATCAGATCAGAATATCCCAAGGGATTATCATCCATACGGCCAATCGCAGACACAATACCTGTACTGACACTATGCGACAGGCCAAACGGATTGCCGACCGCAATGACAAGGTCTCCAACCTGCACATCATCAGACATCGAGATCGGCAATGCGGTGAGGTTTGCCGCCTCAATCTGCAACAGCGCCAAATCGGTTTCGCGATCTTGGCCCATGACTGTTGCCACATAGCGGCGCTTATCCGACAAAATCACCGTAATGGATTGCGCGTCATTTATGACATGATCATTCGTCAAGACGAGTCCTGCCTCGGCATCAATAATAACGCCAGAGCCAATACCGCCGATGGTCGTGCCGTCCGCTTCTTCTTCCAAAATAGTCGAAATCGACACAACGCCGGGCGTCACGCGCTTTATCGTTGGCGCCATTGTGAAGACATTCCGCGCCGTATCATAACTGATCGCAGACTTATCTTGGGCAACTGAAACGCCTGCCAATGCAAAGGCGATTGCGGAAAGGAGAAACACGGAAATGAGACGCAAGGCAGGCTCCGTTTGGATTAACGATGTCAGGGCACGCATGAAGATCAAACATGCAATAACATAACAAGCACAGATTTGGGCGAAATACGCAAGCCAGAAAGCCAGACATGAGGACATTGTAATCGAAGTGACGAAATGATGACCAAAACGTAAACGCGCAGCAGGTTAGGTTCACAGCCCATCACGGGGTCTGCAGGACTATCAAATTAAAGGCGGGACGGCCCGCGTGGTTGATATTCGCGATGGAATACCGAAATAGAAAAATTGTTTTACGCAAATACCGCACGCGTTGGGATGTCAGTCCAGCACATGCATACCACGCGGCAGTGGTTTTTGTTGCGACGGTTGGGGGTCCTGCAGTCAGGCGTTCCGGACAGACACTACCCTTTTTATCAGATAGGCCCCGGTTCAACGCCAGGCAGTCAACACTCACCGCAAAAGGTCCGGCACAGGTCTGGCTCTCACACCAAACCGCTCAACCCCACCGTCTCTCGGTACCAGAAGGTGAGCTCCTACCTGTCCCGTGTCCGAAAGAACTTCTGTAATGTATCATAGGTTTTGGGGCCGAGGATCGTTTTCCCGATATTTCTCTAACATATTGATATAAATAAAGTTTTATTTTTCGAACACGTGGAAGAAAATATTTAGCGGTCATTTATTTTGGTAAAATGATTTAGTCGTGATTTTCAGCTTGTTTGACGGCTTTCAAAAGTGGGTGAACCATATAATTATGGTTCTTGGAACTTATTTCTCAACTCGAGACAATCTTGACCAAAAACGTAAAAATATAAACGGTTATGCATTGAAAACAGGTTTCATTTAGCGAGGCGTATCTTTCCCTTTTTTATAAAAATTTCGTCTTGAAAATCTTGTAAAAGGTGAGCTCCTTTAACAACATCACCTTCATTATACGCCTGTTGAGATTGATGCAAATAAGTAGCTAACCGCGACCTTAAATCATTATAAGCCTGACCAGAGTGTTTTTCTTTCGGATAGGCAACTGAAATGCCCTCATGTAGTTGAGTGTAACCCTTATCCATATCCATTTGATCTTCATCAGATAAGAAATCTTCAATTGGAAAGTGGTCAGGTAGACATAAAATCATATAGCCAATATGATTCCATAAATCTGTCAAATCCAACATACGAAACATTTATTATGTTACCTTACAGGTGAAAAAACTACCACCTAATGTGGCTGGCCTTAACATAGTTACTGTGTCTCCACCTGAAAAGGATTTAAAGTCAACAACTTGCGGTGTAACTGGTGTTTTAATTTAAGAAAAGTGCGGATGAGATGCATACTCTAATACATCCACGAACCTAACGCATTCACACCAAAACGGGATCGACACCAAAATCAATTAATTGCTATCTTGATAAGGACTATTTTTAAGAATTTCAACCTGTTCGGATATTAGCCGATCTCGCCATTTCAATGATAACCTCTCTATAAAATCAAGAGCTTTTGGGAATGCTATACGGCGCGAATCAGTGGTCGAATGACGGTTTTGGAACTCATACTCCCATCCATAGCTATAAGCGAAATCGCTAAATACCCAATACATAAATTCATCTAAGGAGTGCGTTTCTTTTCTTACAGTTTCAATATTTCTGTCAGTGCCGACTAATGCTAACTTACCATCTTCATAAATTTCGACATGATATACGCCACTACCAGCTGGCTGCGTACCATATGGAAACTTACCAGAAAAACTATCAAGTTTTTCAACAAGTGTTTCATATTCCTTTTCAATATCTTTAAAACTAATGATCATACTTATTTATTTTTCTATTCATTCCGTACGTTTTATAAAACGCCTTTTAATAAGATAGTCCGTGCTTAATGGTAATTGTTGCAAGCTTCCACCTCCAACCTGCCCAAACCATGGCGCTGTAACTCCCTCCATAACGACTAAAAGTACCCTATCTCTATAAAAAACCCGCTCAAAATTTAACCTCCCAGCACTGCAAACCTAGCATTTACTCCCGTATCGCGAGTATCCACCTTGCACTTGGGTAAGACTTTGTTAAGTCTATTAACAACTGTAGGTACGTCTACCCTATCGCGGGCGGTCGGAACCACCTACATCTCCCAGCCTATTCGCTGGGGCGAATGTGAATTTTGGGGGCTATACGCATGGCAAGACGCTTTTTTTTCGGCACATCCTTTAACGACGTTTATTTCGGTCACGACGGTTCGGAATTTATTTTCACGGGCAGCGGAAACGACTTTGTGTCGTCGCGCGGTGGAAACGACTACATTTTTGCGGGCACTGGCAATGATTACATAAACGCGGGAAGCGGCAATGACTTTGTTATTGCAGGCTCAGGAAATGACCGTGTGTATGGTGGTTCTGGCGAAGATGTCCTGTTCGGCAACAGCGGCAACGACTATATCAATGGCGGGTGGGGGAATGACCGCCTCTATGGTGGCAGCGGTGATGATCGCCTTGTAGGGAGTTTAGGTGAGGACAGCCTGTTCGGTGACAGCGGAAATGATGCCCTATTTGGCGGGCACGGCGAAGATAGCCTTTTTGGCGGAACAGGTAGTGACCGTCTCTACGGGAATAGCGGAGATGATGTTTTATTCGGCGAAAGCGGAAATGATCGTCTTGTCGGCGGGTCAGGCAATGACGAACTAACAGGCGGAACGGGCGCAGATCGTCTTTATGGACAATCTGGAGACGATGTTTTCACCCAAACGCTCGCTGAAGAAACAGGCGCTCAGGATTATATCAATGGCGGATCAGGCATTGATACGCTGGTCCTCAACCTCACCGCGGAAGCCTTTGCGTCGCAAGAGGTCGCAGATGATTTAAACGCCCTCCTCGATAAAATCGCGGCAGAGCTGCAATCAAATGGGGAATCGCGCGGCCGTTCAATTACTTTGGATGCCCTGAATCTCCGTATACAAAATGTTGAGTCTATTCGCGTTCTGATTGACGGTGTTGAGGTTGACCCTCGGGAGGCTGGACCAGATACGGGCGAGGATATTGACCCCATTGCGCAAGCCGATTTTTTCTCTTTGCTCGAAGATGCCGTGTTAACGGAGGATGTCACAACAAATGACACAACAAATCCTGGCACGACAGTCACGCTCATTTCTGGCGTGGATCAGGGTACACTTGTCCTGAATGCTGATGGCACCTTTAGCTTTGATGCAGGCGAAGATTTCGATGCCCTTACGCAGGGCGAAACGGCAAATGTGTCGTTTACTTATGAACTCTCTGGCGGCGGCGACGCAACAACCGCTACGGCAACGATAACGGTCACAGGCACAAATGACGCGCCCGTGGTCTCTTCCCCGCTTGTAGGCGCAGCCTCAGAAAACGGTGCAGCCGTTAGTCTTGATCTCCTTGCTGGGGCGACAGATGTTGATTCAGAGACGCTCTCGATCACAAATATTGACGGCATTCCTGCGAATTCAGGCCTGACGCTTGACGGTGCGACCCTAACGCTTGACCCATCCGCAGGTGAGTATGAGGCTTTAAGCCAAGGCGAAACGCTCACAATTACAGTCACATATGACATTACTGACGGCACTGGCGGCTCTACGTCGCAGACAGCGACATTGACCGTTACGGGCACGAATGACGCGCCAAGCGTGAATGCGGCGCTCGGCCTATCTGCATCAGAAGACGACGCGGCCACTGCCCTTGATCTGCTGGCTGGTGCAACAGATGTCGATAATGGCGCGGTCCTATCCGTGCAAAATGTGCAAGGCCTCGTCTCTGGTCTGTCTTTTGACGGTACGACTCTCACCGTCGACCCAACGGATTCTGCTTTCCAGAGCCTCGCTCTTGGCGAAACCCTAGAGCTAACTATCAGCTATGATATTGCAGATGAATTCGGCGCGACGGTCAGTCAGTCAGCTCTTGTCAGCCTAACGGGCACAAATGACGCGCCGACACTTGCTGCGGCCCTCGTGGCAGCCGCAAATGAAGACGAGGCTTTAGTCTCGCTCGACTTACTCTCTGGCGCGAGCGATGTGGATGCAGGCTCTGTGCTCTCCATCGAAAATATCTCTGCATTGACAGCGGGTGTATCGCTTGACGGCACAACGCTTATCCTTGATCCATCTGATGCGTCTTTTCAGGCCCTCGCCCTCGACGAAACCCAGGACATCACCGTCACATATGACGTTGTAGACGAGACAGGTGCGGCGACGGCCCAGACCGCAACCTTTACTGTGACGGGCACAAATGACGCGCCAACAGCTTCCGCAGAGATTTCAGCGGGTGCCATCGTCAATACAGGTTCCCTTACACTTGATCTCTTGGACGGCGCGACTGACATCGACGGCGACGCCTTGTCTGTAATAAACATTTCAGAGCTGCCGAACGGGGTTAGCTTGTCTGGCTCTACATTGACGGTCGACACATCCGATACCGCCTTTGGGGATCTCAGCGACGGGGAAACGGCTGTGGTCATCGTGACCTATTCCGTCTCAGACGGCCAAGGCGGGGCCATCCCGCGTACAGCTACGCTCACCGTGACAGGTTCAAATTCAGCGCCAATTGTTAGCGCAGCTGTCACAGCTGACGTAACAGAAGATAGCGGATCACAAGCGATCGACCTTCTGGCGGGTACAATGGATGCTGACGGTGACACGCTCTCCGTTTTGAACCTCTCCGCCCTTCCCGCTGGCGTGACCCTCGACGGCGGCAGCACACTCAACATTGATACAAACGCCGATGTGTTCCAATCGCTTGCTGCGGGCGAAACACAAGTCATCACCCTCACATATGACATCACAGATAATAGCTCTGCCCCTGTCAGCCAGACAGCCACGATCACGCTTACGGGCACCAATGACGGCCCAAATGTTGCGGCGGCGCTAACGGCGGCGGCAACTGAAGGCGCGGCGTCTGTTTCTGTCGATCTTCTAGGCGGCGCATCGGATGTCGACGCAGGCACAGAGCTATCTCTCGTGCTCCCCGTTGATCTGCCTGCAGGCGTCAGCATCACGGATAACACACTCACACTCGATTCATCTGACGCGGCTTATGATAGTCTTGCCGACGGTGAAACGCTGGACGTTGTCGTGGAATATTCCATCACGGATGGCGACGGCGGATCTGTTGCACAAAGCGTAACTCTAACGCTCACGGGCACGAATGACACGCCAATTGTTGCTGCGGCTCTCGCAGCGTCCACGACTGAAGACGATGCGGCCGTCACCCTCGATCTCCTCGACGGAGCATCAGATGTAGATAATGGCGCAGTTCTGTCTGTTGAGAACGTCAATGGACTGACGGCAGGCGTGACACTTGACGGGACAGTTCTGTCGGTCGACGCATCCAATACCGCGTTCCAATCGCTCGCTTTGGGCGAAGCACAAACAATAACTGTGACCTATGATATCGTTGACGAAAACGGCGCATCCATTGCCCAAACTACAACCGTCACAATTACCGGAACAAATGACGCGCCAATCGTCGCCGCAGCTCTCACGGCCAGTGCCGATGAAGATGGCGCAGCAGTCAACCTCGACCTTCTCGACGGGGCGTCCGACGTGGATAACGGCTCCGTTCTCTCCGTTGCAAATGTATCGGGCCTCTCCAACGGCGTAACGCTGGACGGCACAATTCTCTCGCTCGACCCAAGCAACGCGGCGTTCCAGTCGCTCGCGCAAGACGAAGCTGTGATGATCACTGTGACCTATGACGTGGTAGACGAAAACGAAGCCTCCGCCGCACAAACGGCAACGTTCACAGTTACAGGTACGAATGACGCACCCGTCGTTGTAGCTGCCCTCACAGTCGCTGCAATTGAAGGCGCGGCGTCTGTTTCTGTCGATCTTCTAGGCGGCGCATCGGATGTCGACGCAGGCACAGAACTATCTCTCGTGCTCCCCGTTGATCTGCCCGCAGGCGTCAGCATTACGGATAACACACTCACACTCGATCCATCTGACGCGGCTTATGACAGCCTTGCCGACGGCGAAACGCTGGATGTTGTCGTGGAATATTCTATCACGGATGGCGACGGCGGATCTGTTGCACAAAGCGTAACACTGACGCTCACGGGCACGAATGACACGCCAATCGTTGCAGCGGCTCTCGAAGCGTCCACGACTGAAGACGATGCAGTCGTCACCCTCGATCTCCTCGACGGAGCATCAGATGTAGATAATGGCGCAGTTCTATCTGTTGAGAACGTCAATGGCCTGACGGCAGGCGTGACACTTGACGGCGCAATCCTCACCGTCGACGCAGCCGACGCGGCCTTCCAGTCCTTGGCGCTAGGCGAAACTTTAAACATCATTGTCACATATGACGTCGCCGATGAAAATGGCGCAACCGTTGCGCAAAGTGCCGCGATCACTGTGACAGGCACAAATGACACACCTGTTGTATCTGGCGTGTTGAGTGCCGCAGCGGCGGAAGACGACGCGGCCTTGACGGTCGACCTCCTCGGCGGGGCGTCTGATATTGATAATAATACGGTTCTAAACGTCGCAAATGTGCAAGGTTTAATCGCTGGGATTAGCCTCATCGGAACAACCCTCACCGTCGATCCTGCGGATGCGAGTTTCCAAAGCCTCTCAGTCGGAGAAACACGCGACATCACGGTGTCTTATGACATTGTGGACGAGGCAAATGCCTCCGTCTCGCAAACCCTAACCGTCACGATCACTGGCACAAATGATGCGCCTGTCGGTAGTGCAGTCTTAAATGGCGGCGCAACTGAAGACGCAGGCGTCTCAGAATTCGACCTGTTGGACGGCGCGTCAGATGTCGACACTTTGGATGCGTTATCCGTCACAAATGTGGCTGGATTGGTTGACGGCGTCTCCTTGGACGGCGCCGCGCTTCTCGTTGATGCAAATGATGCGAGTTTCCAAGCCTTAGCTTCAGGCGAGACCCAAGTGATTACGGTTACATATGATGTCATCGACGGAAATGGCGGCAGCCTGCCGCGCAGTTTCGACCTCACAGTCACCGGCACAAATGATGCGCCTGTCGTTGAAGCGGCCTTAGTTGCGGCAGCAACAGAAGACGGCAGCGGTCAAACGCTAGACCTGCTAAGCAGCGCATCTGATGTCGACGCGGGCACTGTTCTAACGATTGAAAACATAGCAGGTCTCACCGCAGGCCTAACGCTGGACGGTACGACCCTTACGCTCGATCCAGCTGACGCCGCGTTCCAGAGCCTATCTGCAGGCCAAACCCAAGAGATCGTTGTTAGCTATGACATTAGTGATGGCCTCACATCCGCCGCGCAAACGGCGACGATCACAGTGACAGGCACCAATGATGCGCCCGTCGTAAATATGACGAATGAAACCGTTGTTATCGCAGAGAGCGGCTTACAAACCATCGACTTACTGGCCCATGTCTCTGATGTGGATCAACTGGATGTCTTGAACGTGATCAATGTTACGGACCTTCCGCAAGGCGTAACCCTCTCATCTGATGCGCCGACACTTTTAGTCGACACAAATGATGCTAGCTTTGAAGCCTTAGCAGAAAATGAAACGCTTGTTTTAGAAGTATTTTATGATGCGGTTGATGGTCAGGGCGGCAGCGTTGCAACCTCTGCCCTCATCACGCTACGCGGCACAAATAATGCGCCGGTCGTCGCCAGCGCCATTACGGCAACCCTCAGCGAAGATGTAGGTCAACGGACCTTTAACTTGTTGGAAGGCGCAAGCGATGTCGACACGGACGCAGTGCTAGCTGTTGATCTTGACCTCGCGGACCTACCTGACGGGTTTTCATTACAATCAGATGGACAAACCCTTGTGTTCCGGCCTTTCCTAAACGCCGAAGCCCAAGCTCTAACCACAAGCGAAACCCTGGACTTTGTCATTACATATTCCATTGTTGATGAGTTTGGTGCGTCTGTCGCGCAAAACGTGACGATAACCGTGGAAGGCGCCAATGATGCGCCCGTCAGTACGCAAAATTACAACATACAGACGATCGACTTTGACGAAGCCTATGAGCTTGTCCTGCCTGCCGATCAGTTTACGGATGCAGAAGGCGACGCCATCACACTGACTGCGGCGCTCTCCAATGGCGATCCCCTGCCCGCTTGGCTTACATTTGATGCGGCGACGCAGACACTTTCGGGCACACCCACGGCAACAGATGGCGGCGGCGTGAATGTTTTCATTACGGCGGAGGATGAAAATGGCGGTGTAACTGTCCAAAATATTCGCTTCGCCATTGGCGATGGCTTGATCTTAGGCACAGACGGTGATGACATGTTGATCGGCACAAATGGTGCAGACACATTTATCGCCGGCACAGGTAATGATCGCCAAGAAGGCCTTGGCGGCAATGATACCTATATTTTCAACAGCGGTGACGGCCAAGATACGGTCAGTGAAGCCAGCTCCTTCAATACGACTGACACAATTGTCTTCACAGATTATAATCTCGCAGACGCAACCTTCACCGATATTGATCAGAATAGCTATACGATCACATTTGAAAATGGCGACAGCGTGACCGTTGAAAACGGCCTCACCAACGAGTTCACGCGTGTAGAGGTCCTTGAATTTGCCGACCAAAGCCTCAGCTTCACTCAGATTTTAACCACCCTCGTCGACGCGCAAAGCACAGACGGTGATGACTTAATCATCGGCACCACCTTTGATGACGTGCTTTCAGGCGGCGCAGGTAATGACCGGATCACAGGTTTGGGCGGTAATGATATTTACGAGTTCAGCACAGGGGATGGTCAAGATACCATCGCGGAAAGCAGCTCATTCAACACCAATGACACCCTACGCTTCACGGATTATAACCTAGCAGACGCGACCTTCTCTGTTACAGATAAAAACACCTATGTCGTTTCTTTTGAAAATGGCGACAGCGTAACCGTAGAGAACAGCGTCAACAGCGCCTTTAATCGTATTGAATCAATTGAATTTGCAGATGAGACCCTCGACTTTACAGGTGTCTTGGCCGCGATTGCTGAAGGCCAAGTGACAGATGGTGATGATCTGATTATCGGCACAGACAACAATGATGTCCTCACAGGCGGCCTTGGAAATGATCGCGTCGAAGGCAATGGCGGAAACGATACCTATGTCTTCAGCAGGGGTGATGGCCAAGATACGTTCCGTGAAAATAGCTCTTTCAATTCAACTGATGTCGTGCAGTTCACCGATTATGCGCTGGAAGATGCCACTTTCACGCTCATTGATACGGATAATTATACCATTTCATTCGCAAATGGGGACAGCGTCACAATCGAAGCGGGGCTGGTCAGTGAGTTCAGACGCATTGAGAGCATTGAATTCACGGATCAAACCCTAGATTTCACAACCATCCGCGCAGCCTTGGTCGCGAACCAAGCCACTGACGGAGATGACCTCATTATCGGGACACTTTTAGCAGATGTGCTGCGCGGGGGTCTTGGGGATGACCGGATCGAAGGCAATGGCGGCAGTGATATTTATGAATTCAGCCAAGGCGACGGTAACGATACAATTCGTGAAAACAGCTCTAATGGGACAACGGATATACTCCGTTTCACAGATTATGATCTAGCAGACGCAACCTTTACCCTGATCGATTCAGACAATTATGTGATTTCCTTCAGCGATACCGATAGCGTCACAGTTGAAGCTGGCATCACAAGTGCCAATAGACGCATAGAAGTCGTCGAATTTGCTGACCAAACTTTGGATTTCACGGCTATTCGCGCTGAACTCCTGTCGAGCCAAACAACAGATGGCGACGATTTGATCACGGGCACAGCCTTTTCTGACCTTCTGCAAGGGGGTCTTGGAAATGACCGCCTCGAAGGCAATGCTGGCAACGATATTTATGAGTTTAGCTCAGGCGATGGCCAAGACACAGTTCGCGAAAATAGCTCTAACGGTACAACAGACACGATCCGATTCACGAATTACGATCTTGCCGATGCAACCTTCACCGTGATTGACGCGGATAATTATGTCATCACATTTGCAAATGCAGATAGCGTAACCGTCGAAGCTGGCATCAGCAGTAATAATCGCCGCATTGAAGTTATCGAATTCGCAGATGAAACGTTGGATTTTGAAATGATCCGCACGACATTGCTCGCAGCCCAATCTACGGACGGGGACGACCTTATTATCGGGTCAGCTTTTGGTGATGTTCACCAAGGCGGCACTGGGAATGACCGGCTCGAAGGTAATGGCGGGAGCGACACCTATCTCTTCAGCGCAGGGGACGGTCAAGATACGGTTCGCGAGAACAACTCTTTCGGAACAACAGACATAATCGAGTTCACCGATTATAATCTAGCGGATGCGACCTTCTTCCAAATCAATAACGACAACTACATCATCAGTTTTGAAAGCGGCGACAGCGTCACTGTTGAAGCTGGGCTGATAAGTAGCTCCAGGCGCATTGAGCAGGTGCAATTCGCCGATGAACTACTCGTTTTTGCAGATATTCAGGCCGCTTTGGCAGCCAATAGCGCGACTGATGTTGATGACATGCTCATGGGTAGCGTCTTGGATGACAGCATCAGCGGCGGTCTCGGCAATGACATTATCAATGGCGGTGCAGGGAATGACACCCTGAACGGCAATGCGGGTGCAGACACGCTCATCGGTGGACGTGGTAATGATGCGATCACAGGCGGCGACGATGCAGATCGGATCGAATTCGCATCTGGCGATGGTCAAGATACTGTCTTTGGCGGGTTTGGCGACACAGATGATGTTCTCGCTTTCACGGATTATGACCGTGCAGAGGCGAGTTATGCCAGAACTGGAGATACCCTCACTATCAACTTCGCAAATGGAGATAGCGTGACGATTGTCGATGCGTTCTTGACCTTTGTTGATACCGTCGCGTCCGTCGAATTTGCGGATGAAACAATATCTTTTGATACGATTGCTCAAGAGGTGTTGCAGGCCTCGCAAACAGACGGCGATGACACAATCAATGGGTATGACACAAATGACACCATTGAAGGTGGCCTCGGCAATGACACTATATTTGGCGGCAGAGGGGATGACACATATCTGTTTGATCTAGGGGATGGTGATGATCTCATCTTCGAAACCAGTGGAAATGACACAATTGACTTTGGGTCTTTGAGCTCCGCTGATGCCTCATTCTTTGAAGTCCAAGACGGCATACGCATCGAATTCACATCCGGTGACAGCGTCACGGTTGTTGAACCGCCAGTCTTCGGCGGAGGCGATGGCGACGGAGGTCCTGTAGATACGAACGGTGTTGAAACGTTCAACTTCTCAGATCAGTCCCTGACCTATGATGAAATCGTCGCGCTTCTCTTCCCGTCAACACCCGGCGAGATTGTGGATGGCACCGATGGCAATGACGTTCTCTTTGGAACAGATGGAGATGACACGTTAACGGGCGGTCTCGGTAACGACACCTTGCGCGGCGGCGATGGCAGTGACAACTATATCTACGCAGTTGGGGATGGAGCAGATGAAATCATCGATACGGGCGGCATGAATGATACGCTGACATTACTCGGGTTTTCTAGCCTTGATATTTTCCCGCTCTTTACAATCGATGGCGGCGTAGCTCTTGGGCTTCCGTCAGATCCAGAAACGGAGACATTCAACGATATCTTCTTGGGTAATAGCGGTATTGAAACCTTCATCTTCGTTCCAGACCCAGCCAACCCAGATAATTTCGAAACGCTTACATTTGACGAGTTGTTCAATGATGGACCCTTTGGTCCGATTGGGGGTCCATTTGACGGTCCGTTTGATGCTGTCTAAGCGATAACAAAACATATCTTGGATATAGAAACGGGCCTCTCATTTGAGAGGCCCGTTTTTCGTTTAGCTCGCCTTTATATTGGGCGCATATGCCTATTAGGCGAAAGCTTTAAACACCCCATTTGGTCTTGTGAAAATTCCACGCCGTTTGGATAATATTTTCGAGGCTGGAGTGTTGCGGCGTAAAGCCAATAACAGACTCGGCCTTCGCCGCATTCGCGTATAATTTAGTCAAATCACCTTCGCGGCGCGGGCCCGCGTCATAAGGCACTGGCAGGCCCGTTACCTCTTCGATCGCCTTGATGATTTGCAAAACGCTATAGCCCTCGCCTGTACCTAAATTTAACTCGGCATTGGTCAGACCCGCATCCATAGCGCGGATGGCCTCAATATGCGCCAACGCAATATCATTCACATGGATATAATCGCGCACACAAGTGCCGTCCGGCGTGTCGTAATCCGTACCAAAGAGTTTCATCTTTGACCCCAAACCTGCCGCCGCTTTTAGAGCATTAGGAATAAGATGTGTTTCAGGATCATGCTCCTCGCCAATATCGCCGCTGGCATCCGCGCCAGAGGCGTTGAAATAGCGGAAAGTCACATAATTCAGACCATAGGCTTTATGGTAACTCTGAATTAGATGCTCAATCGCGAGTTTCGTTTTGCCGTAAACGCTAAACGGGTTTTGGATTTCAGATTCCAATAAAGGCATATTCTGCGTCTCGCCATATGTCGCGCACGTCGAAGAGAAAATGAGGTTATGCGTCTGCGTCTCGCGCATCGCCATCAGCAGGTTGATCGCGCCCATGACATTATTGTCGTAAAATCCCGCAGGGTCGCGTTCGCCCTCCCCCACTTCAATTGAGCTGGCAAGATGGATGACGCTTTCGACATGATCATGATTGCGAAAAGCCGCGATGGTGTCAGCACGGTCGCGTAAATCAACGTCGACAAATGGCCCCCATTTCACGGCATGCTCATGTCCAGCAGAGAAATTATCGAATACAATCGGCGTGCCACCATTTTCCGCAATCATCTTGCAAACATGCGCGCCAATATAACCACCGCCGCCCACAACAATAATATCGCGGCCATTTAAATTATACGTCGGAGTAGACATAGGGTTTCCTAACTTAGGTTAAAAGACGGGCCATTAAGGTGATGTTCGATTTCGAACATATGTGAGGGTGATGCTCTCGATGCAAGTCAAAACCTAACCCGTGATTACATCTCTAATTTGCTTCAATGTCTTCAACACATCCCCCGCAGCTGACAGCGGTAAACAGCTCGGCGCATCGCAGAGCGCAGCGTCAGGCTCCGTATGAAACTCAAGGAAAACACCATCCGCACCTGCCGCGACGGCAGATTTTGCTATCACAGGCACACCTTCGCGGCGACCACCTGTTGATGCGCCAGCGGTGCGCGGGTCAGCCCCCGGTAATTGCACGGCGTGAGTGGCATCAATCGTCACGGGCACACCTAAATCATGCATCGCGCCAATGCCCAGCATATCGACGACGAGATTATTATAGCCAAAACTCGTCCCGCGTTCACACAATACGACATCTAGGTCGGGTGCAACTTCGCCGATTTTTGTCACAATATTTTTTGTATCCCACGGCGCGAGGAATTGGGCTTTTTTGACATGCAAAATTCCACCTGCAGCTTGGGTTGCTTCTGCCATAGCCACAACAAGGTCTGTTTGGCGGCAGAGGAAAGCGGGGAGTTGAACAATGTCCGCAATGTCCGCAACGCGCGCGGCTTGAGCGGTTGTATGCACATCTGTGCAGATTGGAACATTCAACTCAGATTTCACCCGCGCCAACATCTCCAAACCTGTGTCAATTCCAGGCCCCCGATAGGATGCGATAGAGGAACGGTTCGCTTTGTCGAAACTCGCCTTAAACGCATAAGGCAAACCTAGGTTCTCGCAGACCCGCTTCAGCTCCGTCCCGATTTCAAGGGCAAGGCCGATATCCTCAAGCACATTTAATCCGGCGATTACGGCTAAAGGCGCGTCCCCGCCAATTGCCCAATCCGTTGTGGAGAGTTTAACCGTTTTCATGACCGAATATCCACTTGTGACAATATGCATGGCGTCTCGCGGATTTGAGCTACACCGTCAAGCGCCGCAAGAACATTGGTGATCTTACGCAAAGACAACGGTCTTATTCCCATTTAATAGAACACGGTCTTCCAAGAGATAAGACACGGCGCGAGACAGAACGCGTTGTTCTATGCCTCGTCCTTTTCGGATCAAATCCTTAGGCGTATCAACATGGGTGATCTGTTCGACCGCTTGGACAATAATTGGGCCTTCGTCCAAATCCGCTGTCACGAAATGCGCGGTCGCACCGATCATTTTGACGCCGCGGTCATAGGCTTGATGATAGGGTTTCGCCCCTTTGAAGCCAGGGAGGAAGCTATGATGGATATTGACACATCGTCCCGATAAAAAGCTCGCGAAATCATTTGAGAGAATTTGCATATAGCGGGCCAATACAACAAGCTCCGCATTTGTTTGCTCTATAATGGCTTTAACCTGCGCCTCTTGTTGTGGCTTGGTCGCCTTTGTGATCGGCAAATGATGATATGGAATATCGCCGAAGTTTTTCAAATTGAGGGAGGCCTTCGGGTGGTTTGACACAATCGCGACGACGGTCATGTCTAATTCCCCAACCCGCATACGATAGAGCAAATCTGCCAAGCAATGGTCGAATTTGGACACCATTAGCACGACCCGTTTTTTACGTCGGCGATCCGTGAGCGTCCATTGCAAGTCTAAGGTCTCCGCAAGCGAGGCCAGTTGAGCGGATAAGGTATTTGGCAATGCATCAATGGACGAAAACCCAAAAACAACACGCATAAAAAATGTATCACTCGTGCCATCTTTGTGCTGCTGCGCACTCAAAATATTTGCGCCAAGATCAAAAAGAAACCCACTAACCTTCGCGACGATCCCTGGTCGATCCGGGCATGAAAAGGTCAGATTAAATGTTGGTGCGTCGGTCATAAGGTCTCGGATGAATACAGGGTTTGGCCGTCCATAAAGTGTTTCTTCCCGAACTTAAACTCTGAAACTTACGCGGTGAGTTAGCCTTAAACCCAAGGCGTTGGCATGATCCGATGACCACCAAGCCGAGTCGTTGCACCCTGATGACAAGATAAATATAGGATTTGAATAGGGGCTTCACCTGAACTGGCCTCTGCGCTGACATGGTTCAAAACGTCAAACATCGCATCGCGCCGCGCGTCATCTGCATAGACCAAGGCATCATCCAAAATCACAGGCGCGCTTGACCCGCCCCGCGCTAATAACCGCGCATAAGCCAAGCGCGTGAGGATCGCGAATTGCTCCTGCGTCCCGCCAGAGAGCTGCGTGATAGCCTCACTCCGCCCATCACGGTGAACTGTATCAACGCCTAAATTATCCCCTAATCCAGCGCGTGCGCCCGGAATAACCATAGACAAGAGCGGTTCGAGTTCTTTCGCAACAGGAGTCGTATAAGCCGCACGCAGGCGCGATTGCGTTTGGGTGAGCGTGTCCCGCAAAAGAACCCGTACATCTTTCGCTTGGGTATGTTGCGCAAGCGTGTCCTCTTGCTGCTGTAATTGCGCCGCCAAGGCTTTAACTTTGGCGTCTGCATCTTCGCCCTCAAATGCCGCATCGCGCCGCGCGCTTAATCCGGCGGCTTGTGTCTTCAACGCCTCCAAACCTTTGCGGGATTGCGCCGCCACATTTTCCAAACGAGATAATCTTGCGACCAACATATCTAGCGGTTGCGAAGGAGCTTGCGCTATCATCTCTTCAACGCCTGCGATCGCGGCGCGGGCGTCGGCTTCGAATTTTAATTTTTCCGCGGCCAAAGCATCGGCCTGTTGACGGCGGTCCATTTCAGATTCAGGTAAATCCAAACCTGCCACACGTTCATTTAATCGTACCCGCTCGCTCTCAATTTTCGCAGCCTCGGCGTGTTGGCGCGCAACTGTCTCGTTTAGAACATCTAGTTTCGCCCTTAAGGCCCGCAGCACGTCCGCCGCATCCGTTTCATCTTCTGCCTCCAGTTCAGAGCCAAGGTCAGAGAGTGCATCCGATAGGCCTTCGGCCTCGGCTTGACCTGAGGATAAATCTGTTTCTAAGGCGTCTCGGCCTTGCGGGGCAAGGCGCGCAATATCTGCGGTAAGCCGTTTCCGGTCGGCTTCGAAAGCATGTCGTTGATCAGCAGCTCGCATCGCATCCGCCACGTCTTCAACACCAAACTGCGCCAGCAATGCTTGATACTCAGATTGCAAACGCATTTGATCGAATGACAATTCGCGCAGGCGGCCATCATCACTTCGGAGGTGGCCGATACCAGACAATTCTAAAACGGCATCGCCCGAAAGTTCAAATGCGCCGCTCGTTAATATTTCCCCATCAACACTGACCTTCCCTTTGCCCTCAGGCGTAAGCTCCAAGAAAAGGCGTGTAGAAAGCGCCGATAATTCAGCGTCAACTTGGCGTTTCTCGTCTGCGGCACGGCGCAATGTTTCGACATCTGCGCGGCGGATAGACGGCAGATCAGCTATGGCGTCGGTTAATTTTGAGAGTTCATTGTGAAGCTGATCCAAATCTTGCAAGAGCAAGGTAAGGCGCGCAATATCGCGTCCGATATCTTCTAATCTCTGTGTCTTTCGAGTTAAGGTTTCACGGCGCGATCGCATACGGCCTAAGTCGGCCATGCGCGCATCCAAGACATCTATCTCAGCTCGCAACGCCTCGCGTTTCGTTTGCGTGTCGGCCTGCACGTGTATTTGTTTTTCATAGGCTTCATCAAGAGCTGAGAGTTTGGCCGTCGCATCATTATAGGCAACTAACTTTTCTATCTGTACCGCTTGCCGCGCCGCCGCACGCACAGCTGCATCGCTGGCTTGATCACGTTTAGCTTCCAGTAAGGCCAGCGCATTTGCGAAACTCCGCGCGCCCGTTATGGCCTCGCGCGTCTGCGTAATCTGCGCAATCATATCGTATTCGGTTGTCTCGGATTGCAAGCGGATGATCTCTGCTTTTACGCGGGATAGTTCTACACCTGTCGCTTTGGTTAAGTCCCGCAAACGTATCGCTTCTGCCAGCTCACTGCGGGTGGCATCAACGGCGGCTTGCGCGGTTTGTAACGGTCCACCTTTTTTCGGAGCCCCTGTTTTGGTGAGGTAAGCGGCTAATTCTGTTTCAACACGGGTCAGGTAATCACGAGCTTTTTCTCCACCGACGAGTGTGCCCAATTCACCCTCCAAGCGTGAGGCCACTTGTCCATCATCGCGCACGCCATCCATGGAACGGCCTTGACGCACCCAAAGCAAACCTGATGGGCCATCCTGGAGATTTGCGGCGCGCAGAAGGTCGCTCACTTTTTCTTCTGCTGCTCGATCCGTCGCCAATATAGCGCCCGTTTCTGTATCCTGTAACTGGGCACCTTTCTTTTTTAGAAAAGTCTTCGTCAGACGATAAGATCGCCCAGCAGAGACAAAGGTAATCTCACCCTCTGGCCCTTCAATTGATCCAGCTGTTTGTAAGGCTTTGACATCTTGTCGCGTACTAGAAAAAGGTTTGAACAAAAAAATGGCTAAGGCTTCTAGGAGTGTAGATTTCCCAAACTCATTGGTTTGGCAGACAACATTCAACCCGTGTGAGAAATTCTCAAGCGCGATACCGTCTGCGCCAAATGGTCCAACATGCCGAAATTTGAGACTGGTGAGCCTCATACCGTTTCCCCCGCATATCGAAACAACAACCGCAGAGCCTCTGATGCAATCTGGCGATCTTCGCGCGAAATATCAGGGTCTTCTGAACGCGTCATCAAGACCTCCGCCGCTTCGCGCACAGACCCTTGTGCGTCGAGAGCTTCAATATCTTCAGGTACGACGACGAGGCGTACATCGCCCTCACCGCGCAGATCAAGCGACGCCGTCTCGCCGCGCATCTCGTCAATAAAACGCTCAAAACTCGCCCATTCCGCAACGGTCATCTCGCCAGATACATCCAAACGCGCATGTGTACGGCGCAGCGGTTGCCCCGTTGTCAATGTCTCCCGCAACGCCTCTAAAGCGGCGTCAACCGTTTCAGGACTGAGGGTCGGCGTCAGTACGGGCCAATCATATTGCCCTGTTGAAATCGCTTGCACCTTGGGCGGCGCGCCCGTCTCTAAGGTCACAGCCAGCACTTGGCCGCGGTCACCAGATTTATGTCGATCTGGTTCTGGCGTGCCGGGATATTGAAGTTTGGCATTGATCTCGCGGCGCGCATGCCAATCCCCGAGCGCCAGATAATCCAAACGGGCAGTTTCGACGCGGCTGGGCGGAATAATCTCGCGGTCCGTATCGCCCTCTGTGCCAAAACCTTGAACGGAGCCATGCGCCAACCCAATCCGCAGCGCGCCTGCAGGTGTCTGCGCCGCATCCATCCAAACCGTCAAATCCTGACCATGTTGAATCCGTGCCCAGGGTGCAGGCAGAAGAAAAACGCCTGGTTCAATTTCGATGGACAACGCCTCCCGCAAGGTGTGGACATTTGCAGGCTTTATTGCGTCAATACGGTCCCACAATCCATCCGGCCCATCCGGGTCATGATTGCCCGGCAGCAGCCACCACTGAATATCTGGCGCTTCGCCCATAATCGCCAAAGGTTGCCGCAGTGTCGGATTAGACGGAATGGCGCTGTCCCAAACATCGCCCGCAACGACGACATGTTGTGCGCCTTGCGCGCGAGCAACTTCGGCTATGCGTTCAATTACCGCCTGCCGTGCCAAACGTAATGCCCCCGCAGCTTCAAGCGAAAACTGCCCAAAACTTTTCCCGAGCTGCCAATCAGCTGTATGGATGAAGGTAAATGCCATTCCGTAACAGGACCGCGCGGAACGAGTCGGGTCAAGTACGACATGCAATCCACCCCCTCTTATTTAACAGGCAAAGCCAAGCACGACCTTTTGGAAATATGACAAAGTTGCAATATAAACGACACTTGTCGTTTTAAACTTGTATTACGACATATGTCGTTGTAATAATGTTTCATGAGCAAAACCACCAAACCATCGGCTGCTGAAACAGCCATCCTTTCCATTCTTTGGGCACATCAGCCCAGCACGGTTAAAGCGGTGCACGCAAAGCTGAGCGAAACAAAGGATGTTGGCTACACGACAACCTTAAAACAAATTCAGCGTATGCATGAAAAAGGTCTTGTGACCCGCACGCGCGGCGAAGGTCGGTCTTTCCTCTACAGTGCCACACAAACAGAAGATCGAACCAAATCGGTCCTTTATGAACGTTTTGTTCAAAACGCATTTGGCGGGTCCACGAGCGAACTCGTTATGCATGCCTTGGGCAATGAAAAAACGTCAGAGGCGGAGATCGACGCGATCAAAGCCTTCATTGCCAAGCTCGAAAATTAAGGGAGACGAAAATGGGAATGGAGTTCACGCATGTTTTGGACAGCCTGGGATGGGCGGTTCTTCATTCAATTTGGCAGGGCGGATTTGCCCTCCTCGCTGTTGTCATCTGGCGCTTGGCATTACGGGGGAAATCTCCGGCTTTGCGTCACGCCGGACAACTCGCGGCACTGGTTGGCTGTTTAGGCGCGTTTCTTTGGACATTTGCCGCCTATCTCGGCCAAACTCCTGCAGCGTTTGAAAGAGGTGCCACTCTTTTAAACGCTGCAGGACACACTGGAGGATCGACCGGATTGGCCGGCTTTATTCCGCCATTTGACCCCGGGGTTCTTGTCGGCAAAACAGATTTCAATATATCCCGCATAACACCTGTCTTAGCGTGTCTCTGGGCGCTCGGCTTTGCCCTTATGAGCTTGCGTTACGCTTTTGCCTTTGGCCAAGTGCAACAGCTCCGCGTGATGGGTGTTTCGACCCCAAACCAAGAATGGCACGGACGCTTTTATCAGCTTTTGCGTCAAAGCGGCGTGTCAGACCGTGTAGAACTTTTAATTTCTTCTAATATTAACGGCCCCATCACATTCGGAATGCTGAAACCCGTTGTGTTAGTCCCTGTCGGGTTTCTTTCGGGCCTGCCAGTAGACCAAGTTGAAGCCATCCTTCTGCATGAACTCGCCCATATTCGCAGGTATGACTATGCGCTCAACCTGATCCAAACAGCCGTTAAAACGGTACTTTTCTACCATCCTGCTATTCATATTATCGCCCGTTGGACTGACCGTGATCGCGAACAAGCCTGTGACGATCTAGCCGTACGCCAAGGGCGTGACCCGCTTGCCCTCGTCCGCGGATTGGCGGCCTTACGGTTACAAACACAGCCTACGCTTGGCCTTGCTGCAACGGGGACAGGCGAAGACACACCTCTCATGGCAAGACTGACACGTCTTACTGGACACTCACCACATCGCGGACGCCCTGAACATGTCATGATGTCTGTGCTCAGTGCACTCCTCATCGGATCAGTATATTTAGGTAGCACAGCCAATGCGCATCCGGTTCCTCCGGTCGCACCGGCCCTGCCAGACACGGTCATCGCCGCAGCTCCCGTTCCGCCAACTCCCCCTGTGCCGCCCGTTTTACCTCCCTTAAATCTCAACCAAATAACGACTGAGATAAGCCTTCAAAATATCATGAAGGCTGACAAGTCGCGTTATAAAGACTTCGAAAAATCGATGGCGCGATATGAGAAAAATTTAGACGTATATTTAGAAAACAACTCATTCTCAGATGAAGACATCAAAGCCTTTGAAGAACAATTTGAAGACTTAGCCGATAACATGAATGACATCTTCAAAGAGCGTCGCGAAGAAATTAAAGATCGGCATGAAAGCTATATGGGCGCCAAAATTCAAGGCCTGAAAGCCGCCGATGAAGGCTTGGCCGCAGCGCAACAAAACCTAATCCGCGACGGTAACGAAGCCGTATATGACGCACAAATAAAAGCCATGTCAGACGCTCGTAAAGATATTCAGTATCAATTTGCGCAAGCTGAAGCGCAGACAGCACAAGCACAAAAACAGGCTATGAAAGCGAAAGCTCACGCCCAGTATGATCAAACCACGCGCATCCGTCACGAAAATTTTCGTGATACCGTCATGACTGAACTCCTCAAAGACGGCTTGATCAAAACTACGGACGAGACGGTTTTTCTTTCTCACCCTAACAGTGTCAACGCCATGAGCTTGAACGGCAAAACTCTACCGCCTAACTATAGAGGCAAATATTGCAAACTTCTCGACGCACACGGATTTAGCGATACTAAGTCACAGATCACGATAAAGCCTGACAGCCTAACTATCCTCACAGATTGGAAGAATGGGCAGCACACGACACGTGTAACCTATGGCACTCACATCAATTGATCCCCCTCTTCACATCTAGACAAACCTAGAGATTCATCATGACACGATTTTCAAAGCCGCATCTTGCGGCCACGGTCGCGCTTGGCCTAATTTTCGCTCACACAGCTGTCTTTTCCGCCCATGGTCAAGCCACGCAAAACACATTCGAACCTGCATATTTCGCCCAATACGCCCCGCGTACGGCGGGGGATATGATCGCTCAAATCCCAGGCTTCCAGCTCAAAGGCGCTGATGATCGCCGCGGTTTGGGTCAGGGCGGTGCAAATATACTCATCAACGGCGAACGTTTGACAGGAAAATCAGATATTAACGGTCAGCTTTCGCGCATTGTCGCCAACACCGTTGTCCGCATCGAAATTCAAGACGGTGCATCATTAGACATTCCCGGCCTTTCAGGACAAGTCGCCAACATCATCACCAAGACGACGGGCCAATCTGGAACCTGGAGCTGGGCTCCAGAATTCCGTGAACGTCAACGGGTTAATCTCAACCATGCCCATCTTACGCTTTCTGGTAAGCACGGCGATATCGCTTATACCGCAGAATTACGTAATGAAGCGCGCCGCAGTGGCAATTGGGGACCCGAGACCTTAACCGAAGCAGACGGCACAGTGTTTGAAATACGCGACGAATTAGGGCGCTTTAATTTCGACGGGCCCGGCGCGGTGCTTGATTTGAAATGGGCACCAAATGATGACCACTCTGGCAATCTCAATTTAGAATATAATAAGTTCAATTCGGCAAATATCACTCGCTCTAGCCGCCGCGCACAAACGGCAAGAGGCGAAAATTTGGAAACCATTTTTACGAGCGGCGAAGACGAGTGGAACGCCAAAATCGGCGCAGACTACGAGCTTCCTTTAGGTTCGGGTAAATTGAAAGCCATAGGCTTTTACCGTTTTGAACGCTCGCCAACGCGCAATGCCTTCTCCACCTTCGCCCTGAGCGGCCAACAATTAAATGGATCCATTTTCGACAGAGCTGCAGATGAAGGCGAAACGATTGCGCGTACCGAATATAGTTGGTCTCCCACCACAGGGCGAGATTGGACATTTGGCGTCGAAGGCGCGTTTAACTATCTCGACATTGAATCAGAATTACAGGTTTTTGAGAACGGGGCCTTTGTCAATGAGCCACTAGACGGTGCAACATCGCGCGTTGAAGAACGCCGCGCAGAAGCCACCCTCACCCACAGCCGCGCACTCTCAGCTAAATGGGACTTACAGCTCTCAGGGGGTGTTGAATATTCAAAGTTAGAACAGACGGATGGTTTGTCCCGTAATTTCATTCGGCCAAAAGGCTTTCTGCTCGCGACCTATAAACCGGATGATAGCACATCCTGGCGATTCAAAGCCGAACGCGAAGTTGAACAGCTTAGCTTTTTTGATTTCATCTCCTCTGTTGATGTTGTCGACAACATTGACAGCACAGGAAACGTTAATCTGGTCCCATCGCAAAATTGGTTTTTCGGAATCGAATATGACAAAGATTTCGGGCAAGGCTTTACCATCAACCTAAACCCCTATGTGAGCTTCATTTCCGATCTCGTCGACCGCATACCAATTGGTGAAAACGGAGATGCCGTCGGAAATGTCGATAGCGCCATGAGTTACGGTATTGATTTCAACACAAGCCTCAAGGGCGAACGATGGGGATGGAACGGCCTGCAATTTGACCTTGATATCCAATATCGAGACAGCCAAGTCGACGATCCAGTCACAGGTGTTTCGCGTGAGTTAAGCCGCGACCTCAAGAGCTTCTGGCATGCCCGCATGCGCCATGATATTCCAGATACGCAATGGGCCTATGGCGGCGGCGCACGCGAATTTGCAGATCATAAAGGCTTTCGGCTCTTCACCACGGATAACCCGTCCCTTGATCGCCCGATCACCTATGCCTTTGTTGAACATAAGGATGTCTTCGGCATGAAAATAAAAGCAGAACTCACAAACCTCATTAACTCTCGGGAAAATTTCACACGTGAAGTTTTCACAGATCGCCGCGATCGCGGCGTCTTAGATGTTACCGAATTTGAATCCCGCACATTTGGTCCGATCCTAAATATCGAATTTAGCGGTACTTTTTAAGCTCAAGACCGCCTTAAAACCGATCAGGGCGTATAAACGGTATAGGTTACATCAGCACCCAGTGTGCCCACACCCATGGAAAAATCATAGGCGTTCGTATTCCTGGCGTCTGCGTTTCCACTCAAGGCGTAACGTATATTAAACGAAACGGCTTGTTCGAGCAATGACCCCCGTGCGCGTGCTGTGCGGCGGCCGCCATCAAAAAATTGCGTCGGGCCTGCGCTAATGTCGCCCAAGTCATTTAGGGTCGTGTCGATCCCGCTACCGCCCACAGCTGGGTTTTGGGCCGCATCGCCCCAACGTCCTGCACCTGACCCACCAGATCGATTTATCAAAGCGCGGAAGCCTATATTATCATAATTCAAAGCAGAAAAATCTCCAGACCGCGTCAAATTACTGGCTTGCGCAAACATATCAAAGGGCGCGTTAGACACGACCAAAAAGCGCGAAACGTGACGAGATTGGCGCACATTTACATCTGTCGTATTATCGATTCCAAATGCCGTGAGTCTGTCTGTGGCCTCAAGATAGTCAACATCACCCCCACTAGGGTTTCCGAAATTCGCCCCGAAGGTTTCATTTTCAATATCAAGCCGCGACCCGCCACCAGAATAGTCATGACCTGCGTCGAAACCAGAATTTGAGTTAAAGACAAAGCCGTCAACACCAATGATGTCTGGCGCAGCCGCGCCTGACGTCGCGGGCGTAAGGAGATTGAAATCGACCGCAACAGGCGCAACGCCGCCATTGCTCTCGTCCTCAGTGGCGCCAATAACGATCACAAGGGATTGGACACGAAAGAAAGGGCGATCAGTTGAAGCCGCAAGGGCTGACGCCACAGGAAGACTGCTCATCGCTAATAGAGCAGGTACTGATAGTAAAGAGGCCGGCCAAAGCACATCTTTAATATATTCCCAAATCAGTCTCATAATAAAATAAAACTATGGGTTGAGTCTTTAATTGGAGCGAAGGAATAAGGTTATTGAGACATTAATCAAAACGGCTCGAATAAACCCGTTTTAAAACATACATAAAGCATAAAGGCGTTTGCACGGCGCACGTAAGATTTTATCTCATTATATATGAGACATCAGGACAACGGGTTACAGGTCGACGTAATCCGCAAAACGCGCTGCAACGGCAGTTGAGTCGAGCTTCGCGCGTTTGAAATCCGCCCGAAGGAAGTTCTTATCTAATGTCCCCTCAAACGCTTGTAACAACAGAACTTGTTCGGCTTCAGGTTTAGCAGCCAGCCATGTTCGGGCCTTTTCAACCCGTTCTAATAAAGCGCGTTTATCCGCTTCGCGCGCTTCAAACTCGGTTTGCCGCGCTTTATATTCGACATCCGCTTGACGCGTACGCGCGGCGCCGCGCGCCGCTGCTTTTGTCATTTCAGCGGGGGTCGGACCGGCTTTTGCGTCTTTATAATCGTCTTTAATAGCCGCGGCGAGAAACCCAGAGAGCGACGTAATTTGCGTGCCTGATGTTTTTTGAGATTCCATGAGATCTAACTTGGCCGCGCAATAATCTTCGCCATGTTGGGTGATCCAGCTTTCAGCTAGCTTATGCGAGATACCAGAGGCGACGAGTCGTTGATAAACGGTTGTCCCCTTCACCGCCCCATCATCATCTATATCTAGCAAAGGCAGTTGTTTATTCGCGCCTATGATAAACCGTATCTCGCTGATGGAACGACCTGATCGTTTGAACTCAGGCGTGATTTCAATATCAGATACCGCGTTAATCTCTTTGACGGTCGGCTTGATCACTTTGGCGTTGAGATGTTTGAACTGGCGATAATAATCGCTGTCATCCACACCCATGAGACGCCGGAAGGTTTTCAAATCCCACCACCCCGTTGAACGTACGGTTTTGAAGCGATAGCAATTTTCATAAAGGGCCAACGCATGCTTGGATCGAAACTTGCGCTGAATACGCATATTAATACTGGCATAAATGTCAGGGTTATAGAGTTTCTCGGCTAAGGCCGAAGAATAGCCATATCGGCATTTCCCGCGCGACAAGACAGCATGAGACAATAAGCTAGATACGCCCCACTCGACCTCTTCCTGATTATCGCCCAATATATTCCACTCCGCATGGACAGACGCCAAAGCGCGCAAAGATTCTTTCAAAGGTTTCCGGTCATTGGAGTCATAGCCCAACATCACACAGAGCGTTTTCTCGTCAATCTCATGTTCCGTCTGCGTAAGCAGCGCATCATAAGCATTCAGGAGTAGGACATTAGAGAGTTTGCGTTGCAGCAGCGAAAGATGGCCATCCGTATGAATAGCTGCGACATGTTTCTTCAACGGACGATTAGGTAACGTTTGCGCAGGCGTTACAACTCGAATTGACGCAGGGGATTTCTTACGTCGGCGCTTGGCCGGCGGCTTTGCGGCGGGCACCGCAGTTTTATTGGTTTTCGGGTCTGACATGACACGATTCTCCAAAGGCACCCCGAATCCCTTGTGCAAGTGGTGCTTTCAGTGCCGTTCTGACCCAAAGGCACCTGTCGTCAAGCCCTGACAGGGGTCTTCATCCTGTAACTGGGTGCTTAATGCGAATTTCTTTATGCGGCGATCCTGTAAATAGGTGCTTTCTAGTCGTTAGGGCCGTGTGGTCCTGTAAATGGGTGCTTGATTCAATGTTTCCATGATTCGAGGGTCTATGTTCCTCCATATGCGAGGGCCGGACCGCCCTCCCCTGCCTGTTTATGGGGATTTTCGTCAATATAGAGGAGAATCAAAGGCACCTATCTACGGGATGATTCGCGAATCGTAGCCCGAAGAAATAGAGCTATCCTGTAAATGGGTCCTTTTAGCGGGGAGTGATTATATTGAATAACTCTAAGGCACTGAATTTATTGTATAATTATAAGGTGGAACATGAGGATTTATGCTTGCCCTGTATCTGGGTGCTCTAGCTCCTGCACGAGGGTGCTTTTGATCCTGCTAACAGGTGCTTCCCGTCCTGCAACTGGGTTCCGGTCATCCTGAATATAGGTTCCCATATGTGCGTTAAAGCCTGTATTTATAGGCCTTTGCGAGTCCCTAAACATTATAAACTCTCCTAAACTAAACAAACAACTGTCTGTGTATTTAGAAGAATGAGATGAGGAAAATTAGTAGCCTGCTTCTGTAACGAGTCGTTCCATCCCTTCCCAATAGGATAATTTATTGGCATCGCAATAATCAATAAATCCGTTGAGCACACGTACGGGCCCCCGGATAGACAGTTGATCAACGGGTTCAGCATGTTGAATCCGGCGGCGTTTTTTCATTAAAATTGGAGCGGCGGCTATGGCTTCGCGGGATGTGAACCCATGGGACTGCGCGAGCTTATCGGCCAGATCATCTTGTGCTTTGCGAACGGCCGGTTTTGGTTTTGGCTGACGCGGCGTCTTTGTAACGGCCTTAGGCTTCGTAACTTTTGGTTTAGACGCGGGCTTCACTTTAGCCTTTGGCGTACCTGTTGGCTTTACTGTTGAAAGGTCACCAAAATCTGCGTCAAAGCCAAAACTGGCACGTTTGATTGTATCGTCGGTCATAAGGGTCCCTCTCCTATGCGGCTTCTGAAGTAGCAGAATTTGTGTCGCCCTCACCGCGCATTTCGTCTTTCAACGCTTTGATCACGAAATAGGCAAAACCTTCCGCGTTCTCGAGCGCCTTTGGTAGGCCGGCACTTTCGGCCTTTGTAAGTTCACGCAGGGTCTTGTTAAATGAGAACAGCGCGCGGAAGGCGGCGCGTTCGTGCAGCGGGACATCTAACATCGGCACGCCCGCACTTTCGAGTTGCTCTACGATCGCTTTCTCGTCGCGTGTACGGATGGCTGGATTATTACGAGTCATGAGAATTCGCATCGGAATGCGGCGGCGCAGTGTTTTTTCTTCAACCCGAATGAGGGCGACCGCACGTGCGGCTTGTTTCGCATCAACGGGACTGGCCTGCATAGGAATGACGGTGAGATCAGACCGGCTCATGGCTCTGCTCATCATAAGTGACGCCGTGCCTTCAAGATCAACAATGACGAAGGGATATTCTGCGGAGAGTGTATCGAGCACGTCGATAATATCGCCCTCCCCTGGATTCGGGATCGCTGTGAAAGGAATAGTATCGCCATTGGCTTCGCGGGCAGCAGCCCATCCGGCAGTGACTTGGTTTGGGTCGCAATCAATCAGCGCAACTTTGCCGCCGCGATGCGCCAATTCGAGCGCCAGGATTAGGGCCGAGGTCGATTTACCTGTTCCGCCTTTAGGATTTGCAAAACTGATGACGGGCATGCGGGTCTCCGAAGAAAAAATCTCTCAGGACGTATTTGCAAAGAAAAGGTTAACGCTAGGTTACTATGCCTGCCAAGACTGCCTGCTAACCCCGCTAAGCGTGGCAAGCTATCATGGCTAGCTTTGTAATATAGCTTAGCTAGCTTTGCAGTCTTAGCGGTCTAAGCTGCTATATATAGCTATATTTTCAGTGTGTTAGAGGGTTTGGGGGCAAAGTTAAGCTCTTTTTCAAAGCCTAATTCTTGCGAGGATCGCGCCTGAGGCTCCTCTAAAATATTTTTGGTGGGATTGTGAGGGAGAGGTAAGAAAGCGGCTGTATGAGGCTTAAAACGTGCCACGAAAATTCAGAGTTATAAGCCCGAAATTAGAAATACGCTAGAATCTCTGATTCTGAATGCAGAATACACGAAAATGACGTCATCAGGTTCCATGAGTGCCATCCAAAGACAGAAAGGCGGCATTAGGTTCTACGAATAGGCAAAGTGAAATCGCAACGACTGAACGGATATTGAATTTATAGAAAGTACCCGTTTACGGGACCAATAAGTGTGGCCCTGATAATGGTGGGGAGGCTTAGATTGAAAAATTCGGGCAAAGATGTCGTAAAGCCGCACTCAACTGAATGTGAAGGGGAGGGCGCTAACCTGCGGCCTTAACATTGGTTTCGGCGTCATATGCGCGGCGGATAACTTCAACCCTGCCGAGATGTTTCCCCCCCCAATTCATCATCGCTTGAAGAGGGACGATGAAACTCTCGCCGAGTGGGGTGAGAGCATAATCGACACGCAGTGGCACGCCGCCGCGAGTCTCGCGTGTGATGAGCCCATCTCGTTCCAATTCCCGTAGGCTTTGTGCGAGCATACGTTGCGAGATATCTGGGATGGCTCCGCGCAGTTCAGAAAAGCGATGTGACCCAAAGGACAGATGGCAGAGAATAAGGCTCGGCCACTTTCGCCCAAGTTGTCCCAATAGATTACGCACCGGGCAAATTTTGGTGTTGTAGAAAATGTCAGGCGCTTTTCCTGGACTTGGATAGGCTTTTACAGGCTGTTTCATAGATTTCGATATAGGTACTGAAATGTAACCAATGCGTTAAGGTCCTGATAAATATAGAAATACTGTAAATTTTCTATGTATATGACATGTTAGCAGGGTGCCGAGTTGTAACCCACATGGCACTCATTTTGAGAGTTGAAAATCACGTGGTTTTTTAGCGAAAAAGGCAAATAATACAATCAAAGGTAATTTTTATTTATCGTTAATATTAACGTTTAGAGTAAAATATATTATATAAATCAATAAGTTGCGGGCTTGTTAAGACTGTAAATTAACGAACATGAACCCAATATGACTGGTTAATCATTTGAGAACCATATCTCTCAACACCCTTTAACACACCATTCACAACTTCTCGTCGACATTGCTCCCTCACATAGAAGTGGGACTACATCCGATGACCGGATTTTTGAGCAAATTGATAGTTAAGACCAAGCGCCTCATAGGAGGGACGGCTAGAGCCTCCCTTGCGGCAGGTATACTCTTGGCCACGACGGCCGCTGCCCCAACGGCCTGGGCAACAACATTCACGGAAACCGTCCCAAATGGGAATGGTCCTATCCCAGACACATATCCGCCCGTTGGTGGGACAATGTTTGTTCTGATTGGTGTGAACGGCAATATATATTATCAGTTTGTGAACCCGTCGACACAGTTTAGAGGTTTTGCTGGCACAGGTACGCCTACTGCGTTTCAAGGCATACCGGTCTTTCAACTTGGGCCAACACAGGCACTGAATTGCGGCACAGTTTCTTGCTCCTCTTATTTTGGTGGTAGCATTGTCGAAGGTTACTCACGCTTGACCGTGCGTGATGCGGATGCGTGTCCCGGTAACTTCGATTTTGAAGATGTTTCATTTGAAGTGAACGGCATATCGGTTTCCAGCTTATCCAACCTCCCAGCGAACTCGGTTGAACGGACAAATTTTGCGGGTACGACAACTATCGGGACTGAAAACTGTTTCAGGAATGATAACTCAGGCGCGGAAACCTCGACGGCTTGGTTCGATCTGCCGCCAGCACTGCTCACCAATATTCTAGCCGTGAATGGCACGACGCCTTTCATCCGCGATGATGATACAGGGAGTAACACGACGCGCGGTGATAATTTCTGGTTCTTCACTGACGGCAATGACGCAACGGGTACGCCAGAGGTTGCGCCTGGTATTACTATTGTGAAGACCGCTGACCAAACTGAATACACGGCCCCTGGGGATATCATCAATTATGAGTTTGAAGTCGTAAATATCGGCTCTGTCCGCTTAACCAATATCGTTGTCGATGACAGCTTCATTACAGGCGCTGTTACCTGTCCGTTCACGGCGCGGAACCCCGGCCGGTCCATGATTTGTACAGGTCAGCATATTGTGACCCAAGAAAACGTCGACGCTGATGTTGTGTTCGTGAATATGGCGAGTGTGACGGCAATACCTACAGAGGGCACATTGGGCAACGTTTCGGGCACGCTTTCGATTCCGGGACCTGAGGCTATTAACGCACTGACGTTGACGAAAACTCCAGACATTTCCACCGACCTCGAAGAAGGTGACACGGTTACATATACATATGTTGTCGAGAACATCGGCAATATCACACAGACGAATGTCAATATTACGGATGTCCATAATGGGACAGGGACGTTATCTGCCGTCACGCCAGCCAGTGTTGATTTGGGACCAACGGAAAGTCAGACGTTTACGGCCACCTATGTTGTCACCCAAGACGACATTGATTCTGGCGTCGATATTACAAACACGGCTACCGCAAACTCAACGCCTCGACGTGGAACCATCACGGCCCCGACAGCCGATGCTAGCGTCTCTGTTACTGCGCCAACTCCCGAAGCTGTCTTTTCAAAAATCGCCAGTCCTGACAGTGACGCAGAAGAGGGTGACACGATCACCTATACATATAGCGTTCAGAACACAGGCAATGTGACACTGACAAATACATCAATCTCAGATGTCCAATCTGGCACAGGCACATTATCTGCGATCACGCCAACAGGCGTCGACATCGCGCCTGGCACGACACAAACCTTCACGGCGACCTATGTCGTGACGCAAGATGACTTTGATGCGGGTACTAATATCACGAATACGGCGACGTTAAACACGACCCCTGCGCGTGGGACATTAGGTGCGCGCACAGCGGACGCAGTTGTGACACTGGCTGATCCAGCGCCGCTCGCTACATTGACGAAAACCGCCAGCGAAGACACGGATGTCACTGAAGGCCAAATCATCACCTATACATATGTCGTGACGAATACGGGCGACGTGACCTTGAATGCGGTTTCAGTATCTGATGTGCATGCGGGAACGGGCACACTATCTGCGATTACGCCCGCCAGCGTAACTCTCGCTCCAACGGAAAGTCAAAACTTCACTGCGACCTATACGGTTACGCAAGACGACATCGATGCTGGAACGGCGATCACGAATGAGGCGACTCTATCGGCTACACCAGAACGCGGCGTTCTTGCCCCCGTCACGGCAGATGAATCTATTGACGTGATTGCGCCCGCACCGATGGCAACGCTCGTCAAGACGGCAGACCAAACCACTGATGCGGAAGAGGGTGATGTAATCACCTATTCCTACCTGTTCCGAAATACGGGTAATGTTACGCTAACGTCTGTTTCGATTACCGATGTGCATGACGGCATGGGGACATTATCCGCGATCGCACCGGCTTCGGTTGCGACTATTCTTCCAGGAGACAGCGAAACCTTCACTGCGACGTATACGGTCACGCAAGACGATATTGATGCAGGTGTTGCCATCACGAATACGGCGACAGCGAATGCTACGCCGCCCGCTAGCAGTGGCCCTTTCACGCCGCCGATGGACGATGCGAGCGTTACACTTATCACGCCAAACCCATCTGCAACGATGGTTAAAACACCAAGCCTAACCACGGATGTGGAAGAGGGCGACGTTATCACATATACGTACCGCATCACGAATGATGGGAATGTCACGCTTACCGATTTGTCCGTGTCAGATGTGCATTCGGGTACGGGAACTTTATCGGCCGTTACGCCAGTCAATGTCGCGAGCCTTGCCCCGACAGCTTTCGTTGACTTCATGGCGACCTATACGGTTACGCAGGAAGATATCGACGCAGGCACCGATATTACAAATATAGCGACCCTCTCATCAACGCCAACGCAAGGGCCTCCACCAGTTGCCACAGATGATGCGACCGTAACTGTTGAAGCCGCCGATCCGCTGATGACATTGACAAAAACGTCGGATGACACAACGGATGTCGTCGAAGGCCAGACGCTAACCTATACATATGTCGCCACGAATACGGGTAATGTCGCGATGACGGGCGTCAGCATTTCTGATGTCCATTCAGGCACGGGAACATTATCTGCGATTACGCCTGCCAGCGTCGATCTCGACCCTACGCAAAGCCAGACCTTCACGGCGACCTATGTTGTTACGCAAGATGATGTCGATGCAGGTACGCCGATTACGAATACAGCCACGGCAAATGCGACGCCTGCGCGCGGATCCTATACGCCTGTTACGGCGGATGAATCTGTAACTATTGAGGCCGCAACACCCGCAGCCACACTTACAAAGACGGCGTCTGATACGACGGATGTCGCCGAGGGTGATGTGATCACCTATACATATGTCCTGACCAATACAGGCAATGTCGGCCTTGACGCTGTCAGCCTCTCCGATAGCCATTCGGGCACAGGCACCTTATCTGCTATCTCGCCTGCAACCGTTGCGACCCTAGCGCCCGGAGGCAGCCAGACCTTCACTGCGACCTATACCGTCACGCAAGATGATGTGGATTTAGGCACGGATATTACAAATACAGCGACCCTGAGCGCGACACCGAAACGCGGCGTCCTTGGACCGATTACGGCGGATGAAACTGTAACTGTTGAAGCGCCTGCTCCGCTCGCAACACTCGTTAAGGCGGCCTCAGACACGACAGATGTCGCTGAGGGCGATGTCATCACCTATAGTTATGTTGTGACAAACACAGGGAATGTGGGTCTTGATAATGCCAGTGTTTCGGATGTGCATTCAGGCACAGGCACATTATCTGCGATTACGCCTACCAGCGTTGACCTCGCGCCAGGTGCCAGCCAGACTTTCACCGCGACCTATACCGTCACGCAAGACGACATTGATGCCGCTACAGACCTCACCAATACGGCGACATTGAGCGCGACGCCAAAAGGCGGAAGTCTTCCGCCTGTTTCTGATGATGAGACCGTTACCGTCGAAGCGCCAACGCCGACCCTATCCCTGACGAAAACCGCCAGTGATGATACTGATGTTATGGAAGGTGACGTGATCACCTATACGTATGCTGTAGCAAATACGGGCAATGTCACGATGACGGCCGTATCCATCAGTGACGCGCATAATGGCACAGGCACTTTGTCTGCCATCGCGCCAGCGAGTGTTGATCTTGAGCCAGGCGACACCCAAAATTTCACAGCGACCTATACTGTCACTTTGGATGATGTGAACGCAGGTACGCCGATTACAAACACAGCGACAGCCGCCGCAACCCCAGCGGCAGGGTCATACACGCCTGTCACGGCTGATGAATCTGTGACGGTTGAGACAGCTGATCCAGCATTGACGATTGTTAAAACCGCAGATGTCACAGCCGATGTCGCAGAAGGCGACACGGTTACTTATTCCTATCTTGTGACGAATACGGGCAATGTCACGATGACTGCCGTCAGCATTTCTGATGTGCACTCTGGCACAGGCACGCTCTCTGCGATCCTGCCTGCCAGTGTCGATCTCGACCCTACGCAAAGCCAGACTTTCACCGCGACTTATGTTGTCACTCAAGACGATATTGATGCCGCCGCGCCGATTACAAACACAGCTACGGCCAACGCCACACCTAGCCGCGGCACATATACGCCTGTTTCCGATGACGAAAGCGTCACTGTTGAAGCGGGTGCACCAGATTCGACCTTCACCAAGTCTGCGTCCGATACGACCGCAGTCGAAGAAGGCGACGTCATCACTTATACATATGCCGTTGCAAACACGGGTAATGTCACCTTGGACAATGTTTCTGTCTCCGATGTCCATTCTGGCACCGGCGCATTATCAGCGATTACTCCCGCCAGCGTCACGCTTGCGCCGGGCGCATCGCAGGACTTTACTGCGACTTATACTGTCACCCAAGATGACATCGATTCTGGCGTTGATATTACCAATACAGCGACCCTTTCGGCTGTCCCGCAAACGGGTACCTTTACGCCGCAAACCGCCGATGAAACCGTAACACTCGCTGCGCCTTTACCAGAGTCTACTATTGTAAAGACGGCTGATATTACAGCAGGTGTTACTGTTGGTGACCTCATCACCTATACATATGCCGTCGAGAATACGGGTAATGTGAGCTTGACCGCAGTGTCGATCAGCGATGTCCATTCAGGTGCAGGGACACTCTCTGCGATCACGCCTGCCAGCGTCGATCTCGCGCCAGGCGCCACCCAAGATTTCACGGCGACCTATACGGTTACGCAAGACGACATTGATGCGGGTTCTGACATCACCAATGTTGCAACAACAAATGCAACGCCTGTGCGCGGCACCTATACGCCGTCAACGGATGACGAGACGGTGACTGTTGAAGCACCGACACCGAGCCTAAGCGTCATGAAGACGGCGTCTGATACAACGGATGTGTCTGAAGGCGACACGATTACCTATAGTTACGTTGTCGAAAACACCGGTAATATTGGGATCGACGCCGTAACAGTTTCGGATGTCCATTCTGGAACGGGCACACTCTCTGCGATCACGCCTGCCAGCGTTGATCTCGCGCCAACAGCGACGCAGACATTCATGGCTACCTATGTCGTGACCCAAGACGACATTGATGCGGGTACAGACCTGACAAATACTGCGACTGCGGATGGCACGCCAAAACGTGGAACGCTAACGCCTGCGACAGATGATGAAACAGTAACGGTCGAAGCGCCGACTCCTAATGCAACGCTAGATAAATCTGCTGATGTTACAGCGAACCTGCAAGCCGATGATGTCGTGACATATAGCTATGTTATCACGAACACAGGTAACATCGTGTTGGATAACCTCTCTGTGTCTGACGTGCATTCTGGCACAGGCACATTGTCTGCGATTACCCCAGCCAGTATTGCGACACTCGCGCCGGGCGGAACCGCGACTTTCACTGCGACTTACACGGTTACGCAAGATGATATTGATTCAGGGGCCGACATTACAAATACAGCGACCCTCGCGGCGACGCCAAAACGCGGGACTTTACCCGTCGTCACTGGCAGCGAAACGGTTGCGCCAGCGGATGCGTCCCCAGCTCTAGCCATTGAAAAAACCGCAGATGTGACGACTGGCCTGAGCGTCGGCGACACAGTTACTTACACATATGCGGTCCGCAACCCGGGCAATATCACGATGACGAATGTTACCGTCAGTGATGTTCATATGGGTACAGGTACTCTCTCCGCAATTACGCCCGCTAGCGTCGATCTTGCGCCGGGTGCTACGCAAGATTTCACGGCGACTTATGTTGTCACGCAAGATGATATTGATGCGGGCACACCCGTGACCAATGAAGCGACTGTCAATGCGATACCGACTGTTGGGAGCTATACGCCTGTCTCCGATACAGAATCTATTTCGCCTGAAACCTCTGCGCCTGAAATCACCCTGACAAAAGTCGCAGATCAGACGACGGACCTCGCGTTAGGTGATGTCATCACCTATACTTACACGGCTGAAAACACAGGGAATGTGACGCTGGCGGATATCAGCGTATCAGATGTGCATTCTGGTACTGGTACCTTATCCGCCATCACGCCTGCGACAGTTGCAAATCTGCCCATTGGCGGCATGGCAACCTTCATGGCAACCTATACTGTCACGCAAGACGATATTGATGCCGGCACAGCGATTACGAATACGGCCACAGCTGCGGCCACGCCGCCAAGCGGCACATATGTCCCAGCTACGGCGGATGAGAGCGTCTCTCCTGAAGCCTTTGGTCCCGAGCTAACCGTTGCGAAAGTTGCAGATGTGACGACAGGCCTCGCGGTTGATGATGTCGTAACCTATACATACACCGTTACGAATTCTGGCAATGTCACGATCAATAATGTCATGGTGTCAGACGTGCATTCTGGTTCGGGTGCCTTGAGCGCCATCACACCTGCGAATGTTGCAACTCTATTGGTTGGCGATAGCGCAGATTTCACAGCGACTTATGTTGTCACACAAGCTGATATTGATGCAGGCGACGCCGTTACAAATACTGCGACAGCAGATGGTACGCCTGTCGGCGGTACACTTGTTCCCGCAACAGGGACGGAATCCGTTGCGCCAGAAGGTCCAGCCCCACAGGCTGATTTCACGAAGACCGCCAGCGTAACCTCTGACCTCATGGTCGGTGATATTGTGACATATACATATAG
Organism: uncultured Caulobacterales bacterium; assembly: GCA_938003545.1. Classification (GTDB taxonomy): domain Bacteria; phylum Pseudomonadota; class Alphaproteobacteria; order Caulobacterales; family Maricaulaceae; genus Litorimonas. Next base: position 38,026 of record CALKXY010000022.1, read on the forward strand.
CGCCACAAACACCGGTAACGTCAGTCTTTCGAATATTAGCGTTTCGGATGTTCACGGCGGGGCAGGGACCTTGTCGGCGATTTCACCCGCAAATGTGGCCAGTCTCGCAGTTGGCGACAGCGTTGACTTCACGGCGACTTATCAGGTCACGCAGGCGGATGTGGATGCCGGCACGCCAATCACAAACATAGCAACATTGAGCGCGACACCTGCAGGCGGAACGTTCCCGCCAACGACTGCGGATGAGTCTGTTACACCCGAAGGCCCAACGCCTGTCTTGACGATTGCCAAACGCGCACTCTCGACAGATTTCGCAATGGTTGGCGATATATTGAGCTATGAATATGATGTTGTGAACACAGGTAATGTGTCCATTTCAGCGATTACTGTGAGCGATGATAAAATCGCGGTCGTCACCTGTCCTGTCACGAGCCTTATGCCAACGGAAAGCACGACCTGTACGGCGACTTATGAGGTCACGCAGGCCGATCTGAACACAGGTTCGGTAACAAATATCGCCTCTGTGTCTGGTACGCCAAGTGGCGGTACTTTGACCCCGCCAACCGATACGGCGACGGTCGACGGAACACAGACACCTATGCTGACGCTCGTCAAAACGGCCTTGGATAGTGATTTTGCGGCTGTTGGCGATGAGCTAGACTATGAGTTCCTCGTAACCAACACTGGTAACGTAGAGGTCACCGACCTTGTTGTGAGTGATAATAAAATCGCCGCTGTTAACTGTCCTGTCACGAGCTTAATGCCAACGGAAAGCACGACTTGTACGGCGACTTATAGTGTCACACAGGCCGATTTGGATATGGGGTCAGTGATGAACCTCGCCGAAGCTGACGCGACCCCTGCGGGTGGTACGCTAACCCCAGCGGGCGACACAGCCACGGTGGACGGCACACAAAGCCCTGCGTTGACGACAGAAAAAACGGCGCTGACATCTGACTTCACAATGGTCGGTGATACGCTCGACTATGAGTATCTGGTTACCAATACAGGTAACGTCACCATTACAGACCCGATCACGGTCAGTGATGATAAGATCGCTTCTGTCACATGTCCTGCGCTTCCAGCGGGTGGATTGCTCCCGACAGCCACCCTGACTTGTACGGCGACCTATACCGTCGTCCAAGCCGATCTGGATGCAGGCGAAGTCACGAATGTTGCGTCATCAACAGACGGCACAACGACATCTCCAACGGATGATGCAACGGTTTCAGGCACACAAAGCCCGGCCATGACGATTGTAAAAACAGCACAAGACGCCGACTTCACTACAGTTGGTGATATTCTGACCTATGAATATGTTGTCACCAATACGGGCAATGTCCTGATTGCTGATCTCGATGTTACAGATGATAAAATCGCGGCTGTAAGCTGTTCTGTGGCGGCCATTGGAAATGGCGACGCCAATCTTGACCCATCGGAATCGGTTACCTGTACGGGCGAATATACGGTCACTCAGGCGGATCTTGATGCAGGTTCCGTTACGAACCTAGCGTCTGCTACGGGTACGCCAAGCGGCGGCACATTGACCCCGCCAGAAACGTCCGAGACAGTTGACGCGGTTCAAACACCCGCTCTGAGTTTGGAGAAAGCCGCTGGCGAAACGAGCTTTGATGCCGTTGGCGATATTCTAACTTATACATATACGGTCATAAACACAGGCAACGTCCTTGTCTCTGATCTGGTCATTACCGATGACAGGATCGCCGCGATTAGCTGCGATATCACAGCCATTGGTAATGCAGATGCCAATCTTGACCCGACGGAAACCGTTATTTGCGAGGCCGATTATACGGTGACGCAGGACGATCTCGACGCAGGTGAAGTGACGAATATCGCGTCGGCTGACGCCACACCTGCGGGCGGCACGCTGACCCCTCCAACAGATACGGTAACAGTTAATGCTGACCAACAGCCATCACTGGAGACGGTTAAAACCGCGACGACAATTAATTTCGAATTGCCGGGCGACGTCACGACCTACGAATATGTTGTGACCAATACAGGTAACGTGACATTGACAGACCCCATTACAGTGACGGATAATCTCATTTCCACTGTGACGTGTCCTGCGCTTCCTGCGGGCGGCTTAGCTCCAACGGCTACATTGACCTGTACGGGTGATTACACCGTTACGCAGGCAGATTTGGATGCGGGTTCGGTGACGAACTTGGCGTCTGCATCAGATGGCACGACCTCTTCTCCGCAAACGTCAGAAACCATTCCTGCTGATCAAAATCCAGCCCTCTCCATCGTCAAGACGCCTCTCTTCACAGATTTCACGGCGGCGGGTGATGTTGTTGAATATGAATTTGCTGTGACGAATGATGGTAACTTGACGATCACAACCGACATTGAGGTCGTGGATGACAAGATCGGAACGATTGCTTGTATCACGGGCAACTTCACGCCGGGAACGACGCAAACCTGTCGCGCACCTTATACGATCACTCAAGCTGATATTGATGCAGGCGAAGTGACAAACCAGGCTTTCGCGCAAACTGATGCGCTTGTTTCAGCCCCTGTTGACGCCACTGTTACAGGTACGCGCACCCCGTCACTTGGATTTACAAAACGCGCCACGACGGCCGACTTTGCATCTGCGGGCGATATTTTATCCTATGAGTTTGATGTTGAGAATACAGGCAATACAACACTAACAGATGTAGCCATCACAGATGACAACATCGCAAGTGTCTCCTGTCCGCAAACGACGCTTGCGCCAGCTGCGACAATGATTTGTTCGGCCGATTACACAGTCACGCAAGCCGACGTGGATGCGGGCGAAGTCGTAAATAACGCGTCTGTCTCTGGCAATCCGCCTGCAGGCATACCCCCTGTTTCGACGCCAAGCACGGCAACTGTAGACAGTGTTGCGGTTCCAGGCCTAGCGTTCGTCAAACGGGCTGTGACGACAGACTTCGATATGGCAGGAGATATTCTGTCCTATGAATTCGATGTTGAAAACACGGGTATGATTACGCTCTCGAATATCGTTGTCACAGATGATTTGATTGCCTCTGTCACGTGTCCGCGCACAACGTTGGCTCCGGCGGAGACGATGGTTTGTACCGCGACATATACGGTGACGCAGGCAGATGTAGATGCAGGTGAGGTGATTAATAACGCCTCTGCGGCGGCAGATCTGCCAAATGGCGACCCGGTGACGCCTGTTCCAAGCACGGCAACTGTTGCGGCGGACCAAGTCCCTGTACTTGATATTATCAAGACAGCTCTGACCTCTGAATTTAACGCCGTAGGTGATGTGCTGGCGTATGAAATAACGGTGACAAACACCGGTAATGTGTCCGTGTCTGCAATTGTCGTTGATGATCCATTGATCCCAGCTCTCTCTTGCCCCGCTTCGGCATTGGCCCCGACAGAGAGTTTCACATGTACGGGCGATTATGCGGTCACCCAAGCGGACATTGATGCGGGCATGGTTGACAATACAGCCTCTGTTTCAGGTACGCCAAGTGGCGGCACATTGCCGCCAGCTGAGAGCACAGCTTCGGTTGATGCGGATGCGAACCCAGCTTTGGCGCTTGTGAAAACGGCGCAGACTGCAAACTTTGACGCCGTGGGTGATACGGTAGACTATGAATACATCGTCACGAACACAGGTAACGTCACGCTGACGGATTCAATCTCTGTCTCTGATGATAAAATCGCTTCGGTGTCTTGTCCTGCGCTTCCAAGCGGTGGTTTAGTGCCAACGGCGAGCCTGACCTGTAGTGCGACCTATGTCGTTGTTCAGGCGGATTTGGACGCGGGTCAGGTTGTGAACCGCGCGACAGCCAGCGACGGCACAACGGCGTCTCCTGAGGTATCTGAAACAGTTGATGCCATCCAAGCCCCTGCGCTTGCCATGACTAAAACGGCTAGCCCGCAAACATATGCGGCTGTTGGAGATACGATCACATATACTTACGCGATCACCAATACGGGTAACGTCACGGTCACATCTGCGCTTTCTGTCTCTGACGACAGGATTGCCTCTGTGTCTTGTCCTGCACTTCCAGCGGGTGGTCTTGCGCCAAATGCGACATTGAATTGTACTGGAACGGACACGGTCTCGCAGGCCGATTTGGATAATCGTTCGGTGACCAACACTGCGACGGCCACAGATGGCACAGCGACAACGGCGCCTGTCTCTGAAACCGTCACTGTGGAGGAGCAGCCAGGTCTAGCGATTGAGAAATCTGCTGACCGTCCTGCCTTTGCAACCCTCGGCGAGACTGTGACCTATAATTATCTGGTCACGAATACGGGTAACTTGACGATCACTGACCCAATTACAGTCAGCGATGATAAGATTGCCTCTGTGGCTTGTCCTGCGCTTCCAGGTGGCAGCTTGGCCCCGAATGCCAGCATCATCTGTACGGGCCGCTATGACGTCACGCAGGCCGATCTGGATGCGGGCGACGTAACCAACATCGCGAGCGCAAGTGTCGGATCAACAGTTTCGCCAACGGATAGCGTGACGTTACCGGCGACGCAGGCTCCGGCTCTTTCCATTGCGAAATCTGCACTGGACACAGCCTTTGCAGCGCCAGGTGATGTACTCTCTTATGAGTACAGCGTGCGCAACACAGGTAATGTGACGCTGACGGGTGCGATTAGTGTCAGTGATGACAAAATCGCAGCTGTGAGTTGTCCTGCGCTACCGATATCAGGATTGGCACCTAACGCCGAAATCACCTGTTCCGCGGATTATCTCGTGACGCAGGCTGACATTGACGCAGGGTCCGTGGTTAACACGGCAACGGCCTCCAATGGCGCGACGACATCTGCACCTGATGATGCGACAGTGAACGCCGATCAGATGCCTGCGCTGACAGTTGCTAAATCTGCTGACCGCAGCACATATAATGCACCAAGTCAGACGATTACTTACAGCTTCTTGGTCACAAATAGCGGGAACACCACGCTTTTGGACCCAATTACTGTGTCTGATTCCCGTATTACATCTGTCACCTGTCCGGCTCTGCCTCCTGCAGGTCTTGTGCCAAATGCGTCGATCACCTGTGAAGGTATTGATATGACGACACAGGCCGATGTGGATGCAGGCGTTGTTGAAAACGTCGCGACGGCCGCCTCTGGTCCGACGACATCTGACCCTGTAACGCGCCGTGTTTTTGCAACACGCGTTGCAGAACTACAGGTCGAGAAGACAGCGACGAATATCAACTTTACGCTACCCGGCGATATTGTGACCTATCAATATGTTGTCACAAACCTAGGTAACGTGACGATCACCGACCCCATCACAGTTGATGATAATCTGATACCAAATACGGTTTGCCCGGCTTTGCCGTCTGGAGGCTTGCTTCCAGGGGCCACATTGACCTGTACGGCTGATTATGTCGTGACGCAGGATAATTTAGATATCGGCGTTGTTGTGAATATCGCGACAGCTACAGATGGCACTGTAACATCAGCGCCAGATAGCGAAACAATTCCAGCGGACGCCAACCCTGCGGTTGAGCTACGCAAATCATCTACTGACGGACCATTCTCCGCAGTTGGGGATATTCTGACCTACACATTCGACATCGAAAATACGGGCAATGTAACCCTGACGGGCGAGACGTCTGTTGTGGATAATAAGATCGGCACATTTGTATGCTTCATCGGAAACTTTGTCCCTGGTGCGACCGAAACATGCACAGAAACATATGCGGTAACGCAGGCTGATCTCGATGCAGGCTTTGTTACGAATGACGCCTTTATTATGCATCCTCGCACCAGCAGCCCGCCTGTTTTCGTCACCATTCCTGCTGATCAAAGTCGTGAATTGACGCTTGAAAAATCGGCGACAACACTGGATTTCGCTAATGTTGGCGATACGCTGGACTATGTCTATACCGTAACAAATGTTGGCAATGTTACCGTGACCTTCCCAATCGAAGTGTCTGATGACCGCATTGCGTCAGTTACATGTGATCCATTACCAGCAGGCGGGTTACTGCCAACGCAAAGCGTGACATGCCGCGGGACGGATATCGTGTCTCAGGCTGATATTGATGCTGGGTTTGTGACGAATATAGCCACAGCGACAGATGGTTTCACAACCTCGCCGCCGCAAAGCGAAACTATTGGTGGTGTCCAAGCGCCTGCGCTTGAGTTGACGAAGACTGCGCAGAACAGCGATTTTACAACTGTCGGCGAAACACTGACCTATAATTATCTTGTTCGTAACAGCGGGAATATCACGCTGCTCGACGCGATCACGATTAGTGATGACCGGATTGACGCTGTTTCTTGTCCAGCTCTGCCCGCCGGCGGTTTATTGCCTGGCGCGTCACTGCTTTGTAGTGCGACCGATACAGTGACTCAGGACGATCTGGATGCAGGCGAGGTCATGAATATCGCGACGGCGACATCCGGCCCAACAACTTCAGCGCCGCAAAATGCGACTGTAACAGGTACGCAAACGCCTGAGTTCTCTCTCGTAAAAACGGCGTTGAATGCTGATTTTGCAGCCGCAGGCGATATCGTTTCATATTCTTACGAGGTCACAAATACGGGTAACGTCACCAGCACGGCCCCGATCTCTATTAGCGATGACAAGATTGCCTCTGTGATCTGTCCAGCCAATCCAGGCCTCGCGCCGACGGAAAGCTTGACGTGTACAGCGGATTATACTGTCACGCAGGCTGATGTGGATGCAGGTGCGGTTACCAATTTGGCGACAGCCACAGATGGAACCGCCACGTCTCCTGAGGTCTCTGAGACGATTGACGCGGCGCAAGCGCCAGCTTTGAGCATTTTGAAGACGGCTCTGACCAGCGAATTTAACGCGGTCGGCGATACGTTGGATTATGAGTATGTCGTGACCAACTCTGGGAATACGACAATCACAGCCGCAATCACGATCAATGATGATCAGATTGTCACCGTCAGCTGTCCTGTGCTTCCTACGGGTGGATTGCTTCCGGGTGCCAACCTGACCTGTACAGCGACGGACGTCATCACGCAGGCCGACTTGGATGCAGGATTTGTAACGAACACAGCCTCCGCCACAGATGGCACAATCACATCTCCTGTTGAAACAGCGACTGTGACTGGGACACGGTCCGAAGGTATTGAGATTAATAAAGTGGCGCGTTCTAACGACTTTACGGCCGTGGGTGATGTGTTGTCCTATGACTATATCGTCCGCAATACGGGCAACGTTACACTGACCGACCCAGTGACGGTTTCTGATGATAGAATTGCTTCTGTGATCTGTCCTGCCAATCCAGGTCTCGTCCCGAACGCAACATTGACATGTTCTGCGACTTACTCCGTTACGCAAGCCGACTTGAATGCAGGTGAAGTTACAAATATTGCCTCGGCAACGCTTGGTGGCTTCACGTCTCCAACCGACACTGTGACGATTACAGGCACGCAGTTGCCAGCTCTGTCGATCGTGAAATCTACGACCGCTGATGCTATTCGTCTTGCGGGCGAGACGGTCACCTATAGCTATGTGGTCACCAACTCAGGTAATGTCACATTCGACACGGCGATCACGGTCAGTGACGACAAAATCGCATCTGTGACCTGTCCAGCGACACCAGCGGGTGGATTACTACCTGCAGCGAGCCTCACCTGTTCTGCAGATTATGTTGTCACGCAAGCTGACCTCGATGCAGGCGGCGTTACGAATATCGCGACGGCCAATACGGTTGTGGATGGTGTTCCAACAGTATCCGATCCTGCAACTGTCACAGTTGATACGGCTGTCACGCAAGGTCTCGGCCTTGTGAAAACTGCGACTACAGAGACATTCTCTATGCCAGGCGACGTTGTCAGCTATACCTATGTTGTCACCAATACTGGTAACACAACGGTTCTTGATGCGGTTTCTGTCTCTGATGATAAGATCGCCACAGTCTCTTGTCCTGCCCTTCCAGCGGCAGGTCTCGCGCCAACACAAACCTTGACCTGCACGGCAGATTATACCGTCACACAGGCAGATGTGGACATGGGCGAGGTCACAAACCTTGCGACGGCGACGGCAGGCGACATAAGCTCGCCTCAAGTGTCCGAAACGGTTGAAGCGAACCGCGAACCTGAGCTTTCCGTACGCAAAACAACCTTGTCTTCTCGTCAGCTCTTTGGCCCGATCTTCGAAGTTGAATATGCTTTGGATGTTGAGAACACAGGTAATGTCACGCTGAACAATGTGCAGCTAGATGATGATCTTGCGGTGGCCTTTGCGCCAGCGACCGTCTTTGAAACGCCAGTGGTGGACTCAACGGATCTTACGCTCGACACATCATATGATGGTGTCAGCATCATTGATCTATTGACGGGTATAGACAGCTTGAACGTCGGCGAAACGAAAAGCCTGACGCTCACGGCGCGCCTTGATATATCTGCTGGCGGGCCAGCGCAGGGCAACACGGCCTTTGGTAATTCTGATGAAATCGGGGCTCGGATTCCGTCCGATGATCCGAATGTAACCCCCGCGACGCCGGGCGACATCAGTCCTGCGCCTTTGGCGATTATTGATACGGATGGCGATGGCAGTCCAGATAATTTGGAAAGCTCGACGGCTGATCGCGACGGCGACGGTATCCCTGACTCCGAAGATTATGATCCAACAGGATATTTCTATTGCGAGGAAAGCGGTGCGATCCTTCCAGGTGGCGGTATTCTCGTCACAGGCCCGAACGGTTCAAACAATACGGTTGGTTCGCAAAATGATATTGTCATTGTGCAAGACGGCTCTAATGGTTTCTTCCAATTCTATGTCACGCAACCAGGTCTTTATACCTTAACGCCGACATATCCTCCGAATGCGGAAGTCTCTACAGCGCGTTTGCCTGAGGCTGATCCATTGGACGTGTCCACTCGCACGGATAACCCTGCGATCCTTGGTTCCTCCGAAGTGGGCGACACGAATGTGTTGGCCGACTTTAGTGCAGAGGCGAATGGTCCGTTCTACTTCGCCTTTGATATTGAAGCGGGCGATCCATCGGTATTTATGAATAATATCCCACTGCGGTCTTGTGGCACACCTGAGGTCGATCTGACGAAGACGACACGCAATGAAGCCGAACGCCAGGATGATGGTCGTCAGCTAGTGTCCTATGACTTTGCGGTTACCAATAGCGGCGAGACATTGATCACAGACCTATCTGTGACGGATGATCTAGCTAGCGTCTTTGGTGCGGACCGTTTCGAGGTTGATGCGTTCTCGCTAACGTCTGCTCCTGCTGGGTTTACAGGCACGGCGAACACGGCCTTTAATGGTACATCCGATCTGGCATTACTGTCTGGCAATGGTGAATTGTCCCCGACGCAGAGCATTACATTATCCTTAGACCTCTTGGTTAGTGCGGATGAAGCGCGCGACTATGTGAACGTTGCGACAGCAGCGGCTTTAGGTCCGCTTGCAACAGGTGAATTCACAGCAGAGGGAACGGCTTCGGTTGCGCTCTCGCCACTTGCGGATGCCAGTTTCCTACGGGTCACGAAAACAGCTAACCCAAGAACCGTACAAATTGGCGATCCGGTTCTATATACAATCAACGTCACCAATGAGAGCGCCTCGACACTGAGCGGCATCGATATTGTCGACCGCTTGCCAGAAGGCTTCGCCTATGTGCCTGGTACGAGTTCCGTTAGCGACGGTGGTGATGATGTTCAGATTGAGCCGACTGTGCGCTCACGCGGCGTCCTCAGCTGGACATTGGGCGGCCAAGAGGCTCCATTGGATGCCTTGCAACCCAATGAGACGGTCTCCGTAACGTTGCGCTTATTGGCTGGACCAAATGTCACCTTTGGTGCGCATGAGAACCAAGCCTTTGCGGAAAACCTAACGGATGGATCGCGGTCTGACATTGCGACGGCTGTTGTGGATTATATCCCTGAGCCTAGCTTTGATTGCACTCCGATCATTGGCCGCGTCTATGATGATGTGAACGTCAATGGCTATCCCGATGATGGAGAGCCAGGTCTGCCAGGTGTTCGCCTTGTGACCGTCAATGGTGATATTATCACGACAGACGAATATGGCCGATATCACATCCCATGTGCGGCGATTGCCGATGCAGAGAATGGATCTAACTTCCTGCTTAAAACCGACACGCGTTCACTGCCGCTGGGCTATGCGCCAACGACAGAGAACCCGCGCGTCGTGCGCGTCACGCGTGGTAAATTTGTGAAGATGAATTTTGGTGCAGGCTTCCGTACGAAACTTCGCGTCGACTTTACGGCAGATGACTTCAACGTAGCCGGTACAGGTATCGCCGCGGCTAAAGTCGCAGAACTGCGCAGTTTCCTTTCACAGAATGAGACGGCTGAACGCGCTGTTCTTGTCTATCATGCAGATGACGCGATGGGTGTCGATGCGGCGCAAGCCCGTCTGCAAACGGCTCTGGATGCTGTGCGTGATTTGGCCCCGAACGGCCTCAAAGATATTGCGATGGAAGCGATCTGGGGCGAGGTTAAAACCTATGAAGACAGCGGCGAGATCGCCGGGGAAGTCTTCGGCGGACGTGTACCAGATTATGAGACTGAGAACGGTCTTTTTGAGACGGACACGATTAAAGACAATGGACGCCGAAATGGCACAGACCGACAAGTCTTCGCCGTGAATCCATATGGCCAAGTCAATGCTGTGGCGCGCGATCAACTTACGGACCGCGACGAAGATCGTCGTTGGAACCGAAATGGTGGATTGCGTGATGACCATATTGATCAAGACCACGATGGATCTCTAGCGTCTGACACACGTCATAACCGTGCGAAGGTCTTAGGTCGTCGGGACCGTGTCGGCGAAGCGGATCGTAGCCCGGCACCGGGCCGTCTGCAGCGATGGTTAGGCTGGGGCAATTCCACATCGGCCTATGTCGATGCGATGGAAATCGAAACTACCGTCGATAGTCTTGATCCTGTGAAGCGTTTGAATGCGCAAATGGATATTGTGATTGGCGAGCAGGGACGTGTCTTGAAAGCTGCGACATATTCTAACTATTTGGCCTTTGCCGATACTCTAGAAATACGTGTCTTTGACGCGCGTCGTTCTGCACGAGGTAAGCCGCTTCTGGTCATACCTGTGACTGGAAATGTGGCGACAGCTGCGCTGCCAGATAATCTGCCAGAGCACGTTCAATATGTCTTGCGTGCAACCGCGACTGATGGCGCGTTTGACCAAACGGCACCAAAAGGTCTGCGGATCGGCGATGCTGATTTTGACCTGACCTATGCGGAATGGGTTGAGAGTGCCTCGGGTACATTTGGTCAAAATACGTTAGAAACATCGAACGTCCGTGTTCGGGGCGGCGCTGTCCGCGTTTATGGCCGGAATGTCGTGGGCGAGACCGCTATTGTTATGGGTGAAAACGTCCGTATCGATAGTGATGGCCGCTTTGTCGCTGAACAGCTTTTGCCAGCTGGTAAGCAATCTGTGACTATCAAAGCAGGTCATCAGACGCTTGTGCGTTCTGTCGATGTGAAGTCGAAAGATACATTCTATGTCGCGCAGATCGAAGCGACGATTGGCGAACGTATTGGTTCAGACAAAACCTTCGAAGAAGGCCGCGTGGCCTTTTATGTCCGCTCGCGTTTGGATGATCGTTGGACGGTTACGGCAACGGCTGATACTGGCGAAGCTGGCTTGGGTGATTTAATCTCTACATTAGATGATAAGAACTTGGATCAACTCCTGCGTCGCCTTGACCCAGATCGTTACTATCCGACCTATGGCGATAATTCCGTCATCGAACAGGATGCACCAACATCAGGCCGTATTTATGCTCGGATCGAACGCGATGATGATTATGCCCTTTGGGGGAATTATCAGACGAATTTCAATGATACGGAATTCGCGCGTGTCAACCGTACGCTCTATGGTGCGAAACTGAATTGGGATGAGAATGCCTTCACAACATTGGGTGATGCGCGCACCGATATAACGGCCTTTATCGCAGAAGGCGGAACCCGTCAGGCACGTGATGAGCTGCGCGGTACAGGCGGTTCGGTCTATTATTTCCGTCATGGTGATATTTCGATTGGCTCGGAGCAATTGCGTGTGGAAACGCGTGACAGTGTCTCTGGTCTCGTAATCGAATCCCGTCGTCTGCAATATGGTACGGATTATGATCTGGACTTTATCCAAGGCCGCGTGATCCTCACGCGTCCATTGGGCAGCACAGGGGATGATGGTCGCCTGTTCCGTGACGGATCGCAAAGTGGTAACGCGCAAGTGCTTGTCGCTGATTATGAATTCACACCTGTCTTTGGTGCGAATGATAATGGCGCTATTTATGGCGCGCGTGCCAAACGTTGGTTCGGGGATCACGTCAAACTTGGCGCGACCTATAATCACGCAGATGATGGGGGTCTGGAATCCGACCTCTATGAGATGGACCTGACTCTGCAATATGCAGCAGGAACCTATATCAAAGGCGAAATCGCTCGCAGTGAAGGTCTGGGCGTTGAAACCTTCACCTCATTGGATGGCGGCTTTACGTATAATGCGGCTGATCGTGGCGGTGTTACGCTCGGAGATGATGTGACGGCCATGGCCTATGCTGTCGAAGCGGCTGTGAATTTTGCTGAAGTCTCAGACCTAGACGGTTCTGCTTATGTGTATTGGCGCAAACGTCAGGCTGGATTCGCAGGCTATGCTGAAGCCACGAACCAAGCCGTTGAGCAATTTGGCGGCGGGATGGAAATCGCGCTCTCCAAAGGGTTGGACTTCTCTGCCCGTGCGGACATCTCTGATAGTGCATTGATTGGCACGAACAGCTTTGCAGAAGCTCGTGTGGATTATGCCTTGAGCGAGAAAACCCTCGTGAGTGCAGGTCTGTCGTTCAATGACGATGCGCGCGGCAATTCGGGCGCGTCCTTTGGCCTGCGCGGCGAGCAGAAAATCGGTGATGACGGCAAGCTCTATGCTTATGGCCAAGCTGGTCTGACGGGCGATAATACGCGCACGACGGACCGTCTGGGTGTGGGCGCAGAAGTTCGCTTGTCCAAGACATTCTTTGGCGGCGGCGAAGTAAGCACTGGTGAAGATGGTCTTGGCCTCCGTGCGTCCTTGCGCCGCGAAGAAGAAGATGGAGACGAGTATTATCTCGCCTATGATCTTCCGCTTCGGGCGCAGCCGACGGGCAATTACGGCACACTAAATGTGGGCGCACGTAAGCGTTACACAGATGCGCTGTCTGTTTTTGGCGAGGAACGCTTGCAGTTCAATGATCGTGGTCTGAACGGCATTACCCATGCTTACGGCGTCGATTGGAGCCCAGGGAACTGGAACCTCGGACTATCGGGCGAAGTTGGCCGGATTGATAATCTGGACCGTGAAGCCATCGCGATTTCGACAGGGTTCTCAAATGAACGCTTCAAAGCTGGCTTTGCTGCCGAGTGGCGTCAGGATGAGAACATCACAACGGATGATCAACGCGAAACATGGTTGCTTCGTTGGACGTCGCAATATCAAGCCTCCGAAGAGCTGCGCCTGCAAGGTAAGTTCAACCGCGCGGTGTCTAAACAGACAGAGAATGGTAACTTTGGTCCAATCGACTTCAATGAAGCCGAATTTACTGAAGGCTCTATCGCGGCGGCCTATCGTCCAATTTGGGATGATCGGTTCAATCTCTTGGCGAAATATACCTATCTCGAAGACCTGTCTCCAACGAGCCAGAGGTTTGGTGGAGAGACGCTGAACTATCGTCAGCGATCCGAGATCGTCTCCGTGGATACGGCCTATGATATTTCTTCCAAGTGGACCTTGGGGGGTAAATATGCCCATCGTTCGGGCTCTGTGACATCGAACCGTGAAAGTCTCGATTTCACCAAGTCAGAAGCAGACCTCGCGGTCTTGCGCCTCGATTATCATGTGACCCATCAATGGGATGCACATCTTGAGGGTCGCTGGTTGGATATCGGTAATGGCGTCATTACCCGCAAAGGTGGTCAGGCCGGTATTTATCGCCATATGAACGATAATGCGAAGCTAGGCCTCGGCGTGACATGGGGCGGTATCGAGGAGCAATATCTCGGTGCCCTCGAAGATGAAGATGAGCTCGGTTGGTATCTCAACCTCGTCGGTAAGTTCTAAAAACAAAAAGAGCCGCTCTGAATGTCAGAGCGGCTCTTCTACTGTTTAAGCCTATTGGCTTTTTTCGGTGCCGGCGACCGTCATAAAACTGTCGTAAAAAATATATGTAATTGTCAAAAAACTATTATCCCACTGTCATCTTTCTCTGACATTGGCTCGGCAACTTAGTCGAGCGTGGAATCATTGCGCTTTGCGATCAACGTCAACTTAAGAGGTTAGTAATGACGTTTACTCAAAAGGCCCGTTTGGCCGCATCTACACTGGCGCTATCCTTCATGATGGCACCTGGTCTGGCTTTTGCTCAGGATGATTTTACCATTAAAGTCGGCGGACGTTTACATGTTGATTATGCATCGGCTGATGCCGACACGGCTGACTTTGACTTAAGTGCGACGGCTTTGCGTCGGGGGCGTATCAAAGGTTATGGCAACTTTGGGGATAACCTAAAATATAAAATTGAGTTTAACACAAACTCTTCAACGGATGTGAACCTCGAAGATGCCTATGTTCAATGGCAGCCCGATGGGAGCGTCTTTAGCTTTAAAGCTGGTCATTTTAAAACACAAAACTCCCTCGAAGAAGCGACGTCATCCCTAGACATTGCGATTATCGAACGCGCGGCTTTAACGGATGCATTCCAACTGGACCGCCGCGTCGGTTTCGAAATCGCAACGAAGTCAGATAATTACCTTCTTCAACTCGGTGTCTTTGGTGAAAACCTCGAAGAAATTCAAAGTAATGGGAATGAAGGTACGGCCTTTGCAGGCCGCGCGGTTTATAAATTTGACTTAGCTGATGATAATCTCGTTCATGTTGGCGGCTCTTTCCGTCACCGCAATCAAAATGACGCAAATGATCTCCGCTATCGTCAACGTCCCTTCGTAGAAAATACAGGCCGTATCATTTCAACAGGGCGTATCGCCGATAGCGATACGTTCTATGGCGGCGAACTTGCAGGATTATTCGGACAAGCTTGGGCTCAGGGTGAATATACAATCGTCAATGCAAATTGTGCGGAAGGTTCAACCGTTTGTACTGAAGATCCTAGCTTTTCAGCTTGGTCTATTGGAGCAGGGTATTTCTTTGGCGGTAAACGGAATTATTCAGTGGGTAAGTTCAAACGTCCAACGATTGATAATCCGGTGACAAAAGGCGGTTGGGGCGCTGTGTCGATCAATGCGCGCTATGATACGCTTGATCTGACGGATTCAGGTATTGAAGGCGGCGAATTGGATACATTTGCGGCGGGTGCAAATTGGTGGCTCCACAAAAATGTCAGGCTGCAATTCAACTACTTCAATTCTGACGCCACATTGTCCGGACCAAATGTTGGGCCGAGCCTCGGACTAGAGACCGTTTTTGCGGACGCCGTGCTCGATCCAACATTTAATGATGATAATGTATCTGGTTTTATCACGCGCCTGCAGTTTGATTTTTAAACTGACGATCAAGGAACAGAACAATGTTTAAGAAAATTATATTGAGTAGCGTTGTAGCCTTAGGCTTGGTGGCTTGTGGCAATGGCGGGAACGATACATCTGATGTGTCTGCGGCTAAGACAGACACGACTCCAGTCGCCACAGGGCGCGATCAAATCAAGATCGTTGGGTCTTCAACAGTTTATCCTTTTGCAACGACTGTTGCTGAGAATTTTGGACGTAGCACATCGTTTAAAACTCCAATCGTTGAATCAACAGGTTCAGGAGGTGGTTTAAAACTTTTCTGTTCAGGTTTGGGGGACAATTATCCTGATATTACCAATGCATCCCGTCGTATCAAATCCTCTGAAGTCGACCTTTGTGCCGAAAATGGCATCAACGATATTGTTGAAGTAAAGGTGGGGTATGATGGCATCGTTGTTGCTAATTCCCGTAAATCGGATCGTATGGAACTCACACTCCGCGAGCTCTATTTGGCGCTTGCCAAAGATGTGCCTGACGGGAAGGGTGGTCTAAAACCCAATGATTACGTAAATTGGAGCGATATCAATCCTGCTCTGCGTGATACCAAAATTGAAATCATGGGCCCGCCTCCGACATCTGGAACACGTGACGCTTTTGTTGAACTTGCAATGGAAGGCGGTTGCCAGACATTTGATTGGATCAAAGCCCTCAAAAAAACAGATAAGAATACATATAAAGCCATCTGCCATGCGTTCCGCGAAGATGACGGTTTCATTGAAGCGGGTGAAAATGACAATTTAATTGTTCGCAAGCTCAACGCAAACCCAAATGCACTTGGTATTTTCGGCTTTGGCTTTTTGGATCAAAATGGCGATAGTGTGCAGGGGAGTGCTGTTGACGGAACGCTGCCAACTTTTGAGAATATTTCAGATGGATCTTATCCTGTTTCCCGCTCTTTATATTTCTACGTGAAAAAAGATGTCGTTGGAACGGTTCCAGGTATCACTGAATATCTCACAGAATTCACCAGTGTGCGTGCGAGCGGGGAAGATGGATATCTTTCTGAAAAAGGCTTGATTCCGATGAATGCCGCTGAGCATGCGCAGTGGCAATCGCAGGTTCTGGCGCTTGAGACATTAAGCCTCAACTAGTGCCTATCTCTAGAGACTTCACATTACGGCGCTCGAACCGCCGTAATCAAATCAAGGAACATGCGATCCAAGGTGTTTTGATCGCATGTTCCTTTGTGGCTATTTTTACGACAATTGGCATTGTGGCGTCATTGGCGTTTGAGGCGTATCGTTTCTTTGGACGTATTCCTCTTGCGGATTTCTTATTCGGCCTAGAGTGGAGCCCGCAAACCGCCATGCGTGCAGACCAAGTGGGTGCCAGTGGTAAATTCGGTGTTTTGCCGCTTTTGTCAGGTACGCTGCTGATTAGCTTTATTGCGATGTGTGTCGCAACGCCGCTCGGGCTGTTATCGGCTGTCTATTTGGCAGAATTTGCCCGTCCAAAAACACGAGACATTATCAAACCGATGCTGGAACTTTTGGCAGGCATCCCAACTGTGGTTTATGGCTTCTTCGCTGCCCTTGTTGTCGCGCCGATTATTCGCGGTATGGGGTCCGGCGTCGGGTTTCAAATCTCCTCTGAGAGCGCGCTCGCAGCGGGCCTTGTGATGGGTATCATGCTCGTGCCGTTTATCTCTTCTTTATCTGACGACGTCATCAATGCCGTACCGCAAGCTCTCCGGGATGCTTCTTACGGTATGGGCGCGACGGAAACAGAGACGATCACAAAAGTGGTCTTACCTGCTGCGACGCCAGGTATCATCGGTAGCCTTCTCTTGGCAATTTCCCGCGCCATTGGTGAGACTATGATTGTTGTCATGGCAGCGGGCCTCGCCGCAAATTTGACAGCGAATCCCTTTGAAGCTGTCACGACTATGACAGTACAAATTGTAACGCTGCTGACGGGAGATCAGGAATTCGATAGCGCCAAAACGCTTGCAGCTTTTGCGATCGCGCTGTTCCTTCTGGTCTTAACCTTAGGGTTAAACATTGTGGCTCTAAAAATCGTTGATTCATATAAGCGAAAATATGCCTGATTATTTGCTCACAACCTCGCCCCAGATGGCTAAACGCCATGCGCAGCACAGCCGCTTCCAGTGGTATGGCCGAATTGCAATTGGGATTTCGATTTCTTTTATGCTGCTTATGTTCGCTGCGATTTTCTCGCGCGGCATTGGGGCATTTCAGAAAACGATGATTGCTGTGGATGTAGAGTTCACTGAATCTGTTATTGACCCTAAAGGCACACGGCTGGAAATGGACTTGAAACAGGGTAATTATAAACCCTTGTTACTGGCCGGCCTCCAAGACGTTGTTCCGGGCGTCACAGAGCGGCGAGAGAGAAACAGTCTCTATAAACTTGTCAGTGGCGGAGCGTCTTTTGA
This sequence comes from uncultured Caulobacterales bacterium, assembly GCA_938003545.1. Taxonomy (GTDB): domain Bacteria; phylum Pseudomonadota; class Alphaproteobacteria; order Caulobacterales; family Maricaulaceae; genus Litorimonas. Next base: position 55,967 of record CALKXY010000022.1, read on the forward strand.
TCTCGGTGAGCGCGTGGCGGCAAAGCCCTCCATGATCGGAACGACGCAACGGGTTTGGGTCGCGGCCTCTTCTGAGGTTGATCTTTACGTAAAAGGCAAAATAGATGCGCAGTCATCCGAAGATCTGCGTCGGTTGAAAGATCAAGAGATTGCTTGGATTCAGATGTTGCAAGATGAAGGCCGCATCAAAAAGAAATTCAATCGCGTCTTCTTCACAAGCGGCGATTCACGTGCGCCTGAAATGGCAGGTATTCTAAGCGCCGCCTTAGGGTCATTCTTTAGTCTCTTGGTTTGTTTCCTGATTGCATTTCCGCTCGGGATTTTGACAGCTGTCTATCTTGAGGAATATGCGAAGAAGAACCGTTTAACTAATCTAATCGAAGTGAACATTAATAACCTTGCCGCCGTGCCGTCTATCGTGTTTGGGTTATTGGGGCTTGCGGTCTTCCTGAACTTCTTCAACTTACCCCGCTCAACGCCCCTTGTTGGGGGCATGGTGTTAGCGTTGATGACGCTCCCGACGATCATTATTGCATCCCGCTCTATATTGCGTTCAATTCCGCAAAGTACGCGAGACGCGGCTATGGGCTTGGGCGCGAGTAAGACGCAGACAACATTTCATCATGTGGTGCCGCTCGCGATGCCAGGCATGTTGACGGGTACAATTTTGGGCATGGCGCGTGCGCTTGGGGAGACAGCACCTCTTCTGATGATTGGGATGGTCGCCTTTATTGTAGATGTACCCAAAGGCGTCACAGATGTTGCGACCTCTTTGCCTGTGCAAATTTTCCTCTGGGCAGATAGTCCTGAAAAAGGATTTGTAGAGCTGACATCAGCCGCAATTATTGTATTGTTGTTCTTCTTGGTTTTGATGAATTTATTCGCTGTATATCTGCGAAAGCGGCTGGAGCGGCGTTGGTAATGGAACAGACAATGAATACAGACCTATCTAAGGCAGAGGCCGCTTCGCCCATCATGACGGCGCGTAATGTCGATGTGTTTTATGGAAAAAAACAAGCGATTGATAATGTCAGCTTGGATATTCCCGAAAATCAGATCACGGCTCTGATTGGTCCATCTGGCTGCGGAAAATCAACATTCTTACGCTGTTTCAACCGTATGAATGACACGATTGAGATTTGTAAAGTCACGGGTGATATTCAATTCGCGGGCCAAAATATTTATGACCCAAAAGTTGATGTTGTGGCCCTGCGTTCGCGTATCGGTATGGTCTTTCAAAAGGCGAACCCGTTTCCAAAGTCCATTTTCGATAATGTCGCCTATGGTCCGCGTATTCACGGCTTGTCAGAGTCAAAGGCGCATCTAGAAGATATTGTCATTACATCGCTAAAGCGTGCAGGTCTGTATGATGAAGTCTCTGATCGCTTAGACGAGCCTGGTACGAGCCTCTCTGGTGGTCAACAACAGCGCCTATGTATTGCACGCGCGATTGCAGTAGATCCGCAAATTATCCTTATGGATGAGCCGTGTTCGGCGCTTGATCCAATTGCGACGGCAATTATTGAAAACTTGATGGATTCAATGAAAGAAAAATACACGATCGTGATCGTGACGCATTCTATGCAACAGGCCGCGCGCGTTTCGCAAAAAACGGCTTTCTTCCATCTGGGAGAATTGGTCGAAAGCGGTGATACGGAAACAATTTTCACGAATCCTGCGAAAGAACGTACCCAAAATTATATCTCTGGACGGATCGGGTAATCCTATGAGTGACGACCACATTGTTTCCTCCTTTGATGAGGATATGACGCGGCTGGAGGCGATGTTTCTCGAAATGGGAGACATTGTGGCCGAGCAATTAAAGGCAGCCACGCGGGCGTTACGCAAAGAGGACCGTGTGTTGGCGAAGCAAGTTGTCAAAGGGGATAAGCAGCTTAACGTCTTAGAAGCTGACTTGAACGATCTTGCGATTAAAATTCTGGCACTCCGCCAGCCTTTTGCTACGGATTTGCGGAAGGTTGTGATCACGCTAAAAAGTGCGGGTCATCTAGAACGTATCGGCGATTTGACCCGAAACATGGCGCAGCGCACGAACACAATTACCAAGGCTGAAGCGGACACAGGGCCCATCGACACGTTGATCCGTATGAGCGAAATGGTCCAAGACATGATTAAATCAATCATGACGGCATATAAGACGCGCGACACGGAGCTCGCGATCCAAATTAGGGCACAAGACGAGACTGTCGATATGTCTCACAATGCCTTATTCCGGGAAATGCTAACTTATATGATGGAAGATTTGCGTAATATTTCGGGCTGTATGCATGTGATGTTTATGGCGAAAAACATTGAACGCATGGGCGATAATGTTGCCGATATTGCCAAAGAACTTATCTATATGAATACGGGCGATTGGCCAGAAGGCAAACGTGTCAAAAGTGACAGAACGAGTAAAATGATTATGGAGCCTGAAGACTAGTTTAAAGTCCTATAGTCTCTCTGTTCAAATCTTTGAAACTGCGATGTAATATATAGCTAAATGTAAAGAAAGCTAAGGCGGGCCTTCCTTAAATTTAATCTCGACGTACTCTGTTCTTCGCGCGGCTCACCTTGCCGCTGATCCATGTAGTTTAAACAACCCTCTCCAGTTGATCTAATAAACGGCGTGTTTCGTCGATTGGATTGCGTGCATCATAGTCTGAAATACCTGCGTTCAGGGGAATATCGCCGCTTAGGTGCTGAAACGCTATTTCATTCGGAATAGTGAGATTTTGCCGCCAAGGTCCATTGCCTTCTACAAGGATTGGACGTTTGGAGAGGACGTATTCAGACAGCTTACCAGGTGTCGCGGAGGCGTTGGGGCTTGTGACGAGTAATAGTGCCTCAGCCTCGTGTAAAAGACTGAGGGCCGTTTCTCTTGCAAGAACACCCAACCAATGCACATGAGGGTGAGTTGAAATCGCATTATGTTCTTCTGAGGATAGACGTCCGGCTAAGCAGAGGTGAAGATGGGGTGATTGTTGCCGAGCTATAGCAAATTTTTCTAAGGTGGGCGCGATCTGCCGATCTGGGTCGGATAAGCTAAAGCTACCCAAATGCAGGATACGTCGGGCGTTGGACGGCAAGTCGTGCCATACGTTAATATGATCATATTCTTTCGGGAGTGGGAGCGGGAGTGCAAGTTGCGGATAAAGATAACGTGGCGTTGTTGGCGATAGAGATTTCAGCTCATCGAGAATGATTTGTGTTGGTGCGCAGGCCAAATTCATTTGTTTCAACCATTTCTTTGCAAAATGAGTTTCTCCAATTCGCCGCCAATGGGTTTGTCTCTCTATTCGAAGGGGGTTGACCAACCAATTGTCTCGAAAGTCACCGATCCATTTTATGTGTAATCGTTCCGAAATTATCGCGCCTATGTGGTGAATGGATTCAGGCGGCGACGTTGTTATGACAAGATCAGGTGCAAAGCTGGTTATGGCTGCCATAGACTGTTCTACGACTTGATTAGCCCAACGACGATCGGGGTCTGGCCAGAGTAAGAGGTTCCGTAACATTGGCCTCCAGAACGAGTCTTTGCTTGCAGGCCTATCGTGAATTGCAACTGCGTCACGTAGTTCTGCGGGATGTGTGACGGCATATCCAGTTTCATCTTCAGGCAAGCTGGGCGCAATCACAAATGTTTGGTGGCCCAGTTCGCGTAAGCACGAGGCCAGCACGTAGGGTCGTCGTGCCCCACCTGAAATTGAGGGCGGAAAATGACGTGCAACGACGATAATTCTCATGCGGAGGTCTTATTAAAAAGTTCAAACCAAGGTTTGATTGCCTGATCCGCTGTTCGATGTTTATCGCTCCATGTTTTTGCATTGACCGCTTTTTGGTGGGTATGAGTTGCGGCATTTTCTAACATATCTTTTAATGTGCTTTGCCAGGCAATAATGATGTCAGGTTTATCCCAATCACCTGGTGTTGGTGCGGGCGCAAGCGTAGCGCGGTCTAGAACATCACCTGCAAGCTCTCTATGCGGGGCAAGATCAGACAAGAGGACAGGCGTTCCGAGCCGCATAGCTTCAACGGGCTTAAGGGCAGGGACGAGTTGAAAGACAGGGCTGTTTTGCCGAGGATATACCATAACGTCCGTTGCTGTGATCCGTTTCATTACCTCTTGGCGAGAGAGACGACCTAAAAATGTGACCCGCTTATTTAGACCTAAGTTGTCTACCCGTCGCCGTAATTTATCAGCATGCGTACCTGTGCCTGCAATCCAGAGATGGAGCGGGCGACCTGCTAAAGTGGGTGTTTTTGAAAGGAGTGTAAGCAGGACGTCCAATCCTTCATAAGATGTGAGTGATCCAGCATGGCCGAGTGACCAGATTGTTTTGTCTTTTGGTATCCGAGGCTCTGCAATTGACGTGGTTTCACTCATATTTGGAACGACTGAAATGCGGGCAGGGTCTACGCCTTTTTGAATGGCGAGGTCGCGTAAAGGGGTGGAAATGACGATGACGGCATCTGCCGCGCGCATAATCGCCCATTCCAATTGCATTTGTTGGGTATAAGCGGGCTGATTTCCATAGGCAGGCTCTACTGCAGCACGTGTCATTGGCCATAAACCGCGCACATCATAAATGTAATCTAAGCCTAAATCGCGCGCGGCACGTAGCCCGCAAAGGCCTGCCATCCAATTTGACCCCGCGGCTAGAGACTTTACTCCAGTTGCCTCGGCTTTCACCTTGAGTTCTGATACAGCCATATCCAGCATGTCTAATAACCCAGCGTCTGGGCCGAGAGTAGCGGTTATGTTACGTGGATCCACAGTGGGGAGATTAAATGCCATATGGATGAGTTTAACCTTGAGTCCGATGCGGCGTAAGCTCGAAATAATTGTTTGCGTTCTTACACCATATCCAGATGGTGTTTCCTTATAAGGCATCCCAGAGACGTAGAGTAGCGGGGTCTTAAAATGAAAATCTTTAGATTGGGATTTAAGGTTTTTAGCCGAGGCAAGTGCGGCAGTGAGATCAGTCTTTCTCTTTTTTATAACCTTATTCATTTCGGATTTTGACAAATTACCTATTGTGAGAGGGTCGTAGGGCAGCCCAATATCCCAGGGCGCGCAATGGCGTTGTGTGCGGCGCCTAGACATATGTTCTAGGCCAATTGGGATAAGTCTTGGGCCAAACATGAGTCTCGCAAAGGCCGATTGACGCCCTTCGTCTATTACAGTTCCTATTTGATCTCGGATGGAGGCTTGCTCATGCAAAGGCGGTGTGAGAGCGTTTGCTGGAATAGGCGTTTCGGTCAGGCGACGCGCGTAGCCACCCCACAAAAGCATAAGACGTTCCAACCCAGTGCTGTCTTGCCAGCTATCCAGAAAGCGCGAGCCGTAAACGCGGCGGCGGGCGGCAGTCAAAGGCTCTGATGGAGTCTGTGAGTCATTGGGCCGTGCAGGGTTATGAATTTGACCACCTGCGTTGGGCATGAATGTAGGTCCTAACCCATAGTGTGTTTGTAACTTCGTTAACTTAACAGTTTTATCCGCATAAACCTAAACTAAAAACCTGCCCAAATTCCTGATTCTTCAGTAAAAAACATATTTTTATAAAACTGTGTCCTCGGCTTCTGAGTGACCTTGATGGTTACAGTTTAGGTTAAACGTCAGGATTTCAAGCATATGGATACCACATCAAATTTAAACTTACCTGTTCTCGCGCCGGCCCAGGCTTTGAAACATATTACGCATAATGAGGCGATCAGAGGGTTAGACCGTTTAGTCCACCTTCAAGTCGCTGGTATTTTATCTGTGCCTCCTAGTGGTTGGCGTGATGGCGATATTGAAGCAGAAACGCGCTTCATCATAGGTAAGAATGCCCAGAATGAATGGGTTGGACATGAGGGTGACATAGTCGTTTTGGAAGAAGACAAATGGGTGTTCCTTACACCCCAAACTGGTTGGTTGTGTTGGAACACGCAAGACTCATCGCTGCGGGTCAGAGAGGCAAATGCATGGAAGTTTGTGCCAAGCAGCCTGTCTAATCGACTAGGCGTTAATACGCCCCCAAACCCCGCGCACCGCTTGTCCGTTAAGGCTGACTCGAGTCTGTTTGACGCTGAAAATGGGAGTCATCGCCTTGTCGTAAACCGTTCTCACTCGACAGATGTTGCCAGTGTTGTTTTTCAGGATCAATATTCAGGCCGCGCTGAATTTGGTTTGGCTGGTGCAGATGGGTTTTCTTTAAGGGTTTCTGATGATGGGACTACCTTCCAGAAGGCGTTGGGTGTGGATCACGCCAGCGGAGATGTGTCGATTTCGCAAGATTTATTGGTCGCAGGCCGTATCCGCCAAGAGGGAAACATGGTGCTCGATACGTCGAACACGCCGGCGCCTCTGGTTGACCGAGGTGTTCTAACTCAGGGTCTAAATTTGGATGAATATAAAACGTCAGGTTATTGGGCACAGACGAAATTAAACGGAGCGGATCAAGATCTGAATTACCCGGTTGAGGCGAGGGGGCTTTTGATTGTCTTTCGCGCCTGGGTTATGGTCTTTCAGACCTATCATGTGATCGCGCATGCTTCGGATGGTGAGAGCGCCAACATTTACACGCGCGCGCTTTTTGGGACGAGCTGGACCCCTTGGAGACGTATGGACTTCACCGCGCTGTCCTAAAATTACGCTCTTGAAGGCGGGGTTCTAGTCAACCAAGCCGACGGGATCATGAATTTTTATGCCCACCGCTTTTATCGCCGTGAAGTCAATCTGGCGAAACTCAGAATGCCCTGTCATGACGAGTATAGCTTTTGTATCGGATAAAGCCGTATGTTGATCGCAAAACAAAGCTCGATGTCTTATCGGGACTGAGCTAGCCTCAACAAATGGATCATAAATCCGTACATGGGCGCCTTTTTCAATCAGGGCATCAACAGCGGCAATAGCAGGACTATCGCGCCAGTCTCCAATATCTGCGCGATAGGCATAGCCCAAGACGGAAATATGTGTACCGGAGAGCACAATTTTTTCGCCTAAATAGTCCACACTTTTCAGCGGCTTTGCGTCGTTAATTTGCCTCGCCGTTTTGATGAGCGGCGCATTGCCCGGGTCGATGTCATGTAGAAACCACGGATCAACAGGAATACAGTGCCCGCCGACGCCAGACCCTGGCGTATGGATATTGACACGCGGGTGACGGTTAGCAATTTCGATGACGTCGCGAATGTTTACGCCTGTTTTATGCGCAAGTTCTGCGAGTTCATTTGCTAGAGCAATATTCACATCCCGAAATGTATTTTCTGAGAGCTTTGAAAATTCGGCCGTTTCGGCCCGCGTCTCTTTGATGTCCCCGCGGCAAAAGCTGGAATAGAAATCTTTGGCTCGCGCAGAGGCGCGTTCCGTTAATCCACCGACAACTCTATCATTTTGTGTAATCTCATGGATCGTATTTCCCGGTAGGACGCGTTCTGGGCAATAGGCAATATCAAGAGCCGCTTCAGGGTCGAGGCCTTTTTCAGCTAAAATCTCACTGATCACGTTTCGGGTGGTTCCGACGGGTGATGTGGATTCTAAAAGGATCATATTTCCAGGTTGAACATATTCAGCAATAAATTCAGTCGCGCTTTGCACAATGGAGACATCGGCTGTGTTGTCTGCCGTGATGGGCGTGGGGACACAAATGATGTAAATATCTGCGTCTGCCATTATTTGTGTTGGAGCGCTGAAGACTTTCACAGTGCCATTCGCGATAAACTTTGCCGTCATGGCATTGAGTTCGACTTCTTCAAATACATCAATGCCTGCATTCAAACGCTCAATACGCTCTGCTTTAGCATCATAGCCAATGACGGAGAACCCAGCTTGCGCTATTAGGACCGCTGTTGGCAGACCAACATAGCCTAGGCCAATAACGCAAACGGTTTCCGTGCGAGGTGCAGATTTTTTAGGATGAGGCAGGGTTTTGGGCCTTATGACCGGGCAAGAATATCGGCGATCTGGCTGGCTGATGTGCCATCACCAAATGGATTTTCGTCTGCTTGCAATGCTGCATAGGCCGTATCATCTGTCATGAGCTCGATTGCGGCATTAAATAAATCTTTACGACCTGTACCAATGAGTCTCGCCGCACCCGCCTCTACGGCTTCCATGCGTTCTGTTGTGTCGCGCATCACGAGAACAGGGACGCGGAAGGACGGGGCTTCTTCCTGTACGCCGCCACTATCTGTCATGATGAGTTTCGCTTGCTTCATCAGAGACACCATTTCAGGGTAAGCAACAGGCGGGATAAGGAAAACGTTATCAACATTTGCCAAAATACGGTTTGCAACGGATTGAACATTTGGATTCAGGTGAACAGGATAGACAATATCTGTATTTGGGAGAGCCGCTGCGATATCCGCGATGGCGCCAAATGCATCTTCAAAGCCTTGACCTTGGTTCTCGCGGCGGTGTCCCGTGACCAAAATCATGTTTTCACGCTTTAGTTCGACACTGATGGGCGCGTTTTGCTCAGCCGTGAAGAGGAGGGCATCGATAACTGTGTTACCCGTTTTAATGATCTCGCCGCTGACGCGTTCAGCTTTCAATGCATCAACTGATTTATCAGTTGGCGCAAAATGCCAGCGCGCGACACGTCCGACCATTTGGCGGAAGCCCTCTTCAGGATAAGGGCTTTCTAGATTATATGTGCGCAGTCCAGCTTCAACATGCCCGAAATCAATACCGCACGTAAAAGCAGCAAGGCCCGCAGCCAAAACGGTTGTTGTGTCGCCCTGCGCCAAAATTGCATCTGGCTTGTGCTCTTCGATAAGATCGCCAAGACCCGCGAGAGAAGCCTGTAAAACAGACGCTAGCGTCTGGTCCGGCTTCATCACCTTTAGGTCAGCATCAGGCGTTAACCCAAACCAATCAAAGACTTGAGCCAGCATCTCTTTATGTTGGCCCGTTGATATGAGAATTGGGTCACATTTGGGATGATCAACTAATGCGCGGTACACAGGGGCCATTTTAATGGCTTCAGGACGTGTCCCTACAACTACAAACACTTTTTTCATCGTTTTAAACCTAAATGTCTGATTGTCGGAAAGCGGATCAGCTTTGTGAGATATTAGCTATCCCAGTCATGCATCTTGTCAAACAATGTCAGGACACGGCTTGCGAGCATTTCAATGTTATCCGAATCTGCAGTTTCTTGTCCGCTGCGGCGACCTTCGATAGCAACTGAGAGGCGCTCACTTGTCTTTAGGATTTGGAACGTTAGTCGATGAGCGGTTTCATCTTCTAGTGTTGTTTTGACGGCCTTTGAGAGGCGGAAAACAACGTCGCTTGGTGTTGAGTCGATCCAATGGCGCATGGATTGTGCGGATTGATTGGAAAATGGCTCTGCGACTTTCGCAAGGCGCGCATAGCTTGAGCGGGCGGCATTTCGCTCATTAGCGATGCGTTTTACGCGCGCTTCCAGTGTTTTAATGCGGGCTTGCATTTCTTCAGTTGTCATTTCTTGTTCAACAGTAGCAGTCATTGTCTTTTGTCCTCGAGGATCTTTCGACGGTCTGTAGAAATTGCTGACTTGTGAGTCAACTATTTGTGATGCGGATTTCTGTAGCCATACCGCCTTTTTTGTAAGGTGTTTGTGCAGTTTGGATCGTTATATAAATGCAAGAGGTACTGGGCTCTCAACTGTGAGGTGAATCCGGCTTCGAAGGTGGTTCTCAGAGAAAGCCCTGCCTTTTGCCTATAAGTGTGATCGGCGAGTTTTTTAGAGTAACGATTGAGCTTGGCTCCCGCCTTTGAAACTTGCTGGTGCGTTAAAGGCCCTAGCGCGCTGAAATTGTTCATAATTGAACGCGGCGCAACTGTTAGGGTTGGCAGGCCCAGTGCCGCCATTTGCACTAATCTGCTGGTGATTTCGAAATGACCAAGTTTTGGAAATTCAGGCTGTGCCCACCGTGTTTCCATATAAGTGGAAAAAACTTGGGGAACGTTAAGGATGACGTGGTGCTGTGAAAGTGCGGCGGCCATCTGCGCTTCACCGTTTAAATATCCGCCCTCTGTGAGACCCTCTGGAATATCTCCGCGCCCATAGACTGTAATCCCACCCGGAAAGCTGTCTTTTAGGCTGAGTAATATGGTCCCGCGGTCAGCTTTAATACGGCCCGTTAGTAATCCAAAAAAGGCTGCCGAAACGGGACCTGTGGCTTGGCTTCCAACAAACGGGATTCGGGTGTTATCCGCCCAAAATGGGAACCGAACGCCAGGCTTGTGACCGTGTCGATCATAAAATTGCAATATGGGTTTACCCCCACAATGAAGGGAGAGATCGTACTCATTTATGGTTTGGGCATAGACGCGGTAAAGCACTGGATCATCTGGGAGCCAGACGAATATTTTGGCCCCTGTGGTACGCAAACGTTTGATTTGAGATGGGCGTAATGCAGATTGCCGTATGACTAGAATGAGATCAGGTTTGAAATCATTCACTTGTATAATGGCTGTGTCTATGGCTTCGGGAATGGGCGTGATGGGAGGGAACATGTGACCCGACCAAACAGGCCCTGTCGAGAATACGGTTGCGCCTTCAGCCACGAGCGCGCGATGTAAATCATTTACAACCTTATGTTCGAGAATTTCTCCGAATAGCGCGACCCGCATTAGAGATATTTCAAGGCTACGTTTTGAAAGCGTAATACAACGCCTAATCCGATAAAAATTGCGACGGTAGAACACGCGCCCACGATTAGGAAATTGGTAATCGGTACAGGGCTGGTACCTTCAAAGGCATATCGGAAAAAGCTGATAGAATGGACCACAGGGTTCGACATATAGAGCTTTTGCCCCCATGCGGGCACGCCGGAATTTGTAATGCGTGTCAGTGGATATAGTACAGGCGTCATGAACCAACCAATGCGTACCGCAAAGGATAAGAGCCGCCGAACATCAGGCACGATACAAACGAGCGGTGCCAGAAAAATGCCAATGGCTGTCGCGATCGACGCTTGTAAAATAATCGCGACGGGTAATAACAACAATGTCGGCGATAGATCATAGGGCAAAAGTGGCATGATCAAGAGCATACCAATAGACCCCCTGAATATCCCTGTAAAAAATGGAGCGACAACTGCCACAAGAGGCTGAACAGCGCCTTGTTTAATTAAGCCGCTCATATTCATCATACCCCCTGAAACCGACATCACCGTATTGGCGAAAATTTGCCAGGCGAACAGTCCAGATACGAGATAGAAATGATAGTCAGGACCACCACGAGAAAACACCAACACAACAACGAAATAGAAAATTGCGGCAAAGATGATTGGTTCTAGGAACCACCATAAAACTCCCAGGCGATCGCCTGATGTGGTTTTTGATAAAGAATAGCGGACAACCGCCATCAATTGTGTGCGGCTGGTGAACAGACGAGAGACAGCTTCAATCGAATTTCGGATCATACAGGCTCGATTCCTACGCTCTTATAGGCGTCGAGTACATGAGCGGCGGAACGCTCCCATGAATGCGTTTGAACATGAGTATGTCCAGAGTTTGCGAAATCACTTAGGTCTGTCTGTTCCGCTGTCATGTCTTTGAGGGCGTCAACGAGTGAGCTAATTTCACCTTTGGAGAAGGTCTGCCCTGCGCCGCTCATTTCGACAATGTCGGCTAAGACACGGACATTCGAGGCTAATATCGGGCGCCGCGCGGCCATCGCGTCAAAAATTTTAACGGGGGCAACGGCCTCGCATACGGGTAAAGATTTGCGTGGATAGACAAGAATATCTGCTGACGCATACCATCTGGGGATATCTTCGAACGGTTTACGCCCGACTATATGGATATCAGAGCTGCGTTTTGCGGCTGCGGCTTGCTTACGCAGATCCTCTTCTAAAACGCCGCCGCCCACAATAAGCAAGACGGTGTTAGAGTCAGCCTCTAATTGATCAAAGGCCGTGATCAAGTCATCGACACCTTCGTAATCTAGGAGGGAGCCAATATAGGCGATCACTTTTTTACTAATAGCAGAGGTCGGTCGGTTCCATGCAGGCTGATCAGTATCTGGATTAAATTTGGATGTATCTACGGCATTTGACACGACCGTAATTTTTTCGGCCTCGACCCCGCGTTGGATCAAAATGTCTTTAAGAGCGGGTGTAAGGGCTAAGACGCGATCTGCCCCTTTTGCCGCTTGTGTTTCCATCTGGACCATCAAGTCCCAAGCCTCAGTATTTTCCCACTCCGCTTGGCGTGAGATACGCGTCAATTCCCATAGGCCGCGCACTTCATAGATGGAGGGTATGCCCAAACGTTTTGCGACAGTATTTGCAGCAATGCCGTTCATATAATTTGACGCGGCATGTAAAAGTGCCGGACGTGTCTCTCTGGAATGGGCTTCCAGACGGTCTACAAAATTTGCGAGATAATCGGTCTGCGGGATGCGGCCATATCCGTGCTTTTGCTCAATGAGACGATGGTAGGCAACGCCGTCAATAAAGTCTTGGCTCGGAATATCACCATTTGCTAATTTGCGGTCATGTGGATAGCCCAGACGGCTGACAGCGTGAACGTTCAGACCTGTTTTGCCTAAGGCTGCAACCAAGCCATGTGTCCGAACGGCATAGCCAGCACCGCTATAGGGGAGTGAATTGTGAACTACATAGGCGATATGGCCTGAATTTGGTGAATAGTTTGCTCGGGTCTCACTTGCTTTCGCGTCAATGAACCCATTCTCCATAAGGTCAATTTGGGCCCGCAACATGTTAGAGTTTAGCTCAGCACCTACTTTCACGCTGGCCTCGCGTGCGGTTAATGCATCGCGCAGACGTCCTGCTTTCAATGATTTTTTCTCAACTCTGCCGTATTTTCTACGCAGTAGTTGTTTGTAGTATATTGGTATTTCTGATGGGTGTGTAATGATCCGTATGATCTGCCACAGGCGCCTCATGATATAGAATGTTTTAGAAGACTTAAATTCGTTTAAGGAGGCTTCGGCGGTTTGCCGTCTTTCTTTTTCAATCTTGTAAGCAGTTTTGTATTTCCCAGATCGGGACACGGCCTTGTTATAACGGTCCCGCCAATCAGCTGAAGTTTCAATATATCGAGCTTCTTTGGCTTCAAAAAACTCATACTCCAGCTTGTCCCAATTGATGGGATCAGACTTCAGTGTTTTTGTCTTGCGTTTAAGGACTGCACATAATCGTCCGCCAATTAAGGTGATCTCAGTCGTGCTCCAATCTTTGCCAATCATCTCGCGAAAATCATCAAGATAAAATGCGTGGTGATGATCATCATGATCCCATCGACCATAAGGTACGGAAATAAGAAGTTTCCCGCCGGTACGTAGGTGCTTTCCGGCTTTACCCAGAAAGGCTATGGGGTTTTCGACATGTTCTAGGACTTGGCCGATAACAATATCGGCGAATTTACCGCCTTTATACGCCATAATATCTTCATGCAGGTAGGTGAGATGCGCAGACTGATCATGAGGTAATTCTGCTTTGCGGGCATTTGCAAACCCAATTGCATCCGCGTCTATATCTAAGCCTGTGCAATCAATACTTTTTTCGGCTAGTTCTGTTCCAAGGAAGCCTTGACTGCACCCGATATCTAAAATTGGGCCATCGCCGAGATGACTTAATATCCAATCGAAACGGGCGCGGGCTTCATTGCGTTGGCGGCGACCCCCATAGGTGCCGTCCATGAGTTCGGTAATACGATCCATCAATTTTACCCGTTTGCCGCGCGCCGAAGCGGACGGATATTATCCAGTTTTACGTCTGATGCAGGCGCAGTATCTACCTCGGTATCGGGAATTCTGTCACTGTTTAAATAGGCCGACACAATTTCATCTGGATGTCCAATGCCTTTGACCTCTCCGCGTTCAAGCCAGACGACGCGGTTTGCGAGAGAGCGCAGAACACCCATCTGATGAGACACAATAACAACGGCGCCTGCAGAGGCTAGCACATTTTGCAATCGCGCCTTAGAGGCCTTAGCAAAATCTTGATCTCCCGTTGCAAAGACTTCGTCTAGCAAGAGCAGGTCAGGGGCTTCTACCGTTGTAATGGCAAAAGATAGCCGCGCCCGCATACCTGACGAATAATACCGCACGGGCATATCTATAAATTCGCCCAGTTGAGTGAAGGTAATTACGTCATGCTCTGCAGTTTTTCTTTGCGCGCGCGACAGACCTAGGAAGGCGCACATCTGGTTTATATTGTCTCGGCCCGAGAGATCTAAATTTAGCCCCAGACCGAGGGCCGCGAGTCTAGAGCGTCCATCCACATGGAACTGACCTGTATCCGGGCGAAAGACTTCAGCAAGAACCTTCAGTAAAGTTGATTTTCCGGCTCCATTGCGGCCAATGATGCCAAGGATTTCGCCGTGCCGAATGTCAAAGCTGACATTAGAGAGGGCCTGAAACCGTTGCCCGCCTTCGGATTTGGCTCGCCGAAAATGACGCGGAAAAGATAAGCTGACGTTTTCTGCGCGTGCAATGAGAGGCTCTAACCGTTCGCCTGTATCTAGAAGTGGCGCATCGCCCTCTCGTGCAAAAACCCAATGGGCCGCAACTTGATCAGCGATTGATTTGGGATAGGGCTGTCCCATATGTGAGGGGCTACCTGACCAAATGCGGACTGGGTCAGCCAATGCTCCACCCGTGACGGCAAAAAGCCCTTTATGGCGTAAGGCTTCAACAATTTCTGGCTCGTGACCATCATTGAGAAAGATACAAATCCCGCCAGGTTTAACGCGCGGTGCCCATGTTTCTAAATACATGCGCCGCGTTTCCGCCGCGCAATCTGCAAAACTATCGGTCAGAATTAGAAGGTCAATGTCTGGTTCAGTTTGGTCTGCATCGGGTATTTTAAAAGAGGGAAGGTCAGTGCGTAAGATAACTGAAAACGTCTCATAATCTGCAGAGGGTTTGAAGAATGGTTTTTTACGAATATCCGCAGGCAGATGATGGAACTCTGTCTCTTTTAAAGTCATGACGTGAGGGCGTTTGAAGCCCTCTTCGTCTGAAATAGAAACGTTTACCTCTTGCTCCTCTAAATCCTCCTCGAAGATGATGATTGAGTTAGGAGGTAAAAAATCTGCACGTCTGGGCTCTAATTCTACCGCTGTTGAGTTGATCTCAGATGTAACTACGTCCCCATTATCAAATATTGGGAAATAAGGGTTTTTATCTTTTGGGTGGACCTCTTCGCCAATTAAGGCGCGGCTGATTGGGCCGTAATCTATACTGCTTTTATACGGGTAATTGCCCTGACTGTCCTGCGGCCCAAAGAGGCGGCTGATATTCGGCCTCAAACGCGCTTTATTCTGGGCGCTAATAGCAGGGTGCGTTCGAGAATGGGTTCCTGGCAGGCTGAGGGTCCAGCCTTCCAATGTAGCGGGTGAGGGATGCACACCCTCTGGTGGGCGATCATGATTAAACATACGCAGGCGCGTTTGTGCGGGCAGAGCGTTTACGATAGCATATGGTATACGCCAGTGCCCTTCGGGGTCTAAATCACTCGTTCCACTATGATAGGTGCGGCGTAAATTGCCGCCGACTTTTTGCAGGAGGTCAAACACGCGTAGTCCCCCAATAGAAGGTTGCGTGTCACAAATCGCGACGTGAAGGTCTGCGGCGTTTGGGCGAACCGCCAGTTGGTGGATCGCTTTTTCTGTAACCGCCATAAGTTCGGGGTTGAAACCTGCAAGACTATCCCCGTTGTCCATAGCTTCCGCCAGAGGGGCTGGAGCAAAAAATGCCCCATATTTTTCGAGCCAATCGGGACGCGCTAAAATTTGATCTGGTTCAGATATAGACCAAACTTTACGGGCGGTTTCATCTGCAATTAATGAGGATAGAAGGCCCGAGCGGATAGGTATTAAACCAGCCTGTTTGATGTCTGCCATGACGTAATCTGGCTTCTCACCAAACATACAGAGCAGGGACAGATCGTCTTCGAGAAGTTTAAGGGCAGAATGTGTGATCCGTTGAGCGGCCTCTTTATCAATGAAGGTTTCGATTTTCGGGAAGACATTATTGACCACAACGATATCGGCGCGTAGCCGATCATCCGGTGTGTCTGTCAGGTCTACGACTTCGTACCGAATGGGCGCGCCGCTTTCATAGAGATATCGTATCGACGCCTTATCTTCGGAGGGAACGAAATAGACAGCTTCTCGGCCCGAGTTTAATCCGCGGGCCGTTTTTTTATCGAACACTCCGACTTCCGCGACCGCAATATTGTCAGCAGATACGTCTGATGCGATTATATCGCATTTATCGGCAAGTCCGGCTTCGTGCAGACGTATGGCGATTGATATGGGCTCCATTCCTATGCTGCAGGCGCAGACATGAATACGAACCGATTGTTTCGTCTCTAATACAGCTGTGACCCGATCACAGATCACATCCAAGAGGGATTCATGGCGAAAGAACCGCGTATTGCTGGGAAAAGCTGTCATATAAACTTTATGTGCCTTTGCCGCCAAACACACCTTTTAGGGCGGCTACGATACCTGTTCCGAAGGGTCCACCTGTCGATTTGATGCCTTTTGCAGGTACTGCGGCTAGGGGCAGTTTATTATCTAAATACTGCCAATATGGGTTCATTGCAGAAACTTTGGCGCCGCCAGTCACATTAAAGGCTCGAGTTTCGGGATTAGAAAGACGAATACGTGAACTCTTGATCCAGTTCCAGTCACCTAAGTTTTGTAGTGCGACAAGCTCAAACTTCACCCGTGAAACCTGATTTGGCGGAATGAAAACGGTAAGGTCAAATTGTCCTTTTGCGCTCGCCAAATCGCACTGACCCAAAACTTTATCATCGACAGAAACGCGGTATATCACGTGCCCGAGACGATCTCCTTTGCCATAATATGTTGTCAGGTCGAGACTGATTGCAGCCCCAATTTCACCGCCTTCACAATCAAAGCTAAGAGAGGCTGTTTGACCTGCGGACGGACCGTCTGACGGCCAGCTAAACCATGCCGATCCTTTTTGTAATTCAAAGGCGCGAACCTCAATGTTTGTTTTGGCTGTTGAATCGAAACTACATTTACGAAAATCCAATATGGTTAGACCTTCATGCGTCAAGAAATCATGGCGGTTTGTAGACACGACGTCACCTTCTCGATGAAGTATGTTTCTTTTCCGATAGGAACCTTGTTTCCGCTGTAGATCTGATTTTTGGGATTTAGGCATGAAACTAGACGCTCGCCCTGCAGGCGTTTCGCCTGATGTGTCCACCTTAGCGGTTTCGTCAACATTGGCAGACAAGCCGATGTCGGCATCTTGCGTTGCTGGTATCCAATGTGCGCTACGTCTGAAAACAGTTTTCGCTTTTGGTGCGGCGGCTGCACCGCGCGGTGCGGGTTTGGCTTTAGCTTTAGCGGGTGGAATATCCCAGATCGCGGTGCGGGCAGGTGTCGCAGCGATTTGTTTTGCGACTACGCGTAAGCGGGCGAGGGCTTCCGTTTCTAGGGCTGCTAGTTTCCCAGCTTGGGATTTTGTTAGGCCTTTTGACTTTGCGGCTCTGCCCATGGCCTCGACCATTGACGCCGGGTCTGCATCTAGTGGGACGCAATATTTTGATCGGCCTAGTTCTTTGAAATGCGCCACGAGTTTTGGATCATAAGCGATTCCAACACAGGGAACATGCATACGATGCGCGACGAGGTTAGCGTGAAGGCGCATAGATAGAAGAATATCAAGACCTGCACAGCCGTCAAAGAAGCCTTGCATCGTTAAGGGCTCTGGAATCATCCCATGTGGGATGTCGTTCGGTAGAGCCGCGAGTACCTCTGACAAGACTTTGCGGTCATAGGTTGCGCCTTCTTGCATAGGTACGCCGTAGACGAAAATATCGCGTGTTTTGGCAAATTCGATGAGGGCTTGTGTGACATTGCGCTTAACGACTTCAATCCCGACACCGCGTCCCCATGGCCGTAGGTTTACACCGACAATCAAGCGGCCTTCGGCTCGCGCCTGTTCGACATCTTCAAAGATCGTCGTTTCTGGCAAGGTGATAGCGTAGACCGTATCGGGTGAGCAGACGACTTCAATATTATCATCCAAGAAACTCTCAAGTAGGGCACTGGACTTTGGGTCACGTACGGTAATTGTTTCTGTCTCGCGGGCGAGAAAATTGACCATGCGTTTCGCATCCGGCGTTGTGAGCGGACCGACACCCAGACCGACGACATCAAATCGTGCGCCGCGCATCGTGGCCATAAGCGGGAAGGCCCCAAACCCTGCGATTGAAATTTTGGAGCCATTGAACAAGCTGAGTATACCGCCTGCACGCTCGAATGTGTAATCATGCCAAAGCCCGCCGCCGCCTAGGACCACAGAGGACGCTGTCCGGCTTAAATATTCAGCCTCAGCTTCGTTGCGGCGGTGAACGGCATTGCGGCCATGTTGCATTTTCACGCGTCCCGCATTTTCGGCGAGGGCAAAAACTTCGGCTTGTGGGTCGGCTTCTTCGATCCGTTCACTGATGGAACGGAAGATGAGTTCGTCGCCAACATTATCCGCGCCGTAAAATCCGGAAATAACGCGAATGATTGAACGGCCCGTTGATTCTGAGAGTGTCTCGCGCATCCTTGCGGCGTGACCTGCCTCTAACCATTCAGGTGGTTTTGCGAGAATTTTAGTAATGTTGTCGAAAAGTTCAATCCAGCGGTGCTCATAGAGATGTTCTTTGACCAAGCGTTTAAAGGCATTTTGCGCCATCCATTCCGCTTTACCTGGCGTGGTCAAAACGTCTTCGATTTTCTCGCCGAGGTCGTCAAAATCAGTATAACCGAGAATTTCTTCGCCATATTTGAAATATTGGCTCATCTCTTCAAATTCTAGCGTGGCTAAGAGGCGGCCCGATGCGATGGTTTCAAATACGCCGCATTTAACGTTCACAAAGCCTGCGCGCGTCATGGGGAAGTTGACATGCACACGTCCGCCGCGTGCGGCGCGGATAACATCAAGGCCTTCAACGAGGCTGGTATCTTGCAACTCCCAGCCACGGCCATATCCGACGACGCGGTATTCATCATCTAAACGTGCGCGAATATCGGCCATAACGCCGTTTCGTTCGGGTCGCGACGTCGCATGACCCAAGCAGATCACGTCCGCTTCGAAGTTTTTCGGAACATTCACTTGCTGGGTGACAAATCCACGGTCGATCCCAAATCCCATAATCAGCGTGTTATTGACGCCATGCTTTTTATATTCGTTGTAGGAATGCAGAGCATTGGTGGTGTGAAAGTCGAAATTAGGCGCGAAGGTCACGGCGCCGTCAAAAACATCTGGATCTGATAGGGTGATGCCGACCAAAACAATGCCTTGATCGCGCAAAATCGCGGCGTCTTCTGGCGTGAATGACATACCCCCCGCCAAGACAATGATCATTTGCGGATCATAGGCTTTGATCGCTGGGGCTAACATTTCGCGAGAAATCCAGATGGGACCCATGCCGCCTTGCAGCTTGTTAGGGTTATCCAGTAATCCGCGATGGTCTTTGGGGTCAATATGTAGGACTTTGTGTCCGATATTGCGCAGGGACCGCACGAGGCATGAAACAATATCCGTTGATCCGTTGATCGAGCGGCCGATCGTTAGAACACGCCAATGTCTTTTATCATCGATGATTTTCCCACCGAGATTCTCGCGAATTTTTTCCATAGCGTCCATGATACGACCTTAAGTCCTCGTAATGCATATATTCAGCATGGTCCTTGCCTGATTGTTAAGCGTAAATGAAGTCCCGTTTTACGATCATGACAAAGTGATAACAGATTTGACTCCTGCAGGACTCTTTTTGTCTAGTTTACGTCTCGATCAGGGCTTGCTTTGCAGCGTTAATAATACGGTTTTGATCGTTTTCCGAGAGATACGCATGCATGGGCAGACTGATTGTATGGCCAATACAGCTCATTGTGTTGGGTAAGCCGTCATTACAAACTGGAAACGCCATATATGCGGATTGTAGGTGGATCGGCAGTGGATAATAGCGCGCAGTTGGAATGCCTTTTTCATGTAACGCAGCAGCAAAATGATCCGGGTTGGGGACTTCTATGGTATATTGTGCCCAAGTTGAAACCACGCCGTCCAGAATGAGCGGGACGCGCGTTACGATATCCTTCAAACCTTCCGAATAGCGATGAGCGATTTCGTTCCTTGTTTTGATTTCATCTAAGAAAACCGAGAGCTTTGCCAATAAAACTGCGGCTTGCAACGTATCTAGACGCGAATTCATACCGATTCGACTGTTGTCATAGGGGACATCGCTTTTGCCGTGAAACCGCAGGGACCGCGTGATCTCATCCAATGCGTCATCATGCGTCATCAATGCGCCGCCGTCACCGTAACATCCTAGCGGTTTGGCAGGGAAAAAACTCGCGGTTTGAACATCCGCCCACTCCAAAGGATGATGACCGTTTAACGTGGAGCCCAAACCCTGTGCTGAGTCAGAGATAATTTTCAATCCTGCCTCTCTGAGAATGGGCGTTAGGGCTCGATAATCTGCAATCTGCCCAAAGAGGTCGACAATAATTGCGGCGCGTGGAGTGAGTTCTCCAGCCGCTTTGATTTGGGATATGGCAGCCTTTAGACTGTTGGTGTTCATATTATATGTGTTGCGGTCAATGTCGACAAAGACAGGCGTTGCGCCCACCATCGCGATGACTTCTGCTGTCGCACAATAGGTGAAAGAGGGGCAAAAAACGGCGTCACCCGGCCCAATATTCCAGGCTTTTAGGGCTAAAAGAATCGCATCCGTGCCATTTGCGCAGCTGATGGCGTGCCGCGCCTGCGTAAAGTCAGCTAGTTGAGCCTCAAATTCTGTGACTTCTGGTCCTAAAATATAGCGCCCATGAGCCAAAACAGCTGCCATTCCTGACTCGATTTTAGTCTTCAGTCGCGTTTGTTGGGATTGAAGGTCAATAAATTGCATAATCGCATCTTTCAAAACACAGCTTAGATACGCAAGGTTTTTGCAGAAACCTCGGCGTCTTTACGGGTGGGTTTAAAAATATGCGCTAAACCGTCCGTACCTATTTTGCGACTCAGAAAACCTTAAATAAACTACATTTTAAATGTCAGTTTGTGTCGCAGGCCGTTGATTGCGTTAGCCATGTGAACTCAAACCGCCTAAGCGTCTTTCATGGATATTCTAGTCACAGGTGTAACCGGGTTTATTGGGTTTCATGCCGCCTTGCGCTTGCTGGAAGATGGACATAGCGTTATCGGCGTAGATAGTCTTAATGCCTATTATGACCCTAAATTAAAAGCAGCCCGTCTCGCGATGTTACGGCAAAAGGTTGGGTTTTCATTTCATAGGCTGGATTTAGCAGACAAAGGGGCCTTGGAAGCGGCATTAGGCGATAGACCCGTTTCACATATCCTGCACCTCGCGGCGCAAGCGGGCGTGCGATATAGCCTTGAGGACCCGCATTCTTACATCCGCTCAAATGTCATGGGACATCTGAATGTCCTGGAATATGCGCGCCATTCGAAGACAGTGGAACATGTCGTTTATGCCAGTAGCTCATCCGTTTATGGCGAGCGGGAACCGGGCGAGGGATTTAAAGAAACGGACCGGGTTCGCGAACCCGCCTCGCTTTATGCAGCAACGAAATTAAGTGGGGAAATGCTTTCGGAAAGCTATGCTCGGCTTTATGACATTCCGCAGACGGGCCTGCGCTTCTTTACCGTTTATGGGCCTTGGGGGCGTCCCGATATGGCCTATTGGATTTTTACCCAGAAAATATTGGCTGGAGAGCCAATCACGCTGTTCGCGCCGGATAAAATGCTACGCGACTTTACTTATATCGACGATATTGTTGATGTGTTTCCGACGTTACTTTCGACGGTGCCGCAAGGCCATAAAATTTATAATCTCGGCAATTCTGACCCCAACCGCCTGACGGATCTCGTAGGAGCCGTCGAAACGGCGTGCGGTCAAGATGCGCAAAAAATTATCAAACCTCAACAGCTAGGCGATGTCTGCACAACCTTTGCAGACATATCCGCCGCGCGTGCAGACTTTGGTTTTGATCCAAAAACGGACTTAAAAGACGGCATATCAACGTTTGTGGCGTGGTATAAGCAATGGATGAGGCCCGAGTAGAGGTCGCTCTAATTTTATTGAAAGAAATATGTATTTAATATCAAATACTTAAAGCTCGAAAACAGCCATATACCTAATTGTGATGATGCGCGGGTTTTTGCGCTTCGGTAGGTCTCCCTGACATTTATGTACTGGGGTCGTGTGTGGGTTATAATGTCAACCGCACGCCGCCTCCAGTCGGGAGAGACGTATGCCAGATTCAAATTTTATTATTGATGGTCCTGTGGATTTTATACCTGGTCAGGACCTCGTCACGTTAATTGAGAGATCGAACCCTCAAATCTTAGCCACTGATGACGGCGGATATATATTAGTCTGGCAACAGCAAGAGGGAAACGGGGTCTTTGATGCCAATATTATGGCACAGAGAATGAATGCCGATGGCACTGCGAATGGTGCTGCGTTTCAAGTCAACACGGTCACAACGGATAGTCAGGTTGCCCCAGAGGTCTTGCAGCTTCAAGATGGCTCCTTTGTGGTGTCTTGGTACACGCGATCAGACGATGGTAACGCTGGGTTTCATTATCAACGCCTCGATAGTTCTGGCAATTTGGCAGGTGCTGAAACCTTAGTGAGCGATGTAGATCTTGGGGGATCCAATAATCAATTCAACACTGTCCTGATAAACACTAGGGACGGATTTGGCGTTATTTGGGCTGAAAATTCTCAGGCGAATGGCGAAGATACGAGCGTTATTTATATGCAAAAATATAACGCAGATGGTACGTTGGGTGGCAGTCAACTCACGCTCCATACAGAAACTGTCCCCTCAACGGGAACATTCATCTTAGGTGTTCAGCTTCAAAATATTGACGCGACTATTTTAGGAAATGGCGACATAGCTTTAAGTTGGTTTCGTAGTGGCACGACAGTTGTAGATGATGCACTTACTTTTCCAAGGGACAGTTTTTTTCAAATTTTCGATGATGATGGGGATGCCGTCTCATTAATCACGGCTTTGAACACTAAATTTGTTGATGTGAGCTTCGCCGGCGGCGCGAATGTCGTTGCGTTAGGGAATGGGAACCTTCTTGTCGCATATGGTTATAGCTTTGATTTCCAAGGCCTGAATTCGGAAGGCGAAAGCGACATTTATGTTCGTATTTTTGATCCGTTGGGTAATGCTCTAACGGAAGAAATTCAAATTTCGGCTGAGGATGAAAGTGTAAAGCTACACATTTTCGCGGAAAGCGATGGAAATGGGGGAGCCGTTGTTGGTTGGACAGACTTTGGTGATGATGGTGAAACTCGGGATGTTGTTATGCAACAAGTCGCTGAAGACGGAACCCTTTTAGGCGATCCACATTGGGTCACTTATAATGAATCTCCGATAGGATTCTTTCAAGGCGCAGATGTCACCACGCTCTCAGACGGCACATTAGTTTCTGTTTTTGAAAGGGGCGGCACACGGTCATTTTTGGAAACGTCGCGCTTCTCTTTTGTTGACTCTACAGGATATACTGAGGGTGTGGATATAACCACGCTTGACGTGGCAGGTGAGAGTATCTTGGCGCTTGGCGGTGATGACGTCATTACGGGCCAAGAAGGTAACGATGTTATAAGCGGCGGTGAAGGCATCGATACAATTGACGGCGGTACAGGTGATGATGTCGTGGATGGCGGTGCGGGTGATGATATCATTCAAGGTTGGACAGGCGATGATGTCCTGCACGGCGGTGAAGGCATCGACACAATCGACGGATACACGGGCAGTGATTATATTGATGGCGGTTTAGGCAATGATATTTTGGACGGTGGTGGTAACCCCGACATAATTTTTGGTGGTCAAGGCGCGGATACCATCAATGGCGGCGCTGGTGATGATGAGATTTTTGGGTTTAGAGATAGGTTTACTTACGGCGCGCCAACGGAACTGACCTATGATGAAGACTTTACAAATATTCTTAACGGCGGTGACGGCAATGATACTATTCATGGCGGCGATGGCGCAGACATAATCAATGGTGGAGACGGTAACGATACGCTGGTCGGGTCGAATAATTTTCAGCGCACGATTGGCGGAATTCCTAACCAAGTGATTGGCATAGGGGATGATGGAGATACGTTTATAGCTTCAGCAGGTAGGGACAACATCATAGGAGGTAATGGCCTAAGGGCGATTGGAATGAATGGTGGTGTGAGACAGGCCATTGATGTGGTCGATTATTCTACTTTTACAGCAGGTATGGAATTTTCATTACGGGTGGATGCTTTTGATGGTGGTGAAACATTCAGAGTGGTTGTTTCTGTTGGGAACACACAAAATTTGAATGAAATTGAAATGATTATTGGGACGCCTTTCGGGGATATTTTCGAAGGCAGTTCATCTGACGACTTTTTCCAAGGTGGAGCAGGTGACGATGAAATTGAAGGCAATGATGGCGGAGATATAGCCGTCTATATGTTTGATCGCAGCAACTATCAGATCGAACAAATTAGTGGTGATGCTTGGAGAGTGGATGGTGGACAAGCGGAAGGCGTAGATGAGCTTGGCGAAATCGAATTTCTCCAATTCGCTGATCAACGTGTGGATCTCCGCGGTCTAAACACGGCGGGTGATGATACGGCTTCTGGCGTTGAGTTTGATGAAACAATTAATTTCATGGCGGGTGATGACAGTTTCGACGCGCTTGGCGGGAACGACATTGTTTACGGCGGCGTTGGTGATGACGACCTAAACGGCGGTGCAGGCGATGACCGACTCGAAGGCGGCACGCAAAATGACATTCTTTTTGGCGGCACTGGCAATGATACGCTTGTGGGTGGGTCAGGCAATGATGCCCTTGACGGTTTCACGGGCGTTGATACCGCCCTCTACACGGGTTTGTCCTTGGGCGTGACGATCGATCTAAATATCACGACGCAACAAGATACAGGCGGTGGGGGTTTGGACTCGCTTATTCGAGTGGAGAACCTGATTGGCTCTGGCCATGATGATACGCTTACAGGGACATCTGGTCGCAATCGTTTCGAAGGCGGGAATGGCGCGGATACGTTGGACGGTATGGGCGGGAATGATACCCTGATTGGGGGCAACGGTGATGACACCCTTAATGGCGGCGACGGTGCAGATACGCTCGTTGGCGGGAATAACGACGATGATTTGTTTGGTGGTAGCAACCGTGACCGTCTCGAAGGCGGTAGCGGCGTTGATGAGTTGTTCGGCGGCAGTGATGTGGATCGCCTCTTGGCGGGGTCAGGTGATGATTTCCTCACTGGCGGGACGGGCACAGACTTCCTTTTTGGCGGCGCGGGAAATGACACGTTTATTTTCAACAGCACTGCAGATAGCGGTGTGGGTCCGTTCCAGCGCGATGAAATTCGGGACTTCAATGATGGCGACCTGATTGACGTCTCAGGCATCGA
>CALKXY010000023.1 GCA_938003545.1 uncultured Caulobacterales bacterium
CCCGAAACCCCAAAGATAGTCCAAGCTCTCCTTCTAAGAAGGAGGATAAGTGATGGATTATTTTGTTGGACTTGATGTAGGCGTTGAAGACACGGCGCTGTGTGTGGTTGATGTTGATGGAGTGGTGCTGCTGCAATGCGAAGTCTCGACCGACCCGCAAGCGATAGCGGATGCGCTCAAACCTTACCGCAAAACTTTGCGCCGCGCAGGGCATGAGGCGGGCGCATTGTCGCCTTGGCTTCAGTCTGAATTACTCGCCCTGGGCCTGCCCGTGATCTGCGTGGAAGCCCGCCATGCGCGCGCGGCGATGTCCGCGCAGCGCAATAAGACGGACGCTGCGGATGCATTGGGTCTGGCCCATATTATGCGTACGGGCTGGTTTAAGCGGGCGCATATGAAGGCGGAGGGGACGTATAAATTACGGTTGCTGTTGACGCACCGCCGGAACCTCAAACGCAAGTTCCTCGATATTGAGAACGCGATCCGCCATTCGCTGAAAGCTTTTGGCATCCGTATAAAAGGCACGGGGCGTGCAGGATTTGAGCGGCGCATTCGGGAGTTGACGGCGGATGATCCCTTCACGCGGGAGCTTATTGGGACGATGCTGGAGGCGCGTGCGGGGCTGTGGACGCAGTTCAAGAAACTCGACACGCAAGTTGTCAAAATAACCCGCCAGACGGAGCTAACCCGCCGTTTTATGGAGATTCCTGGCGTCGGGCCTGTGACGGCTTTGTCTTTTATGACGGGGGTTGATGATCCCACCCGGTTCAAACGCTCGCGCGATGTCGGGGCTTATTTTGGCTTGACGACCAAGTGTTGGCAGTCGGGTAGCTCGGTTGATATTAAAGGCCGCATCTCCAAGGCGGGGGACGGCGATGTCAGGCGGGCGCTTTACACGGCGGCGAGTGCGATGCTCTCGCGTTATAAAGGACGGCTCGCGATTAAGAGTTGGGGCCTGTCGATTGAGAAACGGCGCGGACATAAAAAGGCGCTTGTGGCCGTGGCGCGCAAGCTGGCGATCATTATGCATGCGATGTGGCGGGATGGCACCTTCTTTGATGACCCGCTCATGGCGACTTAAGTACGTGAATTAAATAAATGATTTTGTGAGACACCGCGAAAGCGGATGTGAGGAGATGGTGTAGACTTTGAAAACTGGGAAGCCCGATATCTTGTTTGTGAGCGCATCAATGGTGCGGATCACGTTGTTTAGCCTGTTACGTCGCCCCATTTTACCGAAGCCGGATTGCACCTTTGCGGAGAGACTTGAGCGCCGAAAGCCGAGCGTGATGGCCGCAAGGAAGTGCGGAGAAGAGCACGGCACACCTGATCTTTACGACCCAAATGATGGGGCTGACAAAATAATTAAATACATCTATGAAAGACGAAGGAGACACCGATGATGTGCACACATACGAGAGACACGATTAGAAGAGACAAGATAAAACTTCCCCTCACAAATCAGGCATCCTGAACGGTGAGGGGGAATTATAAAACTATACATATTTCAACCATCCCGCCAACTGAGGCGGGATGGTTTTTAAATATGTAGCAGAGTTACTCCGCTGCAAATCCGCATTGGCGTTGTTCCATCGTGATTTGCTTTGTCAGACGGACGGCGTTTTGTGCGTAAGCTTCTGTGACGGTGCCTGAATTGACAGTCTTGCCGCGCAGGGTGCTAACGTTTTCGCAGAGATGAAAAACAAGTTTTGAGTCAGATTTTGCGGCCCCATTTTTTGGCGCGATCCAATATACGACATCCAAGCCGTCAGGGTTGGCTTCGCTTTTGGTGGCTTCTGCTACGGCTTCTGAATCATCTACGATGTCTTGAGCTTGCGCAGCGACTGCGGGCGAGCAGGCCGTAGTGGCGACTTTGGCTTTAATTTGGGCGGTGCACTCATTCATATCCTGCGAATATTGTTCAGTGGACGGTGGGTCCAAGCTCACGCCAAACATTGCGGCAATGACAAGTAACGCCGCGCCAACTCCACCTGCGATTTTCTTGTTCTTCGGATCCATGTCCTTATCCATGAAGATCAAAGCCAGAAGCGGGACAAATGCGATTAATGTAATGATCACGCCGAGTTGATTCTGAATAAAGAATTTAACTTTATCGGCCTTGCTGGCAGGGTCATGTTTATTGGCGGCTTTCCACAGCAAGCTACCCGCAATGGCGAAAACAGCGATCGCGACCAAGAGGCCGATCAAGAGAACAAGATTACCATCGTCGAATTTATTTTTGAGGAGGAGAATAATTGCGCCGATTTCGGTGCCGATCGCGACGACCCAAGCGCCAGAGGCAAAGAGCCTAAGTTTCTTGGCTTTGGATTTTTGATCCTGCGAGGCGTGCCACGCATTTGTCACGTCCACATCTGGAGCGTCCGTGTCTGGTTTATTGTCGGTCATATTAGTTTCCCTCTGCCGACGTGTCTTCTCGAGGGTGTCGAAAAGAGACGTCTATCCCGCCGCGCACGATTCAAAGACGCGCGGCTCCCACATGCTTTCTAACATAATATGTGAAAGATACGAGAGGGGTGATTAAAGCCGAGCCGACATTAACCTGACCTGAAAACCAACGAGTTGCAGGGTTATTTCAGTGGATTTCGAAAATGTCAGTCGTGTTTAAAACGACCTGACCGTTACCCATGCCGCCCAATGTTGCAAAACGGTTTTCGCCTAGATGTATCAAGCCGCGATGATCCATTGTGGCGGTGGGTTTGTCTTTGAGGGCGACATAGTCATTCGCTGTGATGTCATAGGCCCAGACATGGGCGCTGGGGCGGCTTGGGATTTTATTATATCCGACGCCATTGTAATTATAGGCATTGTCGGTTCCGCCAGCGAAAACCACAAGGTTGCGCTCAGCCCACCCTGTTGCAGCCATACGGTAGAGGCCTTTTCCAGGCAGTTGCGATAGGCGACTCCAATTAATGTTTGTAATGTCAGCCGCGTCTATATCGCCGCGCCAACAGGCCGAAATTGTTTCGAAACTGCGGCGCGTATTTTCATCTTTCGGCGGGATGATTTGTACGCCGTCACATATAATCATGACGTTGCCGACACCGCCGCCTGCGTGACCGAAAACGGGTGCGCCAGGCCAATCTGTGGCAGCCTGCCAGCTATCTTCTACCGTGTCATAGATTTGCACATCGGCGACATTGGTGTCTTTGTGCCAACCAGAGATGAGATAAATATAACGGTCCTGATATACATAACTTACACTATCATCTACGGGGACGGGAATGTCAGCACGGCGCGCGTAGTTCTGGGTTTTCGGGTCAAAGACGAATACGTCAGGTGTGGAGACTTCGGTGTGATCTTCGGCCACAGTATACCCGCCGAAGATATATATTTTGTCGCCAACAGTTTGTGCGGTTGAGGCCAAGCGGCCTTGCTTAACGGGTAAGGACGGCAGGTCTTGACAGGCAGGCGTCTCCGAAGCTGTGCAGACAAAGGCATTTGCATGAACATCGGTCCACGCTTTGCCTGCACTCAGTCCTGCAAAACTATAGATTTTTTTGCCATGCATCGCGACCGCATTATTAGCGACAGGTTTTAGAGTTTGCGGTGCATCGGCTTGACATGACGAGAGTCCCAATATGGCTGCGATCCATATATGTTTCATGTTTTAGCTCTTAATCCGCCAGCCGCGCTTAAGGACGGCCAGCACTGTGATGAATAAGGCGATATTAATCGCCGCCGTAAGCGCCACGCCTATTATCACATTTCCATCCGCTTCACCAAGAAAGCCATACCGAAACCCGTCAATGAGGTAAAAGAGGGGGTTACATAGGCTGATCTTTTGAAAGAGGGGCGGTAAGATTTCTATCTTGTAAAATGTACCAGATAGATAAGAGAGCGGTAGGATGATGAATTGATTGACCACGGCCAGTTGATCAAACTTCTCTGCCCAAATGCCAGAAAGTACGCCGACCATGCCCAGCATAACAGCGGCGCTAATCCCGAAATATAGAACCGCCCAGAGCTTAACTGGAAACAGGGGTGTGAAGAATATAGACAAGGCGATAGCTGTTACGACGGCAACTAAAATCCCGCGCGTCGCCGCCCCGCCGATATATCCCAATGCCAGTTCAATGTAAGACAGTGGCGTCATCAACACATCATTGATCGACCCCATCATCTTACCCGTCATGATCGAGGACGAGGAATTCGCCGAGGCATTGTTAAGAATACCCAGCATCACCAAACCAGGTGCAAGGAAGACAACGAAATTATCCGTTGCCGTGCCTTCACCAATGCCGCGTGTCTGCGCAAAGGCTAGAACAAAAACGGTCATGAATAATAGGTTTGAAATAATTGGCGCGAGAATGGTCTGTGGTGCGACCTTCATAAAGCGGCGAACTTCTTTCACATATAACGTGCGAAGCCCCATCCAATTCAGAAGGCCGTATGTGCGGCGTTTCGGTGTAGCGACATCAAGCGCGAAGGATGTATCTGAAGGTGTTGGATCGGACATATTGGTGGCATATGCCGCTTGGCTGTAAATCACAACATGCGCTTCACATGATGTCAAAATGTGATGAGGCCCGGCTGCCCACGCAGACTTCTCCACAGTAAATCGAATCAGTTGACGTCATTTGCTGTGGAGAACCCGACACTGCATCTTGTGGGAAAAACTATGGTGATTACGATATGTAGTGTGGAGGCAAGTTGTGCCTTCCCTAAGAATATAATGCAGGTTTGGCGATGTGCTCTTGGGCTCGCCACGCCGGATAAGATAAAAGGTGACATCATGGCTTGGACTGACGACCGCGTTGCGACGCTTACAAAACTTTGGGCTGATGGCCTATCCGCGTCCCAAATCGCCAAGCAGCTAGGCGGAGTCACCCGTAATGCTGTCATCGGTAAAGTTCACCGTTTGGGTCTGTCCGGACGTGCCAAGCCGTCATCACCAGCGCGCAAAGCCGCTGCTGTTAAGACTGCGGCGGCGCGCGGGGCCAGGCCCGCGACCTCGCCCAAACCCAAGACAAAAACAGTCCGCGCACCTTCTGCGCCGCGCACACCGCGCACTGTTGCATTGGCGCCGACACCGCCGCCGCCGCCGATTGATGCAAAGCTCATGTCCAATGGTGAATATGCCACGATCATGACTATCACAGATCATATGTGCAAATGGCCAATTGGTGACCCAGGTCAAGATAACTTCCGTTTCTGTGGCCGTAAGACAGATCCAGAAGAACCATATTGCGTTGCCCATAGCCGTGTTGCTTATCAACCGTCACGCCGCCGTGGTGCTAGCTCCAACACCAAGGCCCTCGGTCCACAACCGACCAGCCGCAAGCGTATTATGTAAGTCAGAAGTTTATTGAGTAAGAAAGCCCGGTCTCAAATTTAGTTTTGAGGGCGGGCTTTTTTATTCGGTAAAGGGAAGAATCATATTTCCGGCGGTTGGTGGTCGTCCGTAATCTTGTAGCAGGCAGCGATATGCATAGCTTGCGGGCGCATCATATGTGGCTTGTAAGGAGATGCGCTCCGCCGATTGCAATGTGCAGGGGGTGTCGATCAAATCCTGATCTGCGGCTGAACGGTCAGGTTTAGGTTCTCCCGTCAACAGTGGTCCAGCGCGTCCAAATTGTATGGTCTGCGGGAATAACGTACGCAGGGCGTTTAATGCCGTGCCGTGATAGGCCGACCCATGCGTCTCTGACCCAGCTAAGGCATAATAAACCCATGACAAACCAGTCGGCGCATCCGCTTTCAATGTTTCTACTAAAGCCGAAATTCCAGCTTCGTGCCGATAGCCCTCTTCCGCGCTGGTCATGTAGAGCCGTTTTCCTTTTAGTGTCTCGGGGAGCCTGTCAGCCGCATCCACGCCGTACGTCATATTTTCCCACCACAGTGACGGGTTCACGGCGATGTAGTCATCAAAGAGGTGAGGGGCTTCCATCAAGGTCTCCACGATAAAAAGTCCGGCAAGACTTTCGCCCAAAACGGCATCGCGGCCAGAGGTGCGATATTTACTCTCGATCCAGGGTTTTAGCTCTTCGCCGATGAAACGGCGGAAGTCTGCCGAACCACCTGGCTTTGCACCCAGCTCTTGCGTGTAGATTTCAATATCCGTTGCGGGTGGTGTAATCTGATGCCGTCGATTGATGGTTTCTATACCAACCAAAATTAAGGGGCTAAACGTATCATTTATCTCGCGTGATTGGACGATCCCCGCCAGATGTGGGAAGTCCTGCTGCGGCCCGCCGTCAATGACATAGAGGACAGGGTAATCGCGCGCCTCCCCATCATTATATCCCATCCAGCCTTCGGGCAGCCGGACCGTAATACGACGATCCATACCCAAAATTTTTGAAGGTAAATGATAAGTTTGCCCTATGATGAGAGGTTCGCTTTCAGGCTTTGGAGCAGGAGTAGATGTGTCAGTCGCAGGTTGAGCGCATCCTACTAAGATTAACGCCAAACATATCGTAAAATATTTCATTCTACTCTGGCGCCTTTACATCTGCGTAACGCTCCCGCAGGGCGCGCTTCAGAATTTTGCCTGAGGCGTTCCGAGGGATGACGTCGGTAAAACGCACGACACGAATACATTTGAAACCAGCAAGTTTGGTTTTTGAAAGCGCGATAATATCGGCTTCAGTAACGTTAGTGTCTTGCGCCCGAACGACCACGGCCATGGCGCTCTCGCCCCATTTGGCGCTAGGGATACCGATGACGGCGACATCTGCGACGTCGGGATGAGTGAATAAGACGTTTTCTATTTCTGCGGGATAAACATTCTCGCCGCCAGAGATCAGCATGTCTTTCAATCGTTCTACGATGGTCACAAAGCCCTCCGCATCTGCTACGCCAACATCTCCCGAATGAAGCCAGCCATCGCGAATTGTCTCGGTTGTGGCCTCCGGGCGGTTCCAATAGCCGACCATATTATTTGGTGACCGTATACACACTTCGCCCGACACACCTGGCGGGCATTCATTTCCGTTCGTATCCGTAATCCGAATATCCGTATAGAAATATCCTTTACCCGTAGAACCTGGACGTGCGGCGGCGTCTTCGCCGAGGATGAGGCACCCTGGCCCGCAAGTTTCCGTCATACCGTAAACCTGATTAATCGAGATACCCATTCTGGCAAAATCTTCGATCATGGAGACAGGTACAGGCGCGGCGCCAGATACCATTGACTGCATAGAAGACGGGTCATGTTTTGCCGGATCAAAGACCGCTTTCATTGCCTGCAACATGGCGGGAACCAGCAGCGTATTTGTTATCTTTTCTGTTTGAATAATCTCCCAGCTTTTGACGGGATCAAATGATCGCGTGATGACCAACCGTGCTGCAGAATAAATACTCTGAAAGGCAGGTGTCAGCGCGCCAACATGGAAGAGTGGCAAGGATAATAATGTTGTTTCGTCAATGCCCGTTTCATTTGTCGCCATCATATTTGTAATGGCCGCAAAGACCGTGTTGTGGCTGTGCATTACGCCTTTGGGTAGGCCTGTTGTGCCAGAGGTATACATGATGAACAGTAGATCATCGCCGCCGCCAGATATGGTGGGCTCTACGTGTGTATGTTTAGCGGTGAGGCCGGTGAAATCATGAGCGAACCCAGCCGTCTCTCCCCCCAATTGGATATATCGTGATAAATGAGTGCGATCCCCTCGGGATTGAATCTCGGCGACTTGCTTCGCAAATTCTGGTCCAAAGATAAGGGCGGTACTGCCGCTGTCTTTCAGAATGAATTCTAATTCGTCAGATGTCAGCCGCCAATTCAGGGGCACCAACGTTGCGCCGAGTTTGCCGACAGCAAAAAATGTTTCAACAAATTCGGAACAATTCATCAGCAAGATTGCAACGCGATCTCCTGCTTTGATGCCTATATTCGTCATGCCATTGGCAAGGCGGTTTGTGCGTTCATTTAAATTTGTATAAGTGAAGCGTCGTCCGCTATCCGTTTCAACGAGGGCCTCTCGATTTGGCATGCGCCGCGTACGGCGCGTCAGAGTTTGACCAATGTTAATATTCATCACCCGTGTCTCCCCATTGCGTTCACCTGTTATGTAGGCTTGTTTCTTACTAATGTTATGTCAGGTGATTTTTGACCTGTATAGCGGGAACCTATGTTGGTTTGGGCCGTTGCAATGAATTGACAAAGGAGCGTGCCGAAAAGTAATGAAACGACGCTTGTGTCATATATTTGCGGGTATGACCGCGCCCTGTGCACTATTAGCATTTGCTCCGACAAGTTTTGCCGCGCAGCCTATCGTTGTCATTGAAAGTGATATGAGCGAGGATCAACAGGCCTTGCTTCACTCTGTTTTAGGCGAGGTTGAAGCTCCGGCTCGTAGTCTCGCACAGGCCCGCAGACGTGCAGAGGCGGCGGCAAAATCCGTGCGATCTGTCATGCGTAGTCTCGGCTATTATGATGCTGAAATTAGCGCCGAAGTGATCGAAGAAAAATCAGATACACGTATTACAGAAGGAAAAATAACGAGTGCAAGTCGCCGCCCGCCCCAAGCCGTTTTGCGCGTGAAGATAGGCAAGCGGTTCACATATGGAAATGTCGCAATCGCATATACTGATACAATGCCAGACATTCGCGAGGATGTCGCAACGCAGTCGCTCCTGAAACCAGGTGACCCAGCCGAGGCCGCGAAGGTTGTCGCGACGGAATTGCGTCTCACGAATTATCTTCAAGGCCATGGTTATCCCGATGCGCGGGCGAATGCTCGCTCCGCAATTGTGGACCATGCAACGCAAAAAATGGATATCACTTATAATCTTGAGGTCGGACGACGCACGCGGTTCGGGAATATTCAACAAATAGGGACAGCTTATCTGCGGGACAGTTGGCCAAAGATGATCGCGCCGTTTGAGTCAGGCGATTTATATACATCCAAAGATATTAACCAGCTCGCGGCCCGCGTCACGGGCACAGCTGTTTTCGAAGGCGTCACGGCAACGTTGGCCAAGGACGCCACGGAGAATGCTGACGGTACCGTCACGCGCGATGTTATTCTAGATATCGAACAGGGCGCGATTAACACTATATCCGGCGAGATAGGGTTTTCGACGTCTGATGGTACGGGAGCTGATATTACATATGAGCGCCGTAATTTTATCGGATTTGCGCAAACTCTTACGGTCAATGGAACCGCTAAAACGAATGAGATTAGTGCCGGCATCCAATATAATATTCCCTATGCGTGGCGCGAGGATCGTGAGTTAGATTTTGCTGCAGATGTTGCGCGGTTAGATACAGAAGCTTTAAATGGGGATCGTGTCCGCACGAGTGTATTAGGGACACAGACGATCTCTCAAAAATTTAAAGTTGGACTAGGTCTAGGATTGGAAGCCTCCCGATTTGACCTGAACGGGGAAGAGGTCACAGCTTATCTTGTCGAAGGTCTTGGGCGGGCGGTTTATGATACGCGCGATAGTATTCTTAATCCCATTAAAGGTATCCAGATCGAAGGAACGATTGCCCCGAGTTATAACTTCGGCGAAGAAGACGGGTCTTTCGCGACGGTGACCTTGGGCGGCTCGGCGTATAAACGAGTCTCGAACACATTTGTCGTTGCTGGACGCCTTGAGGGCGGAACTGTTGTCTCGGATGATTTCGCCACGGTCCCGCGAAACCGACGGTTTTATGCGGGCGGAGGCGGGTCTGTGCGCGGTTTCCAATTTCAATCTATTTCCCCGCGCCGCAATGTCATAACACTAGATGAGGCAGGCGAAACGCAGACCGAAATTGAACGGATCGGCGGGCGTACCCTTTTAGAAGGCAGCGCCGAAGTCCGCTATAAAGGCGATGGCCCAATCGGATATGTCGGGTTCCTCGATGCGGGCTCTGTATCTCGCAGTTATGACCCTGCCTTTGATGACATTCGTGTCGGCGCTGGCCTAGGTGTGCGGTATTATACGAATTTTGCGCCTTTGCGCGCCGATATTGCAATACCGCTTAACCCGCGCGAAGGCGATGCGGATTTTCAGATTTATATCTCAATCGGGCAGGCGTTTTAATGTCCGAAAATGTGCCCATAATACCGAAGACGCGACACTGGGGTCGCCGCTTATTTATTGGCGTTTTGAGCGTACTGAGTTTATTTATCTTTCTAGCGTTTGCTCTGCGGTGGTGGATCG
This sequence comes from uncultured Caulobacterales bacterium, assembly GCA_938003545.1. Lineage (GTDB taxonomy): Bacteria > Pseudomonadota > Alphaproteobacteria > Caulobacterales > Maricaulaceae > Litorimonas. Next base: position 10,114 of record CALKXY010000023.1, read on the forward strand.
CAACTGACTCTGGTGCGCGATTTATCGAAACTCAAATTGAAAGTCGTGAATTTGGCTCGATTAAAAAAATAGAAATTGAAGGTTTATCTGGCGACCCGTTAGATGATTTCTCTATTGACGAGATTAAATTATATGACAGCACGGGGCATTTTGCGACGCTCACGGATTTCACCATGGAGTGGTCGCCATGGGGTTTACGGAAACGACATTTGAATATTGAGAGTCTCTCTCTTGTCGAGGCAGATATTCTACGTCGACCCATTTCAGATTCTCCCCAGGAGCCGAAAGACTCTGGCACTCCTTTCACGGCGCGTCTCTATTCAGCCGACATTGAAACGTTGATCTTGCGCGAACCTGTTATCGGCCAAGCTGCCACACTACGCCTATCTGCCAATGGTGGGTTGTTTGAGGATGGAACGCTGACGGCAAAGCTGGATGTTGTCCAAACGGATACGGCTGGAGATGCAATCAGACTTGATTTTACCCGCATGGCTGGCGGCAATATAGACGGAACATTTGCATTAAATGGCGTTCCAAATGGAACAGTCGCAACGCTTCTCCATGCGCCGGATGACGTTGGTGTTGAAGGCCAAGGCGCAATTAAAGGGACATCAGAGGCGGGCGAAGGTCAAGCCGTCATTACCTTTGGACAGACGCAAGCCATAGACGCATCAGCAAAATGGTCATCCCAAGTGGTCAATTTGGAAACTGTGCTGAACACCACCGATTGGCCATTATTTGATCACGTAAGCCAAGGGCTAGGCGCGTCGCTAAATGTGAAGGCGCAGTTGGACCGCACACAAGAAACAACCCCCTTTGTATTGGATGCTACGGCTGAGAACATGACAGCCAATATTTCAGGTGAATTAGGCGAGGATATAGGCTTTCCTGAAACGTTGAAATTTGACGTTATGTCATCTGAATTGGGCGCAGTCTTGCGATTGCCAGATGGATTTACACTAGGGGCAGGGTCCGCGAAGGGTGATATCACATTTGGTGATGTGCTATCAGGTCGCGCGGTTATTGATGTTGCGAATATTACATCCCCTTATGGGACGGCGGCTAAAATATCAGGGCCTGTATCCTTGTCGCCAATCGGAAATTTATTGGAACTTCAGGCCACGCTGACGGCACTAAAACCGGTAACATCAATGGACTTACCTTTTACTTTGGCGACAACTGCAAGTCTGACGGCCAAAGGTGCATTCAATGCCGAAACGCGCCGTGTTTCTAAATTAGATGTTGCGCTAGAATCCGCAGGCAATCGAACGACGGCTAAGGGGGAATTATCTCTGGACCGCAGCGCGATGGATATTTCAGGCCAAGCTCAAGTCAGTTTGAAAGATATAGGCGCAATTCCGTCAGGGGCTATGGCTGCAAAATATGTATTGCGCAAAACACCCAACTCTGAACTTGCGATTTCGGTAGATGGAACGTTTGCAGCTCAGGCCCCATTTGCGCCGCCGTTCGACACTTTGTTGGATGATGATATCCAGTATGATGCTCACATGACATTAGTAGATGGCGGGCTGCGTATTCGCGATGCCTTCATCGAGAGTGGTGGATTAAAGACCGCAATATCTGGTACTGTAACAGATAGATTAAATCTCGAGGCTGAAATAAACCTCTCGCGCCCCGTTACTCTCGCGGCTTTAAGTGTGACTGCGTCGAGTCAATTTTCAGCGACACTTACAGGCGCACGCGCTGACCCCAATTTGCGTCTTGATGGTACGATCCAATCCGTTGTTCTCGGCGGGCAAACGTTTGAAACCGTCAGGTTGCGCACGGAACTCACTGATCTCGTTAGCGCGCCAAAAGGCCCTATGCGCATTACTGCAGATACGGCATTTGGTCCGCTAGATTTAGAAGCGCAAGTGGCTTCGAGTCCCGTGGGCTATGCTGTGAGTGATTTAGACCTGACCATCGCCGAGTTGACTGCAAGCGGTGAGCTGTCTTTTGACAAGGAGAATATTGCAACGGGCCGCCTCGTCCTAAATCTGCCGCAAGACAGAGACCGTTTCGCACGTGCATTTGCCGTGCTGGAGACTGTCGATGGCGAGCAAGGCGTGACACTGGAAGCCGAAGCCAAAAATATTGCTTACGGTGATGTCGCTGTTGAGCAGCTCTCCGCTAAAGTGACGGGGACATTGACGGCCTTGTCCGGTGATATATCCGTTTCTGGTCGGCGCACGTATCGTTTGTTGACCCGAGAATTTGAACTCAACACACCACTGTCATTCACGCGCTCGCCACAGATGGGCTATCGTTTAACCTTAAAGCCAGAGGCTGATTATGGACGTTACCAGATCGGTCATACGGAGGTTTTGTCTTTAGAGTATAATGAAGGCGACCTTTCAATTGACGCACCAATGACGTTGAATGGGAAACCGCTTTTTGTTGATTATGTGAGAGAAGAGGCGTCGGAAGTCCTACAAATTCGTGCGCAGAATTTACCTATTAATTTACTCTCCCTGCCAGGACAGTTGAGCGAGTCTAAAGGACAAGTATCACTCAATTTAAATGTAAGAGAAGAGAATGGCCAAGGCGTTTCTGGGCAGGGCGTTATCGAAGTTTCTGATTGGCGAGGGTTTTCCGTTGATGAAGGTGAAGGCTTTACAACAACTGCGACATTGGATCTGCGACCCCGTGCTGTTATGTGGCAGCTTGAGACTGCAGATACCAGTCAGTTCTCATTGATAGGAAACGGACGTCTACCCTTGATCTCGGGCGCACATTTGGCGCAGTTGCGTCCTGACCTCACCGCGCCAATGACAGGAGAGTTGAATCTTTCTGGGTCCGCCAAACCTTTACTGTCTTTGGTGACAGTGGAGGACGCCGAACCTGACGGTTTGATCGACGCAGAATTAGATATTTCAGGCACATTGGGCGCGCCAAAAATCCAAGGCCAAGTTAGCGGTAAAGCTTTGCGTTTAGAGTTACCTGATTTTGGAACACGCGTGCGTGACGGTCGTTTTACGGCGGACTTCACAAATAATACAATCGCGGTCAGTGATGTTTATATTCGTGATAGCGATGACGGAACCTTAGAGGGACGCGGGCAATTTAAATTGGGTGCATATGGCCGCCCCATTGGGCGTTTGGATGTTAAGGCGAAAAATTTCCGTGCACTTGACCGTAAAGACTATGAGGGCCGTGCCACGGGCGTACTTTACTTTGAGAGTGACGCTGAAACATCGACATTGGGCGGTGACGTTAAACTCAACCGCGCAGACGTTAAACAATTTGCGCAGGGCAAAGCAGCCGTTGTGGAAATTGAAGTTGAAGAAATAAACGGAAATATGGACGACATTCAAATGGATGATCGTCCAGCTAACGTTCCTATTAACTTGAATTTACGTGTACGTGCTCCGCGCCGTATTTTTGTCAGATCACGTGGCCTGGATGTCGAGTTGGAAGCGGATATTCAACTTAAAGGCACATCTGTTGCGCCTCTGTTATATGGGACAGCAAATGTGATACGTGGCGGGTATAAAATTGCTGGTAAAACATTGGATTTTACAGAAGGTGAAATTACTTTTGTAGGTAAACTCGCCGACGCGAAAGTAAATTTGAAAGCTGAAACTGATACACAAAACATCAGTGCAAGTGTCAACATCACGGGAACGGTTCAGACACCAGAGATTCAATTAAGCTCCACACCCGACCGCCCTCAGGATGAGATTTTATCAGCCCTTTTATTTGGACGATCCGTAACAGAGCTATCGACGATTGAAGCGGCGCAACTGGCGGGGGCCTTGGCACAGTTTTCGGGTGCTGGCGGCGGGTTTGATTTGGTGGGGGGCTTGCGTGATGCGTTGGGTATTGGGCAATTATCCATAGGTGTCGGCGAGGATGGGCAAGCCGTGGTTTCCGGCGGGCGTTATCTTGCGAAAGATGTTTACCTTCAGCTCTTCCGTGGGGCTGGCCCTGAATCCACGGGTGCGGTCATTGATTGGGAAATTCGCAGGAACTTATCCCTGCGCTCAAAGATCCAAGCAGACAGCCAGCAAAGTCTTTCTCTTAAGTATAAGAAAGACTTCTAGCAGCTTGGGCGCTTTTAATACCGAGGGACTGAGTTATTAACCAAGTGCAATGGCACAGCCGTTGTATCTTTACTTTGACGTAGCACGATCCGGCTTTGCACATCAGATACGAGATCAATGGATAATAGGACCTCGCGCAGGAAGCTATCATAGGCGTGCATATCGGTTGTAACGATGCGGAGCATAAAATCGACGGCCCCTGTTACGACGGCGCATTGGACAACTTCTGGCATGCGCGAGATTGATTGTTCAAATTTTTCCATATTTATACGGTTAGGCAAAGCGAGCTTAACGGCGACAAAAACCTCAAAGTCCAGACCAAGGGCTTTACGGTCCAGTAACGTCACACGGCCTTTGATAATACCAAGTTCTTCCATGCGTTTAATTCGTCGCCAACACGGCGAGGATGATAAGCCAACTTGATCTGATATATCAGAGACAGACAGACTCGCGTCTGATTGTATCAAATGCAGAATTTTAGCATCAATATTGTCCAGCTTTTCGTTTACTTTGCCGACCATGGTCCATTTCCCTGAAGATGAGTGGTTTTTTCCACTGAATTACGGTTTATTGGAATTTCCTACTATATATATAGGCTTTTTCTTCAATGAAAATTTCGTGACATTACGTTATCTCGGAAAAAATAACTACCAATAGCCAATTACGGCGAAATGCGACTCTCTCGCATGACTTATAGTGTATTTAACCGAGGCCGATATGGCGAAACCCATCAGATTGAATACATCCCGCCTTTATGTGCCGGAACCACAGTTTCGGCCGGGTGACACGCCAGATTACTCTCACATTGCTGTACCTGTTGCACATACGCCGTCGCGCCCTGATCCGCTTTGTGCGGCGCATGAAACAACGCCGCATGCCACAAAACTGATCCGGGTTTTGCGGTTCTCGGGTGAAGCGGCTGGCGATTGGGCTCCGAAGATTTCAGCGGATGCGCTTCGCGGGGCTCTCCGTGATCTTGCCCTGACACGGGCCATGGATGACCGTATGTTCACCATGCAACGCCAAGGTAAGATGAGCTTTTACATGAAGTCGACAGGCGAAGAAGCCGTCAGCATCGGCCACGCAATGGCACTCCGCGATACAGATATGGTGTTTCCTACATATCGTCAGCAAGGCATTCTTATTCATCGCGGGGCATCGATCAAAGAAATGATGTGCCAATGCCTCTCAAATTCGGGCGACCCATTGGATGGTAAGTCTATTCCCGTTTTATATTCGTTCAAAAAACACGGCTTTTTTTCAATTTCAGGAAACCTAGGCACGCAACTTATTCAAGGTGTCGGATGGGCTATGGCCAATGCTTATAAAGACAGCGATGAAATTGCGTCGGTGTTTACAGGCGAAGGCGCGACGGCTGAGGGAGATTTCCATTATGCTTTGAACTTTGCCTCGACCTATCGGGCACCTTGTTTGATTAATGTGGTAAATAACCAATGGGCGATTAGCTCCTTTCAAGGTATCGCGGCAGGTGAAGGCGAGACCTTTGCGGCGCGCGGGACAGGCTATGGTTTGGCAACATTGCGTGTCGATGGAAATGATCTGCTTGCGGTTTACGCCGCGACGAAATGGGCGGCTGAACGCGCGCGCGGCGGCGGCGGCGCAACCTTGATCGAACATTTCACCTATCGTAAATCCGGACATTCTACGTCGGATGATCCGACAAAATATCGTCCTGAAAATGAGCCTGATGTTTGGCCTTTCGGGGATCCTTTGGATCGCTTGAAAAATCATCTGATACATATTGGTGAATGGGATGAAGATCAGCACACAGCCCTTCTAACTGAGGTTAAGTCAGACATCCGCGAGATATATAAATCTGCTGAAGCGATGGGAAGTTTATCTGGCGAGACGAAAGTCAATGACTTCACGATGTTCGAGCAAGTTTATGAGCGGTCTCTACCGCATTTGGATGAGCAAAAGCGAATGTTCGCAGCAGAGCAGGATTAATCAATGCCTGAAATGAACATGATTGAAGCCATCCGTGATGCGATGGATGTGAAGATGAGCCAAGATGGTGATGTCTTGGTCTTTGGCGAAGACGTCGGATATTTCGGCGGTGTGTTCCGCGCGACGGCTGGCTTGCAGGAAAAGCATGGGTTGCATCGTTGTTTCGATACACCGATTTCAGAAGGCGGCATTGTCGGTATTGCCATTGGTATGGCTGCAAATGGATTACGCCCCGTCGCGGAGATCCAATTCGCAGATTATATCTATCCCGCGTATGATCAAATTGCGTCGGAGGCTGCGCGCCTGCGCTACCGCTCCAATGGAGATTTCACAGCCCCCATTACAATTCGTACGCCTGTTGGTGGCGGCATCTATGGCGGGACGACGCATAGTCAATCACCCGAAGCTCTGTTCACACATATTGCAGGTTTGAAAACTGTCATTCCGTCAAACCCATATGACGCCAAAGGCCTGTTGATCGCTGCGATTGAAGATAATGACCCAGTTTTATTTTTAGAACCAAAGCGTCTGTATAACGGCCCTTTTTATGGCGACCCTCACGCCCCCGCAAAGACGTGGCGTGATCATGAATTAGGCGAGGTTCCGACAGGCCATTATCGCGTCGAAATTGGGGAAGCGCGCAAGCTCTCGAATGGTGACGATGTTACAATCCTTACCTATGGCACGATGGTTTGGGTGGCGCAGAAAGTGGCGAAAGACCTAGGTGTAGAGGCTGATATTATCGACCTACGTTCGCTCTTACCTTTGGATATTGAGATGATCGAAAGATCGGTTAATAAAACAGGCCGCTGCGTTATTCTTCATGAGGCCACACGTACATCAGGTTTTGGCGCTGAGCTTGCCGCGCAAGTGCAGGAGCGGTGTTTTTATGCGTTGGAATCTCCAATTTTGCGCGTGACAGGCTGGGATACACCCTATCCACATGCGCAAGAATGGGCGTATTTCCCTGGGCCGAAACGCGTGGGTCATGCCTTGCGCCAAGTGATGGAGGCCTAGCATGGGTGTGCATCTTTATAAGTTGCCGGATATTGGAGAAGGTGTTGTTGAGGCCGAAATTACGGCGTGGCATGTTCAAATTGGTGATATAGTTTCTGAAGAAGACCCGATTGCGGATGCAATGACGGATAAGGCGACGATTGAACTTACCTCCCCCGTTGATGGCGTCATTAAGTCGATTGCCTGCGACGAGGGCGATATGCTCGCTGTTGGCGCTGTGCTGGTGGAGTTAGAAATTGAAGGTGAAGGCGAGCCCGCCGCAGTTGAAGAATCTAGGGCTCCTCTAGTTTCTGAATCGAAACCGGAAACGCCTGTGATGCCAAAAATCGGGCGTGCGTCTTCCTCCTTAAACTCAGAACCTGCGCGAGCTGTTTTGAGTGGCAAGGTACTAGCATCACCTGCTGTTCGCGGGCGTGCGGCGCGGCTCAATATAAATCTCGCTACGGTTCAAACAGAAGGTAAACGCGTAAGTCATGCGGATTTGGACGCATTTTTATTAAACGGCATATCCATCTCTGGTGCCGCCGCAACCGCTGTTCCTGTTGTGTCATCTCCCGAGATGACACTGTCTCCTGCGACCTTCCCCCCAAAGGCTGGTAAACCGCAGGAGACACCGATTTTACCTGGCGAAACACGCCAGAAAGTCATTGGCCTGCGCCGAGTCATTGCGACTCGCATGGCCGAGGCCAAACGAAATATCCCGCATTTCACATATGTCGAAGAAATGGATGTTACAGAATTGGAGCTCATGCGGGCACGTATGAATACACGGCGCAGTGAAGATAAACCAAAGTTGACGGTGTTGCCGCTCATCATACGGGCGCTGGCTGTTACGCTTGTCGATTGGCCGCAATTCAATGCCCGCTATATGGACGGGTCGGCTGGGCTAGAAGGTGGCTATGTTGCGCGGTTCGAGGATTTGAACCTCGGAATCGCCACGCAAACAGAGGGAGGCTTAATTGTGCCTGTCGTGAAGGCGGCGCAAGATAAGTCCGTTTGGGCGTTGGCGGTTGAGATTGGGCGTCTTGCCGAGGCCGCCCGCACAAATCAGCTTTCCACCGAAGATTTATCAAATGCCACGACGACGCTAACGTCTCTTGGACCCTTGGGCGGTATCGTGACAACGCCAGTCATCAACCGACCAGAAGTCGCAATCTTTGGCCCGAATAAAATTCGAGAAAAGCTGGTTCTTGAGGGTAAAGATGTTGTGGCACGCAAAGTTATGAATTTTTCTGTATCCTGTGATCACCGCGTCATCGATGGATATGATGCTGCGAAAATGATGCAGGATTTAAAGGCGCGTATAGAAGACCCGACAAGTATGTTTGTGATTTAATGGCGGGTTCGTAAATATTCACCGATATTTACGCTTGGCAGTGCGGCGTGCCTGTCCTATACGCCCGCTCATTCGACGGATGGTGGGGTAGCTCAGCTGGTTAGAGCGCAGGACTCATAATCCTGAGGTCGAGAGTTCAAGTCTCTCTCCCACTACCATCGTCGAACATTCCCATTGAGTTTTCATGCGCCTGTTAGATACGGCGTTATGCGTTGGAAGACCCAAAACATGGCAACGCTCGCTAGGCCGTAACTTGCCATATACTCAGCCGTTTTGCGCCAATTTCGACCGAGTTTTGAGAGCGTCCAAAGCGCCGCTATCATTATGAATATAATGGCAAACTGGCCTAGCTCTACACCTAGGTTAAACAGGAACAGTGCGAAAATTTCTGTGCCCTGCGGCAGGCCTATATCCGACAATGCACCAGCAAAGCCGAATCCGTGAATAAGGCCGACACTGAACGCGATGAGATATGGTCGTCTTACGCCGAGAGTCATGTGGCCCTGTTGTTTTCGTAAAATCTCAACCCCTAATAAAACGATTGACCCTGCAATGAGAATTTCAACAGGACGTGCGGGCAAAGTGATGCCGCCCAGTGCGGTCGCAGCCAACGTTATGGAGTGTGCCAAGGTGAAAGCTGTTGCCACGCCCCATACCTTCCGCCCACCGACTAATAAAACTAAGCCAATTACAAATAACAAATGATCCCACCCGAACAGGATGTGCTCTACGCCAATACCGAGATAGTCCTTTGCTGGGCTGGTATTTGGGCCGCTTAATGAAAGCGTTGGGTCTGAAGGTTTGATCAGGGCCGTTCGCGGGTTATCGTTCAGATAAGAGATTTCAACAAAGGCATCTGTGAGTGTATTTTCTAACCCCGGTAAGGTGATTTCGCCTTGCCGCAGGTTGCATGTGACGGTGAACCTTTCTGCGACCGTGTCGCCATTGCGGTCCAGTCGCGCTTCAGTTTGTGTGCAGCCCTCTGGGAATGTCGGAACAATGCGCAGGCGTCGCCCCGCGATGATGGGCTGCTTCCAGATGACTTGAAATGTGTCCGTGCTTATTTCTGTCGCGCGCAAAAAAGCAGGGCGAACCTCATGCGCAAAACTGGCGGATGAAATACACCACAAAAGGCATGCGATCAGAAACCGCATTATTCGCCAACCTCAACTCTATATTTCAGAATGAGTTTTTTCAGAGCTTCTGTATTCTCCGTACGTTTGGCTTGATCTAGCCACACCGCTTCAACTTCTGGGAGGATGGTGTCGAACATAGGCAATATTTCTGGGGTTACCTCCGTCAATCTAACCAGATGTACGCCGAAAGCAGAGTTGATTGGCCCTTGCCATTCGCGATTATTTGGCAGCGCGAAAAGGTCTGTTGCAAAGCGTGTCCCGAAATCCCGTTGGACGGCCGGGGCTGCTAGTTTGGAAAATTTTCGCCCTGTCATGAAGGCATCACCTTGGCTTTCCCATGCCGCGTCTATGCCGCTAGAAAGAAGCGTTTTAGCTTCGGAGACAACTGTGTCTGACTTGCCTTTAGGGGAGAGATAAATATGTTCAAAGCTACGCGTTTCGGGCCGCATAAATTCCGCAGGATTAGCTTCGAACCATGTGCGTAAGTCATCCCGCGGCGGTAAAGGCGGTACGCCTATATCGTCGATCATAAACCGCATTTTTTGGGCCAAACGCCGACGGATGATGGTGTCATCTGAATCCAGACCCAGACGTTGGGCCTCGCGCATTAAGACTTGCTCCTCAACATGGGCAAAGAGCAAGCCTTCAAGGTCGGCATCTGTCGGTTGGCGGCGGTTTTCAGTCGCAAAAATTTGTGCCTGCCGTTCCATCTCTGCAGGGCTGATAAAAATGGTATGGTCAGACTTTGTCACATGGCGTTGCCACAGGGCATGCCCAACAAAGAGCAGGCCTCCAAGAATGACGAAGTGAACGAAAGGCTCGCGTATTAATTTTATCATTTATTTAGACGATGTCCAAATTGGAGAAGACCAAGCGCGTTCGCGAATGGTTGCGGGGAGATCAGGGTGCCGTTCAACACCAGCCCTCAGGGCATCCCATGTTGACCAGCGGCATGTCGGGTTTTCTAAAACGCGAATATAATAGGCGGCGCTCATGCCAGCTATGTAATCGGGGTCCGTCCAGACGGCCTTTAACTCAGGGTCGCCTTCGCCTGAGCTTGGGATGCATGTAGAGAGGTCGACGCGCGCGCCATTATCAGGGCAGCGATTAGTTGCCTCATCAGGCACCGCACCGTCAGAGCAGGCCATATCGTAAATGGCTTCTTGCGCGCCGTCCGCTGTGTTCCAGCTTTTAATGATTTGAAGACGTTCCAGCGGTGCGCCGCGCGGATCACGGGCCGCCCATGCCATAAAGGTTGGGGCGGTATCAATCGTCAGGTTTCCGCCCATCGGTACGCCTGCGCTATAGCCTTGCGCGGCCATATCTGTCGCTTCGAGCATGTCTGCAGTCATGTCGCCGCCAAAAAACCTTACGCGCATGCGAGGGCCAGACGTGGCATAGGTTTCGCGCCGTTTCATGGCGTCAAAGATGGACTCGCGTGTGTTCTCCTCGGCCCAAACGGCGGCGTAACCAGACGCACCCCATTTAGAGAACCAATTTTCCGCATTGATATCGCGCTCAACGCCTTCCCAGCTTTTCGCACCATTTGGTGGAACAGAGCCGCGCTCGGCGGCCGTACCATCCACGATACCGACTTTGGACCAGTAGTCTTTCTCGGTATAAGCCCCGCCAGCGACATGGCTATCGGAACTGCCGATTAAACCAAAAGCATATGGGTTGGTTCCAGTGGCGTCTTCTAAGGCCAGTCCACGCGCAAGGGATTCGCGCAAGTAAGATCCATTTATCTTACTCTTGATCGCGGACCCCAAAAGTAACTCATAGATTTCAAAATTCGCAAATTCATCATTGGGTGAGAGTGTAGGATGCGTTTCTGATGTGCCCTTCACTTGGGTCATCTCAATGATGGGTTCATTGCGAAGCCGTTGAGACGTATATTCCGCGTCAATCTCTCCGCCTTCATATTTGATAAGGTCGAACATCTGTCCGTCAGATACATTTGAGTTATGCGGAATGGCGAGGACATCGCGGCCTGCGCTGCGTTCGTCATCCATCCAATCCCAAAGGTCTTCGGGGTTTTTAGATTCTAAAACGCTAAAGAGACGGTCAGGCGCATTATTTTCAAAGACGACATTGCGATGCAAATTACCGCCCGCAAATGTACCGCCGCTATCTTTTCGGGTTGTGACGGCTGTGAATTCATAGGCTGCAAATGTCGTCAACTCGCCTGGACGATAATATTTATCTGCGGCGTCGATAGCGCCTTGCCACGTGCGGTCAACAAGGTCGCGATCATACATACCTGGAAGTGGGATGCCGCTGCGCACGGATTGCCCCACGGTTTGAAAATTTCTGATAATGGCGTTTTGGTCTTTGGCCCCAAACATTTTTTTGGCGAGTTCTAGATCAGATAAAGGACTATCCGGATTATCCATGGCGGGTAAAACGCCCATATAAGCCCCATGGTCTGTGGCAGCGACGAAATCCAAAGGTGGGCCATCCATTGTCATTTCAAACCCTGAGGGATGAGTGAGTGTCTCGCCGAGTGCAAAACGATATACATCTTCGGGCGTTGTACGAACATTGAAGATATATGCGTCAAAACTGTTCTTGGTGTGGATGTGCAGGTCACCAAAATAAGCGTTTCGAGTGGCGCTATATCCAGGTGTTTTTGTTGTTACCTGTTTTGTAATCGATGCTGTGTCTTGTACTGGATTTGGCAAATCTGCACGCTCTTGGCAGGCGGCCAAAACCAACATCATGGCCGTACAGGCCCATAGGTTATTGCGCATCAAATTCTCCCCAGATTGGACTTATTTTAGTCCATTTTCTTCATTGTGACGTAACGCTTCATCTGTGTCAAAATCCTTAGGGCCTCGTGATGCGTAGAGAGATCAGATGAGCAATGAATTGACATGCCGTACGAGTGAAGAAAGGGTGCCTCTATGGCCTTGCAAGAACTTATATATACGAGCCTCGCGGGCGAGAGCGGTGCACCAAAAGATGTGGAGTCTATTTTGGCGTCATCTGAGCGCAATAATATTGCCACGGGCGTGACGGGATTACTCTTGTTCGATGGTGAGCGTTACATTCAAATCTTAGAAGGGCTTCCTAGTCGTGTTGATACACTTTTTGACACGATCCAAGCCGATTCACGTCATGGACAAATCGAATTACTTCATAAAGGCAACATTTCAGTGCGAGCCTTTAAAGATTGGCGCATGGCCTATGAAGCTCTTCCACCTGGACTTCTGAATGATCTGGCTGAGAATATGGCGGTATTTGCGATGGAGCAGGAAGGTGAAATGCTTAACCCGAATGATAGTTTTGGCGGCCGTTTGAACGGTATGTTTATGGAAGCCATTGCCGCCGAGTAGCGTGGTTTAAATATAGCAACGCCGCGTCGAAAGAATGAAACGGCGCTGCTATTTCGGTCAAGGGGCGCTAGTGACCGAAAAATATATTTTGGTCTTTCTAGCGCGGTGCGCGTTTCGCTAAAATTCTCTGCAACGTTCGCCGATGCATATTCAGGCGTCGTGCTGTCTCAGATACATTCTTTCCACATAGTTCATATACGCGTTGGATATGCTCCCAGCGGACACGATCTGCACTCATTGGATTTTCTGGTGGCTCTGGGGCCGCGTCGCGTTCTGCGAGCAAGGCTTTGCAAACATCATCCGCATCTGCTGGCTTGGCTAGGTAATCGACCGCGCCCCGTTTAACGGCGGACACAGCCGTCGCAAGATTGCCGTAGCCCGTTAGCATTACCATTTTTGAATCTGGTCGACGTTCATGCAGCAGGTCGATGACATCCATGCCATTGCCATCTTCTAGGCGCATGTCCAATACGGCGAATGCTGGTGGGTTGGCGTGTACTTTTGATTTTGCTTCCAACACTGTTTCCACAGCATCGACGACAAATCCGCGCTGTTCTAGTGCGCGCCCCAGTCGCGTGCGAAATGGTCCATCGTCATCTAGAATCATCAGCGAAGCGTCTGCTGGCAAGGTATACTCGGTCATCTGATCTGTCCTTGTTTCATAACCTAACTACGCACCAGGTTCAAAAACAGCTTGGAATTATAATGCGGACTAAGGAGATAATCTGTCGCGGGGCCAAACCGCCTTCACGCGTGCGCCGCCCAATGGAGACCGAGCGTAGCTGACTTTGCCGCCGGTGCGTTCAATTAATGTACCTGAAATGAACACGCCTAACCCCAATCCACCCGCCGTTCGGGTGCGCTCACGCGTGTTTGCATAGGGTTGGCCTAATCTACCTTTTAAAGCCGTTTCAAATCCAGGGCCGTCATCATCAACAGTGATAATAAGTATATTTTTGTCCCACTTCGCGGAGAGTTCGATGCGTGATTCTGCAAAGTCGACGGCATTATCAATATAGTTTTTCAATGCATAAAGCAGTTCGGGTTGTCGCCGCAGAATGGGTTCCGGGCCTTCGCCATGCCCGATAACGACAATGTCTTTGTTACGCGCAATGTAAGGTTCCGCCGCTTCTTCTAATAAATCTTCAGGGGAGAGGACATCATGCATCATATCCCCTTGGTCTCCGCGTTGTGCCAGCTGTTCAAGAATTTCACGACATCGCAGGGATTGCGACAAGATCAAAGCAGCATCTTCGGCAAGCGGCGAACCAGGTTCAACTTCGCGGCTCATCTCTTTGGCGACCACTTGGATTGTTGCTAGGGGTGTGCCGAGCTCATGCGCCGCGGCCGCTGCGAGGCCGCCCAACGCACTCAATTTTTGTTCTTGTGCTAACATGGCTTCGGTCGTGGTCAACGCGAACGCCATTTCGCGGCTCTCTTTCGTTGTGCGCCACGCATAAAGCGAGGTGAAAGACGAACCGACGAATATAGCGATCCAGATTCCTATTTTGAAAATCAGGGGGAGGTCAAAACTGCCTGCGGGCGACCAAGGCAACGGTTGATGAAAAAAAATGAGGGAGAATGACAAAGCCAACGCCATTGCGCCAAGGGCAAGAACGACCCATCGCGACAGCGTTGTTGCCGCCGTCACAACGGGAGCCAGAAAGAGAATTGCAAAAGGGTTTGTAATGCCTCCTGTCAACCAAAGGAGGCCTGCGAGCTGCCATAGATCGAAACCTAATTGCATATAGGCTTCAAAATCAGAGACGCGCCTGTCCAATGGCATAAAAACTGTGACGGCAATATTCACAAGCACAGATCCCAAAATTGCAAGACCGCAAGCGAGGAGAGGGTAGTGAAACCCCAAAAGCTGGCTCACGATTAGGAGGGCCAGAGTTTGTCCAACGATTGCGCCCCACCGAAGTGTGACAAGTGTTTGCCGGCGTAGTGAGCCCATGGTTGCAACGGGCGACTCGCCCATTACGGCGGCAATCCCGCCAAACCCTCTGAGGGCGGCAGTGTCTAAGGGGACGGTGTTAAGCACTTTCACATTTCGCTCTTTCGATTATATGCTGGCTACCCCTACTACGTTCCCACGGAGCAACATAGCATGAGAATTGCGACGAATTTCCTTATCACGGTTTTGGCGATAACGACGCTCAACGCTTGCAAGGCTGAAGACCCTAATCGTGCGGGTGTATCTGGGAAGACTGTGCGCAGCACTGGAACAGCTGATATTGGCGGCCCCTTTACGCTTGTCGATACAACAGGGCAGACTGTGACAGCGGCTGACGTGATGGGTAAACCCCATCTTATTTATTTTGGATTCGCATATTGTCCTGACGTTTGTCCAACCGCGTTGCAAAAATTAGGGGCAGCTCAGACCTTGATGGGAACGGCTGGCGACGATGTTGGTTATGTCTTATTCAGCGTCGATCCTGAACGCGATACGCCAGAAAAGCTGGCGGAATATGTCGCGTTTGAGCCTTTCCCTAAGGGTTTGCGTGGATTTACGGGGACGGTTGGTCAAGTTGATGCCGCAAAAGCCGCTTATAAAGTTGTAGCTCAAAAGGTTTCTGCAGATGGCGGCGCAGTCGTTCCTGGATCAACCGATTACACCGTTGATCATTCTGACATTGTCTATTTCATGGGGGCCGATGGGAAATTCGTCGATTTCTTCTCGGCGCGATCAACGCCGCAAGATATTGCTGTTCGCGTCCGCCAAGAATTGATGCAGTCTCAAAAATAACTCTGCTACGGATGGGCTATCGGTTTGCGCCGGGCACCCATTTTACATCAGCTGTGCCTTGGTCATTACACCAACGACCTGCGACAAATAAGAAATCAGATAATCGATTAAGATAACTGAGAGCATGAGGATTAACGGGTTGCTCTGCCGCCAAGGCAACGCAGACCCGTTCTGCGCGGCGGCAAACCGTGCGGGCTTGATGAAGATAGGCTGCGGGTGGGTGGCCACCAGGTAGGACAAAAGAATTCAAAGGCTCCAAATCTGCGTTCAACCCGTCTAGCTCGACCTCTAACCGTGTTGTTTGCTCGGCAACCATACGCAGCGCATATTCGCTATCTGCGTCGCCTTCTGCAGGTAGCGGTGTTGCGAGGTCTGCCCCAAGGTCAAAGAGGTCATTCTGAATGCGCGAAAACATGTCGTCCAAACGACGGTTTTCTAAATGCAAGCGGACAAGCCCGATGACGCTGTTGGTCTCGTCCACATCACCATAGGCGCGCACGCGCATAGCATCTTTGGACAAACGTGAGCCATCGACCAGACCTGTCGACCCGTTGTCCCCAGTGCGCGTGTAAATTTTATTGAGTTTGACCATTACAGCTCTCTTATACGCCTTTGTTACGCATGTAGACCGTGAGCGCGAGGAGGCCGATGGCGGCGACTTGTGCGTAAATGCGGCGCCACATCCAATCATTAGATTTTTTGCGGTTTTCTTCGCTTTTCTTACTCATGGCGACCGTACCCATAACAAGTGTGATAACTACGCAAAGAAAGGCGAGGCCGGTCAGGATAGTGAGGAAGGTAATCATGAAAGGCTTTCCAGTTTAATGTCGAACAGCCCTATATACGGTTGAGACCAAGGTTCGAACAAAATTCCTCATTAATCTGTCTGCGACCTTTATGTCCGTGCGGCCATCCACAATTTTTCATGCAATATGGTCTGTCGCAGGCGGCTGTCTGCGTCTATGTGCCTGAGTCCAGATTTAGTCCGATAAAGAGTTCCGACCATGATGAGTGATTCCGACCGCGCCGATCAAATGGGCCAAGCTACACGTGAAAAATTACGCCAATTCATCGCGCGTATTGAACGTCTTGAGGCAGAAAAAGCTGAACTTGCCTCCGATATTCGTGACGTTTACGGCGAAATGAAGACGTTCGGCCTAGACACAAAGGTCATTCGCAAGGTGATCGCACTGCGCAAACAAGACGCAAATGAGCGTGCAGAGATGGAAGCTCTGCTAGAACTTTATCTTGAAGCCACTGAAGGCGTTTAAAAACGACGCTAAATTTTGTTCCCTTTTCGTTCTGCGCGTGTTAGGTCGCGCGCATGTCCGATTATGATAAGGAACAATGGCAAGCGGAACAAACCGCCCGTGATCAGGCCGAAACGGCCTATCGCGATAAAATGACTAAAGCGCGAGAGCGTTCCGCGGCCAATGCGAAACGCAAAATCGCGCGTCTGCATCATAAACTGACCGAGCTTGGTCACATATCAGACTTTGAAGATGAGTTTGGTGAAAGCGTCTTAGAACGTTTAGATAAATTCGGCTCTGCTTTTCATGATCTTGAAAAAGGTCGCGCGGGCGACGCTTTATCCGCCGCGCAAAAACAAGTTGTCGCGCGCATGAACCGCAAGGTCAAAGAGCTGAAAAAGAAGCAGCTAGAGGGGCCGTTAGAAGACGACCCCGACAGCGAGTATACGCGGACGGCGGATCGCTGGAAACGCGATGAAAATAAACCACAGTCCTCATTTAAATCTAAAGGGAAATCAAAATTTACGCCGCGTGTGCGTAATATCGAAGATGACTTTATTGAAGATGAGCCAACCCCGCCACCCCTACGTAATCCTGCTCCGCCAGTTCTGGTGAATGTTAATCCTGCGCCTAAGCCCGTCGTAAAAACTGCACCTTATATCCCTGAATATACGCCGCCGCCAAAACCTTCGTCGGTTAAACCTTCTAGTGCGAAGCGGCCTTTTTTACGGATTGTACCGAAGTGAATGAACGCGCCGGACAGGATTTTGGTGATGAATGTTTGAAGAGCGATGCGCGTTCGCATTATCGACGTTGGGCTAGTCGGGGCGCATTGACGGGCCCAACGCCTGCTCCGCCCCGCGTTAAATGCGGGGCGGGTATAGGTTAGTAGATATCGTCAGGTTTAATATCTGTGTCTTTAATGAGATCTTCTGGTGTCTCAATTTCAACATCTGGAAAATCTAGTTCAGGTACCACATCAGTTTCAGTCTCGACATCCGGTAAGTCCATTACACCTTCTTCGACAGGTGTGACATTTGTTAGGTCGTCAGAGGTTTCGATTTCTCCTGCGACAACAGGGGGAACTTCCAGTGGCTTCTCTATCACAACCGGAGCCTGGGGCATATTTACTTCACCTTCAATAGGTTGGGTGATATTCTCCTCAGGTGTCTCTTCCACAACAACTGGCGGTTCAATCGCTTCAACTTGTTCTGGGAAACTCTCAAAGGTCTCGACTTGGTTTACCGTTTCGGTCGCCTCATATGGCATAGGTTCGGATATTGAAGAGGGTTGTAGGGCATAGGGTTGATCCCCTAACGCATCTGCGAGAAAGAATTCATCCTGCGTTAAAATGGCGTCGCCTTGTGCCATACGCGTAAATTCTTGCGCGGCGAGAGTTACAGTTTTGCCTTCTTTTAACGCAACTGCCTTATACTCCTTGAAGTCAACTTGACCATCGGCATTGACATCGAGCGTCGTAAAATCGGCTGCGAATGCTGGAGCTGTGAGTGCAGTTAAAGCTATCACGGAAAACAGTGTTTTCGTTCTTGTCTTAATCGATTTCATATCACTCTCCTTTGGGTTTGTTAGATATGAACACAAAGGACACCATGTGATTGCGGCACGATTATGCCGGAAATTAGGCGAAGCGTTACGATCTAGTCAGGTTAAAGACAGTTGCGTTAAGGTGTGAAAGAGGGAGCGACTTGGACAAAAAGCGCCGCCCGTTACGGTTTGTGACTGCAGCATTGAAACGTCTTTGCCTGAATTAAAAAAGCAAGGCCACGCATTCCCCCGAATGCGTGGCCTTGATCCTGCGGGAGCAAAAGTTGCATACGCGGGAGTAAGGGGTAGGTTGCCCCTGTCTGTGTAAAGCGCGCTTAGAAGCGAGCTTTGAACCCAATATTTATGGCATGTGCCTCAGTCTCATCATTGGAGACTTGTTGCGGCGCAACGAAGGGGATGAACCCTTTATTATAGACATATTCCGCGCCAAATTCGAGATAGTCATTGATTGGATATTCAACTGAGAGGGCATGTTGCTGATTACTCTCAAAGCTCGTCGGTGTTCCGCTGGCGCTAATGTTGCCTGTATCATCGCTGATATTGCCCCAGCTTCCGACCGCAGCAATATTCATGCGACGACCATAAACCCAAGGCTTGATCCGCGCTTGCGCAACGAGTGTTGAAAGTTTCTCGTCAAAATCGATATTATTTATATCCGTTGTTGATCCTGCTGGATCGATCAAGAATTGCGGGAGAGGCGTTCCGTCGATTGTTTGCGGAATAGCAGCTGCCCACGGTCTTAATGTTGTTGTGTATTCGACCATCGCATCAAAAAACGGTGAGTTATATTCTGCAAAACCATTTACGAGGCTATTGCGATACTCAATGAAATTCGCTGGTGCCGTGCCTGTCTGGCGACCTTGGAATGTATGTGCCGTAAAATTATCGCGATAGATAGAGTCGTGGAGATATCCGCCGCCGACCGTAAAGGCTTGGCGTTTACTCTGACCAAAGCGGAATTCTTTTTCTGCATTAAAGGCGTAATTGCCAATGTTGTTTTCTTCACCAGCCAAAGCCACGCGGAGTTGACGTCCCGCAGAGAAAGCCGATCCTGTCACTTTGAAGCCGTTAGAGTAAAGGCCGACTTCCAAGACAGGCTGATCACTCACAGCGTTAAAATAATGCTGACCTTCGTTTGCAGTGAAAGCATTATAGCTATCAAAATTACCAAAATCGATCGTCTTACGGCCAAATGCGGCGTAGAAAGGTGACTTTTCTAAGTTGCCAAAAACAACATAAGCCTTCCGTAACTGGAACTCGTCTTGGTCGCGGCCATATTCCGTTTCTGAATATTCGGGTTGTAGATAAACGGTCGTCCAATCACCAAATGTTGACGTAAATGACAGCGCGGCATGATCAATTGCGAAAACGCCTGCGCTATCATCTGTGCGGTCAGAGAAGAATGGAAAGCGAGAGAGGATCGGGAATTGTCCGTCGACCTCTGTCGTTTGCCATTTTAATCCACCTTGGAAACCTGCGCCTAGATAAACGGAGTTGGGTTGTAACGTGCCATTGGCGCGATTGGCGAGGAGCGTGAGTGTTTTACCCGTCGTGTTTTCCTGCCAGTCTAACATATCCCGCGAGTGCAAGGCGTTGGTACGAACTGTAATGCCGCCAACATCATAATTTCGATTAAAATTTGTCGCGGCGTGATTGTCATATGACACGCTGCGCGGTGCAGACAGGCCGCGTAGACCAGCAAAGCTTTGCGGGCGCGGTTGCGTTTGCTCAACGCGAATATATTGCGGCGCAGATGTATAGCCATGCGTC
Organism: uncultured Caulobacterales bacterium; assembly: GCA_938003545.1. Lineage (GTDB taxonomy): Bacteria > Pseudomonadota > Alphaproteobacteria > Caulobacterales > Maricaulaceae > Litorimonas. The sequence continues at coordinate 30,284 of CALKXY010000023.1, forward strand.
GGCTGAAGGATTTGATAATTTGTGTCTATGTTGTGGCCAGACTCATAGCCACGTACGGCATTGATTTGGGCTTGCAGCCGTTGTTGCTGCCAAGAGCCAGCCGGGACATAATTTTGTTGTGTCACGTCTTGCCCTGAAAAGGCACCGCGCAGCCCATTGCTTTGATGCGTGGCCGCAACAGGAACAGCGATAAGTAAAGCCAACGCTGCGCCGCCGCCCAGAAGAAGAGAATGTTTCATGATCTAAGTCCCCACGACTTTCGTATTCTAGGCGGACCGAACGTCATCGACGTCCAATTCGTGCTCACGCACTTTGCGATAAAGCGTTGATCGACCAATCCCGAGACGACGTGCGACTTCGGACATATGACCAGAATAATTGTTAATGGCGAACTCGATGAGATCGCGTTCGATATCTTCCAGCGTGCGCAAATGACCATCTCGATCTAGAACCGTCACGGCAGAATCTGGCGTTGAAGGCTCTTGGCGCAACTCAGATGGCACGAGACTCTCAATCGGGTTTGCATCTTGTGCAGGTGCGGTCAGTAAGCCTGGTGTCAGGCCAGAAATTTGAGGAAAATCCTGCGGGCGTAATTTGTGCCCGTCGGATAAAATCATCGCGCGGAAGACTGTGTTCTCTAATTGGCGAACATTGCCCTTCCACTCATGCGCCTTGAGAAGTTCGAGTGTGTCAGCCGTGACGCCCGATACATTCAATCGTTCTTGGGCATTAATCCGTTTAACAAAATGCTCGACAAGTGCAGGCACATCCTCGCGGCGTTCGCGCAATGGCGGAACGGCAATTGGGAAGACGTTTAGGCGGTAATATAAATCTTCACGGAAACTTCCCGCTTGAACGGCTTGGGCTAAATCGCGATTTGTGGCGCTGATAATGCGAACATCTACAGGGACGGTGCGTTTTGACCCGATAGAATCAACTTCGCCTTCTTGTAGAACACGCAACAGTTTCACCTGCATTTCTAGCGGCAGTTCGCCAATCTCATCTAAAAAAAGTGTGCCTGTGTGCGCCTCTTGGAATTTACCCAAGTGTTTTGAATTTGCGCCTGTGAACGACCCTTTCTCATGGCCGAACAGAATAGACTCGACGAGTGATTCAGAAATCGCGCCACAGTTGACTGTGATAAAAGGTTTGTCCGAACGTTCCGAGGCGGTTTGGATCGCGCGCGCTATTACTTCTTTACCGACACCAGATTCGCCCGTGATAAGAATCGGGATATTGGCTTTCGCGCCGCGTTCGCCCATGGCGACGACGGACCGCATAGAGGAGGCATTGCCGATGAGGTCGTCGAAAGACAGACCGCCCTCGGCTGTTTTTTTCAAACGTTTTACTTCGCCGACAAGTGTCTTCATATCCAGGGCGTTGCGGATGGATACAATGATCCGTTCTGGGGCTGCAGGTTTAACCACGAAATCTCTCGCGCCCGCCTTCATGGCCTTTACAACGGCATCAATTGAGCCTTTGCCAGTTAAAACAATGACGGGAAGATCAGGACGTTTAGTCGCTAATTCTTCAAGCGTTTCCATACCGTCGCGCCCCGGCATCACCAAGTCCAGTAGCATAACGTGAACATTATCTTGGTCAGGTCCGAGCGCGATATTCAACGCAGCATCGCCGTCTCCGGCTTGGAGCGTTGAGAATCCCGATTTTTCCACAACAGCCTGTAAGAGGCGGCGTTGTGTCGGATCGTCGTCGACGATCAGAACAGTCTTGCCCATAATGTTCACCCAATTTCCAGAAGGAGGCGGTTGGTCCGGCTCTCTCGCTTCCCAGAACATGACGCAGGGAGGTGAATTTCAGGTTTGAAACTATAATGAAGAAAGTATGAATTCGGCTTGCGGTAAGGACGAAGTGCTGCGTAATAGTTTCATCCTATGCATGGAAAATAATCACATTTGCGTAGGCTGGGACCGCTTGTCCGCACAGATTACGCGTGATAGCACACCCGCCAAGATAAACGTCGCAAAATAAGGCAGACAGCACATGGCAGGCGGACATTCCGATTATACACGTGGCACAATGGAAGTTGCCGCGCAAACAGGCACATTTTCTGGATTTATGGGCGGCACGAAATATGGCGGATCTGCAATCGCGCTTATCGTCTTGATGCCGACCTTAGTTTTTGGTGTCGGCATGGGCTGGTTACCTGCCCTTGTTGCGACGGTGATTTTCGGGTTCATCCTTGGTGCGGCCCTGAAGTTAAAGGGTGGATGGTTCGTTGGCACTGTTGGTGCCGCGGTTCTTACGGCTCTTTTCTGCTTTATTCTCTCCCTTCTCGTTTAATACTTCTCTTACAAAGGCTGACCCCACGTGAAACTTTCTGTTCTCAATGATGTCGCCTTACAGAAAAAAGGTGGCGCCGAGGCCCGTGTCGCGGCGACGCCTGATACTGTCGCAGGCTATATAAAAGATGGCCATGTCGTTACGGTCGTCAAAGGTGCGGGCGCAAAGGCTGACTTTGCTGACGCGATGTATGAAGCGGCGGGCGCGAGCATTGCCGCAACGAATTTGGCGGCAGTTAAAACGGCTGATCTTGTTTTGTCAGTCACAGGCGGAACAGAAAAGCTTGTGGCGACTCTCAAATCAGGTGCGGGTATTACGGGTGTGATGTCCCCAACGGATAACCCGAAATATGCGGCGGCTTGCGCCAAAGCGGGCGTTACAGCTTATGCTCTCGATTACATTCCGCGCATTTCACGCGCGCAGTCTATGGACGTTTTGTCCAGTCAATCTAACTTAGCTGGCTACCGCTCTGTTGTGGAAGCGGGCGGCATTTATGGCCGCGCCTTTCCGATGATGATGACGGCTGCAGGTACGATTGCGCCGGCTAAGGTCTTTATTATGGGCGTCGGCGTTGCAGGCCTCCAAGCCATTGCAACAGCTCGCCGTTTAGGTGCGGTAACAACAGCGACGGATGTGCGCCCTGCAACGAAGGAACAAGTTGCATCATTAGGCGCAAAATTTGTCGCCGTTGAAAATGAAGAGTTCAAAGCCGCCGAAACAGCGGGCGGTTATGCCAAACAAATGAGCGCAGAATATCAAGCTCTCCAAGCGGAACTGACGGCGACACATATTGCGAAACAGGACATCGTTATCACAACGGCTCTTATTCCTGGACGTAAAGCCCCGATCTTAGTGACAAAAGCGATGCTGGATAATATGCGTCCTGGTTCTGTGCTCATAGACCTTGCGGTTGAACGCGGCGGCAATGTTGAAGGGGCAAAACCTGGAGAAATCGTTGTGACGGACAATGGCGTGAAAATCGTCGGGCATCTGAACTGGCCGTCTCGCATGGCCGCAGATGCGTCCAATATGTTTGCGCGTAATATCAAAAACTTCCTCCCGCTCGTCACAGCAGAAGACGGCGCTTACGCTCCGGATTGGGAAGATGACATAATCAAAGGCTGCGCCCTGACCAAAGATGGTGCTGTTGTGCACGAAAGGCTAACATCATGACCGGCATGCTCATTATGGCTGGCGGCGCTGCCGTTTCGCCGCTTGTCTTCCAGCTCGCGATTTTCATCATGGCGATCTTTGTTGGCTATTATGTTGTTTGGTCGGTCACGCCCGCTTTGCACACACCGCTTATGGCTGTGACGAATGCGATCTCTTCCGTCATTATCGTAGGCGCGCTTGTCGCGGTTGCAGCTGGCGTGAAGGGCGGATCGGGTATTTCGACATGGACTGGATTTGCAGCTGTGGCCTTGTGCTCCGTCAATATTTTCGGCGGGTTCCTTGTGACCCAGCGTATGTTGGCGATGTATAAAAAGAAGACCCCGAAAGAGGGAGCCAAGTAGATGCTAACACTCTTTGCTGATTACGCTGCTGATTTTGCAGCCGTTCTCTATACGATTTCCGCTGTTCTCTTTATCCTCGCTTTGCGCGGGCTTTCCTCACCTGCAACGTCACGCCGCGGCAACACATTCGGTATGCTTGGTATCGCAATTGCGATTATTACCACGTTGCTTGTGTCCAATATGAATGGAATGGGTTTTCTTCTCTCTGCTGGCGGCTTGGCCATTGGCGGCGTTATTGGTGCGATCATTGCGAAAAAAATTCCGATGACAGATATGCCTCAACTTGTGGCCGCGTTTCATAGTTTGGTTGGTATGGCTGCCGTGCTTGTTGCTGTTGCGGCATTTTTTAGCCCCGCTGACTTTGGTATTTTGTCTGAGGGTCGCATCAAACCTGGGTCACTTTTGGAATTGGGCCTTGGCGCTGCGATTGGTGCAATCACGTTTTCGGGCTCACTTATCGCCTTTGCGAAATTGAATGGTAATATGAGCGGATCTCCGATCATGCTCCCTGCGCGTCATTTAATTAACTTAGTCCTCGCGCTCGGCATTGCTGTTCTCATTGGTATGATGATGAAATCGGGTGGAACTGAGCCTTGGATTGTTTGGGCCTTGTTGGCCGCGACATTCTTGATTGGTTTCTTGCTGATCATTCCAATCGGCGGTGCAGATATGCCTGTTGTCGTGTCTATGCTGAATTCTTATTCTGGTTGGGCGGCTGCGGCCTTGGGCTTTACGCTCGGCAATTTGGCTCTCATCATTACGGGGGCCTTGGTCGGGTCTTCCGGTGCAATTCTGTCTTACATCATGTGTAAGGCCATGAACCGCAGCTTTATCTCCGTCATCCTTGGTGGTTTTGGTGCCGACGCGGCAGCAGCGGATACGGGCGGTAAAGAGCAACGTCCCGTCAAACAGGGGTCTGCTGCGGATGCAGCTTTCATCATGAAAAACGCTTCCAAGGTCATCATCGTGCCGGGCTATGGCTTGGCCGTGGCGCAAGCACAGCATGCAACACGCGAAATGGTGGATGCTTTGAAGGAAGAAGGCGTCGAAGTTGTCTATGCTATCCATCCTGTTGCGGGACGTATGCCAGGTCATATGAATGTCCTGCTTGCCGAAGCCAATGTCCCTTATGACGAGGTGTTTGAGCTAGAAGATATTAATTCCGAATTTTCCAATGCGGATGTGGCCTTTGTGATTGGTGCGAATGATGTGACCAACCCTGCAGCCAAAACTGATCCGCAAAGCCCAATTGCGGGCATGCCTATTTTGGATGTTGAAAAGGCTGCGACAGTTCTCTTCGTGAAACGCTCATTGTCTCCTGGTTATGCAGGTATCGACAATGATCTGTTCTATCGCGACAATACAATGATGTTGCTCTCCGATGCCAAGAAGATGGTCGAAGAAATCATCAAGGCGCTTTAGGTTTATTCTTCTTCGGAATTTTCTTCATCTACAATATAAAGCCGCGGCGTCATGCCTTGGCGTTCTAACGCGAGTAATACGCCCGCATCTTTTTCCATTTCTTGCTGATGCGCCAGAAGATTTGGGTAATCCTCTAGCTCCATCGGCGTTGTCTCGACCCAGCGTCCAATGATGTAGAGATAAGCATCGGCATAGGATTTTTTGGAGAGCAACCAAGGCCCTTCAGTCTCGCTAATGCGCGTGCCGAGCTGTTCGAAATATTTATCCAAACGCCAATAGGTTTTATGTCGCGCGGCCTTTTCAGTCTTAGGTGTATTGGCAAAAAGGCTCGGTTTGAAATGGACTTTGAACGCCGCGTGGATTTCCGATGATAAGAAGGACAGGGCCTCAGCTTCTTTGCGCCCTAGTTTTGTATCACGCGTATGGGCTGCATGGCCTGTCCCCCCATGCGCCGCGCCGATATAGTCTAGAATGGCCGTGACTTCGGTCAAAACATCACCATCCTCGAAAATCAATGCAGGGACTTGTCCTTTAGGATTTACAGCTAAATACGCGTCTTCCTTTTGCTGGCCGCGTTCTAAGCATATGACTTCGATTGGCGCATCGGCCCAAGCAATCGCAATATTTGGAGCGAGGGCACATGTACCAGCCATTGTATAAAGTTTCATGATTTGTCTCTCATCTGAGTCACAAGATTTACGCTATAGCTAATTTGTAGTTTCGCCGGGTCAAGCGTTTGGCAAGTTTAAGTGTTTTTATGACGTCGCCCTGCGTCACGTCGAGTATCGCATCTGCCTGTACTTTTTGATCAGCGTTCATACCATCATAGACATCCAGAGCGGCTTGCATTCTGAACAATGAAAATGGCCGTGCAATGGTCTGCCCTGTGACGCCCGTAACGGTAAATGGCACCATGCCTAAGGCGCGAGGTAAGTCTTCGCCGTCAAAACCTGCGAGCAATCTATTGGTGGCAATTAGGACAGGCAGGTGTTCGTCATTATGCCGCTTGAGCAAAGGGAATAAGGTTTCGGGAATAATATCACCCTCAATTAATTTCCCGTCGCCATACTGTCCATCTCGCAGCCGCTCGACCCAGCGGGCGACATTTGGCGCATGGGCGCGCATGATGTCGCCGCTGGCAGGGTCGCGATATAGATGCGCGTAAAGTGGACCATATAAAGCAAAATCTGCGAGGGTCGGGCGACCGCCAAAGATGAAATCGTGATCATCTAGATGTGTCGAAAAATCTGTGAGGAAGGCCAGATAGCTGTCTTCAATTGCAGGCGCTGTTTCTGGCGTAACGCCGAGCATCGGAACCATACCTTTGAACATCGCGCCGCGTTTTGTTCCAATTTCTATGTGTGTCTCTCGGTTGGCATTTGGTGCTGCGAGTTTACCGAATTCTTCTAGCACCCAGGCCTCATTATAATTCCACCGATAATGCATTGCGGGGAGGGTGAGCCATTGATCTGCAAATGTGTGGATCAACTCTGTTGCAAACCGTTGGAGGGGTCCGTTTGGATAAACCGATGTGCCGCCTTCGGCGTGTTCAATATGCGTAATGATGTCGGCTGTATCTTGAACGAAGGTTCCGTCCGGTGTTTCCAAAACGGGAATGACAGGCCAGCCGATTGCAGGCAGCAGTTTAGATTTCATTATGTCTGTCGACGGTGCGATTTCTTTAAAGGTAACACCCTTCCAACGTAAATAAGCACGCGCCTTTCCAGAAAAGAGGCTGACAGGGGCGGCATAAAGTAAATAGGTCATAACGTCAGAATTGGCCGAGGCGCAGGTGCGGTGCAAGACACAATTAAGCCATCGAAAAGAGGGAGGAAATCAGTAAGAATTTGAAAGAAAAGAGAAAGTGAAAATTGAGCCGCCATGGACTTACTTTTTCACACTGAACGCATCCAAGGATGAAACCAATGTTTAGGCGCGCGAGCGTTTCGCCATATACATCGCGCGGTCTGCACGCGCGAGCACTTGTTCGACCGTATCGCCGGGTTCGCACGGCGCGACGCCCCATGCTGCGCTGACGCTTATATCGCCTGTCGGCATTGCGACCTTTTGCTCTGCGATACGGCAGGACAAAGTGTGTGCTTTGGCGCGCGCAACTTTGACATCGGTTTTGAAGAGCAAAATGCCAAATTCATCACCGCCTAAGCGCGCGACCATATCACAATCGCGGACGCCTGTTTGCAGAACGCCGCCAATCATCTTGAGCAAGTCGTCTCCGACGCCATGGCCATATCGGTCATTGATGGATTTGAAACCGTTTAGATCAAAGAACAACACCGTGGACAACATGTCATAGCGTTTCATGACAGTTTGCGCGCGCGCGATCTCGCGTAGAAACGCACGGCGGTTATAGACGGGGACCAAGGGGTCCGTATCTGCCGAATGTTCGAGTTCTAAAATGCGTAACCGTAGCCGTGCGACTTCACTCGCGAGCTCTTCATTCGCGCTGACCAACGCGGCATCTGCGTTGGCGCTACGCGCGTGAAGCGGTGTCGCAGCCTCTTGCAAAACGCGGGTTAAGCGGGGTGAACTCATGAATTGGGGCTCTCAGTCGGGCAAATTGGGCGATTCATCTGCACTCTATCCCCCGTGATGTTAAGAAAACGCCAATGGGAGTTTGACGCGCGCAGTCGTGTCGGTAAAGTACGGCGCTTCCAAAGGGATGGGAGTGCACAAAATGACCTCACCGAAAATCGCGATTATTATGGGCTCGACCAGCGACTGGCCGACGATGGAACATGCGTCGACAGTGCTCGACGCATTGGAGGTGGCCTATGAGGCGACCGTTATTTCAGCGCATCGCACGCCTGATCGCCTCGTTGAGTTTTCCAAAGCAGCCGAAGCTAAGGGCTTTCACGTTATCATTGCAGGCGCAGGCGGCGCGGCGCATTTGCCGGGCATGTGTGCCGCGATGACGCAACTTCCTGTTCTAGGTGTTCCTGTACAGAGCGCGGCGCTGTCCGGTATGGATAGCTTGCTTTCCATTGCGCAGATGCCTGGCGGTGTGCCCGTTGGGACATTGGCCATCGGAAAATCAGGTGCGAAGAATGCGGGCCTGATGGCCGCGTCTATCTTGGCGTTGAATGACCCTGAACTGGCTGAACGTTTGCGGGCGTGGCGCGCGGCGCAGACCGAGGCCGTTGGCCTCGACCCGCAAGGTTAGGACCAGATTATGAATGCGGAATCTTCACGTGGCGCGCAGACCGTTTTGGCCCCCGGCGCAACGATCGGCATTTTGGGCGGCGGGCAACTTGGCCGTATGATGGCGGTTGCGGCCTCTCGTCTTGGTCTGAACGTCCATATTTATTCGCCTAGCGTCGATTGCCCTGCCGCGTGTGTTGCGGAAACTGTCAGCGTCGGGGCCTTTGACGATACGCACTCGGTTTTGGCTTTCGCAAAGAGCTGTGACGCCGTCACATATGAATTCGAAAACGTTCCCGCCGTCTCCGCCAAAGCCGCCAGCTCTGTTGCGCCGCTGCGCCCCAGTGCGCGGGCACTGGATGTCAGTCAGGACCGCTTGGTCGAAAAATCATTTTTACGCGCCCAAGTCGGCGTCGATGTTGCAGGCTTTGAAGACATCAATAGCGTCTATGATCTGAAACGCGCGGTGAAACGTTTGGGCTTGCCCTGTGTTCTCAAGACCCGCCGTTTTGGCTATGACGGCAAGGGCCAAGTTATCATCCGCGCAGAGGCCGACATCGCCGCCGCATGGAATAGCCTCTCGCCTGCGCCTTGTATCTTAGAGGCCTTCATCCCCTTTGCCCGCGAAGTGTCCATCGTCGCGGCCCGTGGATTGGACGGCCAGATCGCGGCCTATCCGCTGACTGAAAATGTGCATCGCAATCATATCCTCCATACGAGTACCGCGCCTGCCGCACAGGATGATGGCAGCGCCGCGAAGATTGCCGCCAAAATCTTAGAGCAGCTGGATTATGTCGGCGTCATGGGCGTCGAGTTTTTCCAAATGCCAGACGGCCGCTTGATCGTGAATGAGATCGCCCCGCGCGTTCATAATTCTGGTCATTGGACACAGGACGCGGGCTGTACCGATCAATTCGAACAACATATCCGCGCCGTCGCAGGCTGGCCTTTGGGCGATGCAACGCCGCGCCATAGCGTCGTCATGACGAACCTGATCGGCGATGATGTGAACGCTTGGGCCGAGCTCGCAAAGAAACCCGGCACGCGCATTCATCTCTACGGCAAGAGCGACGCCAGACCCGCCCGCAAAATGGGTCACGTGAACCAGATTATTTAGACGCAGTTTCTTTTGCTCTGATACCTTCGGCGCAAGCGCCCATGCTCGCCGCCCATCTCGTGACGACTAACCGTTAATCACCTCAACACGTGGGTTGGGTCTTGCAAAATTGATATATCATCAATTTCTGCATGGGCGGACGGCACTCCGCAAATAGAGGGCAGAGCCCCGGTAAGGTGGGACAGCCCGCGTGGCCGATATCCGCGACGGAATACCGAAATAGAAAGTTTGTTTTACGCAGGTATAAGCCACGCGGCAGCGGTTTTTGTTGCGACGGTTGGGGGTCCTACAGTCAGACCTTCCGACAGTCACTCGGAAATCCAAAGATTTTCGAGAACCCGGTTTAAGATCAGGCAGTCAACGCTCACCGCAAAAGGCCCGGCACACTCCAACTTGTCTCGTGCAATTCGCATTAGCGAAATACACAGTCAGACGCTCAACCCCACCGTCTTTCGATACCAGTAAGCGACGTCTCACCTGTCCCGTGTCCGAAAGAACCTGTGTACCGTATCACAGGTTTTGGGACCAAG
>CALKXY010000024.1 GCA_938003545.1 uncultured Caulobacterales bacterium
ATCAATCTGGTCATAGGCTTGGAAATCACCAAAATACTTCGTGATCGCCGCCGTTAGCGTCGTCTTACCATGATCAACGTGACCAATCGTGCCGATGTTCGCATGCGGCTTATTACGTTCAAACTTCTCTTTTGCCATGTCGCATCTCACTCACATGTTGTGACCTTGGCACCCCTATGGCGACGCGGTCGATTAAGAATTTATTCACCCTTCTACCCTCAATACAGAGAGAAGAAGATTTCACCCCTCTCATGTAAGAGAGAAGTTGGAGCGGGCGGCGAGAATCGAACTCGCGTCATCAGCTTGGAAGGCTGAGGTCTTACCACTACACAACGCCCGCTGTGCTATTTTATTACCCGTTCAAGGCTGCCCACATTGGACTGATGGTGGAGGGGATTGGATTCGAACCAATGTACACATAGTGATCAGATTTACAGTCTGACGCCTTTAACCACTCGGCCACCCCTCCATTTCAAGTCCCTCATTTTACCAATACTGGTTAAATGAGATGTTTCGTTGCCTCCAACAAAAAACGCTCTGTCACTTCGCGGGGAAAGCTGTTAGCCGCGTCGTCCACAGAGTCGATGTCTATAATCCGTAGGTCCTATAAAGATGAAAAATCCCTCGCGCAATAGCCAGTCGCAAAGAAAATCAGCGACAAAAGGCCAAAAAATGAACCTGCGTAGTCGGGGCATGAAAGGGGCGGCCTCGGACGCACCTAAAAAGGCATATGGCGCACGGTCTCACGGTGCAACAGCGACGCCGAGACCGCCGCGCAAACGCAATCAAGCCAAGCATGAAGGTGGATCTGGCTGGATTTATGGCTCCCACGCCTGTCTGGCAGCTCTCGCCAACCCTCGCCGCACGATTCACGAGCTCTTGCTGACAGAATCAGCTGCCAATCGCCTCAACCTTCCAACGGGTGGCGCCGTGCCGCAGATTGTCGAACCGCAACATATTGACCGCAAATTACCAAAAGGTGTGGTGCATCAGGGAATCGCCCTGAAAGCCGCCCCTTTGGAATGGCCTGACCTTGAAACGATTGCTGACGCCGCGCCGGAAGACGGCCTCCTGCTTGTGCTGGACCAAATCAGTGACCCACATAATGTCGGCGCGATGTTACGCCTCGCCTCTGCTTTTGGTGTAAGCGCCGTTGTGATGCAGACGCGCAAAGCCCCGCCGCTCTCTGGCGCTTTGGCAAAAGTCGCCGTTGGGTGCATGGAGACTGTTCCTGTGTGCTTGGAGACCAACATCGCCAATACGCTGCAAAACCTCCAACGGATCGGCTGGCAAGTCACAGGGCTTGCAGGGGAAACGGACTTGAATATCTCTCAAGTCTTCACGCCCGGGACGAAACAAGTCATTGTTATGGGCGCAGAAGGCCCTGGCCTGCGCGAACGGGTCCGCAAAACCTGCGACACCCTCGCCCGCATTCCAATGCGCAGCTCTCCGATTGCTGGCGAAGCCGAAAGCCTGAATGTTGCAACAGCCGCAGGGATTGCCCTTTATGAGGCGCGTAGAGGGTAGGCCGTTAGAGCTAAGGCCCTAGCGTACAGGCTCAGGTCCGTATTTATTCGCACCCTTTGTGCCCTTACGGCTGCACATGTACCCTAATATGACAAATCCAAGCCACGGCACGATTAAATAGATGAGCGTATACCAGCCCGTCATATTTCGATCCTGCAATCGGCGAATTGTTGTCGTCAAAATGAGTAAAAACCAAAACCAGCATAAGAACTTCAATAAGAACATAGCCATTATATTAAGGCCGCTCTCAATCGACCCTGCAGGAAACACATAGCGCCGAATAAGTATAGTCAGGATGACGAAGCCTACAAAGGTCGCCACGACACACCAATATTCGAACGGCGTGGCGCGTCTTTGGCCTCCCACCATATTCCTAATAGCTGATAGATTACTCTCGATTGGTTTCATGTTCACAATATAATGCCCGCCTACACGTCTGTCACGAAAGCTATGTCCACTTGAGGTAAAACGAAACGCCCTCAGATTTTAGTCATAAAAAAAGCCCGATCCTAAGATCGAGCCTTTCCTATTTAATATGTAGCGCAAAGCCTAGTTAAAGACAGTCGAGTCGCTACCGAGTGGATTTGGACCGAAACGGTTCGGGCCGTCTGTGCCTTTTGTGACAAAGAGATATAGAAGATAAAGCGCGCCCAAGATCGGTACAAATGCGACAAGTAACCACCAACCACTTTTGTCGTGGTCATGCAAACGACGAACGCTGACCGAAATTGTCGGAATAAGAACGGCAAGTTGGAAAATCATCACAATAATACCGACAAGGCCAGCAATAGTTTCGCCAAGCAAACCGCCTACTAAACCGAGTATAAAACCAACAGCGAGGATAAACAGCTGTGGCCACCAATATGCCGATCTTTGCGAGCGGTCATTAAAATTAACGTAGTTGGAAAAAAACGCCCTAACGGCTTCTTGAAATCCCATAAGTCTCTCCCTCTAAAATTGACTTAATTTTTTATTACAGTGCAGTAACCCGCGCCATCAAGTCGAAAATATAATTTTTGGGAGACCTCTATGAGGCGTGCTTAAATATCCGTCGACGTTCTACGCTGCTCGGGATGTTCAATGCTTCGCGATATTTGGCGACCGTTCGGCGTGCAATATCAATACCTTGCGCACGCAAGAGCTGCACAATTTTATCGTCCGAGACGATTGTTGACGCCGTTTCTTCATTGATTAAAATCTTAATTTTATGACGCACAGCTTCCGCAGAGTGCCCTTCTCCGCCATCAAGACTTGGAATTGAGGCCGTAAAAAAGAATTTCAATTCAAATAATCCACGCGGTGTATGCATATATTTACCGGATGTGACGCGGCTGACCGTGGACTCATGCATTTCAATCGCATCTGCCACATCGCGCAGCTTCAACGGGCGCATATGATCAATCCCATATGCAAAAAACGCATCTTGTTGCTTTACGATTTCAGAAGAAACTTTGAGAATTGTACGCGCGCGTTGATCGAGGGATTTCACCAACCAATTCGCATCCGCATGACATTCGGAAATAAATGTTCGTGCGGTTTCATCTTCCGCGCCTGCTTTTTTGATTTCATTATAATAGCGTTTATTGACCAAGACGCGTGGCAAGGTGTCAGCATTCAATTCAACTGCCCATCCGCCATGTGGCGTTTCGCGGATAAAAACATCTGGCTCGACAACCCCTGCCATCGTCCCGCCATAGGCAAGCCCTGGTTTGGGCGAGAGCTTCTTCAACGCCCCGATCATGACTTTCAAGCGGTCCACTTTTACTCCGCAAGTTTTTGCGAGTTTAGACAGATCATGTTTCGCCAAGAGCCCGAGATTATCTAACATCGCCTGCATCGGCGCGTCGAGCGTTCCCATGTCCCGAAGCTGAAGTCCCAGACATTCCGAGAGCGACGTTGCAAAAACCCCTGTTGGCTCCAACGTTTGCAACTGCAGCAAAACGGACGAAACACGCGCAGGACCAACGCCGAGGTTTTCGCAGACTTCGGCCTCTTCCATGCGTAAATATCCAGCCTCGTCCACCTGCCCGATGATATAATGTGCGACGAGGCGGTCCGAATTCGAAAGACGCAACATCGGAAGTTGCGCATGAATATGTTCGCTGAGTGTAATTTCGGCGGCACTATTCGCCGCGGCATCATAGTCACCAGAGCCGGAAAAACTGCCATTGCTGTTATTACGAGACCAATCAACAGATCCGCCGACATCAGCCGCTGTCGATTCAGGCGCGAGCGCATGATCTGGCGTATCCATATCTGACATGGCCGCAGCGGACGAAACCGTATCTGCGGACTCCGTTGGGGCATCGGGCGCCGCATCCACGCGTTCCCCGCGGCGGTTTTCGTCACCCGTCCCGCGCTCCAAAAGAGGGTTTTTCTCTAGCTGTTCTTCAACAAAAGCGGAAAGTTCAATATTAGAGAGCTGCAACAGCTTGATCGCTTGTTGCAATTGCGGCGTCATGGCGAGCTGTGCGCCCTGCCGTGCCTGTAACTTTGGGGCCAAAGCCATACCCACACCCACTCTCAATTCACCAATGCCGATTTTTCGGCTTGAGAGAGCTATATCGCATAAGCCTTAATATCCGGTTGTCGGCACGATAATTGCTTTAGGCGTCAAATTGACTGTCTCGTCGTTTCATGGCGTCAGTATACGAGACAAAGCCGTACATTTTTTAAATCCAGTTTCAGCCACTCTAATATTTGCGAAATCAGGCCCGCCCTGTCATAGGCGCGCTTATGAGTACGAACGTTAAAATATGCGGCTTGACCCGCGCCGAAGATGTGGCCTGTGCTGTAGATAATGGTGCAGCGTTTTTAGGGTTTATCGTTGAATGCCCGTCCAAACGGCGATTATCCGTATCAGAGGCCGCTGCTCTCGCTCCGAAGACGCTCAACGCGGCGCGCGTGGCTGTCTTGGTCAACCCCAATGATGACCTGCTAACACGCCTTATGGCCGAAATGTCGCCAGATTACGTACAACTCCACGGCGATGAAACTCCGCTGCGCGTTGCGGAAATTGTCAAACGCTTCAAAGTCAAAACAATCAAAGCCGTCGGCATTGCGTCAGACAAGGATATGAAAGCCGCCGAAGCCTATGCAGGGGTTGCCGATTTCATTTTATATGACGCGAAACCACCTCAAAAACTAAATGGAGAGGAGGATGCCGTGCGCGGCGGACACGGCGTTTCTATTGATTGGTCCATTATCGCCCATGCACCCACACCCAAAACCTTTGCTGTTGCGGGCGGCTTAACGCCACATAATGTCGCCAAAGCCATCGCCATCACACGTGCACCCATTGTGGATGTCTCCTCTGGCGTCGAGCGCGCAGCAGGCGTAAAGGACGCATCGAAAATCACTGCCTTTATGGAAGCCATACGTCATGGATAACCCAACCGAAACAAATACGGCGTTCCCGGATGAGAATGGCCGCTTTGGCGAATTTGGCGGGCGCTATGTCGCCGAGACATTAATGCCGCCGATTCTTGAGCTTGAAAAAGCCTATGAAGAAGCCAAAGCAGATCCGACATTTCAGGAAGAACTCGATTATTTCCTGACGCATTATGTCGGTCGTCCTAGCCCGCTTTATTTTGCAGAACGCCTGACGGAAGATACGGGCGGCGCGAAGATTTATTTCAAACGCGACGAGCTGAACCACACAGGCGCACATAAGATTAATAATTGCATGGGTCAGCTCTTGCTTGCCAAACGCATGGGTAAGAAACGTATCATCGCCGAAACGGGCGCAGGCCAACATGGCGTGGCAACAGCCACCGTCGCGGCCCGTCTTGGCATGGAGTGTATCGTCTATATGGGCGCGGTGGATATCGTGCGGCAAAAACCCAACGTGTTCCGCATGCGACTGCTCGGGGCCGAAGTCCGCGCTGTGCATTCTGGCACCGCGACACTCAAAGACGCGATGAATGAAGCCCTGCGCGATTGGGTCACCAATGTTGGCGATACATTTTATTGCATTGGCACCGTCGCTGGGCCGCATCCTTACCCTGCCATGGTTCGTGACTTCCAAGCCGTCATTGGCCGTGAAGCCAAACAGCAAATTCTAGAGGCTGAAGGCCGTCTTCCTGATGCAGCCGTTGCCTGTATCGGCGGCGGGTCAAATGCGATGGGCCTGTTCCACGAATTCGTCCCGCATAAAGAGGTGCGCTTGATCGGTGTCGAAGCCGCAGGAAAAGGCGTAAAGTCTGGTCTGCACGCCGCAAGCCTGACGGGCGGCACGCCAGGAATTTTGCATGGCAACCGGACGTACCTACTGCAGGATGAGCATGGGCAAATTGCGGATGCCCATTCAATTTCGGCGGGCCTTGATTATCCCGGCATCGGACCGGAACACTCCTATCTTCACGACATTGGCCGCGCCGAATATGTCAGCGCGACAGATGACGAAGCGCTGCACTGGTTCCAAACCTGCGCGCGTCTCGAAGGCATCCTTCCCGCGCTGGAGCCCAGCCACGCCCTCCCGCGCACAGTCGACCTCGCGAAAGAGCTTGGCAAAGATGGCCTCATCATCATGAACATGTGTGGCCGCGGGGATAAAGATGTCTTTACAATCGCCGATGCGCTGGGTGAGCATATCTCTGAGGGGACGGAGGGGTGAGATTCCCTTGGGGAAAACCTAGAATATTACCTGATCTCGTCGGACTTCCTTTGATGAAAGGCCATGAAATCACACTAAGCAATAGCATTGACCTATACTTAGACACTATGTTTTCAACCTGCGTATTAGACAATAGCACTCCATCAACGTTCGCGATGAACTCAATTCTATATTCAGATAACCTTGAAAAATCAGGTTGGTTCGGTGTAGCTGATACCATTCGCGTTGATGTCAAAAGGGGCGAATTTGGAGGCTCTTTTGAAGAGAAGAGTTTTTTCAGATCCCCTCGGAATGAAGAGTTCGAGATTGCTCTAACTAGCGAATATAATAAAACCAACAGCCACGGTATTTTCTTATTTGAAGCCTATAAAGTGACAGACACCCCATGACCCACCGTATCGATCAAACTTTCGCCGCCCGAAAAGCCAAAGGCCAAGCCGCCTTTGTCGCCTATATGATGGCGGGTGACCCGGACCGCACGGTCTCTCAAGCTTTCCTCAATGCCCTTCCCGAAGCCGGCGTCGACATCATTGAACTTGGCATGCCCTTTACTGACCCGATGGCCGATGGTCCCGTCATTGAGAACGCAGGTATTCGTGCACGCGAATCTGGCACGACCCTGACCAGTATTTTGGAAATGGCAGCAGAATTCCGCAAGACGAATGACACAACACCCATCATTGTCATGGGCTATGCCAATCCTTTGCACCACATGGGCTATGCTAAGTTTACAGCAGCAGCAAAAGCGGCTGGCGTCGACGGCGCAATTATTGTTGATTTACCGCCCGAAGAGGACAGTGAATTACGCACCGCATTTGAGACTCACGACCTCGCACTCATCCGTCTGGCGACGCCGACTACGGATGCCGAGCGCCTTCCCAAAGTCGTCGCAGGCACCAAAGGCTTTGTCTATTATGTGTCCATGACAGGGATTACAGGCGCGAGTTTTGCCCAAGCTGGCTCCGTGACAGAGCAAGTCACGCGCGTTCGCGCTGCGTCAAACCTGCCAGTTGTTGTCGGCTTTGGCGTCAAGACACCCGAACGCGCGCGCGAAGTTGCGAAAGACGCGGACGGCGTCGTTGTCGGCACGGCAATTGTGAAAACGCTGCATGAAGACGGGCCAGACGCTGCGCTCGCATTAATCCGAACCCTGGCCGAAGCGGTCCATACGCCGCGCGGCGGTTAGATTTAGGCGACGCGGTTTGCACCGCTAAGCTGATTGCACCCCGGCTGTTTTTCGGGCAAAGGTCCTTCCCATGAATTGGCTTCAAAAACTTACGCCTCCTGGCGTCAAATCCATCTTCACCAAGAAGGACACGCCCGATAATCTTTGGGTGAAATGTCCTAAATCGGGTGAAATGGTTTTCGCGGCAGACCTGTCAGGGCTTTTGCATGTCACGCCTGCGGGGCATCACATGCGCATTGGGCCGGAACTCCGTCTGCAATACACCTTTGACGCGGGTGAATATGAGACCGTCGCGGTGCCAGAGGTCGCGAAAGACCCGCTGAAATTTAAAGACGATCAAAAATACACGGACCGCCTGAAAAAAGCGCGGGCCAAAACGGGCGATGACGACGCCATGTCCATTGGTGTTGGTAAAATTCGCGGTATCAAAACTGTCGCTCTCGTCCAGAACTTCGCCTTTATGGGCGGGTCATTAGGTATGGCTGCAGGCGAAGGGTTTATCACCGCTGCGCAATATGCGGTCGCAAATAACCTTCCGCTTGTCGTCTTCACTGCCGCAGGCGGTGCACGCATGCAAGAAGGCGCACTATCCCTCATGCAAATGCCGCGTACAACCATTGCCGTACAACAGTTACGCGAAGCAGGCTTGCCTTATATCGTTGTCCTCTGTGACCCGACCACTGGCGGCGTAACAGCTAGCTATGCCATGTTGGGCGATATCCAGCTGGCTGAGCCTGGGGCGCTGATTTGCTTTGCAGGACCACGCGTTATCGAGGAAACTATCCGCGAGAAATTACCAGAAGGGTTCCAACGCGCGGAATATCTGGAAGAACATGGCATGATTGACAAAGTTGTGCCGCGCCGCGACCTGCGCCGTGTTTTAGGCGATCTCCTCGCTGTGTTGACAAAACAAACAGCCGAACATGTGGAAGAACTCTCTCCTGTCTAGGAGGGATATCTAATGTCTACTCTGGACCAAGTGCTGGCGCAGTTGACCGCGCTGCATCCCAAAAAAATTGACCTCGGCCTTGGACGCATAGAGCGCGTGTTAAAGGCGCTAGGCGATCCGCATTTGCGCCTGCCGCCTGCCATTCACATTGCAGGCACAAATGGCAAAGGCTCAACCACGGCCTTCCTTCGCGCTATGATCGAGGCGGACGGAAAGACCGCCCATGTCTATACCTCCCCCCATTTGGTGCGGTTCAATGAACGCATTACGATTGGCTCTATTGAGATTTCGGATGAAGCGTTATTAGACGTGTTGAAACGCGTCATGGCAGCTAATGCTGGTGAACCTCTCTCGTTTTTTGAAGCAACAACCGCAGCGGCCTTTCTCGCTTTTTCAGAACACCCTGCAGATTACGCCCTCATCGAAGTTGGCCTCGGCGGGAGATATGACGCGACGAATGTGTTCGACCCTGTCGCCAGCATCATCACGCCGATTAATTACGATCATGCGGAATTCTTAGGCCGCAACTTAACCGGCATTGCACGGGAAAAAGCCGGTATCATTAAAGACAACGTTCCCGTTTTCGCAGGACGTCAGGAGGAATTAGTCAATGCGGTCCTGCGCAATGAAGCCGCAAAACACCGCGCGCCCATACAGTTTTTGACCGAAGACTTCCGCGCCTATCGCGAACAAGATCGCATGGTTTTTGACGCAGATGATGTGCTGTTGGACCTGCCGCGTCCGGCCTTGATTGGCTCCCATCAAATCGAAAATGCTGGTGTTGCGATTGCAACCGCGCGCAGTGTTGGCATTTCCGACAAAGCTATCAGCAAGGGATTGTCAAACGTGACATGGCCTGCACGTATGCAGAACCTAACGACAGGTCTTTACGCCGATATGATGGCGGAATCGGGCGGAGAATTATGGTTGGACGGTGGACATAACCCACATGCTGCGGCCGCCCTCGCAACCACAATGGCAGAGCTACAAGGTCGCAGGGAATGCGTCCTTATTCTCGTCATGGGGATTTTGGGAAATAAAGATGCTGGTAAATTTCTGGACGCGTTTACTGGATTGGCGAGTTGCGTCATCGCGGTAGATATTCCGGGCTCGCCTGCCCTCGCGCCTGAAACCATCAGAGAGCTCGCCGAAAACAGGGGTATGTTAGCGCAAGTCGCAAATAACTTAACCAATGCCGTTCAGCGCGCAATCAGCACAGGGGAAGCCTTATCCCGCGAAGAGGCTTCACAGCCAATCATCCCGCCACGCGTTTTGATCTGCGGATCGCTTTACCTCGCAGGGCAGGTGTTATCGGCCTAGGCGGCGCTCGTTATTTCTTCAGGGTAAAACCCACCGAGCCGTCATGAAAAAGGCGGCCCGCAAAGGGCCGCCTCATAAATTCAACACTCCAGACGGCTTAGGCGTGTTCAGCCAACCACTCAGAGAGTTTCGTCTTGTTCATTTCGCCCACTTTTGTGGCGACAACTTGGCCATCTTTGAAGATCATCAGCGTTGGAATACCGCGCACATGGAATTTACCCGGCGTGTCAGGGTTTTCCTGAATATCCATCTTAGCCACTTTCATGCGGCCATCAAATTCATCCGCTACCTCCTCAAGGGCGGGCCCCATGCGTTTACACGGGCCGCACCATTCTGCCCAAAAGTCGAGCAAGACAGGCGTGCTGGACTGAAGAACGTCTTCGGAAAATGTAGCGTCGGTGACGGCGTGCGTAGCCATAAGTCTCTCCTGGCAGGAATCGTTAAGTTAGCTTTGAAATAGGAAGCGCGGCCACTTTCTGCAAGGCGGCATCCAGTAACGGTTCAGGT
The DNA here is from genome assembly GCA_938003545.1 of uncultured Caulobacterales bacterium. Classification (GTDB taxonomy): domain Bacteria; phylum Pseudomonadota; class Alphaproteobacteria; order Caulobacterales; family Maricaulaceae; genus Litorimonas. The sequence goes on from CALKXY010000024.1 coordinate 10,105, forward strand.
AGAACCATCAAACGCGGAACATCAGTCCACAATAAAGCACATCGTACAGCCCGCCCTGGGTAAATCTCGCGAGCCAATTCACGATAAGCTGCCATTTGTCCCAAATAGAGATCAGACACATCCTTCGGCTCAGACGGTGGCGGACGATTGGATTTATAATCGACGATGACAACCTCATCCGCAGTGACGCAAAGTCGATCAATCTGCGCATTCAGATATAGCCCTTTGGGTAAGCCTTTGGCGGAACCTGCCAAACTTACTTCGGCACGTGAACCGGGCGCAAAAATAGTTGCAAAGTCGGGATTATCCAGCACTGAAAAAACTTCGGCCATAACCTGATCCGACAGTCCATCAGGGAGGTTCGTATACCCCGACAAAAGCTTTTGCGCGGTATCACGGCGACGCGCGGGTGCAACATCTGGAAGGACCTCCAAGAGTTTATGGATCAAGTTCCCTCGGCGGAAAACTTTCGGGTCTTTTGATTGACCAGGTGACCGCAGCGCCATTTCTACGGGAGGGTCCGAAAGTAGATGCGACGGCGTCACGCGATTGCGGCGTTTATCTTCTGGCGCGGCCAATTTTGACACCCATGCGGGTAGCGCCTTCATGTCTTCTGAGACAGCCTTATCACTGGCAACGCAAAGTTCTGCAGACGACCCATAACGTAAACCTGTTACACGTTTACCGTCGACTTCGCGTTGGAATGGCGCATCATAAGCGGAGGCTTCTAACGCCTCCATGCCCCGTTTGACCCAATCATACCAACAGCCAGGTTTTAGCTTTGCATTTACGCGTCCAACATGAGGACCGCAGACGATCAGACGCGATTCCGCGCGTGTCATAGCAACATAAAGCAACCGCAGCTGCTCCTGTTCCATGCGCGCTTTGGCGGCATCATTCACCACCTTCAAATGGTCGACTTTACCTCCAGCCCAAATTTGTTCCGCCTCCCCGTCAGGCAATAGAGGTTCGCGAAGGCTTGGGACGCTCGTCGTATCAGGCAGGATAACAATGGGTGCCTCGAGACCTTTCGAGCCATGCACGGTCATCACACGCACTTCCGACAAGCTACTGTCTTGTTCACGTTTGATTTCCACATCTCCCTGCGCAAAGGCTCGCAGGAAACTCTGGAGGTTCGGTGCCATGCGGGCCTGATGTTCTAACGCCTGATTCAAGAACGCTTCAAGCGCATCGCGCGCTTCAAGTGACAGACGTTGGTAGAACCGCTTGCGCATGGATGTGCCAGACGCATCAGCTGTGTCCAACACACGCGCATAAAAATCATAGGGGTTTAGCTCTGCTGACAATTTCACGAATGTTTCAAGCACAGAAAAATTCGCAGTGTCTTTCAGTTTCAGAGCCTCGAATAATGTCCCCGAACGGCCAATCGCTATCTCCATCAGCTGCTCATCATCATATCCAAACAGCGGCGATTTCAAGGTTTCAGCCAAGGACAAATCATCTGATGGCAAGAGACAAACACGTGAGAGCGCAATTAAATCTTTGACGATCATGGCTTCCGAAAGTTTGAGGCGGTCTGCCCCTGCAATCGGAATTTCGTGACGTTTCAGTTGTCGAATAACGGCATCAAATAACGGGCCACGGCGTCGCACCAGAATAAGGACATCTTGCGGCGCAATGGGACGCGTTCGTTTTAATTTTCGATCAAAGATTGGTTCGCGGTGATCAATCCATCCCTTGACAGTCTTGGCAATCGTCTTGGCCAAAACCTCGATCTGATGGCCTTCCCCAGCAGCATCGACCGGTGTCGTGTCCCACGGTTCATTCTCCTCAGGTGTGTCGGGCGCAGGGGTCACAGGCCAAAGCTCAACCAAACCGTTGTCTTGACGATGCGCGATGTGACGGGTTTCATCGCTTGCAGGCGGGAACTCTTCTGGATCGAACATCTCTTGCATCGCTCCGCAATCAAACAGGACCGCATCGACCACATCCAAAACTTGCTGCGTAGAGCGGAATGACATTGTCATACGAATATCGGTCGTTGCATGTTCGGAGTGTTTACGGATTTCCGTCAGGAACTGCTCAGGACGGGCGCCTTGGAAACCATAAATGGACTGCTTCTCATCGCCAACAGCAAACAATGTGCGCGGCTTATTCGGATCATCATCGGGATGAGGTTGAAAAAATGGAGCGGCAAGCGTATTGATAATTTCCCATTGTTCTGGCGCAGTATCTTGCGCCTCATCCAACAGAATATGTTTGATACCCCCATCAAGTTTATAGCGCACCCAATCGGCGGCGGCGGAGTTTTGCAATAGGCGTAGGACGAATAAAATTTGATCTGAATAATCTAGGCCGCGTGTGCGGTGTTTGGCCTCCTTATAAAGCTCAGCATATCGGCCCGAAATATCATAGACAGCTTGCGTCATCACGAAGACATCCGCCGCGCGAATGCGCTCATCCGCTTCAATGATGTCCAGCGAATGTGAGTCTATCCATCCTTGCGCGATAGGATGCGTTTTCAAATCATAGAATTTTTTACGCAGGTCTGGCTTATCTTTGGTGAAATAAATATTCCGCAATTGCCCTAACGCCAAAACAGGGTCGGTCTGCGCGAGGGCGGCATTTACAAAAGCCCCGCGTTTAACATCCGTCGCACCGCCAGTTGCCAAAGCCGCAGAGGCTTCGCGCATGTCCTTAAGATTCAATCGTCGCCAAAGTGTTGCGGCAATCTCTTGCGGGCTGCGATCTTCGCCCAGTTTTAAACGTCCCGCCAATGCATCTAGGCCGGCTCCATGCCACGCCCTTATTTTCTGCGGATTATGCGCCATCCATCGAAACAAATCATCCAATGAGGAGTCCGCCCGCGCCAATGTCAAATGCCGAAGGGCGTTTGAAATCGGGCCGTCAGGATCGTGCATCCCATCTCGTAAAATCTGAGTTTCGACCTCTGACCGCAACGTCAGAATATCAATATCATCTAGAGGTTCAAAGCCTGGTAATATCCCGGCTTCAACAGGGAAACGCGACAGAATACGTTCGCAAAAGGCATGAATAGTTTGAACCTTCAACCCTTCAGGTGTTTCCAAGGCTTTCGCAAAGAGCTCCCGCGCTTTCGGCAGGACTACGGGCGGGTCCAATGTTTCAGGTGGTTGTCCAAACAACGTAATTAAATCATTGCGAAGGGCATCATCATCCAAAACGGACCACCCCCCCAGTGTCGCAAAGAGTCGTTCTTGCATCTCTGATGCTGCGGCTTTCGTGTAGGTCAGACAGAGAATATCTTCAGGTTCAGTGCCGCGCAGCAAGATACGCGAGACACGATCCACCAAGACCCGCGTTTTACCTGACCCAGCGTTTGCCGCCGCCAGACGCGTTCCCGACGGGTCCGCAGCCATGCGTTGGGCCTTCGTCGCTTTTTCCAGCGCAATCATGTCAGGCGATAGATTAGACATCTGTATCACCCCCATTCATGCCTGCCCATTCGCCGCGCCGGGCGAGGTCATCAAAATCCGACCAGCCATTTGTGAACTTAGACCGAACTTGGGATTCATAAGGCGTGTTGGGATCATCGAAACGATCAATGAGTTTCATCAGTGTTGCAATGGCGTCATCCGTCAATTCATCGACGGATTTCTTTTTGCCAATCGGGGCATATTTAAAATCATCATTCGAGCCTTTGACTCGCATATAGCCCAAACGTGCGGTGATGCCGGGTTTGCGGTTCTTCAGCCCCCCTTGGCGAAGAATATAAGCGGCGAGCGGTAGTTGTGGATCGAACCCAGCCGCCACTTCATTATCACTAGCAGGTGCACCCGTTTTGAAGTCAACAAAGCCATAGCCGTCAATGCCGCGCTCCACGAAATCCATCTTACCACGAATTAAAAAATCGCGATCAGGAATGGATGTCTCCCCCCAAATTTCCAGTCCTTCAATATCATAACTTTCAGCTTTTCGAGCATTAAGCTCTGTACGTAAGGCGGCGGCAATGACGTCGAACCGTGCCCGTTCCTTGGCGATGACTTCTGGACTAAACCCATAAAGCGCAAAAGCCTTATTCATCTCTTCAACAAACACGACGTCTTGGTCTTCCATAAGCGGCAGTTTTTTGCCTTTGAGGAAATTCTCAATACCTAAATGAATAGCAGAGCCAAATTCAGACGGGCCATTCTCTTGCGCCAAATCATTCAACCGGCGCAGACCCAAAACATGTTTCCCATAGGTTGAATATGGGTCGCGGATCAGCGTTTTCACTTCTGTAATAGACAGGCTTCGTCCGTTTTTCGTATTCCAACGGTCTTCTTTTTTGGGCTTTGGTTTTGGCGCGTTTGCAGCTTTGACCGCATCAGCTGGCACATGATCCAATTGCTGCGCCCAAGACAGATAATGATTGGCTGTCCCAAGTTTTTCTTTCAGCCCGTCTTTTCCGACCGCGCCTTGCAAGAGTGTTTGCAAACGCCAAACCCAACGCGACGCAATCGTTGGGCCAGAATCTGATCGTTTGGAGCGAGAGAGATAAACGGTTGGGTTTGCGGCTAATTCAAAAAAATCATGTGCGGCAAGGCCATATCTACGCTCTGGTAGAGATAGTTTCATTTCCCGCCGCATACCCCGCGATAAAAACGGTCCTGGCGTCGGGGTCGCAGGCCAGATGCCCTCGTTCAATCCACCCAAAACAATCACATCCGCCGAAAGCATACGCGCCTCAAGAGGACCTAAAATCGAGAGGCGTGGGTGTTTTCCGACACGGGGACGTACAACAATCCCCGTCATCAATTGACGCATAAGACGCAAAAACCCTTTGGCGTCCACATTAGGTAAATACTCACCATAGACGATGATATGTTCAAGCAACTGCGCCGCGCTTTCACCGCCCTCGCCACGCCACAAATAATGGCTGCCATGATGATCAGGGTCGCTCGCAATTTGTTCTGATGCCGCAATGAGAGCCGACGCCCAAACAGGTGCAGAGGCTTCGCCCTCTAATTCAAAGAGCGGTTGAAGTGCGTTATTCAAATCAATTTCAATATCACTCAGCGCGCGCTCTTCGGTGCCTAGCCGCTGTTCTTTGCGGTAAAATTCACGTTCAATCTCATGCCACATGTCCAGAATATCAGACGAGACTTTCCCAAGCGCCGTTAGAGGGTGACCAAATAAAACAGCTTTTTCCATCGGGCCGTCAGGGCTTTGCGAAGCTGCCAAAACAGCATCCAAGAAAACGCCAATTTTTGTTTCCGCCAGCGGTTCCCCTTGGGACATATCGACATCGACGTTCCATCGCACCAATCGCGCACGTACGCGGCGCGCCAAGACCTGGTCGGGCGTCACGAGTGCAGCTGTGCGGCCTTTTTTTTCTAAGGCCTCACGTAGAATAAACGCAATCGCTAGAGCTTCTTCAGCATCGGACCGTGCCTCAATCAACGAAAGGCCCTGTGTAGCTTGATCAAAAATTTCCGCACCAAAATCTGTTTCCAGTTTTTTGATACGCTCCAACCAATCCGCTGTCCGCGAAGCAGGGACAAGGGCTTCTTCCAGGACGCGTGTTCTCGCGAGACGTTGCCTATCTGCATCAAGTGTTCCCACGACATCTGTGGTAAAATTACGGACCTGATCACGCTCAACATTCAGACCCTGAATAAGGAGCTTCATCGCATATTGCGGATGTTGCTCATCAATTTTATCCCAGGTTTCATCATTATCCGTCGCTTGAAACCCAGGAAGAATAACCATGCCCTTTGGTAGAGCAGCAACAACACGCATGAGGCGGCGCGTAGCGCGCAAACTACCCGTTGAGCCTGCGATAATCACAGGGTAATCAGGCGGTGTTTCCGTCCAATGCGCAACCAAAGCATTGAGGAGTTTGACCTTTCGCGTTTGCGGTTCCTCCATGTTCAACTCGCCCAAACGTTCAGGCCAGAAGTCTTGGATGATACGATAGAGCGTTGCAGCATCTTGGAAATGTTTTGCCGCTTCACCCATCAGGCGCGCCCATGCATCACTTTGCGTTAACTTCGCTTCTTCCAGCGCAGCATCATCCAAAATTGCGAGCAGCGGGTCAGCCATGGCCAAGGCTGTGGCGGCGTCGAGGGGCAAATCCATCGCGCGTTCATGATAGGCAGCAACCACGCGCGCCATTTCAAACCGTCGCTGCGTGCCGTCAATCGCGGGCCGAACTTTGCCAATTAATTCGCCCGGTTCGAATGGCGGCTCTTCTGGGTCAATATCCGCCAAAGGCCGCAAACGTGGTAACAATGTTGCACGCATGCCATCCTCTATCGCCGCCGCTACAAATGCATCACCCAAGCCGCGGACTGCACGGCGGGTCGGCAGAAGGATCAGGCCCGACTGCAGCTCATCCCCAAATTTCCGTCGTAACCCGCGCGCGAGCGTTTCGAGGAACGGAACACCCGACGGCATGTTATAAACGGATGGGCTGTTCATGTGTTCAATTTCGCTTCGGCCTCATCACGTGCCTGAGGATCACCAACATGCATCCAAAACCCATCGAGCGGGTGTCCGTAAATTGTAGCCGCATCCAACGTTTGATTCCAAATACGGTTACGTGAAAACGGCTCGATAGGTTCTTTCGCCAACCTATCTAATTTAGTGATCTGGACGCCTGCGTAAACATAGGGCGCACTGTTACGATCCCCGCGGCGTTCCAAGCATCCATTATGAGCATATAAAAAATCGCCTTTACCATGATAACCCAATGTACGTTCTATCGGCGCAAGCAAAAGCAAGTCATCCATAATCGCAGGGTTCCAACGCTCCAAAAGAGAGCCAATGACAGACGTACCTTGTTCAATCCAAACTGCATCAATATTACAAGCTAGCACGGGCGCATCCCCCAACAACGGAAGCGCCTTCACCATTCCGCCGCCAGTTTCCAACAGCATATCCCGCTCATCAGAAATTATAATCTCTGGACCCGAAGTCCGCGCTTTTAAATGCGTCTCCAAATGATTGGCATGGGCGTGAACATTCACGACTGCGCGTTCAATGCCAGCTTCCTGTAGTCGGTCGAGCATGTGATCAATCAGCGGCTTGCCGCCAACCTCTACCATGGCCTTCGCGCGATCATCAGTAAGCGGACGCATTCGCGTCCCGTGACCCGCCGCCAAAACCATCGCCGTTGTTATTTTTGGCGCGTCGGTCATGAAATCTCTCCAGGAAGATAGAGTTCAAACCACGCGCGTAAGTCTGCAAAAGCGTTGTCTTCTAAATTTTTCCGGAAATGCGCGTGCACACGCGGGATCAGATCGCGATATGATGGTTTTCCATCGCGTTCAGCCAGACGCACAAAAATACCCAAAATCTTTGCATTGCGTTGCGCGCCAAGCACCGCATAGGCGCGGCGAAAGGCCTCAGGATTTGACAATTTGGCGTGATCAAAAAAGCGATCAATCAGGCCGTCAACCAAATCAGGCGAGACATCGCGGCGCGCGTCTTCGAGAAAGCTGACGAGATCATAAGCAGGATGCACGAAAAGGCCGTCCTGAAAATCGATCAACCCCACTTTGGCAGCGGTCGTTCGATCAGGCAGCCAAAACAGGTTTTCCGCATGAAAGTCACGCAGAGCCAAACCCGGCGCATGTGCATCCAACGCTGTGAAAAGCGATGTCCAAATCACGTCCCATGTAGAGCGTGCCCGCGCATCAATTTGCACACCTTTGTCAGCCACATACCAATCAAGAAACAAATGCGTTTCCGTCAGCAGAGCCGCTTCGTCGTAATCCCGCACCCACCATGTTGCGTCGCGAAACTGCATCTTTGCGGGAAAAGAGCTGCGATATAAGTCTGCAAGACAATCCACAGCAGCTTCATAGAGTGGCGCTTCCAATTCTGGGTCATTCGCAATAATGTTTGCATAGACGCCTGCACCGAAATCTTCCAGCAAGAGCAATCCCGCATCGAGATCAGCCGCTAAAATCTTGGGTGCGGAAAACCCGCGAATGACAAGCTCATTGGACAGACAGGCAAAAGCCGCAGGTTCGGATCCGGCCAAACGTGCCAAAGCATTATACCCCAAAGCGCGTCGATCTGCGACACTCGCACCATCGGGTTCTACTGGAGTCTCAGCACCGCGCGGCGCATCTTGCAGCACTGCAAAATCAGGGCCGCGTGTCAGGCGGAAATAGCGGCGCGACGACGCGTCGCCGGGAAAACCCTCGATAGACGCATCGCCCCATCCAGCCCCTTTGACGAAACGGGTGATTTGGTCGTCACGCTCAGACATATCTATCGCCCCACCCCTTTAGAGTCACAATACGGCCCTCGCCTTCAAATTTAATTTCGATTGTCATGGCGTCCTTTGGCAATAAGTCACCCAAACGATCAGGCCATTCCAAGAGACAAACGTCCTCACCCATGGCGTCCATCAGCCCCAATTCATATGCCTCATCTGGATGTTCCAGCCGGTACAAATCACAATGCAACAGGGTAAAATCTGACAGTTCATAGGCTTGGACCAATGTATATGTCGGCGACGGCACAATTTCGTCTGGTAAAACGGCTTGAACAAGCCCGCGCGCAAGTGTTGTCTTCCCAGCTCCAAGGCCACCAATCAGCGCGACCGTGTCTCCCGCACGCAAGACACGCCCCAGACGCGCGCCAAGCGCGAGCATTTCGGGTTCATTTGTGACGATGAGTTGATCCACAAGATAGGTCTAGCGCCTTGCAATCATGGTTCAAGAGCTTACCTAACGGGTATACAGTCTAATTTCAGTGAGAACCTCAATGCCAAAGATTATTTTCATCGACCACGCCGGTGAGCGTCGCGATGTCGAAACGAAAGCTGGTACATCCGTCATGGAAGCCGCCATTCAGAACATGATCCCAGGTATTGATGCAGATTGCGGCGGCGCATGTGCCTGTGCAACGTGTCATGTCTTTGTTGGCGAAGCGCATCTATCCAAACTAAAATCCAAAGACGACATGGAAGATTCAATGCTCGATTTTGCAGAAGGAGTCCAAGACAACTCTCGCCTCTCCTGCCAAATCCTGATGAGCGACGAGTTAAGCGGTATCGAAATCACGACACCTGAAAGTCAGTAAAACAACTGTCACGCTTAATATTGTGAGCGGCAGATAATGGCGCTTACATTGACCTTCTACAAACCTAATTGACGTAAGTCTTGCGGAAGCTTGGCAATAGTACTCGACGAAAATTCATTCGCAAAATTAATCCTCATCTTACCCTTCAAACAACTCTGGGTGCCCAGCATCAGGAGCAGCTTCCTTCGGAAGATAACAGGTTACATGTGTGCCTGCGCCTTCGTCACTTTCCAATTCGACCCAACCGCCATGACGTTCGACGAACCGTTGAACCAAAGCAAGGCCTAACCCCGCGCCGCCGCGTGAGGATTCGAAGCTCTCAAACACTTGGCTTTGGCGGTCTGACGGAATGCCGACGCCATCATCTTTCACCCAGATCCGAACACCACCACCAGGCGCACGTTGTCCCCCGAGTTGAATCAATCCGCCAGGTTTCGTAAAGCGCAATGCATTTGAGAGTAGGTTATACACGACTTGCTTTATGCGCGTTTCATCCGCGCGAATAATGCCTATATTTTGAGGGCATTCGAGTTGCATTGAAATCTTGGTATCTTCTGCTTTGGTCGCAACGTAGTCCAGTGCGTGAGATAACACATCATAGACGTCCACATCACCTAAATCGAGATCAAGGACATTGGCCTCTATCGCAGCAATGTCCAAAATATCATCAATAATTTTAGCAAGGTCTTCTGACGCGCTTTGGATTGCAAAGACATATTCGCTCTGTTTGTCATTCATCTCTCCCGCGCCGCCATTTTGCAGGAAATCCGCATAGCCAGAGATTGTCGTGAGAGGCGTTCGAAGTTGATAACTAACATGTCCGACAAACTCAGACTTCATTCGGTCGGCCTCTTCCAAGGCCTCAGCCCGTTCGATGAGTGCCGCCTCAGTTCGCCGCGCACTCGTCACATCATCCCAGGCCACAAGTGTTGCCCCATCCGGCAAAGGTTTGGACAACCAAGTCAGCATCTTATCATCAGAGCGGCGAATTTCGCCCTCGACCTGTCGCCGCACTTCAGGGTTCGGGTCCGTCGCGCGAGCTTTCAAATCGTTCCAGAACAATGTGTCATGATAGAGAGGTAAACACAGATCGATGATTGAAGAAAAACGTGGAGTCTCTTTCAAGTCCTCTTCGGACAAGCTCCACATGCGGGCAAAGGCATTATTGTGAATCTTTAGGCGTCCATCTGTCCCAAACACAGCAATGCCTTCAGACAATTTATCCAATGTCGCGCGTTGCACATTAATGAGGGTGCCGAGGCGACCTTCCAGATCAATCCGGTCCGTCATATCAGAGAACATCAAGGCAATACCGCCCTGCGGGTCGCGCATACGGACCAAACGCAAGGTCCGTCCATCTTGCAGATGCCAAAGTGCGGGCGGCATTTCTGATGGCCACTCCGTATAAAGGCTGAGTTCTTCCGCCTTCCAACTAGCATGATCAGGTTGTGCAGGGACCTGTCCACGTTCCCGCATATGGTCAAGCCATTCACCATGGCTGGGTTGGTCCCGGGACCAATCATCGCTTAAGCCAAACATATGGCGAAAGGCTTCGTTCTCAAAGCTAGCTTTTTTATCACTGCCAAAGATAACGACAGCCTCATCCATAGAATTCAAGAGTTTATCATGAGCCGCCACTTGTTGCCCCAGTTGGACGCGCAACTCTTCTGTCTCATTGGCGTCCATTGCAATACCGGCCAAGCCACCGTTAATCGGAAAGAGCGAAATGGCTGTTGCACGGCGTTCTCCCCCCAAAACGATATGACGCATGGAGTCTTTTTGTTTTTGTTCTGACAGAACAGTATGTGCATCTTCACTAGCCTGATGATCCAAATGGATTTGGTTTTTGGTGACATCGCGGACATCAGAGGCGCCAACGGCATCGACATAAGCCTCATTGACCCAGTTAATCCGACCTGCGCTGTTCAAACGCCAAAGCGGGAATGGCGCACGGCTCATCATTTCGATGAATGCAATCGGGTCCGTTTCAGAGGTAATACGTGAATTTTCAAACCGTGAGATGGCTGTCTTCTCGTCTTCACCGCGAATGGACGCATCTTCCAGCCAGAGCACAACTTGCCGTCCCGCGACGCGGCCATCAGCTTCGATGACATTGCCTTCCGGCAGCACGATAGAAATAGAGAAAGGCGCACCTTTGGTACGAAGGCCTTGGATATATTGGCGAAGTGGCTTTGATTCCGCGCTTTCAGAAATCGTATTAAGATCAGCTATTCCGTCCAAGACGCGCATGGCCATATGACTCGAGGGTCCAGGATCAGCAAAGCGCATGATAGACGCCAAAGCGGCAGGACTGCCCAAGACTTTCGGGTCGCCCCAACCTGACTCTGCAATGCCTGCACTCTCTTCCCATACTAGAATTAACCCGGGATACGCGCCCATAATAGAGTCATATGACCCAAGGCGACGATCCAAATCTGTCGCTTTAGATTTCCAGCGCGTAGCCGCCGCGCCTTCGCGCAAGGAGAGACGCAACGCGAACATCACCGCGACAAAGGCGACCACGACGGCGCCCAGACCCACCCAGGTCATGATATCCGTTCCTGCGAACATGGATGATTGTGCCTTTCGAACCGGCCACAGTCATAAACTGCAGCGAAACCCTCCCCCTTAAGTCCCCGGAGGCTCTTTTGTGATTCGAGATGTATCGAACCCAAGCGGTGCAGGAAAGGCGTGATTACGGCTTAGCCGCTGAAAGACGTGAAAAACACGATAGGATTTGTCAGGGATATGCAATGAAGGCCCGGATCAAGGCCAGGCATAGAGTAAACGAACCTAAAGAAGGTCCGTCGATCCATCAGCTTTCAATTGCCCAACGATGTCACGAACATCTTCAGCTTTATCCAGATTGAGCACAAGTATGCGTCCATCTCGAACGATAATGGCAAGATTTTCTACGCCAACTGCCGCAACGACGGGGCCGTCGGTTTCAATCAAACAGTTTCGGGTTTGCGATACCCTCACATCCCCTGACACCGCCATGCCTTGGTCATCGCGCTTGAGTTCATGGAGGGCCCGGAACGAGCCAATGTCATGCCATCCCAAATCGCACGGAACTACACCTGCTTTTTGCGTATGTTCCATGACAGCTTTATCGACAGGCGCACTTTGGCAAGATGCGAAAAACTCTGCATCCAAAAGCCAAAGATCATCTTTTACGTCTGCATTCACATAGGCAGCCGTGGCTGGCCCTGCAACCTGCGGAGAAAAGGCTTCCATTTCGTCCAACAAGGTTTGTGCGTGAAACAAGAAAATGCCTGAATTCCAAAAATACTCACCTGACGCGAGATAACGTTCGGCGACTTCCAATGGCGGCTTCTCAACGAAACTGGCGACGACAAATGCGCCTGGGCTCATTGCTTCACCTTTGCGAATATATCCAAAACCAGTGGCTGCATATGTTGGCGTAATCCCAAAAGTCATTAAATGCCCATGTGCCGCAACGGGTGCACAAGCTGCAACAACGCGTCGGAATGCTTCAGGCTTTTCAATATGATGATCAGCTGGCACAATAAGGACCAACGCATCTTTTTCAGCTTCCAGCGCATGCAACGCGGCGATGACGGCTGGCGCAGCGGTGTTGCGTGCGACGGGCTCAACGAGGAAACCACCGATTTCAACGCCAATATCTTCCATTTGCGACCTTATGATCGGCTCGTGGTCTGCATTACAAATAAAGACTGGCGGATAGTACATTTCAGAGTCGAAGCGCAAAGCTGTCTCTTGAATCATTGTCTTTTCAGTTACCAAAGGCAGCATTTGCTTTGGCTCGCACTGACGCGAGGCTGGCCATAACCGACTGCCTGCACCACCCGAAAGGATGACCGGCACAATTTTCCCCACTTCGCGCATAAAGGGTGACGTAACAACACACCCTAAACATCAGGTTACCTGTCAGGGTTAAAACAGACTTAACCGCCTAAACTTGAGGCCCCTGCACGGTATCTTAGCAAGACGCGGCAATCAGACAAAGGGGCCGCGGGTGGACGAAATTTCCAAGCCTCCACGGCTTTGCGTGACGCCCGATCAAACATGCCTGAAGGCACAGAACGTTCGATACGAACGTGCTGAGTTTGCCCTTGAGCGTCGACATCTAGACGCACAATCGTCCACCCCTGTTGCCCATTACGAAAGGGCCCTTTAGGATAAACGGGTAAATCAAAATCAATTGCCGCCAACTTTTCACCGCCAATGCAATCGTCTGGATCCGAATAGCCCTTCACCCAAGGGTCCGGAGGATAAGATGAACGCGGCGTAAATTTTGTAGTCGACCCACAGGCAGACAGAATAAAGGCTGCGGTCATAATCCCAGCAACAGGATGCAGAGCGGTCATTCGCCCTCACCGAATCCATTGTGAACAAGTTTTGTTAGGGCTTCGACAGCGACTTGAGCTTCAGGACCGTCGGCGCTGACGGTTATATCTTCACCGCAAGCTGACCCAAGCAAAAGCAGTTCCATGACGCTGTCGGCTTCAACGCTTTCCGCGCAGACGCTATTATGACTGCGAACGCGCACATCGGCGTCATATCGCATGACACATTCCATGAATTTGTTTGAGGCCCGCGCATGGAGGCCTCTTTTATTTATGAGGGTCAATCTTACGGATACTGAACCCATGCCCAAAATCAGCTTTCGCCCGCGAGAATTTTAGAGGCGATTGCAATATAACGTTGCCCTGCGTCCTTTGCCTTCAGGCTCGCCTCTTCCAAAGAGGCCGTTTCGCGCGCTTCTGCAAGTTTGATCAGCATTGGTAAGTTTACCCCAGCCAAGACTTCAACTTTTCCGTCGCGCAGCATTGAAATAGCAAGGTTTGACGGCGTTCCGCCAAACATATCGGTCAGTAAGATAACGCCAGCGCGCTGATCAACGCGGTCAACGGCGTCACGAATATCAGAACGTCGCAATTCCATATCGTCATCGGGACCGATGCAGATAGTTTCCATAGCGTCTTGCGGTCCCACGACATGTTCTGTCGCGCGCCGCAATTCGATAGCCAATTGGCCGTGTGTGACAATCACTAGTCCGATCAAGACGTGATCCTCTTATTTACTTAAAACGAAATCGCACCTAATCAAAAAAAAAGAGAACTGTGAAGCGATTTCTGACACATTTGCACATATCATTCAGCTGACGGCCACCAGATTGGCGCTGGTTTCGTCACGATGCTTTTTCAAATATTTCATAAATGGTGTGCCGCCTGTCCCAACATCCGTATCATTTCCGGTTGCGTTTCGGTTCTGCTTGTTGATGTAGGTCGCCGCATATTCGAGATGGCGACTACGGAAATCAGCAACAGCTTGGACATTCGCATTATAAGCGCGAGATAAAGCAGGATTATCTGTTCCAATAACAAAAGCCCGTAAACGACTGTGCTCTCGGACATCATCGATGAATTGGCGATGCCCTGTTGGGCGATAAATATGTAATTCGTCCAAATAGGCCTTCATAGGATCTGCGGCATGACCGATACCGAGCAACGCATCCATCGCGGGAACGATAGAAGATTGCGACCCTGTTTGCCCGCGATAGCTCTGACGCTCTCCTGCATGGGCTTCAACGCCCTCATATAACACACCCGCAGGCAAAGCTGGATTGTCTTTCCAACCATGAATATACGGCCTGACGCGCTCGAAATAGGCATATGGGTCACACCGTTCTGGCATCCGGTCAAATATGGCTTTTAAGTCCGTCCAAACGGTCGCTGTCTCTTCAAGCAGATGTGTAACATGCGCCGCATCATCCTTGAGCACCGCATCAATAATTGGCCCCATCCGCGCCAAGGCAGCGCCTGCCCGAGCTTCGATTGCAACATGGACCAAGATAAACCAGTTTTCATCCTGGCCGCCAAGGAAGTTCTGAAGGACATAGATATTGGAGAGGTCAATCGCACCGTTCTTATCGTGAAGCGCCCAATTATCGAGCACATAGCTGCTGTAAGGCAGAAGCGGCTGTTGCCCGAGACGGTTGGCAAGCGCGCACATTGGTCGCGCAAGTTTGGCTGGCAAGACTGAGTCTGCCTCTGCTTCACCCCAAACATAGGATTGAACCATGAAACTATAATGCGCCATTGCTGCGCGAGCCATTTCGTCAGTCAAGTCTTCCACAGCTGACTCATCTATGTCGGGCAAACGCTGCGTCATCAGCTGCCGCACGCGACCAGATGTCAACATTTGCGGGAGATGCAGCGCAACAGCCCGCGCGACGGCCCAGTCTCCAGGTAAGTCCACGTCGTCGGCATCATAACGGCAGAGAAATCCACGATCCGCACTCATATCATATGCGTCTAAGGCCTTCAGTGACATGACCATCTCCTTTTGTTATTTATAAGTTGAGGTGAAATTACCTATATAAACGTCGAATATCCTTGCTTTCTGAGTTTAATTTAATCGATATGATCAATATATGACGAGTATAGACCCTATAAACGCACATATATTGCAATGCCTCCAAAGCAATGGCCGTATCAGTAATACGGCGCTGGCAAATCTCGTGGGTCTTTCGCCCTCCGCGTGTCTGCGCCGCGTTCAAGATTTGGAAAAACGCGGTATTATTCAGGGGTATCGCGCTATATTGGATCGACGGGTCTTAGGCCAAGACGTTGTAATATTTGTGATGGTCGGCCTATCCGCGCATTTGAAAGCCGACGCGCTAGCGTTTGAAGCAGCAATGGCAAAGGCGCCTGAAGTTCAGGAATGTCACAATATTACGGGCAGCGTCGAATATTTACTTCGCATCGAAGTCGCAGACCTGACAGCCTATAAAACATTTCATGCGGATCGATTGGGAACTTTGCCAATGGTCGGCAGTATCACGTCGCATATTTCTCTAGGGTCATCGAAGGATCGATTAGAGTAGCCCCCATCTAACGCAACCCGGCTCTAATCGCTTTTGGAGGGCCGTTGACGGGGTACATCAACAGTAAAGCGCGCGCCTATGACGCCCCCAGTTTCATCAACACGGTTTTCTGCATGAATCGTCCCGCGATGCGCTGTGATGATTTGACGGCAAATCGCTAGCCCCAAACCAGAATGGCTACCGAAGCTCGCACCTTTGGGGCGTTCCGTGTAAAAACGTTCAAATACCGCCTCCAAATTATCAGGGGGAATACCAGGACCTTCATCATCGACGGTAAAGATAACGCGGCTGCCCGCTTTATTTGCCGTCACAGTCACTTTCCCTTTTTCAGGTGAGAATGTCAGCGCATTATCAATTAAATTGCGCAGCACTTGAGCAAAAGGCGTTTCATAAGCGCGAATATAAACTGGCGTTTCGGAACTTATCTCGGTCGCATTAATGACATTTGGCACCTCTTTGGACCGCGTCTGTTGGTAAAACTCAACGATATTTTCGGAGATTTCAGCCACATCCAGCGTCTTGGCTGTTTCATGCGCTAGATTTGCATCGACCTTTGACGCTTTGGAAATATCCGAAATCAAGCGATCCATACGCGATACGTCTTGTTGAATAATATGAATCAGTTTTTCGCGCTGCTCTGGCGTTTTCGCAACGCGGAGTGTGTCCGAAGCGGAACGCAGGCTCGTCAATGGGTTCTTAATTTCATGCGCTACGTCCGCGGCAAAATTCGCAATGTCATCAATACGGGAATAAAGCCCTTGGGTCATATCGCGCAGAACAAGAGACAAATCCCCAATCTCATCACGCCGCCCCGAGAGATCAGGAATAGCATCACGTTTTTTCGCACTGCGCGTTACAATCTCTGCCGCGCGCGCCAACCGCCGCATGGGCAAACTGATAAATAAAGTCAGCGCCGTTGAAGACAGGCACATCGCGATAAAGGCCAGAATAATCATAGGAATGATGGCTTTGCGGGCGTCATTTACGATTGAGCCGACATCATTGCTCTCAACGGTTACAACGCCCAAGACTTCCTGCACCCTTTGAACCGGCTGAGACACGGTCACAATCAGGTTGTCATCACTGTCATAACGCGGGCCGTAGCTCGAATCACCTTCAAGACCCGACCGGATTTCAGACTTTAAATCACGCCGTAAATTGTCGCGCTGCGCCCTCCGCCACGGTAAATTATGGAGTTTGTCATCAGCCCAATTTCGAATATTTTCCCGCCAAATATCTTGCCTAGGTCGTTCGGGAATATCCTCAAGGATAGGGTCCAATGTTTCAGTTATAATTTTGCCGCTGAGGACCTCTGTGTCGACAACCAACTCCCCGGCTTTGTCGTGGAGTCGCACACGCCAGCCATCTGGCACGTTTACGCCGCGAAGGACTTGCCGCGCGCCTTCGATATCCAATTGCGCCGTTCCGCCATAGCCTGTTGCTTGCTCTCCGATTACAGTTGTGATCGTGGAGGCCAGCGAACGAATATTGTCAACTTTGGCATTGATAAGCCCAGCCTCAAACCGGTTCATCGCCAGCGTACCAGACACCAAAATAATGAGGCCAATGAGGTTTGAGAGGAATATATTACGCGTTAGGCGCGACGTCCAAAGTGAACGACGCGGTCCACGTCGGCGATTGGACCGCTTCTTGAAGAGACGACGCGGTCTTACTGTTTTTTCTTCGAGCTCTGACATGCCTGTTTTCTCTAGCAGGCCGATCCGCGCGGGTCTCGCGCGAATTTGAACGCCCTAGGCTTCTTTATATTTATATCCAACGCCATAAAGCGTTTCGATGCCGTCAAAGCTCTTGTCATTCTTACGGAATTTTTTGCGTAAGCGTTTGATATGAGAATCGATTGTCCGGTCATCCACATAGATTTGATCATCATATGCGGCGTCCATTAACTGGTCTCTGGACTTCACATAGCCAGGGCGTTTTGCAAGCGCCTCTAGGATCAGAAACTCAGTTACGGTTAGGCGCACCGGTTCGCCATTCCAAGAACAAGCGTGACGATTTGGGTCGAGCACCAAATTGCCGCGGCGAATGACTTTATCATCACCTTCTTGCGGCTCAGGCATCTCAATATTAGTCAGGCGCGCGCGGCGAAGGACAGCTTTGATCCGTTCCCCCAAAAGACGTTGGCTGAAAGGTTTGGTGATATAATCATCCGCCCCCATATTGAAGCCGATAGCTTCATCAAATTCATCATCTTTCGATGTCAGGAAAATGACGGGTAGGTTTGAGGTTTTGCGCAGGTGACGTAGAAGTTCCAACCCATCCATACGCGGCATCTTTACATCAAAGACCGCAAGGTCTGGCGGCGATGCGCGCAAAGCTTCCAGCGCGGTTACACCATCATGAAATTTTTTGACCTCATAGCCTTCGCTTTCAAGGAACATAGACACAGATATAAGAATGTTTTCGTCATCGTCGACCAGATAAATTTTCGGCATAGAACGCTCCCCAGCATGGGCCGCGACACGACGCGGCGAATATTCTGTTTGTCTAACTAGGCTCATCGACTGCATGGCTCAACCCTTCTCCTGTTTTGGATCACATGGTGACCCCTCTCATGATCTGGATACCCACGCAGTTAGACGCAGGCATGACGGGAATGAGGCATTGGTGTGACGATTCACGTATAAACAAACATCTTCCACTGCGAATCATCTCCTCTAAACGGCTTGCCGCGACGACACACCCTCCCTAGATAGGGCCTATAAAATAGACCCACGCTACCGCGTTACATATTGAGTAAATGTCATGAGTATTGCCGCTTCGATCATAGAGTTTTTCATTTCCCCCCTATTGGGCTTAATTTTATTCGTCTTCTTTGGCTATGTGATCATGAGCTGGTTGTTCATGCTGAACATCGTCAGCCCTAATAATCCAACGGCGCGTCAAATTTTTAGCTTACTCTCCAGCATCGTCGAACCTATCGTCGCCCCGTTCCGAAAACTCATACCGCCCCTCGGAAACCTTGATTTAGCTTTCTTCTTTGCGGCGATGTCACTTTACTGGATTCAACGTTTTCTACTGCCGCTTTTGCAAAGTAAATTAGGTTAGCAATCCTCTCTCGGATTGCTTTTGAGACACTACTCAAACGCCGCTTTTCCACGAATGCAAAGTTAAACTCACAAGGGCAGACTAAATGAATCAATAGCGGTGAAATTTTATTTACACCCTTAACCTGCAAATCATTAATCATGTTCATTCCCACGAGTTTAACCCTCTCTGTCTATTGAAGAAAAATACACTAGGGGAAATGCAATGTTAGAATTAATTCTTGTTGGGACAATTGGCGTTGGTGCTTTTGCAATCTGGAACGGTATGTCGACGTATAACCGCCTGATGTCACTTGACGAGCGTTGTACCACAGCGTTCGCGGACGTTGATGCCCTTCTCAAACATCGCCACGATTTAATTCCTGGGTTGGTTCAAACAGTAAAAGGCGTCGTTGGACAAGAGAACAGATTCCTTGATACGATTGTATATGCGATCACAGAAACGGCTCATGCCTCGAATGCGGACACACGACTGGAAGCCGAACAAAATCTTGGCAATACAATCAACAATGTCATCTCAGAAATCAGTAAAATTCCGGAGATGAAAACATCTTCGCATTTTGTCGATCTCCGAAATAGCTTCAAGGATGTTGAAAACCGCATCACGGCCGCGCGCCGATATTATAACAATACAGTCGAAGAACATAATTCGACCTTGCGCCAATTCCCCGCGAATATCATCGGGGCAAAATTCCGCCTAGATAAGCGCGACGCATATAATTTGGGTGTCGAGCGAATATTTAAGGACGAAGCCGTACAAATGCAGTTCTAAGCCTAGTAAGGTTTACGCATATGTTACCCGTGAACGGCTTTTTTGGTCACATCCAAAAAAATCACGCTAAATCTATGATTATGTTCATGGGCTTTATGGTGTCGATGCACATTACTGTGGCCACGATACTTTCAATTCCATTTCCTTTTTGGAATCATCTGCCTACGATTTTTGATGACCCCATCGCCTATGTTCAGACAATGGGTGTGACGGTCTCTGCGGGTATACTCTTTGTATTTATCTTATTTTATTTCGGTCACACGCACTTTCTGAAACATACAATTGGCTATCGCCCGCTCACGGCTGCCAGCTCTCCGCGTTTACATAGCGTCACCGAAGAACTTTCCATTTTGGCTGGCATACCAACGCCGCAACTCGATTATATTCCGACGCCGTCATTGAATTCATTTGCGAGCGGCCTAACCAAAGGCAGCGCGCATATTATTATTACCCAAGGCCTATTGGACGCCTTGGATGACGAAGAGCTAAAAGCCGTTATTGCGCATGAAATCGCTCATATTAAAAATGGCGATATGCATATGATGGCCGTGGCGAATGCCGCCATTGGCAGCATTAAACTCGTCAATTTTTTAAACCCAATGAAGTTCTCTTTCGTGAAGCGCATACCGCCGATTGGCCTCATAATTGGCCTGCCGATCCTTTTGCCTGTTTTGATTTTGGTGATTTTTTACAGCTTCATCATGCAGCTTACATCATTGATCGCCAACGCCACGCGCCTGCTTATCTCCTCGTCTCGTGAATATATTGCCGATGCAGAAGCCGTTAGATTAACGCATAACCCTGCGGCATTGGTGTCCGCTTTGTCAAAAATCCATGGCCGCAGCGGATTGCATAGTAATAACACGATCGCAAATGCGATGATGATTGACGGACCAACGACAGGTAAAGACGCCAGCCATCCGACAATCGAAAGTCGAATTTCTAAACTCGCGACCCTTTCGGGCAGCATGATTCACGGTGCGGGAATTCGCAAAGACACGCGCCGCCAAAGCCTGTCGCAACATGGCGGCAATGCCTATGGGTCAGGGCATTACGGCGCCTCTGGAGCAGGGGCTACATCATTTTCAAACGGCTTCGCTCCTGTATCTCGCATGACACAATCGAACGTGCGGAGTTATATTCCAGACTCGCCAGATTACGCAGATTATCAAGGTAAGACATTTAAAACGGCAGAACCAACAGGTATACTTGACCGCGTCACATTGGAAAATGATGGCGAGTTTGGATTAGATAGAAACGCACGTTGGGCCATCATTGGTGTGTTGTGTATTTTGGTCCCCGTCATGCATTATAATAAGTCGCAACGTAAGCAGGCCAAACTTCAACGAGCGAATTCCACCTATGTCCAACCCGTCATTGAACAATCCCCTGTCTTTGTTGCCCTCGATCTAAAGGACAGAGGTGTTCATACGAAAAGATTGAACATGAACAGTCCATATTTTGATTTCAAAGGGCAAGGCCGTCGACACAAAACAGGTTGGTTGGAGAGCAGTTCTGGTTTTCTGTTTCATGACAAAAATAGAAACGGTCAGATGGACGGCATCCACGAGCTCGTCACGGCTGACTTAGAACGTAGTCAGAAAAGTAGAAACCTTGTTCCGCTTTTACAATTTGATTCAAACAGAAATGGTGTCGTAAACCAGCGCGATGCAGAATTTAGTCGCTTGAAAGTTTGGCGTGATTTCGGCGGTGATGGCGTTTTCGAGAACAATGAAGCCTTCACATTGAAAAGCCTCGGCATCACGGAATTAAATGTCGCCGCAACCGATTTCAAAAAACCAGATGGCATAACCGTCGCAAGTGGAGCCAAGCTGATCAAAAAAGGTAACTTCAGTCGAGAGTTATCCGATAAGCAAAAAATGATACGTCAGCACGTTACCGAAGGTAGCTTTGACTCCATCATCTTGGTTTCATTTGAAACGGATTTGACGCGGTATAAGAAATTCAATGGTGAGGTGGTGACAGAAAGACTCCCAGAAGAAGACCCAGGCGCAGGCACAGGCCCTGCAGGACAGCAAAAGCCTTTTTCAGACACAATACCGCCGTCTAATATTGCGGTAAATATTGAAAACGGAATTTCAGTCAGTTCCACCCTCAAAGTCGAAAAAACGACTGTGGCCAATAATAAGAATGACGCACAAAAACCACGCGCAAAACTACGCGGGTTTTCCTCCGCAAATTAAGGTAAAGTTCCCCTTACCGCCTCCTTCGCCTATGTCTTCGGTTTATCCAGCAGACTGTCTAAACGATCCGCCAGATCGGTCCCTTTAATGGGTGCCGCGCCAGGATCGTCAGGTTGAGTGGTAGGCTCTACAATCTCAACCTTTTTGGACTCAACACTCTCCTCCTCAGCCAGATCAGCAATCCCCGGCACGCGAAGCGGTGCACGAGAATCAAACCTTGGGTGAATCAACTCACCCGTATCGCCGAATGAGAACACAAGACGACGCCAATCTTGCGGCGTGTAATCAAAACTCTCGCCACTCGGGTCCAGATCGGACCAATCCGCTTCGCGTGGAGCCGTCGCAGCGCGTTGTAGCCATAACCGCGCATCAGTCGAGTTGTTGAGACGCTCTTCCGATTGCGCCGCCAAAACGCAGAGACGCGAAGACGGTGCATCTTCTGACCGCAATAGCGGACTGAGTACGGCCCAAGCCTGCACGGCATCACCGCGCCGCAAATGATCCTCTGCGACCAAAATTTTAGTCTCGCGATGATCAGGGTTTTGTTTCACCAATGCGGCGAGGCGTTTATCCCGTGTCTTTGCGTCCGCACCCTCCAAAATATCGAGGAACGAGAGCGATAAAGCAGGATGCGCCGAATGTTCCCAACTACGTTCAATAAGTTTTGAGGCCGCTTTTTGGTCGCCTTGCAACTTGTAGAGTTTTGCTGCGAGAGCCGCCGCAGGCGCAAATTCAGGCGCAAGCGAATTGGCTTTTACCGCCAGTTCTAAAGCCTCTTTATAATTTTCATCGTCATGCAAACGGTCCGCTTCGGCTGTATTCAAAACGGCGCGACGACGACGCGCTATTGTCTTATCAATATGTTTCCGGTGCTCACCCGCATCCAAGGTTTCTTCTGCGTCCAACCACTGATGATTAGCAACCTCGGCCTTAAAGAGCGTATCAAAAGCCCAGCGCGCATCCGGATTATCAGTATAAGCCTCGCGAGATTGTTTAATCGCGCCCGGTAGGTCACCCGTCGCCAGCATGTTCTGAGCCAGTCCACGCTGGCCAGTGGCACGCGTTTTATCGCTCTCTAACATCGCTTGGTAATGCTCAACCGCGACATCACTATCGCCAGCCGCTTCGGCGGAAAGCGCGGAAATCACGCGGCCTAATTCTGTAGAGCCAATCAAATTACGCGCGACTTCAGCTTTTTTACGAGCCTTCTTCACATCACCTTCAGCGCCAGCCAGCAAGGCTTCTTCCATCGCATCCAAGGCACGATTGCGGCGGCGCAGGCCGACACCAGAGCGCACGCGACGCGGCAAACGCCAAAGCCAGAGGAAAAGTGACCAAAGGCCAATTAATCCCAAAAGGCCAAAGACACTTGCGATAATCGCAAATTGCCAACTCAGTTCCAGCGGCGCGAAAGCAAAGAAGCCAGAAGTCGCAGAGGAGCTAATCGACAACATAATATCATCGCCAACCCAGAGCAAAAGCCCCGCCAGCACAGCCAAAAAGGCAAGGATAGTGATCACATATTTGGTCATAGACTTGCTTTCACGCTTTCATACCAGGCTTGGCCAGCTGTTTTTACGGGCGGTGGGAGACGTTCAAATTTATTTGCGGCGGCTTCAAGGCGACCTTTGGAAATATCTACTTCAATCGCCTCGATCAGGGTCAGGGGATTATCGTCATCCTTCACGCGCACATGGCGGGACAGAGCTTTTTTTACAAAGCTGCCTTTTGCGTTCGCATCTACAGCGTCTAACAATGCCTTTTTTGGAAAGGCCAAGACAGCAATCCGTTCAATCCTTGGCGCAGCGACCGCGCGGTTTTCAAGCGCGCTCAAACGCGCCTTTAGAGCCTTCATATTTTGAGGGTCTACAGCCGCGACAGGGTCTGCATTTTTAACCGCCAGAACATCAGCTTCTAGAGCCTCCAGCCGATCAGCCATTTCAGATAAAAGCATCGGTAATCTATCCGAGGTCATGTCCTCAGGTAAGCTCGACACAACCGTTTCCATTTCGGCCACCCGCGTTTCAAGGGTCGAAACATCTGGCCATTCAAACCCATCCGCTTGCGCAGCCTGAAGCGCCGTTATAGCCGATGGGTCGATTTCTAACGGACTTGCCGTTTCCAGTGCATTCAGCCGAGATTTGATTGTAGATAGATCAACAGGTTTTGTTTTTAGGATAGGACGGCCTCCTGCGGCCTTCGCGGCGGACTCTGCTGCAGTCAGGCGTTTTTCCAAACCTTCAATTTTTGCCGTCAGGGGCGCTGTGAGCGCCGTCACATCCAGAGCTACGTCAGGGACAACGTCTGGAGCCTGTGCTTTTAAACCCGCATAGACGCCATAAGCCCCGCCGCCTGCTCCGATGAGACCCGCGAGTAATCCCGTCAATATGAACGCCTTCCAAGGCGAAGGTTTCCGAACGGGAGGTTCGGTCAAAGGCTCTTCGACCTCAAGGTCGGTGTGCGCCTTCGGAGCGTCATCTTCTGAAATCATATCTTCATAGTCCATGCACCTAACTTAGGGTGGACAGCCCCCTAGTCGCAAGGGATGGTTTTGGCGACCGCAATCTGTTCATCTTCGCGAGGGTTTGCCGCGATAACGCAACCTGCCAGCATCAAACCTTCTAAGGCTTGCGCCGTGGCGGCACTGATGCAGACAGCTGTAAGTGCAGATACGTCACGACCTTCGGCCTCTTGCGCGAAAACCTGCGCTGCCAAAGGCGAATAAAATGCGGCCAAATCGACGGGTTGGTCTGGCCACGCCTGTATGGGGAAAGAGCGATATGTTTTCAAACGCGACGCGGAAAAACCCGACGCTTGTAAATCCTCTGAAATCGAACCTCTCACATGCCACCCCGAAACATGACAAATAGGGTGCGTCTTCGGCAGGTTTTGCTGCACCCATGTCGTCACATCTGCAGAGGTTCCATCGACAGACACCACATTGCGGTAGCCCGCCGCACGTGCC
Source organism: uncultured Caulobacterales bacterium (assembly GCA_938003545.1). Taxonomy (GTDB): domain Bacteria; phylum Pseudomonadota; class Alphaproteobacteria; order Caulobacterales; family Maricaulaceae; genus Litorimonas. The sequence continues at coordinate 35,006 of CALKXY010000024.1, forward strand.
TTTTTAGCCGTTGCGTCACCGACACATATAGCGCGCTGCCCATTGCCTTTAAAATGCGCGACGCCATTTTTTGAGGTAAAGATAATAACTGTGTCGCGCGGAACTGTCCCTGACTCTATCGCCCGAACCTTCAACACGGGCAGGACCAGCGGAGTGAAACCCGCCGCACGCCACATATCCGCACTTTCATCGGCAGAAGGGCGCGTGCGTGTGATCCAAACTGTTTTAGTCATCAAATGTAATGCGGCCATCTACGCGCATGCGGACAGCCTCGCCCATTTTGAAGCCTAGATCATAGGCGTCAAATGGCGTCACAACCGTCCCCGAAACTTCATCAGAAATACGCAGCGCGCCATCTTTAGATAAAATTTCGCCGCGCAAGGTCAAACGCTCACCAACAACCTTGGCCAGCGCCGCAATCGGAGTGCGGCAATTTCCGTCGAGCGCCCGCAAGAAAGCTCGTTCTGCCGTGATTTCAAGCTCTGTTGAGCGGTCATTTAGCGGGGCCAATATAGTGCGCAAGTCTTCGCGATCACGGCGAATTTCTATCCCAATCGCGCCTTGTGCAGGCGCTGGCAACATGACGTCCGTTTCCACGACCTGCGTAATCCGATCATCCTGTTCCAAACGACGCAATCCCGCACAGGCCAACATCGTCGCATCGCACACGCCGCCTTCTAGTTTTTGCAGCCGCGTCCCGACATTACCGCGCAAGAGGCAAAACTGCAGGTCAGGCCGCATGGCCGAGAGCTGTGCGCGGCGGCGCAGGCTAGCCGAACCGATCAATGCGCCTTGGGGTAAATCTGCAATAGATTCGTGTTTCACGGAGATAAATGCGTCGCGCACATCCGCACGCGGTAAAATCGCGTTAACAACTAAATCCTCGTGCCCAACCGTTGGCACATCTTTCATGGAGTGGACGGCCAGATCAATACTCCCATCCAGCAGTGCCACTTCCAATTCACGCGTGAACAATCCCTTGCCGCCAAAGTCTTTCAAATCGCCTTTGATCGTGTCTCCACTGGTTTTGAGGACCTTGATTATGACCTGCTCAATGGGACGGCCAGACGCCTCACATATGAGGCGTTGAACGAGGTTCGCTTGGTACAAAGCCAAGGGCGATCCACGTGTTCCTATAATGAGTGCAGGTGATTGCATAATCGGGCTATAATCCTTAGGTCAACGATCATGGCACATGCCCCGAAATTAGATGTAAAACAAGACAGCGCCCCTGTCGTTAATCGGACGACCCGTAAAACGGTACTCGTTCTAGGTCTTGAGTCCTCCTGCGACGAAACTGCGGCCAGTGTGTTGCGCCGTTACGATAATGGCCAGATCGACATTCTGTCCAATATTGTCGCAAGTCAGGACGAAGAGCATCGTCCCTTTGGCGGCGTCGTTCCCGAAATCGCCGCTCGCGCGCATATGCGGAAAATTGAACCTATTCTCGCCAAAGCCATGAAGACATCTGGCGTGGCATGGGATGACTTAGATGCCATCGCAGCAACCGCGGGGCCCGGTTTAATCGGCGGCGTGATTACAGGACTGATGGGGGCCAAAGGCCTATCTATGACGCTGGGCAAGCCCCTGATTGCTGTCAACCATCTGGAAGGTCACGCCCTCTCCCCGCGCCTCACTGAGGACTGCCCCTTTCCTTATCTTTTACTACTTGTCTCGGGAGGGCACTCACAACTGCTATCCGTGACAGGCTTAGGTAAATACACACGCCTTGGCAGCACCGTTGACGACGCGGCGGGCGAAGCCTTCGACAAAACCGCCAAAGTCATGGGCCTCGGCTTTCCGGGCGGACCGCAAGTCCAAAAATGGGCAGAGCGCGGCAATCCAACGGCGGTTAAACTCCCCCGCCCGATGAAAGGCCGCGACCACGCTGATTTTTCTTTCGCTGGCCTCAAAACCGCCGTTGCTCGCGCCTGGGACGCATCCGACAAAACAGACGCTGCAAAAGCTGACATCGCAGCCAGTTTCCAGCGCGCCATGACCGATACCATGTTGGACCGCGTTGGCCGCGCCATGACACTTTACCGACGCGCGACGGGCGAGACAGAGAAAGCGCGCCTTGTCGTCGCGGGCGGCGTGGCAGCCAATACCGAATTGCGCGCGGGCTTGAAAACTCTGGCCGAAACGCGGAATTATGACTTTATCGCGCCGCCGCTGAAATTCTGCGGAGATAACGCCGCAATGATTGCACTGGCGGGCGCGGAACGTTTGGCCGCTGGGTTGATAGATACTTACGACGCACCCGCGCGGCCACGTTGGCCCCTCGATAGCGCCGCAGCAAAGACAGCGCCAAAATCTGGCTATGGCAAGAAAGGCCCAAAATCATGACGCATTTCATCATATATACCGAAGATAAAACCGACAGCCTGAACATCCGTCTGGACAATCGCGAGGCGCATCTGAACTGGGTTCGGAATGATCCGCAGGTCAAGCTCATCTCGGCGGGTCCATGGCTCGACGAGGCAGGCGATATGCGCGGCAGCTTACTTATCGTCGACGGACCAGATCTAAAAACTGTAGAAGCCTGGTTGGAACAAGACCCCTATAATAAAGCGGGTCTGACAGGGTTCAAACGCGTACGTCAGTTTAATTGGTTGCTGGGCGCACCAAATTAAAACGCGAATACTTCATTGAGTTTGCACAACGTGCAATCTTGAACACTTGTCACCCTCTTCGCAGAAGTTAGAGCTAGCTTATGACTCTTGATCTCGTTTCTGCCACTTACACCCCCGATGCGGGTGAAGGACCGCCTTCTTCTACCCCAATCCATAATTTTTCACCGCCGATGGATCTGACGAAGTCTAAAAACTTTACGGCAGGGCAGCCGTTTGATGCGTTCAAAACTATGCGCGAGACCGCGCCGATTGCGTGGCACCCCATGAGCGGTAGCGCAGGGTTTTGGGCCCTGACATCCTATGATCTTGTCCGCCAAGCGAACCTCGATACAACCACATACTCCTCCCAAAAAGGTGGTATTCTTGCGGCCTATATGGATGAAGCAAGGCGGCATCCGCAGCTTCACCGCGCGGCACTGGACACGATGATTTGCCTTGATGCACCGCATCACATGTCCTTGCGCCGCGAACATATGGCCTATTTCACGCCGGGTTATATCAAGCGTTTGCGCACAAAGGTCGAAGCCTATGTCGAGACGCTCATGGACGATCTCGCAGCGGCAGGCCCAACATGTGATCTTGTCTCTACCGTGAGCGAAAAACTCCCACTTTTCACGCTCTGCGAAATCCTCGGCATCCCAGAAGCTGACCGTCCAAAAATTGCAGCCTGGATGCAAATGTTAGAGATGGCGCAATATACGCTAGAACAGCAAGAGCTCGGCGACGTTGATCCTGCGATGATTATGCACTTTCTTTCCGAGGTGCGGGCCCTGTTCGATTATGGTCAAGCCATCCTGCACGACCGCCGCGAAAATCCGCGTGAAGACTTACTGTCGGCCATCGCCAATGCCGAAATTGATGGCGCAAAACTGCCAGATGAGTTTTTGGATGGATCATGGCTGCTCATCGTCTTTGCAGGCAATGATACGACGCGAAATTCGATTTCCGGCACGATGCGCCTGCTCAAAGCCTTCCCAAAAGCGAAAGCAGAATTAATCGAAGACCCTGCGTTAATTCCAAATATGACCCATGAAGCTATCCGCATGGTCAGTCCCGTTATGTATATGCGCCGCACCGCAACTCTGGACACGGTGTTAGGCGATCAAACCATCACAGAAGGCGACAAAGTTCTGATGTATTATGGCGCCGCCAATCGCGACCCCAGTGTTTTTGCAAATCCCGACGTCTTCGACATTCATCGTAGCAACGCCAAAAATCACCTGGCGTTTGGGATCGGTCCACATGTCTGCCTCGGACAGCGTGTGGCGAATATGCAGTTAGAGGTCGTCTATCGCCAAATTCTGGCGCGTTTCCCGAATATTGAATGGACAGGCGAGCAAGACATTCTGCCCAATAGTTTCACCCATTCTATTGGGAAACTGATGGTGGACTTGGGCTAAAGAGCCTCGGCGACGCAAGCCGCCACTAAATCCTTCAGCACGGCCTGCAAGGCCGCGCCATCATTCTCTCGAACTTGCGCTAACGTCATCGCGCCGACAGGCGTTTCGGGAGACCCCATGCGGCATTTCGTGATCGCATCATCGCGCCGAATATCAGCCTCCATCACGACCTGATATCGCGTCCAATCCTGCGGAAAATATGACACACCCCAGCGCCGCATTAAAATCTGTGCGTCGGGAAGCGCGGCCTGCAATCCAGCCGTCGGGTCAGTCACAACCCCTGCCGCCAATAATGAAGCCGCGGCCTTTGCGCGATCCGAAGTCCCAACAAACCCCTGCTCCCCCCGAACCGACGTGTCATAAACAAAAGCCTTAGGTAAAGAAGGCGTTGCGCAAGCGGCGAGGAAGAGGGCAAATAGAAGGGGCGTGAAACGAAACATGAGCGCACTCTACTGCGCTATTGACGATAATACAGCGGCGATTTCATAGGGCGCAGCTGGACCTTCGTTAAAAGTCTCAGAAATTTCACAAAGAATCTGCTGTAATTGGGTTGAAGAGTCGTTGCGGCTCGCCCACATGCTCCCCACTGGCACTCGCGGACTGTGAGTGCCAAGATCATTTTGAACCCTTTAAACAGAGAGAAGACGCATGAAATTTCGTCCCCTCCATGACCGCGTTGTTGTTCAGCGCGTCAAAGAAGACACAAAAACAGCTGGCGGGATCATCATCCCAGATACGGCCACTGAAAAGCCATCCGAAGGTAAAGTCATCGCAGTAGGACCAGGCGTCCGCGGCGACGATGGTAAATTCGTCGCACTCGACGTCAAAAAGGGCGACAAAGTCCTTTTCGGCAAATGGGGCGGAACAGAAGTGAAAATTGATGGGAAGGATCTTCTTATTATGAAAGAATCCGACATCATGGGCATCATTGGATAATTTGCTCCGAACAATTTTCACTTTACCAGGCGTAAGTTCAGTGTGGCTTTCACGAAGTGAAAACGCACAAGACACGCACCGGCCCGAACGTTCGGAATAAAACAGCATCGGCGACCAGCGGGTTGAATTTTTGCAACGCAAAAAATCATCAACAGGTCGCCAGACTGAACATTACCCTAAAAAAGCAGAACCAGACGAAAGTCAGGCTGCAAAAATTAAAATAGGAGAATTATCATGGCGGCTAAAGACGTCAAATTCGGTAGCGAAGCTCGCGCCAAAATGCTCGAAGGCGTGGACATCCTCGCTAACGCAGTGAAAGTTACACTCGGCCCAAAAGGTCGTAACGTTGTCATCGAGAAATCTTTCGGCGCACCGCGCACAACAAAAGACGGCGTATCCGTCGCGAAAGAAATCGAGCTGGAAGACAAATTCCAAAATCTCGGCGCGATGATGCTCCGCGAAGTGTCTTCAAAGACAAATGACAAAGCGGGTGACGGTACAACAACTGCCACTGTTTTGGCACAAGCCATCGTGCGCGAAGGCCTAAAGCGTGTTTCTGCGGGTATGAACCCAATGGATCTGAAACGCGGCATCGACAAAGCGGCCAGCGAAATCGCGGGTGACTTGCTTAAGAAAGCCAACAAGATCACAAAATCTTCGGAAATCGCTCAGGTCGGTACGATCTCTGCAAACGGCGAAGCGTCCATCGGCAAAATGATTGCTGAAGCTATGGGTAAAGTCGGCAATGAAGGCGTCATCACAGTTGAAGAAGGCAAAACAGCCGAAACTGAACTTGAAGTCGTTGAAGGCATGCAGTTTGACCGTGGTTACCTGTCCCCTTACTTCATCACAGACGCAGAAAAAATGCGCGTCGAGATGGATGATCCATATATCCTCCTGAACGAAGGCAAGCTCACATCCCTACAAGCGATGTTGCCAATCCTCGAAGCTGTTGTTCAAACAGGCAAGCCTCTTTTGATCATCGCGGAAGACATTGAAGGCGAAGCTCTCGCGACACTCGTTGTCAACAAGCTCCGCGGTGGACTGAAAATCGCAGCTGTCAAAGCCCCTGGTTTCGGCGATCGTCGTAAAGCCATGTTGCAAGACCTTGCGATCCTTACGGGCGGTACAGTTATTTCAGAAGACCTCGGCATCAAGCTCGAGAACATCACATTGAAAGACCTCGGCACAGCCAAACATGTTCACATCTCCAAAGACGACACAGTCGTTGTTGACGGTGCAGGCAAGAAGAAAGACATCAAGGCCCGCGTTGAGCAAATTCGTGCGCAATCCGAAGCGACGTCTTCTGATTATGACCGTGAGAAACTGCAAGAACGTCTCGCGAAACTTGCGGGCGGCGTTGCTGTCATCAAGGTTGGTGGATCAACTGAGATCGAAGTTAAAGAGCGTAAAGACCGTGTCGATGATGCATTGAATGCAACACGCGCCGCAGTCGAAGAAGGCATCGTCCCAGGTGGCGGTACAGCTCTCTTGCGTGCAACACGCTTCATCAACGTCAAAGGTCTGAACGACGACGAAAAAGCAGGTATCGAAATCGTCAAAGCGGCGCTTCAGTATCCAGCACGTCAAATCGCAGACAACGCCGGCGTCGAAGGCGCTGTTGTTGTTGGTAACATCATGGCTGAGAACAAAGCGAACTATGGCTATGACGCTCAGAAAGACAAATATGTCGACATGGTCAAAGCCGGCATCATCGATCCAGTGAAAGTCGTCCGTACGGCTCTTATGGACGCGGCATCCGTTGCAGGTCTGATCCTGACAACAGAATGTGCCATCGTCGAAGCGCCAAAGAAGGATAGCGGACCTGCTATGCCTGACATGGGCGGAATGGGCGGCATGGGAGGCATGATGTAGGCTTCACAGCTACTTCATACCAAACAACCGACTAGACAAAATTAAAGGCGGCTTGGTGCTATTTGCGTTTCGCAAAATGCACGAGGCCGCCTTTTTTCATTCATTTACCACTCACGCATCCTCCTCTAGGTTGGAATCCTAGAACCAGGGAGGGTTTCATGAAAAAGTTAATTGCCGAAATGATCGGTACAGCAACATTAGTTATATTTGGGTGCGGGACAGCCGTACTCGCAGGGGCCGAAGTTGGCCACGCAGGGATCGCCGCAGCCTTTGGCTTGGCGATTGTCGCCATGGCCTATGGCATCGGACCGATATCTGGCTGCCACGTCAACCCAGCGGTCTCGCTTGGCGCTTTCGTTTCAGGCCGAATGAGCGCGGGCGAAATGATAAAATATTGGATCGCACAATTCATTGGCGCAACCATAGGCGCAGGCGTGGTTTATCTCATCGCCAGCGGCAAATCCGACTATTCTCTCGTAGATAATGGCTTGGGCCAAAACGGCTGGGGCGTAGGATATTTGGGTGAGTATTCCATGCAAGCAGCTTTGGTATTTGAAATCGTCGCGACATTCCTCTTTGTCACGGTCATTCTGGGCGCCACACAAAAAGCGGCCCCGACAGCCTTTGCAGGCCTCGCGATTGGTCTCACGCTTTGGGCCATTCATTTGCTCGGCATTCAAGTCACGGGCGTGTCGGTCAATCCAGCGCGTAGTTTTGGTCCCGCCGTCTTCACGGGCATGGGGCAACTCTGGCTCTTCTTTATTGCCCCTGCCATTGGCGCAGTTCTGGCAGGGTTACTGTTCCGCAGTAAAGTCCTCGAAGAAACAGAAGGCGACATCAAAGCTAGTCTCGAAGTCAAAGGCGACAATCAAGTCCTAACGGATTATGATAAACACTAGAGGTTAAATCCGACCGCAAAAAGAAAGGCCATCCGAAAGGGTGGCCTTTTTTATGGGTTCTCACTTGGCTTTAAATTACTTTATCCGTTTCACTCGGATTGATGTTCCTTTGTCATTAACGCGTGCAAGAAAACTCCCAAAGGATGCTTTCTTGATTGTCAACATATCAGGTTCCGCTTTTCCCAAACGAACTCGCTCGGCCTCTGTCTGCTGCCAAATTTCACCATTCTCTAAGGTGAACTGGATATACCCTTTCCTACCATAAGTAGACGTACTGCTTATCGCGAGCGTACGCTTTTTAGGGGCTTTAGCCCTATTCTGTTTAGCTTGTTCAAACTGGGCAACGCTATCTGTCTCAACTACCGATAAATCACCCGAAGTCTCAGCCACGCGTAGCTTTGCGGTCTCAGTACGAAAACAGGAAAGTTGAGCCTCTTTATCCGCGACACTCTCGCATGCATAAAGACCAGACAGCGGCACAGATGTTTGCGCAGATACCGTCATGGGCGCAGCGACCATAAACCCCATCACGGCGAATATTAAATATTTTGTCTTTGATAACGCCATCATGAACTTCCTTGAAAAACCATGTCAAACAAACCGACGAGAGTGCCCTAAGTCAACCCGTTATTTACGGCTTAGCACGGTATGGGAGGCATGATGTAAACCACGTGTAATGGCGGCCTTTTTTCGATTTAATGCACTTTTGAGATAATCGTTTTACTTTTAAATATAATCACGGATTCACGGCCACCTCAGACACTCACCTCCCACGCCCTCCCACCATTTTTGCCATTTCTTCATAAATATGTGCGAAACACACGTGGAGATTTCATTGGGGGACATCATGTCAGACGTACGTATCGACGCCGGCCTTGCCGCGATTAAAGACGCTTTTGAGCGAGATTCTTCTAATTACGACAGCTCTGTTCTTTTATTTGCAGCAGACCAAATACATTCGCTCAGCGAAGAGAATTTGAAAGCCGCCACAGGTGACCCTGAACCTGATCATCGTACAATATTGGGTGCACTGATTTTTGATAAGGAATGGACAGACAAAAAGACCGGATATACGCGTATGGATTACACCCTGCCTGTCGATGCAACGACGGATGTCCTCTCTATTGAGTATGATAAAAAAGGGAATTTAGTCGATATATTATTCGAGAGCTAGGTACGACGCATAGTTCAAAATCCTATGACGTTTGATCTCACCGAACCCGATTATCCGCAAATCACTATCAAAGATGATCATGTCTTAGGTATCTCAATGTGGGTTGAGAAAATGATCGAGATGACCGACTCCTCCCATTCTAAAGGCGAATGGAATGTCATGGTCGCCGATATTTGGCCAAATGATAAATATTCCCGCCTGATTGGACTTGTCCAAATGTCAAATGTCGCGGTGGGGTATGACACGGGATTCCGTGTCTGTGCCTATCTCTCAAATGGTGGAATTGTCGGCGATAGTGGAGACGATATGCCCTTGATCAAATCGTGGTTAAACACGGCCATTGCTACCCCTCGGGTACAAGCCGCTCTTACAAAACGCTCAGGGCCAAGACCTTTCGAAATTCGCCTAACGGAAAATGGCCGGGGGCCAATCAACCAAGCCACGCAAATTATATTTGAAGATACGCCCTTACGGCGAACGAAACGCCTCAAGCCAAGTCTTTGGCTCAGGTTTCTCTTATGGGTTCGGGCACGCCTGACGTAAGATAAAGCGATAGAGCCTTAGTCTGGGCTAACATCGTCTGGGTTATTCCACCCCGCAGGGCACTCACTACGGCGGCGAACTTTAGTTTTAACACTTAAATTCCCCATTGGTCCCATATCGGCCGTGGCGAAAGCATTATAAAATGACGTGCCGTAATCCGCTGTGACGCTGCCCGTAATTTTTAAGCCAAAGTCGGGATCCGTGCAGCTAAAATTCGCGCGCCCCGTGGAGTCCGTTATGGAGGCGTCACTTACTGCGCAGCTGCCATCCTCAACCATATCTCCGACCAACTCATTCATTGTCTTGCTGTTTTGTCCGTCGCGAATGCAATATTCATAATCTTTCGCCCGTACCGGCTGGCCATTCATAGTTACATTATGCGTGAAATCATACAGGCCAGGATCCAATGTCACTGATTGAGCCGTGGATATAGTCGGCACAGCCGAAGCCAAAAGACCGAAAGCGATCAGAGGCATGAGATGGCGCGATAACATAAAAACTCCAATAAAGTTCACATCCACCCTACCCATAAAACTACTCATCACAAGGTCATTGGGTCGACTAGATTTCGACTGACAGCCTCCATTCATCTCTCCTCATGAGGTATTGGTTCATGGGTCGAACAGAATGATCCTCGCTTTTAGTAATAATTATTCGTTCTATTTCAGACCTTTATTACAAATACCAAGAGAATGATCCTTGGTCTCAAAAGCTATGATACGGTACAGAAGTTCTTTCGGACACGGGACAGGCGAGGCCTCGCTTGCTGGTACCGATAGACGGTGGGTCTGAGCGTTTTGGTGTGAGAGCCAAAGAGGTGCCGGGACTTTTGGAGTGAGAGCCGACCGCCTTGTCTAATGGCATGACCTGCGGGGACAAACAGGCCGCTGCATCAAAAACCGCTGCCGCGTGGTTATGGATTGGCCTGACACCCCGATCCTTGATATTTGCGTAAAACAACTTTTCTACTTTCGGTATTCCGTCGCGAATATCGACCACGCGGACTGTCCCGCTTTAATTCCAGTCGTTCCTAGATGGACGGTAGAGCTTTCCCCTGCGTGAAAATCTATGACACGTGGATCGACACAAAAAAGCGCCGCGCAGTTACCCGCGCGGCGCTAAAATCGAAAAAGAAATGCGACCTAGTTTAATTCAGGTGCATCCTCTGGCTCTTCGTCAAATTCCATGTCGACTGGGGCGTCTTCCATGGTATCTTGATGACCCAATTCTTCGACCGTAATTCCGCCGGACGCATCTTTATCATGCGCTGCGAATTTAGTGTCATATTCACCGGACAAGACAACGTCTTTAAATCCTTCGTCGCCGCTTTCGGCTTGCATAACAGCAAAGGTAACGAACTCATCTGCGTTCAAAGCGCCATCTTGATCCAGATCGGCAGAGGCAAAATGCGTTTCGGCAGAAGCAGGCGTAACTTCAATCATTGGGCTTTCTTGCGTGTCCTGTGCGAAGACAGGGGCAGCAAATAAAGTCGCGATTGCAATCGTGGTAAGCGTTTTAAAATTGGACATGGTTCTCTCCGTTTCCAACAAGCTCCCCAGCTCTGCCCACTTTCTGGTCGCGTTTGGCTGAACCCTCAAGTGAACGGGATGTAATCAAGTGGTTAGACTAAATTAGCCTTATTTCAGCCCATTTTGATCCAAGACACTCGTTTTACCTCAGAAAACATGAACACATTTTCACCACAGGCCCGTAACAATTCGGAAAGGCTACATTACAAAGTTTGCTAACCATAGGCTCTCGGCGAGACTCAATTGGGAAATCGAGCGCGACTCAGTCCAATTGCGCCGTCGTCTGGGTCGGAATATAGGTCTCAAACCGTACGGTGCGGCCTGCCCGTTCCATATCATCCTTGATCGTGACGACATTTTCAAAGCGGGCATTCTTGGCTGCACGAAAATCAATCGCGGCATTGGGCTTATAAACAAGATGGCGCTGCACTTCCGCCTCGACCAATGCGAGTGAAACGATACGGCCCTCAACGGAAATCGCATCTTCGCTATTGATCGCGATGCTAATAACAGACTGCGTCCCTGAAGGCGCCTCACCTTGAGCTTGGGTAAAGTCGATCCCTTCTTCATCAAGGAACACGGCCGTCACGATGAAGAAGATCAGAAGAATGAAAACAATGTCCAACATGGGCGTCATATCTACCCCGCCTTCGTCTGAGTTACTTAGACGGGTACGACGACGGGACATAGGTTTTCTCCTGCTTTACATATATGTAACGTAATACTATTACGCATGAGTAAGCAAGAAAATTTATTGCCCCGTCAAATAATCCACGAGGGCGAGAGCTTCTTTGCTATCCCATTCCGCTTCGCCTTCCACGACAGCGACTTCGCGGCCTGACGCATTATAAATCACCGTTGTCGGATAGCCGCGTAGTTGCAGGTTTCCTGGAATACCAAAGGAGCCATCATGCCACGGCGAGAGGTTTTCGATCTCATTATCGGCAAAAAACTTCGCTGGCTCATATTTCGTACGATCAATGGAGATTGTAATGACGTCGAAATCATCGCCGCCGCGCAAAGCCTGCAAGCGGTCCAGCGATGGCATTTCTTTGATACAGGGCGCGCACCATGTCGCCCAAACATTCACAAGAACGGTTTTTCCGCGCAAGTCTTCTAACCGCAATTCGCGTCCATCGGCGGTATTGAATATTGACTTTGGCGGTGGAGGCGGGTTTTCGCGCATTGTCAATTTTTTCAGGCTTGCATTGGCATAAGAGTCTAATCCACTCGCAGGTCGTTGACAGGACTGGACAAGAACGAAAACCACGCCGACAAGCCCGATCAGAAGAAATGTTCGGATCGCATTGCCGAGAGAAAAGAATGAGGATGTCATGAGCCAAGAGATAGAGCCCAAAGCTGAAAAAGGTAAGGGGCAAAAGATGTGGGGCGGACGCTTCGCCGCAGGACCTGGCGCATTGATGCAAGCCATCAATGTTTCCATTGGCTTTGACCAACGTTTCGCGGCCCAAGACATCGCAGGATCAAAGGCGCATTCCGACATGCTCGCCGCGCAAGAGATCATCACCCAAGCTGACCGCGATGCGATTCATACAGGGCTGGACGACATTCAAGCTGAGATCGAAGGCGGCACATTCCCCTTCTCAGACGAGTTGGAAGATATTCATTTGAACATCGAGGCTCGCTTAAAAGACAAAATCGGCGAAGCTGGCGGACGACTACACACAGGGCGATCCCGCAATGACCAAGTCGCGACAGATTTCCGCCTCTGGGTGCGCGACCATCTCGACCTATTCGGAGCGCAATTAACGGCCCTCATCCAAGCCTTGGTCGATCAAGCCGAACAAAATGCAGATACAATCATGCCTGGCTTCACACATTTGCAAAGCGCGCAGCCCGTCACATTCGGTCATCATATGATGGCTTATGCCGAAATGTTCGCCCGTGACCGCTCGCGTTTCGCCGATTGCCGGACACGTATGAATGAGAGCCCGCTCGGCGCCGCCGCTCTAGCTGGCACGCCCTATAATATTGACCGAGATATGACGGCCAGTGCCTTGGGCTTTGACCGACCTATGGCCAATTCGCTTGATGCTGTTTCTGCGCGTGACTTTGCGCTGGAAGCCCTCGCCGCGGCCACAATCTGCGCGACCCATCTTTCTCGTCTGTCTGAGGAAATCGTGATTTGGACAAGCGCGCAATTCCGCTTCATCTCGCTCTCTGATGCTTTCACAACCGGCAGCTCGATCATGCCGCAGAAACGCAATCCCGATGCGGCGGAACTCGTGCGCGCAAAAGTTGGGCGCATTCTCGGCGCACTAACGGCGCTCGCCGTTGTAATGAAGGGCTTGCCTCTCGCCTATTCCAAAGACATGCAGGAAGACAAAGAACCTGTATTCGACGCGTTTGACGCATTGGAACTGGGCCTCGCCGCAATGGCTGGAATGGTCGCGGATATGACACCAAATAAGGATCGTTTGGCGGACGCCGCCGGCGCAGCCTTCTCAACAGCGACAGATCTCGCCGATTGGTTAGTCATGAATTTAAACATGCCCTTCCGCGACGCGCATCATGTGACGGGTACCATCGTCGCGCTTGCAGAAGCCCAAGGCAAAACATTGGACGCCTTAAAATTGACCGATATGCAAACCGTAGAACCACGCATAACGGACGACATATATTCCGTCCTCACCCCACTCGCCTCTGCCAGCAGCCGCACCAGCTATGGTGGAACAGCGCCAAGTGAAGTCCGCAAACAAGTCGCGCGTTGGAAATCACAATTGGCGTAAACTTAGCCGCAGCCCTTGGGCGCAGCCTGCAGGATTTGAGTCATTGGCTTTTCGCCCCATGAGTCAGGGTAGAGTTTCTTGACAGAGGCAGGGCGCCAGCTCAGTCGCCACTGTTTTGAATCTTCGAGATATTCGGCATTCAAACCAAGCGTTTGTTCAGGGCTGACAACAACAATGCGGATCAAACGGTCCGCATTGGAGGCCACCGCTTTCGCGGCCTCATGCGCGGCATTATCCGCAGACAGAAAAACAGGCACTGCGCCATTACCGAAATCATAAGATAACTCACAAACACGGTTCCGCGCCCCGCGCATATTTGCAATGCGAAAACCGCGCTCTTTAACACTGCTCGGCGGGGTTTCAGCCATTTCATTCAGATGCGCAAAGGCCGCATCTGCCGCCTTGTCAAAGCGGCGTTGATTTTGAAGAGGGACCTCCAAACGTGTCAGAATAGACGTCGCACCAGATTTAACCGACTCTGTCGCATTCCCCACAACACGCGCTGGCGCTGTCGCGATTTGCCACGCTTTAAATGCACCAAACGCGATAAGAAGAAACACTAAAAGAATAGCCGTCCACTTTAGAGCTTTCCACATTTCGCTGCGATCTGGGGCTTTTGATTCTGGATTTTGCTGCGTCGAAGGGTCTGTCATGAGCTTTCCCCCTTGGCCGCAAAACCCTTCATGCGCTTACTAGCTTCAAGATTGGAAAAGGCGCGCTGCGCGTCGCTATAGCCCGTCCATCCTGCAATATCAGCGCGGGTCCGACCGCAGCCGGTGCAAACGCCTGCTGTTATATCCAGCGTGCAGATCAATTTGCAGGGGCTTTCCGTGTTCAGATGAGATGTCATACAACACCTCTAACGCGGACGCAGCAATCTGCAAAGTCCCAGTTTTACGGAGCAGCTTCTGCTTCAAGCCTCGCAGCCTCCGCCGTAGCAATCTCATCTGGGTCAAATTTGAACGTGGCCGCGACCACGCCGCCGCAGCCTCAAAACCAGTCAAAAGCCCGTCCACGACAGCAAGCCGATGTTCGACACTTTCGTGTCGATACAACATATGTGAAGGCGTGGGATATCTGTTCAAGCCCTTGAGGTTGATCTTAATTTTCGGCGAGACAACATTCTTCAGCTCGGGTTGATCGCCATAAAAGCCTTGCGCCATATTGACAAAATCTTTCGCAGATTGGCACGGTTCCCCCGCATATGCGGGTGCCGCAATTAGAACGCAAAGGCTTGAAAGTATAAGTTTACTCTTGATGACTTGCATCTCCCATTCCAAATTTACGTAATATTTTTGGGGCTGGAACTGGTTGCAGGTCATAGGCCCCTCCGCGAATAATCAACGTCTCTGCCATGACATCTTCGATGTCATCTAGACGGACAATCCACATATCTTTCACCGCTTCCAATGCCAAAGCTGTCTCGCCATGCGTCGTCTTAGCAAAAACAGCGGGCATGGCCGCACGGTCAATCATACGAATGGCGAAATAATCCGTATCGGGCATTAAGATCGCAATCGCACCGGGCAGCATTTTCTTGTAAAATTTCTTCCCGTCCTTCGCGCCTTGTTTTAACTCGGCAACACTATGTTGACCGGGTGTTGTTTTAAATAATGGCGATAACCCCATTTCAAAATAAAGACCTTCATCGTCTTTCGGCCGCTCTGCACGTGTTGGATCATCAATGCATATATCTGTATCGGGCCGGACCGCAGTTGATTCCAAAAAGGACGGAACCGCGCCCGTCTCGCGAGAAAAAGGTAAATCCGCGACAAACGCGCCATCTTTGGCCAAATAAAAGCGGTCAGGCCAAACGCCTTCATCTTTGATGATAAAGCGAGGCTCTAAGCGCACATCTACAATCTTGCGGCGCTCCGCATCTACTTCTGCCAGTTTTCCAACAAGTTTCGGAACATCTTTAGCTGGGAAGCAAACGGTTTCGCCGCGTAATTTCATATCTGAAGCCAGTGCAGTTTGACCCGCTAGGCACGACACTGTGACAAACAACGATACAATTGCGTATTTCATCCGAACCGTTTTCCTTATATGTGAGCCTTCCGAAGAGTGAGGACGACCATGCACAATACTGGCCCTAGCAAGCTGAACCACAGCTTAAAACTTATCATCTTGTCACTCTTGGGTGCAGGCCTGCTGGCGGGCTGCGGTATTCGTGGATCTCTAAAGGTACCGCCGCCGCTATTTGGACCCGATGCCAAAACCAACGCAGACCGCGTCCCGACAGAAAGTTTAGACGATTCTAAAGACGAAGATGAACTCGACCTTTTGGGGCCAGAAAATTATGATGACGAGGACGCTCTTGAACTCGATTTACTGGACGACGAATAAACATGCGCCATTTCGATTACCGTGACGGCACAATGTTCGCCGAAGACGTACCCTTGGCAAAAATTGCCGCAGAGGTCGGTACGCCTGTCTATGTCTATTCCACCGCGACCTTTATACGTCATTACCGCGTCTTCGCAGATAGTTTTATCGATACGAAAGCTCTTATCGCTTATTCGGTTAAAGCCAATTCCAATATAGCGGTCTTGGCAACCTTGGCTCAGCAGGGTGCAGGCGCCGATGTTGTCTCTGGCGGCGAGTTAAAACGCGCTTTGATGGCAGGTATTCCTGCTGATAAAATCGTCTTTTCGGGCGTAGGAAAAACACGAGTTGAGATGCGCGACGCGCTGAACGCAGGTATTCGCGTCTTTAACGTCGAAAGCCTCGCCGAACTTCGGGCGTTAAACGCCGTCGCCGTTGAAATGGACAAAATTGCGCCCGTTGCTTTCCGCGTCAATCCAGATGTGACTGCAGGTGGTCATGCCAAAATTTCAACAGGCAAAAAAGAAAACAAATTCGGCATCGCCTGGTCTCAAGCAGAAAGTACCTATGCCGAAGCTGCCACCTTGTCTGGCATTCAAATCGTGGGTGTAGACGTTCACATCGGCAGCCAAATTTCTGATCTCGCGCCATTTGAGGCCGCGATTGTTAAAGTCAAAAGCTTGATCACCAAACTTCGCGCAGCGGGCCACACGATTGCCAGTTTCGATATTGGCGGAGGCTTAGGCATCCCATACGGAAATAATGCGACGGTACCACCATCGCCATCCGAATATGCGGCGCTCGTCAAACGCCTGACGGCTGATCTGAATGTAGAAATGATTTTTGAACCAGGTCGTATGATCGCAGGTAACTCTGGCGTACTCGTTTCAGAAGTACTCTATGTGAAGCGCGGCGAAGATCGTGACTTCTTGATTATCGACGCCGCCATGAACGACCTGCTGCGACCTGCACTCTATGACGCCTATCACGACATAGAGCCCGTCCAGCAAGGTGATTTGGACAAAATGGAAACCTATGACGTCGTGGGCCCTATCTGCGAAAGCGGCGATACTTTCACAAAGGGACGCGAAATGGCAGCTTTGGACAGCGGCGACCTGATCGTCCTACATTCAGCAGGCGCATATGGTGCAGCCCAAGCAAGCCAGTATAATACGCGCCCTCTCGTGCCGGAAGTTCTGGTAAATGGCGCAGATTACGCCGTTATCCGCGAACGGCCGACCGTCGAAGATATCCTAAAAACGGAATCCATGCCCGATTGGTTAGAACCCGCACTGACAAAAAGCCGAAATGTCACGGAAGTTTAAGGCGACAGCTATTTTCGGCAGGTTATAGTCGACGTCTATGTCAGACTCGCTCGACAATATTATCAAAACGACCCGCCGTCTCGTGTTGCGTGCGCGCGGGCGTCTGTTTTGGGAAACCTACGCGCCGACACTCGCGCCTGCAGCTCTGGCGATTGGCCTCTTTGTATTGGGCGCATGGCTGGGGCTTTGGCAATGGATTGGTGATCCAGTTCGCCTCATCGCACTAGCCATTACATTTTTTGTCGTGGTCGCAACGCTGCTACGCGCTCTCAAACTGCGCATGCCTACACAATCAGATGCTCGCCGGCGTATTGAAACAGATTCAGGGCAAGCCCATCGGCCGCTGGATGTTTTGGATGACCGTCCCGCCTTATCCGCCGATGTTTGGCCCGCGCATCAAAAATCTGCATTACGTCAGGCAGACATGTTGCGAGGAGCACGAGCGCGACCAACTCTGTCCAAAGTTGATCCATATTTTATCAGATTTGCTCTCCCCGCACTTCTGGTCGTCGCTGGCGTTTACATGGCAGGCTTCTCATTTGAACGTCTGCGCGCCGCTGTGACGCCCAACTGGCAGTCATCCATTCGGGCCAGTCAAATTACCTATGAGGCTTGGATTGATCCCCCCGCCTATACGGGCCGCCCCCCGATCTATTTCAAAGAAGGCGCAGATATTGCCGTCCCGTCAGGCAGTGAATTTGTCGCACGCCTTTCAGGCGTAAAAAATGCGCCACGACCACGTTTAGTTCAGGGGTGGAAATCAAAGTTCCTGACACCGAAACGTCTTGGCGCAAAAAGTTTTGAAATCCGCGAGACCATTAGCGACACATCCAGAATTGAATTTCGCGTGGGACTATCACGTCAAAGCTTCGCGTTAAATGTGACGAATGATCTTCCGCCAGGGGTCGACATTCTCGACACACCCGAAGCGGATAAACGTGACCGCCTTGTTTTCGCCTATGGCCTCACCGATGATTTTGGTGTGGAAACGCTAGAGCTGGAAATGTCGCTTCTGCACGACGACACACAGACCGAAACAGCCTTTGACGACATCACAATCCGTGCAGATATTCCCTTACCTGGCAGTCGCCAAACCAAAGTCGAACGTGCGAAAGCTGCGCTAGATTTATCCAAAACACGTTATGCGGGACAAAAAGTCATCGGACGTCTGGTTGCGACAGATGGCGCAGGGCAGACTGGCGTATCAGAGGCCATCTGGTTTACTGTGCCAGATAAGATTTTTGTCGAACCGCTTGCTAAGGCCGTTGCAGAACAACGCACACTTGTCATGGCAGGGTTAGACAACACCTACGCCCCCGACCCAAATCCGCGATGGGAACCCAGCGATGGATATTGGAATGAATACCAACCTCGCCTGCATTGGGATCGTTCGCCTGCAGATATTCAACGCGCGACCTTATTAATTGAAGCTATCACAGATGAGCCTGCTGGCTTATTCAAAGATCCAGCCGTCTTCATGGGCCTTCGTCATGCGCGATCGCAAATGCGCCATGCGAGCAGCGTCGCGGACTTAGAAAGTTTGCCAAATGACCTCTGGAAAATTGCTCTACGCGCAGAATTTGGAACGC
Organism: uncultured Caulobacterales bacterium; assembly: GCA_938003545.1. Taxonomy (GTDB): domain Bacteria; phylum Pseudomonadota; class Alphaproteobacteria; order Caulobacterales; family Maricaulaceae; genus Litorimonas. The sequence continues at coordinate 53,984 of CALKXY010000024.1, forward strand.
TGGGCACCGCCTTAGAGGAAATGCGCGAAGCCGAAGCCGCCTTGCGCGAAGGGATCGCGCGCCGCGCCGCGAAACGCGAAATCGATACCTTGTTCGAACGCTACAATTTGGCCGTAGATGCCTATACCGAAGAATTACGCCGCAAAGCCCAAGAGGAAGGCAGCGAAGAGGACGGCGGCGAAGGCGGCGGTGGTCAATCCATGGGCAACATAGACGAAATTCAAGCCCTGATGAAAGCAATTGAAGAGGCCAATGCCGCTGGAGACACAGAAGGCGCCCGTATTGCCCTCGCACAGTTGGCTGAACTCTTGGAAAACATGCAGATCCAACTCTCCAAAGGCGGTGGCGGCGGTGGAGACGGAGAAGCATCTGGCGGCGACATGTCAGAGGAAGAAAAGAAGCAACTAGAAGACCTCGCGGACTTAACTGGCAAACAACGTGATCTTCAGGACGAAACCGAACAAGCCGACCGCAACGACCAATCGAACGAAGAGCTTGACCCGCAAGAACTCGCCAGACGTCAAGCCGAGCTGCGGGACCTTCTTGAAAACCTAGGGGATACGCTTCCTGCGCAGGGCGAAGGGGATGCTGGCGCAGAAGATGGGCCATCAGGCGAAGACGGCAGCGCAGGTCAAGAGGCTGGTAACGGGCAAGAACAAGGCTCAAATTCTGAATCTGGATCAGAATCAGGGGAACAAGCTGGAAGCGGAACATCCCCTAGCGGAGACCCAAATAGTCAACCCGGAGCGGGGGGAACGGCTGATTTGCAAAATCAACTCGCAGAAGGTTTAGGCGCCGCGCAAGAAGCCATGCGCCTGAGCGAAGAAGCCCTGGCCGAAGGTAATCTGGCGGGCGCAGGACAAGCCCAAGAAGACGCCGTTCGCGCATTGCGTGATGCAGGCGAAGCCTTAGCAGAAGCTGTGTCTCAACGCGGCCGTGAACAAAATGGCGACAGCGAAGGCCAAGATCCGTTAGGTCGCAGCGATGACGGGTTTAATGATGGAAGCGACAGCGCAGATATTGATCAACGTGACAATGCCACACGCTCTCGCGAATTATTAGAAGAACTCCGTCGACGCGCCGCAGAGCAGCAACGCGAAGCCGAAGAGCGCGAATATCTGGAAAGACTATTAGAACGCTTCTAGGCTGCGGCTATTGATCAACGAGCCTATAGCGAAGCTCAACCCCATCCAAAGGCGGTGCAGGGTAATCGGTTTCAATACGCGCAGTCCCGTCCGCAGCAATCTCGCCGACTTCAACAAACCAATCCGCAACAGCTTCGCCAGACCGGTTCTCTAATCGTAACTGTAGCAGCTTCGCAGTTTGAGAGCGCGGCAGTAGATTTCTGACGTCCCCTGTGACTCGCAAAATGGCCTCCCCATCCACAACCACCATCTCGGTTGTCATATTGCTCACGTCTAATCCGTTCGTTTTCACCTTTAGACCAAGGGCTCGATAGGTTGTCGCAGCGGCGGGGTGTTTATCGACTATGGCTTGGCGGTTCATGATAGCGAGCGTAGCCGCCCCCAAAAGCGCCAGAGCAGGCACCACCCAAATCAACTGAATAACCCGCCGCCGTTTGGCCAGACGATCCGCCTCTACCTTATTACGCAGCCGTGTATGCGCACCGATATCTGCGGGCGCAGACGTTGGCACAAAAGGCAATTCTGGCTGAGGGTCAGGTTCAACTTCGATCAAAACGGCTTTATTATCCTCTAAAGCCAACGCGTCAGCAGAAGAATCGCCACTGCCAGCTTCGACAAACCACACGGTTTCGCAGCGCGCGCAGCGGACAGAGCGCCCATTTGCGTCAATCGTACCCGTCTTTGCCATATAACGAGTGGAACATTCGGGACAGGTCAGTATCATAAGGGTAGAACACATTCCGAGTCAGCCAAGGGTTAATGCCAATCGTGCCACAACAGGACCAAATGTCCACCATTCCGGACCTCGTCAATTTTGAGCGAGTTGCCTTGCGCTATGGGCGCGGGCCTGAAGTGCTGACCGATGCCACATTGGACCTACCTCAGGGAAGTTTCACCTTCCTCACAGGTCCCTCGGGCGCAGGGAAATCTACACTCCTTAAGCTCTGCTATCTCTCGCTGATCCCCTCGCGCGGTCTTATCCGTATGTTTGGCCGCGATAGCGCCCTGCTGACGAACCCTGAACGACAAGCGATCAAGCGGCGCGTCGGAGTCGTGTTACAAGACTTCCACTTGATTGAACATCTCAGTGTATATGAAAATGTCGCCCTGCCGCTGCGCGTATCTGGCCAATCCCGCAGTACATATAACGCCGACGTCGTTGAGCTGCTGCAATGGGTTGGCCTCGGGCATCGTATGCAGGCCTTGCCGCCGACATTATCGGGCGGAGAAAAACAACGCTGCGCGATTGCCCGCGCCGTCATCGCCAAACCTGACCTGCTGATCGCGGATGAGCCTACGGGCAATGTTGACCCCGAAATAGGACGGCGCTTGCTGCGGCTTTTCTCAGAAATGAACCGCATGGGCGCGACGGTGCTGATCGCAACACATGATACACATCTCATCGATGAATTAGATGCGCGAGTTCTGCGCATTGAAGCGGGGCGCGTGTTTAAAGGTAAACCAGAATGAGCGCAGCAACAGCGACACATGCACAGGAAGCGCCGCTGCTGCCGACAAAGCTCCGCAATGCGCGGGCGCTTTGGGCTGTTCTTATTATCATGGCGCTGTTGGCGGGATGTGCACTGCTCTTTGCACGCGGATCTATGCGCCTGTCCGGCGATTGGCAAACCCAGCTATCGGACACATTAACGGTTCAAATTTTACTCGAAGATGCAAATGCGTGGACCGCGCAAACCTCGGCGGCCAGCACGTCTCTGACCGATGTCTTTCCTGGAGCCGATGTCGAAGTGGTCAGCCAAAACAACGCACGCGAACTTCTGCGTCCGTGGTTAGGTAACGCCGCCCTCCCCGATAACCTGCCCGTCCCCGCGCTTATCAATGTGACAGGTTCAAATGTGTCTGCAACAAAAGCAAAAGCTGCACTGGACGCTGCCGAAATCGTGGCCAATATTGATGATAATACCCGATATGCAGATCAATTGCGCGGCACAGCCAAACGCTTAGTTGGGATTGGAATGGGCGTGTTGAGCCTCATTTTGCTCGCGGGTCTCTGCGTCAATATCTTTGCCACACGCGCCAGCATGACCGCGCAAAAAGAAATTATCCGTGTCCTCGTCCAAGTTGGCGCGAGCGACAAATTCATCGCGAAACTCTTTATAGGGCAGGCTTTTCGGCGCGGCGCGATGGGCGCAGCAATTGGCTTGGGCCTAGCGAGCGGGCTTTGGCTCATCCTGTCCATAATGGGTGATTGGGGTGGATTGGGCTGGACCGGGTTTGGCGCAGGCCTCACCGACATATTTTGGCTTGTCGGACTAGGTATATTATTCGCCGTTATCTGCGCAGGCGCGGCAGGCATGACCGCCACACGTCAACTCGCCTTTGAACGTAAGCGTCTATGAGGCGTGCACTGAAAAAGGACCGCAAGCCACATTCCAAACGAATGGGGTGGGCCCGGTTTTTGACGTTCCTCATTATTGGGACGATTTCCCTTTTACTGGGCGGCTTTATCGCTTTCGCCCAATATGTGGACCGCATAACGCCGCCAACTGCGCTCCAAGCGGCGGACGGCATTGTCGTTTGGACAGGTAAAGGTGGCGGACGACTGCAAGCAGGCGTCGATTTATTAACCGCAAAGAAAGGCGAGCGCCTCCTGATTTCAGGCGTGCATGAGGATAATGCGGTGCCGCAAATCGTAGACTTAACGGGTCTATCTGTGCCCTTGGCAGAGTGTTGTTTGGATTTGGACTACGCGGCAAAAGACACCACCGGCAATGCTCGCGAAACGACGGATTGGGCAGAAGCTCTCGGGTATGACCACATCATTTTGGTGACATCTGCCTATCATATGCCGCGAGCCAAAGTTGAAATTGCGAATGCCGCGGGACGCATGCGGATCACGCCTTACCCCGTCGAACGCGCAGATGCGCGTAAATGGTATAAATCTGGAGACCGTGCAGAGCGCCTGCTGCAGGAATATACAAAACTTCTGCTATCGCTCGCGCGCGGACGCAAAACGAAAATCGAAGCGCCAGAACTCGATATGGTTCAGATAGAAAATTAGTCCTTATCGGCATCCAAAATACGGCGACGAATATCGCGGGTTTTCGCAAAGTTATCCAATAATGTATCGCCATCATCCCAGCGGATTGCGCGTTTTAGAGCTGTTAAATCTTCGATAAAGCGGTCCACGACTTCCAAAGTCGCTTTTTTATTTGTCAGAAAAACATCGCGCCACATCACCGGATCAGAGGCGGCTATTCGCGTGAAATCACGAAACCCACCCGCTGAAAACTTGACGACTTCTTTGCGCGTCACGGTTTCCATATCTATGGCTGTGCCGACCAATGTATACGCAATTAAATGCGGTAGATGCGATGTTGTCGCCATTACAATATCATGACGCGAAGGTTCCATTACCGCGACATCACTACCCAAGGCTTCCCAAAATGACGTCAGCTCTGCGACAGCAGTCTCGTCTGTATCCTTTGGCGGAGTCAAGACACACCAGCGATCTTCAAATAATTCAGCAAAGCCTGACTCTGGCCCTGAATTCTCTGTGCCTGCAATTGGGTGTCCTGGCACGAAATGAATGTCGTCTCGAACGTGACCTGCCAAGGCCTCAACAAAATGACCTTTGACGGAGCCTACATCGGTTAAAACCGCGCCCGGTTTCATTGACGGCATTAGCGCCATAGCTGTCGTCGCCAGACGCGCCGATGGCGTACAAAGAATGATTAGGTCCGCTTGAGCTGCGAAATGATCAGCGGGACCATCTGCTACGCCGTCCGCAATGCCCAGCTGCGTGATCGTCTTACAGGCCGCCTCTGACGTGTCGGCAATAAATATTGCCTTGGACTGACCTGTCGCCCGCGCAGCGCGAGCGATTGAGCTGCCGATGAGACCGCCACCAATAATGAGAAGCGTTTCAAACCGCATGGACATATCCAATTCTATTGCCCAATCGGGCGGGGTAAACAGCCGATAACGCGCCGTGATGGCGTCGCAGGCAGATCGTGAAAGCCATCAAGGCTATATAGACGAAAAACACCAGACTCAGCTCGTAAGATAGCGCCTTCAGGCAAAGGCTCATTATCTGTGACACATAAAAGCGTTTGATCTGCACCAGATGGCGACAATACGACATCCGCAACGGCAACCGCAACGGGCCAATCCTTACGGCCTGTGCGCGGCAATCCTGCTAAGATGTGTAAACCTTCCATCGCACCACCAGGTCCCAAAGCCGTCCACCAACTCACCATACCGCCAGGCGGCGGCGCGGGTGCAGGCAGAACCGCAACACCTTCATCTTCAGAATAACAAGTCGCCAATGCCGCGCTCGTCGTCGGATATGTCAGCACATCCAAGGCTGCACCAAAGCGATCCCGTACAAGTGACCAATTTGTCAGGGCGTCGCCCTCTAATGCGACATGCAAACGCATTGGACCTTGCGCTGCAAGGCTGGCGCTCATTAACTCAGCCCAAATTGTGGACACCAATGAAGCTGGCGTTGCCTCTGCCGCCCGTGCGAGCTGGCGCACATGGCTATCTTCGCGAGAGGGTCGCCAGACCCGCATGCCGCCTTTAGCTTTGCGCACTTGTGCGGATAATTCTAATCGCTCTGCAATGAGTTTCAGCAGAGCCGTATCAACGCGATCGATTTCACGCCGAACTGTTTCAATATCGGGAATGTCTTCAGACATCGGATTTACTTACACCGCCTTTGTTCGCACTATTTCTATTTAGGGCTGGAACACCCGTAAATTTTGGCCGCGCAACCTTTTGTGCATGACCATGATCAGATGGCGCATAAAGGCGCTTGATCGCTTCGACAAGCACCAGTCCTGAAAAACGTGGCCAAACTGTTTCACCGAACCGCTCCACTCCCCGCACGAGACTTGGCCGAGTCAATAAATGTGCGGGTGGAATATAGAGTGCATTCGACCCAACAGTTGGGTCAAACTTCGCATGTATGAGTGCGGATTTTAGTTGCCGGCGCGAATATGGTCGCCCTGCACCGAATGGCAAACTATCCGCACGCGCCCACATGCCAGATCTATTGGCGCAAATAATCACGATACGGCCTTCTGGGGCCAAAACGCGATAAAGCTCCGCCAAGGTCGCAGCGGTTGTTTCGGCTTCTTCAACGGCATGAACCGCCAAAATACGGTCAAAAGTTGCATCTGAAAAAGGCAAGGCTTGTCCCTGTGTTAGGACCGTTGCAACGCCGCGTTTGCCTTCATGTGCGATCGCGCCCTGAGCTTCTGGCATGGCGAGCACAAGACGGTTTGTGGCGGGCTCATAGGGCGCAAGATAGGGCCAAGTATACCCATAACCTAAGACGTTGCGGCCAGAGAGATCTGGCCAAAGTGTAGCCAAGCGCCGCGCCGCCATATCCCGCGCGGAGACCCCCAGCGGACTGGCATAAAATTGCTCTAATCGTGTCGCGGTTTCACGCATGAGCCACGCTTAAATCAAGACGCTCGCTTTTGCCAGCTTGGCGCGGCAGATGGGACGCCAAACATAAAGCCCTGCAAATAATCTACACCTAAACGGCGGAGAATGTCAGCATCAGCGCGATCATCGACCATTTCTGCAACGGTTTTCACACTAAAGGTCTGGGCCAAATCAACCATCATGCGGACAAAGGTTTGTTTATTGGGGTCGGACGCGATACCTTCGATCAATGTGCCATCAATCTTGATCATGTCAGCCTCGATCGCCATTAGATTACGGAATGTCGTGTAACCTGATCCGAAATCATCAATCGCAAAATCACACCCTAGGTCGCGAACATGATTGGAAAACTCACTGGCCATTGCAGGATCATCCAATGCAACAGTCTCTGTTAATTCCAATGTCACACGTTTCGCACACGGCCCCAATGCTTTCAGGGCTGCAATATAACTCGCCGCAGCCGCCTTATCTTTAACCGTCGCAGCCGAAACATTTAAAGCCAAATGAACATCTTTATCGCGTGCCAATGTTTCCGACGCCAATTCAAGTGCGCGGCGATCCAATAGATGCACAAGACCCAGACGTTCCGCTGCCATAATGACCCGCCCAGCACTGACAACTTCGCCATCTTCGCGGCGCAGGCGTAAGAGGCACTCATAGTGATGCAGACGCGATGTTTTCGTCTCAATAATAGGCTGATAAGCGAGCCGTATCCTGCGTTGGTTTAGGGCATCTATGATGTCATCGGCGGTCGTCTCACGGCCTTTTCTCACGCTGTCCAAACCCATTGCATCAGAATACGCGGTTAATTCAGACGGCTTAGTCTTGGCTATCGCAATTTCAGTTTGCGCCAGGGCCTCTTCCGCGGAGTGTGCCTGCGTGCGCATTTGCGTCATACTTGCTGCGAACTCTCCATAAAGTCCGCCATGGGGTGTTTGAACGGGTGAATTTTCAAGCAAAAAGAAAAGCCGTTTCACAATCGAGCGGACATCCTCTGCAGTCGACCCGTATAGGACAAGACCGAAATCTGCCCCGCCGATACGGCCCAAAAGATCAGGAACGCGAACAATTTGGGTCAACCGGCGCGCAAATTCCTGAACCATACGGTCACCCGTCTCAAATCCGTAAACCTCATTTATGTCAGACAGGTTTTTTAAGCGAAGTCGAAGCAAAGCCCCCTCGCCGCGTTGCCGGATGGTCAAGGCCGCCAAATGATCGAGCGATTTAGACATTGTTTCGATATTATAGATCGACGTTAATTCGTCATATGTCGCCAAATATGTTGTTCGCATCTCAGCTCTGCGTTGGACGGTAATATTTCGGATCACGCCATTAATGACAGTCGGTGTCTCTTTATGACCCGCTTCGCGCCGGCCTTGTTCCTCTATCCAAATTTCTTCACCTTGGTCGGTGCGCCATAAATATGAAATTTTATATTGCGCGCCGTTCCACGTCAGGCGGCGCATCGCTTTTTTTCGCGCGCGAACATCTTCATCAGAAAGATGACGGTTCCAATCCAAGAGTGTTCTCGGAATCTGGCCCGACGTCGCGCAAATAACATCTTCAGCATGTGCATTAGGGTCAAAGTGCACAGAGTTGGAATCAAAAATACGAAAAGGCGCTGCACGTAAAAGGTCCAACGCCACGTCGCCGTTCCAAACCCCCGCAAAACGCGCGAGGTGGTCACCTTTGGCAACAGTGTTATCCATGCTCAGCACCCAACATGAATACAACCTACGATGTATTTATTAAGATTCACAGAATCAATCCCCAAACCCATCTGCCACAGCAAAATCCCGTCTCGCGGCAGCTATCGTGACCATAAATCCTGCCATAACGTCCAAAAGCGTCATAACCATGATTAAAAAGAACACCGAGGTTGCGAAGGCAGGTAAGAGTAAAAACTCAATCAAGCAGACGATAAATAAGACCAATGAAAAAGCGTGATTCATCACGGCAGCACGTCCAATGCCTGTGGATTTGATCAACTCGAAAAACAACATCAAGAGCGATCCTGCGATAAGAGCGTGCCCAGGGGTAATGTCCCATGTCACGCCACTGGTCATCGGTACTGCAAATACGTCATCATCAAGCCGCATGCGCATTTCGACGACCGTAGAAAAGGTCGCCCCGCCAAGTGCAAGGATATTATAAATCACCACGGGGATGATCATCAGGGGAAAGACGGTAAAAAATCGCACGTTTAAGGCTCGAATCAAGAAGGTTAAGAAAACCCTACCCGCCCTATGGTTTACGAGGTGTTAACCCTTGCGATTGACGGCGTTAAAGCTCGTCTACATCACCGGGTAATTTCATGCGGTTGCGAAGCCAAATCACGCCGCGCAGATCAGCAATGGACACTTTAAGCCGTCCAAAATTCGTATATTTGCTCACGCCAAATTCCCGCGCGCGGTGGTTCACATCGGCGAATTCAATTTTATATCCCTCGCGCAGCATTAGGGCGGGAATATAGCGATGGATATGATCGAAATAGGGCAAATTCAAAAATGCCTCACGCATAAAGACTTTCAGCCCACAGCCTGTATCGTCAGCCTCATCCTTTAAGAGTTTTTTGCGCACACCATTGCCAAAGCGCGATGCAATCTTCTTTGCTGCAGAATCAATACGTTTCGCGCGACGTCCACCGACCATCGCGAGATCAGCTGGCGCGTCGGCGCGGATCATCTGCGCATAAAGCGCCGGAATATCCGCAGGGTCATTCTGCCCGTCGCTATCAAGTGTCGCGATCACAGGCGCACGCGCCGCGCTAACACCGGACCTAACGCCGCGGGATTGCCCTGCATTTTGACGATGGGCCAAGACGCGCAGATGAGGAAAGCGCGTTTTCATATCCATTAGGACAGCTTTTGTATCATCCGACGACGCGTCATCAATGAAAATCATCTCATGTGGAATTTCAGATAAAGCTGCCGCAATTTCCGCCGCAAGGTTTTCTACGTTCTCCGCCTCATTATAGGCTGGAACAACAACAGATATGAGCGGGTCCATGAGAGTATCCGAGGTATTTTTAGCATTCGACATATGTGCCTCATGTCATGAATTACTGATCCCATCAAAGGCGAAAACACTTTTGCGCACTCGCGCGATAGGGTAGTCAAACCTATGGTGGGACACTTAAATAAACGTCGCTGGCACGTCGTCATGCTTATGTTGCTGACATTTGCAATGATCCTTCCGGGTCTGGCCAGCCTGCCTGTTATCGACCGCGACGAAGCGAGATATGCTCAAGCCAGTGTGCAAATGGCTGAGAGCGGTGATCTGCTGAATATTCGTTTCCAAGACGACGCCCGCAATAAGAAACCCGCAGGTGTGTATTGGGCGCAAACCGCGATGATCAAGGTCTTCGCCCGCGACGGTGAACGCCGCATTTGGGCGCAGCGCCTGCCGTCGGTGCTTGGCGCCTTAATCTCAATACTCGCGCTCTATTGGGGCGGATTGCGCATGGTCGGCCGCAAAGCGGCCCTGATTGCAGCAGCCCTGTTTGCGACCTCTCTGATTTTTGTCTTTGAGGGCCATATCGCCAAGACAGATGCCCTGCTTTGCGCCGCGACGACTGTTATATTTGCAGGCCTTGGGCGATTGCGAAATGGCGGCGGCGGGCGAGAGGTTTGGGCGGTCTGGGTCGCCCTCGGCTTATCCATCATGATCAAGGGTCCCATCGGGTTGCTCTTGGTCGGACTAAGCCTTGGTACACTTTGGGCGTGGGAACGTAATTTGAAATGGGCCCGTCCACTATTGAACTGGAAAGCTATTCTCGTTTTCATTTTGATCTGGTTGCCATGGGCCATCACGATTTTCATTGCCACAGACGGCGCGTTCTTTGTGGAAAGCCTCGGCAATGATTTGGGCGGAAAAATTGTCTCAGGTCAAGAAAACCACGGCGCACCGCCCGGCGCACATAGTCTCGCAATCTGGGTAACGCTCTGGCCTGCGAGCCTCTTCCTGCTTCCGGGGTTAGTCTATGCCATAAAATCTGTGCGCTCATCTTCCGCCAAGGCACAAACAAACAGTGCCGTTGTTCGTGCCATGCGATTTGGTTTGGCATGGGTGATCCCGTTTTGGATCGTGATCGAGCTGATGCCGACAAAACTGCCGCATTATGGCCTACCCGTCTTTCCTGCGCTGTGCCTGATGATGGGCGCGGCCATTCTGACAATGAAGCAAATTGGCGGCTTTGGTATTTCGCGCGTTATTAATGGGCTTATCTTCCTCATCTTCACAACAATCATCATCGGCGGCTTACTCTACACTCAAAGCCTCTATGGCGAGATGGAGACGATGTGGATCAGTTACGCAATTTGTGCCGTCGCGAGTCTAGCTGCTATTGTTGCTACCTTCTCCCTCTGGGCGGGCAAAGTGACCCTCTCTACAGGCGCGGCTCTAATCGCCAGCCTCGTTATCATGGGCGGATCCTATGGATATATCCTGCCGCAAATTGAGGCGTTCAAAACATCAGAACGTATGGGGGCAGCGTTAGACAGTTTTGCGCCAGAGATAGACTCAAGCGACATACACAGCCCGCATTTCAAAGAACCCAGCCTCGTTTATCATCTAGGCATGGGAATTAATGTGAAAGATCACGATGTTGATCTTTCAAATGGATCGCTTGTCATTTTGAATACGCGCCGCAAAGAAACCGAAGCCATAACGGCTGCTCTGGAGACCTCCGCAAAGACACGCGGCCTGTGCCTTGCAGCGTCAGACATCACCAAGGGCTTCAATTATTCAAAGGGAAATCCCTTAAACCTTGTTATTTTACGTGAGGCGCCTTGCTTGGGCCAGACCGTGACAGAGCAGCCTTAAGAGACAAGAGATAAGCGCGTCCAAGAATGGCTGTTGCCATGAACGGAGCGGCCAAAATGGTTAGAATTTTCGACATCGGACCCGGTTTGTAATTCCAGAAATAGCGAAGAAAACCTTTCAGCTTTTCTTTTTCGATCCAAATTCGCGGTACATTGGATGTCGAACCATAATGCATAACAGTCGCACTAGGCACAAACCCCACTTGTCCACCCATTTGGCGAGCGCGGCGGCAAATTTCGATATCTTCCACATGTAGGAAGTAGCGTTCGTCAAATCCGCCCATCCGCTCAAAACTTGGACGATCCGTCATGAGGCACGCACCCGAAATTGTATCAATTTGCACGGGCTGAGTTGGTAATTCATCTGTCTCGCGGTGAATGGAACGCAGTCCCGGGAAAATTTCTAAGATCGGCATAAATCCAACCAACGCTGACAAGGGTGTCAGAGCGCGGCGGCGTGCACCACGTTGTTCTTTACCTGTCTCATCACGTAGAAAACCACCCGTGATCCACGGCTCAACCAAACAATCGCCAGCATTTGCCAGTTCTCGCGCCGCGCCTTTTGAAATGACGGCATCAGGATTAAGGAAGAGGAGATAATGCCCTGTGGCTAAATTCGCCCCATAATTACAGGCCCTTGCAAAGCCAATATTCCCGTGACCTTGAAGGAAACGCACCCGATTTCGGGTCGCCGTTAATTCGGACAAGCGCGCACGGGCGCTTTCTGTATTTCCATTATCGACGACGATAAGCTCGTGCACATCACGATCTGCCAAGACAGCCATAATGGCTTCCATGAGAGCGGGTCCCGTCATGTAACTGACCATGATAATGCTTATTGGGCGCTTACGAGCCGCATCCGTCATAGGGCCATCAGACCCAATCGGATCGATTGGTAATGTTATAATCTTAGTCAAACATACACTCCCAGAGCTGTTCGTCCGACCCCCATAGTAGGTCCCCCTAGTCGCCCAAGCCTATGAGTGTAAAGGGGAAACTATTCTTTATTTAGAAAAATTACGCTGCTGCCCTGCGGTTATAGGGCAATAAAATAATAAGACTCGCAGCCAGTACGATCAAGGCCCACCACCAATGTTGCCACACCCCAACCGACACAGCGCCGCAGGTTGCCGTGGCAGAAACAAGACCTGATACGGCCATAGCTCTTGCTGAATTTTGGCAAATTCCTAGGGTTGTTTTGAGCAAGGCAAAAAGAAAAAATGCAGTCAATCCTGCGCCAATAAGGCCCGTCTCAAGCCAAATTTGAAGCCCAATATTATGTGGGTGCATGGATAAGACGACAATGTCCCGTCCATCCGGTGCACGAAATGTAAGTTCATCAAACACACGCGAAGAGTCAAAGCCGTGACCGATCAGCGGCGCTTGTTGAATCAACTCCCAACTATAGGCCCACATTCTGAGACGATGTTCCCATGACAGTGGGATTTGACGCATCATATCTGTCTCGACCATGCCAGCCAGAACACCCAGCAGAGGCGCCAAGGCGATGCTGGCAATTGCGAGCGCAAAGGCCAAAAAGAGACCAAGACGCGGGCGCCACCACGCAAGAGCCGCAAATCCAGCCGATAAGACCAAGGCGGGGATAACAATCGTCAAATTATTTAAATAGGCCGATACCGCCAAACCAATAAGGAAAATGACAGCCATCCAGAATCCACGTTTCATGCGTAAAATCATCAATGCGGCAATGGGCCAAGCAAGCTGGGCGTAACTGACCTGCCCTCGCCCCAAATTCATTTCCGCATCACCGCGGCGGCGGATAGGGTCTGCGCCTGGCGCAACGGGGTCAGCCCAAATTGAAATCGCATATCCACTGGCTGCATCGATCAAGATTAGCGCGACACCAATAATTCCACCGATTATCACGGCCCACGTTAAAGCTATTTTCATACGCTCTGTCAGCCGCAAGAAAGCCAGCGGCACAAACAATAGGGTAAGCGTCAATATAAACAGAACAGAGGCATTGCCGCCAAAAAAATCACCATCATGGGCGCTCCAAAGCGTGCTGATCCAAGCCCATGCCATAAGTGCGATAAGCGTAATCGGCCAAAGCGATTTTAAATAGTCTGCGCCTGTACGATCCGCGATCCAAACAAGGGCCATGGATACGCCAAGAAAAAACCCAGTGGCTTGGAACCCCATACCGCCCGCAAGAGCAAGGATTGGCGTGAGCAGAATAGCTAGCCAGAGCCAGCCCCGCGATACACCATCCAATCCTTTTATCAGAGCACTCAAATATCTAGCCTCGGCGTTGATCGGGCGCAGTCGCTTCTTCAAGGAACGCTGCAATTGCATCATCAACAGTCAAGATCGTTTGATCCCGCGATCCAAGGCGGCGAATGGCGAGCTTGCCCTCTTCCGCCTCTTTGCGGCCAACAACTGCAATAACTGGAATTTTGCGGTCGGCAGAAAGTTCACGTATTTTGTAATTAATTTTTTCATTCCGCGTATCTAACTCGGCGCGAAGGCCTGCGGCTTTCAACTTGGCAAGAACCTCTTCGGCATAGTCATCAGCATCCGACGTGATTGTTGCGACAACGACTTGCACAGGCGACAGCCAGAGCGGGAACCGCCCTGCATAGTTCTCGATCAAAATACCCAAGAAACGCTCGAACGATCCTAAAACGGCACGATGCAACATAATAGGCGCATGTTTTTTGTCATCATCGCCTGTAAAAGTCGCATTCAAACGCTCTGGTGTGTTCGGGTCGAGTTGGATCGTGCCTGCTTGCCATTCACGGCCAATAGCGTCGCGTAGAACAAAGTCCAATTTCGGACCGTAAAACGCACCATCGCCTTCATTAAGTTCGACTTCGAGACCAGAGGCATCGGCGGCAACCTTCAACGCGGCTTCAGCTTTATCCCAATATTCATCCGACCCAACCCGCAGGTCAGGACGCGTTGAGAATTTCACTTTTACATCATCAAAGCCAAGATCAGCATAGACGGACTTCAGGAGTTCGGTGAAGGCTTTCACTTCATCCGTCACCTGATCCAGCGTACAGAAAATATGTCCATCATCCTGCACAAAGCCGCGTACGCGCATGAGACCATGCAGTGCGCCCGAAGGCTCATAGCGATGGCATGACCCAAATTCCGCGTATCGGATCGGCAGGTCACGATAGGATTTTTGGCCCTGATTAAAGACCTGAATATGACAGGGGCAATTCATCGGCTTAAGCGCGAGGACTTTGTCCTCCTCAGCGATTTCCGCAACGAACATATTCTCGCGATATTTATCCCAATGTCCTGAGGCTTCCCAGAACTTACGATCCATCATTTGCGGTGTTTTGATTTCTTGATAGCCATATTCACGTTGGCGGCGCGACATGTAATCGCGCAGTGTCGTGTAGAGCGTCCAGCCATTTGGATGCCAGAACTCTTGGCCCTGCGCTTCTTCTGGGAAATGGAATAAGGAGAGCTGCTTACCCAAACGGCGATGATCGCGGGCTTCGGCTTCTTCGATCTGTTTCAGATGCGCGTCGAGATCTTCTTGCGTGGCCCAAGCCGTGCCGTAAATACGTTGCAATTGCTCATTATTTGAATCCCCGCGCCAATAGGCTCCTGCGACTTTCATGAGCTTAAACGCTTTGCCGATCTTGCCTGTACTCGGCAGATGCGGGCCGCGGCAGAGATCGAACCATTTGCCCTGTTTATAAACCGTGATCGTTTCGCTTTCGGGTAAATCTTCGATCAGCTCCGCTTTGAACGCTTCGCCCATGCCTTTGAACAAAGCGATAGCCTCATTGCGATCCATTTCCTCGCGCACAAATTTATCATTGCGGTTGATGATGAAGGCCATCTTTTTTTCAATCGCAGCGAAATCATCGGCGCTGAAAGGCTCCGCGCGGTGGAAATCATAATAGAACCCATTCTCAATGACGGGCCCAATTGTGACTTGCGTGCCAGGGAAAAGCTCTTGCACGGCTTCAGCCATCACATGTGACGCATCATGACGGATGAGTTCCAAGCCTTCAGGGTCTTTCGCCGTCACCAACTCCAAGGCCGCATCTGCCGTGATGGGCAAAGATGCATCAACGAGAATGCCGTCTAATTTTGCAGCAAGGACTTGCTTCGCGAGACCTTTAGAGATCGACTTCGCAACCTCCATCGCTGTCGTTCCAGCCGCATAATCGCGGGCTGCACCATCAGGGAATGTCAAAGTGACCATGTTATACTCTCAAGTCTAGTCTTGCGCCGAATTTGTCTTCGTCCAGAGCGCGGCGCGCCACGGGGCATATATCGGGGGTGTCGTAATCGCTTCGGGCACATTATCAACCCCGTCTGTTCCCCAAGGCTGACAGCGTAGCAGTCGTGCGAGCGTCATCCAACCGCCATACCACGGACCATGACGTTTTATCGCGCGCTGGGAATAGGTCGAGCAGGACGGTTCATGACGGCACCGCACACCAAAGGCGAAGAGAACAGGCGAGATAACCGCCTTATAAACCAACAACGCCGCCAGCATGATCCAAACAAAGGGTAATTTAATAATTTTCATCATCAAGCAGGCGCAGCAGACGGCGGCAGCGCAGGTTTCACCAATTCCTCATTCTCCGTCCCACAGGACAAACAGAACCGATGGAAGGTCACATTGCGCGTTTTGCAGCTCGGGCATTCACGCTGCAGGTGGATGCCGCAATGCACACAATAATCGGAATGCACACCGTCACGCGTAACGATAGACCGGTCACAGCCGGGACAGGACTTCGCCGCGATTTTCTTCAGCGCCGTTTCATAGTCGATAGATTTTCGGCGTTCCGCTTCGGATCGCGCTTCTTCTTCCTGTTTACGTTCCAGATATTTGCGCATCTGTTTAATTAGGAAGTATCCCGCAACGGCAACCATCAGAATACCGACAGTATATCGCACATAGCCGCCATAGGACGGCAGATAAGGCACCAGTTCGACAAAAAAGGCGAAGCCAGAGAACAGAACGAAACCCCGATATAGCGGCCAATAGGCACTCCCGCGCTTCCGCATCACCATCCACGCCGCCGCCAAGAGGAGCGGCAAGGTTAGCATCAGGCGGAATCCGAAGACGCGTAAATCCTGCGCTCGCCGCGCTTTTCTATAGGCGGGTTGTGCATCCGTTCGTAATTGACTGATCTCAGATCGCGTATCGGACACATTGCGTTCTTGCGTTCGCAGCGCCGTTTCCGCCGTTTCCACGGCCCGCCCGGCCTCGCGCACACGCGCACTTAGAGCTTCTAACTGCTGCGTCCGAGATAAAACTTCAGGATTTGTCGCGGCCGTTTGTGTCGCTGTCCGCGTAGAAATCCAATTGTCAAAACGGGCCTTCGCCGCATTATAATCCGCCCGCGCAGATACGCGGGTTTGAATCACATCTTCCGACACGCGGCGCAACGGGGTGAGTTGATCCTTTAACTCTTGTTCGCGTGAGTACAGGCTCGCAAGTTGATCCGCATCGACAAAGCTATCTACCGTCAACTGTTTGTCGACACGGGGGATGTCACGGATCACCAAACTCCCAAGACCAATGAGGAAACCCGCGAAAATAACGGAGAGCACCCACATGACGATGGCATATATTTTTTGTGGTCGGCGTGTTGATTTGGCCATGATGCCCCCTGTTTTCACATTGAGAGTCTAAGGCGAAAGGTGTTTAGCTGTCCAGAGCCTGTTCAAATGCAGCCACCGCAGCCTCAAAGGCCAGCATCGTCGAGGTATGACGCGCAGGGTACCCTGCAACGCCCGATAAAATTGAGAGCTGCGCAAAACGGCCAGACGGCGGATCACCGCCCGCTTTTAACATCGCATGTAATCCATCTCGCGCCGCAGTCAATTCGGGCAAACGCGCGCCAATAATCGCCGCCTTCAAAACCGCCGCACTCGCCTGCCCCAATGCGCACGCCTGAACCCGCAACGCACATGCGGTGACCACACCCGCCTCAACATTTAAATCAATCTCAAGCCACGACCCACACAGCTTTGACACCTTACGCGCTGTCCCATCAGGCGAAGCAAGAGACGCATTCTCCAACGTCGCAGAAAGACCGAGAATATCGGCGTTATAAAGATCGGTGAACATGTTGGGGATATAGGGGGCTCGAGACCGGTTAGATAGGGGCGCACGTAAAGAAGGGGCGCTCACACAAAGGCAACTTACCTCGGCAATTAAGCGTTAGTTCAGTATTCTAAGTTGAACGATTTTAAGTCGCTCAGACATGTTGATTTTAAAACACTATAGTATGCATTTTTACAAACGGTCCAATTGTATGAAAATGGGCCTATAATCCTTGATGTCTGCTATACCAGACACTATGTATACTTTACCAGACATATATAAAGGTTGATTCAGTGTTCAAGAGTATAGTGTTTGTTCTAACAACAGCCTTCATTGGCGCCGTTTTAGCTGTTTTATCCGTGCGTTTAAATATCGCCACGGGATGGGTCGGCGCATTAGCTCTCATCGGGTGGGCTATCTTAGCCCGTAGAAACTGGGCCTTAGTTCAAATGCGAACGGGCCTTGAACCCAGCGGCCCTGAACGTGTCTTACGTTTAAGGACCGCTGGTACAGCCCTTTTACTTGGGCACTTAATCGCAACACTTGCTCACCCTGAGCTAGATATTCATGTGGGACAGGGAAATAGTTTAGCCATAGACTCATGGACAATGTTAACCGCTCTTGTTGTAGCAAGTTTTCTCTTCCGTCAGGATGCGACTCTCCGAGATGAAAGAGATAACGCGATAACGGCCAGAGGCACTAAGGTCGGTTATATCTCTCTTATCAGCCTTCTAATTATACTTTTAACCTTGTTAGGGTTTTTACCCGTCTACCTTCTCGAAAGTTTGAACTATTTCACGCTCGCGAATGTCTTGGTTGCAATTATTCTACTTTCCATTTCCTGCAAGTACGCTGTCGAGTTGATTGGATATGCTAAAGATACTGAAGCCGCACATATGATGGGGCTGGAAAATGACTGAACTCCAAATTGATAACAACTTACGAAAACTCAGGTTTTTAAATGGAGAGCTCACGCAGGCTCAGCTTGCAAAGGTTGTTGGCGTTACTCGTCAGACAATTGTGGCTCTTGAAACCGCCCGTTATGCGCCATCTCTCGAGCTTGCAATGAAATTAGCGAGCGCGTTCGAATGCAGTGTTGATGAGCTTTTTTTCTGGAAAAACCCTGATGAAGTAAAAGCTAATCATTCAATCAAAGGATTGAAATCATGATGAAAGAAAAGGCTCCCAGCAAACGAGGTTTGAAGACTTCTTTGATGATTATAATTCTATTTTCAGGTTTAGCTTATTGCATTTTTAGACTGTTTGAACCTGTCTTTGTTTGGAATAGTGGATGGCAAACATTCTCATCTCAAGACAGAACCGTTGGAGAAGAAACGAATGTACCAGACGCCTATGCGGACATAATTTCTGATGCCAATGAACGCTTGAATAAAGCCATATCGGCAAATGACTTTCCAGCCGTTTCTATTGCTTTAGGTAAAGATGGGGAACTAGTCTGGGCGCGAGCTGCAGGATACCGAGATCTAGAAAATACAATACCAGTGTCACTGGATACAAAGTTTAGAATTGGGAGTGTTGCGAAAGCTGTAAGCGCATCAACGGCGGCTAAACTTGTTGATGAGGGTATTTTGAACTTAGATGCCCCAATCAAAAATTTAGTGCCATACTACCCAGAGAAAGCATTTGAAATCACAACGCGACAACTGATGACTCACACGGCGGGGATCCGTCATTACGGGTCTTGTATATGTTTCCCATTTGATGAGTACAGCAACCAAAAAGGCCATGACAGTGTTGAAAGTGGTGTTGGAACTTTCGCAAAATCACCCTTATTGTTTGAGCCAGAAACGGAGTTTTCTTACAGTAGCTATGGCTTTGTTTTGGCCTCTGCGGCCATGGAGGGCGCAACAGGTCAATCTTTTGACTCTCTCATAGAAAACACATTAACAATACCATTGGGCATGACTCATACAATGCGTGAGGGATTAGCCGCTGGAGATTTTGCTGTACCCTACGCCATTAAAGGCGGTCAGTATAAAAAGGCATTTCCAGTCGACAATTCCAATAAGACGGCCGGCGGTGGGTTTGTTTCAACGCCAACGGACCTAATTCTTATGACGCAGGCGATACTAACCGAAAATTATGTCGATCCGAAACTAAGAGACTCTTTGTTTTTCACACCTCAAAAACTGAGAAACGGTGAAGTTAATAAGCAAAAATATGCCTTTGGGTGGCGGAGTCATATGTCCACTGGTGTTTTTAATGAAGATCGTAAGGTTTTTATTTCTCACCATGGAGGTGTCGCTATGGGAGGAACAGCTTTCTTAATTATGTATCCAGAGCATGACATGTCGATTGCGGTTACTGTCAACCGTCAAATGGAAGGCGTTAGTGAGCTTGTTGATTTAGTTCAGGCACTTGCACGAGATGTTATTCTTAATACTGAAGAAGAACATTAAACCCTCATTATTGGGCGTTTTAGGTCTCTGATTTCATGTCACCTTGCGCCATCAAGGCAAGCCTCCTTCAGGCAGGAGTAATGGTTTCCGGGATAAACCTGAGGGTAGCATATTTGTTGGAACGGCCTTATCACTTGAAGGTAATCCTTGTTTTCACGAAACAACTATCCTTGCAATTCATAGTCTTACAATAAATTCCAAGAGAATGATCCTTGGTCCCAAAAGCTGTGTCACACTACACAGGTTCTTTCGGACACGGGACAGGTGAGGCCTTCGTGGTGCAATTTATCTTCGATAAAATGCACGACTGGTACCGAGAGACGGTGGGGTTGAGCATTCTTGGGTGAGACCAAGGACTGTGCCGGACCTTTTGCGGTGAGTGTTGACTGCCTGATCTTGAACCGGGCTCTCGAAAATCTTTGGATTTCCGAGTTACTGTCGGAACGCCTGACTGCAGGACCCCCAACCGTCGCAACAAAAACCGCTGCCGCGTGGTATGCACATGTTGGACTGACATCCCAATGTGTGCGGTATTTGCGTAAAACACTTTTCTATTCTGGTATTCCATCACGAATATCGACCACGCGG
>CALKXY010000025.1 GCA_938003545.1 uncultured Caulobacterales bacterium
GAAGCCTTGCCGTATAAACCTGACGGACCGAGTCCGAGCGCAGTAGCGCTCGGCACCATTTTCGATTTTCATCCCCCGGATGAAAATTTTTACGCAGTAAAAAAGGAATGGTGCGGGTGAAAGGACTTGAACCTTCACATCCTAAGATACTAGAACCTAAATCTAGCGCGTCTACCAATTCCGCCACACCCGCACAGATGTGTAGGCGCGGCAATTAGCCGTGGAAATTCGAGTCGTCAACTCTCTTTGGCTGTCATTGGTGCTTTCTTCATCGTCCACACAATCGCGATGAGACCTGAAACGACATTTGCGACGGCTACGCCGACAAATGCACCTGTTAAACCCGCCATATAGACGCCTATTGCGATCAGCCCAACATAGAGGAAAAGCGAGCGTATCATTGTGTAAACTAGCCCATAAAGCGGATGTCCCAATGCATTTAATCCCGCGGCCGACACAAAAACGAAGCCATATGCAAAAACAGTGACGGGGACAATATAAAAATAAGGCACAATTTTTTCAATCAGAAGCGCATCCGACGTAAATACCCCGGCAATTTTATGTGCAAATATAGCGAGCATGAGGGCCAAAATTGTTCCCCAAACAACACATATTAAATAACACACCCGGAAGGCTTCACGTACGCGGTCTGACTTCCCCGCGCCTCCATTACGCCCCGTTATGGCACCGATACAGGCTGATAGCGCATATAGTAGCCCGACCGAGATAAGTTCCGCACGGCTTGCCACTGTGAAAGCCGCAACATCAACTTCACCCAATACATTCCCGATAATAGCCACAGCGATAAATGTCGCAACGGGAACAACGATATTGGTCCCTGCAGCCGGAATACCAACTTGGCCAATGATTGACCAAGCATGTTTCATCGATTTGAATGTCATCCCGACGAAATCAACTGCTTTGCGATGGAAAAGGACCAGATAAAACCCATAGCCCGCGCCAATGACATTCCCAATAAAGGTTGATAACGCCGCGCCCTGCAATTCCATGCGCGGGAAAGGCCCCCAGCCGTAAATAAAGAACGGGTTCAGGACGATATTGATCAACGCTCCCAAAATCATAATAGATGAAGGCAATAAGGCTTCGCCGCCTGCGCGCAGGATATTATTACTCATTGACGCAACCGAGACGAAAACCAGGCCCGGCATGACAATGAGAAGATACCCGTAAGCCCGCCTCTCAACCTCATCGCTTTGCCCCATCCACGACAAAACGAGCGGCGCAAGCAGAAGCATAAGCGTAACCAAAATGAGCATAACGAACAGGCCAAGTAAAATCGCTGCGGCCGCATGGCGTTTGGATTTCGGTCGATCATCTTGCCCAAGGGCGCGAGACACGGCGCTCATCGTCCCCGCCCCTAGTCCTATGTTTGCACTATTCCCTATAAAGCTGATAGGAAAAGCAATCCCGAGAGCTGCAAGCACAGCTCGGGCGATGTTAGGATCATTTACATCCGTCAAGCGCCCTAAATATATCGTATCTACAATGCCTGTTGAAATCAGTGCTATAACGGCAATTGAGAATGGCCCCAGCATACGGAAAATATGCCGGGAGACGGAGCCCTCTAGAACATTAGTTTTGGGGGACACCGCCATTATTTAGTCGCAGCCTATCCGATATCACGGTGTGATGGCGCAAAGGCCGCCAGTGTTGCCATTTGCACGATTTCAGACGCAGCCGCGCCGAGCGAACAAATCTGCACTGGCTTTTCAAGGCCTGTCAGGAACGGTCCCAACACTGTTGCACCACCGACTGTATCCAGCAGCTTCGTCGAAATCGACGCACTGTGAATTGCAGGCATAACAAGAACATTCGCAGAGTCTGTCAGGCGAGAGAATGGGTATGTGAGCATATGCATCGGGTCGAGCGCCACATCCGCCGCAATATCGCCTTCATATTCAAAATCCACATCACGTTCATCAAGAATTTTGACGGCATCACGCACTTTTTCCATACGTTCGCCAACTGGGTTGCCAAATGTCGAGTAAGACAAAAAGGCAACACGAGGTTCAAATCCAAATTCGCGCGCAAAATGTGCCGTGGATTCGGCAATGTTCGCCAAATCCCAAGCATCAGGTAATTCGGTCACATTTGTATCGGCAATGAAAAGCGTTTTCCCCTTATTCACAACAACCGATACGCCCATGGTCCGTTCTTCTGGACGATGGTCCAATACCAAACGCACATCGCGCAGCACAACATCATAACTCCGCGTCACACCAGACACCATGCCGTCGGCTAATCCGTGTTGCAGCAGCAAAGATGAAAACACATTCCGGTCATTATTGACGAGGCGTTGCGCATCTCGGCGCAGAAAGCCTTTTCGCTGTAATTTTGAATATAGATATTCTGTGAACTCGGCGTTCCGATCAAAGAGACGCGCATTGAGCACCGTGAGGCTTTCAGGGTTTTCAACACCCAAAAGTTTCATATTATCATAGATCGGTTTTTCACGGCCGATCAAAATCGCCTTACCCAAACCGCGCTGCTGGAACGCTTGGGCGGCACGAATAACGGCAGGCTCTTCACCTTCGGCAAAGACAATTGTCTTTGGTGTGTCCTGTACGGCCGCCGTTATGCCCTGCAAGATAGCTGCCGTTGGATCCTGACGTCTGGCCAAGGATTTTTTATAGGCTTCCATGTCCTCAATTGGTTTACGGGCCTGTCCCGTATCCATCGCGGCTTGGGCGACATAGGGCGGAATTTCGGAAATTAGGCGCGGGTCGAATGGAGCTGGAATAATATAATCAGGGCCATATTTCGGACGATTGCCGTGATAAGCAGCTGCGACTTCTTCGGGCACATCTTGCCGCGCCAAATCAGCCAATGCATGCGCACAAGCCAATTTCATTTCCTCATTCACATTCCGCGCGCGTACATCCAGCGCCCCTCGGAAAATGTAAGGGAAACCGAGGACATTGTTGACTTGGTTTGGATAATCCGAACGCCCTGTCGCAATGATCGCATCATCGCGAACCGCTTTAATTTGCTCTGGCAAAATCTCTGGATCAGGGTTTGCCATTGCAAAAATGATCGGGTTTGGCGCCATGCTTGCGACCATTTCACCGCTTACAATATCTGCGACGGATAGACCAAAGAAGACGTCTGCGCCCACCATAGCTTCAGCTAAGGTCCGCTTATCCGTTTCGATGGCATGAGGAGCCTTCCACTGATCCATATACTCCTTGCGGCCTTTATAGATCACACCGCGGCTGTCGCAGACAATCGCATTTTCGTCTTTTACGCCGAGGCGCTTAACGAGGTTAAGAACAGATAAGCCCGCTGCGCCCGCGCCAGATAGTACTAATTTAATATCTTCAAATTTGCGCCCCGTCAGATGGCAGGCATTGATCAAACCCGCCGTGGCAATGATCGCCGTGCCATGTTGGTCATCATGAAAAACAGGAATATCGAGGAGATCGCGCAGCTGCGATTCAATGATGAAACATTCTGGCGAGCCGATGTCCTCGAGATTAATACCGCCAAATGTATTGCCGAAGCGTTTGACACATTCGATGAATGCATCTGCATCTTCTTCTTCGACTTCAATATCGAAACTATCAATATCGGCGAAACGTTTGAACAGGACGGATTTACCTTCCATCACAGGCTTTGACGCCATCGCGCCTAGGTTTCCGAGTCCAAGAATAGCCGTGCCGTTTGAAATAACGGCGACCATGTTGCCTTTGGACGTATAATCATAGGCAAGGTCTTTATCCTTGGCGATTTCCAAAACAGGAATGGCTACACCTGGGCTGTAAGCGAGGGAAAGATCGCGCTGGGTTGCCATAGGTTTCGTAGGTTGAAGCGCAAGTTTCCCGGGGGTTGGTTCCGAATGAAACCGAAGGGCTTGCTCATCGGTTATATAGGCCTTTTTGGGCGCGCGTGGGGTAAGTTTTTTCATCATGATCTCCGCCGGGTGAACTGCAGTCGCGAACAGCCGGTTTATGATTGTTTTGCATATGCCAGTGGCGGCACATGTTTCGACAAGGCGTCGGTCTAGTCATCAACCATTATTTCCACATAGGAACTGCAGTCGCGAACCTATGCTTCGCAGAAAATCAGGTCGATATGCCCGACGTTTAACGGTTTGGACCGCTTCTTCAACGCTTAATCAATGCGCGCATTCACACGGTTTTGTGCTCTGTTTCATATAGCTTTGCCCATCCTTGCATCACGCCCGTCAACCACTGACCAAAACTTGTGCAAATTCACAGCTTTTGATAGGCGTGATCTAAACACGTTCCTCATATACTCGACTCTCAAACGCGTCGGAGTCATCAAATGTAGCAACGCGACATGCGACACAGCGGAGTTACACATGAAAAAGATCGAAGCCATTATCAAACCATTCAAACTGGACGAAGTGAAAGAAGCCCTACAAGGCGTCGGATTACAAGGTATGACCGTTGTAGAAGCCAAAGGATTTGGCCGTCAAAAAGGCCACACTGAGCTGTACCGCGGTGCAGAATATGTTGTCGACTTCTTGCCAAAGTTAAAGCTAGAACTCGTCGTCGCAGACGAACAGGTTGAAGCCGCACTTGAGGCCATCCAAACCGCTGCCAAGACTGGCAAAATTGGTGATGGTAAAATCTTCGTTTCAACGATTGAACAAGCCATCCGTATTCGCACTGGCGAGACAGGCGATACCGCACTTTAAATCTCCAAATCTGACCCAACACTAAACAGGGAAATTCAATATGTCAGACGCTAATAAGCTCATCAAAAAAATGAAGGACGAGGATATCAAATTCCTCGACCTGCGCTTTACCGATACCAAAGGTAAAATGCAGCACGTCACGTTCCACTCAGATTTGGTCGACGAAGACCTATTTGAATCTGGCACAATGTTCGATGGGTCCTCTATCGCAGGCTGGAAAGACATCAACGAGTCGGACATGGTCCTTCTTCCTGACGCTGGCACAGCGAAAATGGACCCGTTCTTCCAGCAAGACACACTCGCAGTCTTCTGTGACATCCTAGAGCCGGACACAGGTGAATCTTACAACCGTGACCCACGCGGCACAGCCAAAGCTGCCGAAGCTTACATGCGCTCTGCCAAAGTTGGCGACGAAGTCTATTTCGGCCCAGAAGCTGAATTCTTCGTATTTGACGATGTGCGCTTCGACACAGATCAAAACAAAACGGGTTACTCCATTGATAGTGCTGAGATGCCTCAAAACAACGGCACAGAATATGCCGGCGGCAACATGGGCCATCGCCCTGGACCAAAGGGCGGTTACTTCCCTGTCCCGCCAGTAGATGCAGCCCAAGACATGCGCGGCGAAATGCTCTCTATCATGGACGAGCTTGGCCTGCGTCCAGAGAAACATCATCATGAAGTTGCACCCGCACAACATGAGCTAGGCATGCAGTTCGACACCCTTCTTCAGATGGGCGACAACATGCAGCTTTATAAATACATCGTACACAATGTTGCACACGCATACGGTAAGACAGCGACATTCATGCCAAAGCCAATGTATAATGATAACGGCACAGGCATGCATGTGCATATGTCGATCTGGAAAGACAAAAAGCCTCTCTTCGCGGGCGACCAATATGCAGGCCTCTCCGAGCAGTGCCTCCATTACATCGGCGGCGTGATCAAGCATTCCAAAGCCATCAATGCTTTCGCCAACGCGTCTACAAACTCCTACAAGCGTTTGGTCCCAGGTTTCGAAGCGCCAGTTATGCTCGCTTACTCTAGCCGTAACCGCTCGGCCTCGATCCGCATCCCTTGGACAGCCTCACGTAATGGCAAACGCCTTGAAGTCCGTTACCCTGATCCAGCGGGTAACCCGTATCTCACATATACGGCGCTCCTCATGGCGGGCCTCGACGGTATCAAGAACAAGATCCACCCTGGCGACCCAATGGATATGGACTTGTATGAATTATCTGCTGAAGAAGCCAAAAACATCCCGCAGGTTTGTGGCAGCTTGAAAGAAGCACTCGCCGCTTTGGATAGCGACCGTGGTTTCCTGAAGGCTGGTAACGTATTCGATGACGATCAAATCGACGCTTACATCGAATTAAAGATGGAAGAAGTTCATCGCCTTGCGATGCACCCGCATCCGGTCGAATTTGACATGTATTACAAATGCTAGGTTGCACCTACATCTAAATAGAAAAGCCGCTTCTCATGAAGCGGCTTTTTTTATGACGTATCCACTTCCCCCATATTGCAGAGGAACTAG
>CALKXY010000026.1 GCA_938003545.1 uncultured Caulobacterales bacterium
CTTGGTGATGGTGCTGAACCTCCTGCCCCTCCACCTTTTCCGCTTGGTGTTTTTGTTGCTATTATTTTTTTGATGTTAATTATCCCCATGGCTGCTGCCGCTGCTGCTGCGATTGGTGCAATAACTAGCCCTGCTGGACCATCGAGGGGAGAACACTATGCGGTTTCGCTTTGCGATATTAACAATGACGGCTTTCATCGTCAGTGGGTGCGCGACTGTAAATATGACAGAAATGGCGAATCCTATTTCTGCCAAAGCTGAGGCTCCTGCCGAGAAAAACATTGTCGTGCGGGCCGCTAATAAACTCTATGCTGCGTTTCGTAGTAAAGGTTTTGTCCCGAAAACATCTCGCCGAAAAATGCAATCAGCTGCGTCTATCTTGCTGAATGGATTACAGGAGCGGGATTTGGCATCGCAAGACGTTGACTATGCTACGCAGCAATTGCCACGCGCGGTTGTTATTGCTGATGTTACTTACGCCACAGAGCATGTGCGCCGGGCTACGAATGCCGCTGAAGTCTATTTTGAAATGTCAGATGGTGAGCGTAAATTGCGTAAAGAATTGGACAGTCTCGAAGCGGCTCTTTTGTCATCACGAGAGGCATCTTCTGCTTTTGAAAAAGTTATCGGCGCGGATGCGACCGAACTTCGCGAGCTTAATGTCGAGATCAGCAGGTTAAAGGCTGTAACGGATAAATTTGGGCAGCGTGTTAGAACTGATGCTGCGGCTGAAATGTCAGCCAGACGTAAAGAGAACTCTTAACACTACTATCCCCAAAGACTTCGATCTGGCGGAAATACTGTCGCGCCGCTGTAGCGTAAGCCGCCTTTAATATCTTCAGCTAGTAAAAGCGGTCCGTCCAGATCAATGATATCGCAAAGGCTTTCTAGTGTCAGCATGGGGGCCATTGCGAGCGAACTGCCGACCATACATCCTGCCATCACGATAAAACCCATAGACTTGGCTTCATTTATCAACTCACGCGCCGCAATTGGGCCGCCGCATTTATCTAGTTTCACATTCACCGCTCGATAACCTTGAGTCCATAAATGCGAAAGATCATCAATCCCGTGTAAGCCTTCATCCGCGCAGATGATGAGGTCAGTCTTAGGCAGATTTTCGACATGCCCAGCGGGTAGGGGTTGCTCTATTAGAGCAATATTCAATCCTGATAAGGCTGCGAGGAAACTGGGTAGGTTCGCAGGTGTTAAGGCCTCATTTGCGTCAATGATCAAACGCGCATCTGGTCTGGCCGCTGCTACAGCTAAAACTCGATCTAACCCCCCTTTGCCGATTTTGATTTTGAGCCAAGGGTACGTCGCGGCCGTTTTCGCCGCTACGACCATGTCATCAACGGATCCCCACGACAGTGTGAACGCTGTGTCTCGAGATGACGGCGGCGCGACATTCAATATCTCAGCCGCAGGCGCATTGGCCTGTTTCGCCCGCAAGTCGACCCAAGCTGATTCGAGCGCGTTGCGTGCGGCCTCATTCTCCGAGAGATATTTTAGCGCCGTTTCAAACGCCCCCGCTTCCACAAATTGGCGGGCGTTTTCCAATGCAGCAGTTACGCTTTCAACCGTCTGATCATAACGGGCATAAGGTCGGCATTCTCCGCGCCCTTGAAAACCTTGTCGATTGAGAGTGATCTGAACGACATGCACGGCATTGACGGAACTGCGCGATATTCGAAACGTCCCGCGCGTGGGGTAGCTGACGGCTTGGACATCAAATCTTAGAGGCATATCACAAAGTCGCAAAGTGAACAGTTTAAGGCGTCAAAAGGGATTGACCCCGAGACCGCAGCTTTGCACCCTGTAGCTTATGTTATCAAGCACAGCAGATTATGAGCTGGAGATGCGCGGGGAAGCCCTCATCGTGCACCCCAAAGGGCATTGGACGATCGCGCAAGCGGGAGATCTTGATGGCCGCCTTGCAGGTGACGTCGCTGCGTTGACTTATACGCATGTTGATTATGATATGACTGGGTTGAAAGATCTTGATACGGCAGGCGCATATCTCTTGGCGCGCGCGATCCGATATGGCGTGACCCCAGCAGAGAGCTGGGATGTCTGTACTGGCTCGAACGGCCATAGAACCCTAATGAAGGCTGCGACGTCTGCCGTATTGGGCCGAGAGCCGGAACGTCCACGGCAATGGTATGATGCCTTTGCCCGCATTGGCGAAGCAACAATTCGATTTTGGAACGAAACCGTTGAAACCTTTGCCTTTTTAGGCCACTTTTTTGTCGTATTGGCGCGCGTGATTGCCAACCCTAAACGTTTACGGTGGCGGTCTATTGTGAGCCTCATTGAAAGCGTGGGCTTGGATGCTGCCCCGATTGTCATGGTGCTGTCTTTCTTCATTGGCGCTGTCATTGCCTATATGGGCGCGAATCTGCTGGCGAGTTTTGGTGCAAGTGTGTTCATGGTGGACTTAGTCGGCTTCTCAGTCTTGCGAGAATTGGCCGTCATTATTACGGCTATCCTGCTGGCGGGGCGCTCTGACTCGTCATTCACCGCATCCATTGGCGCGATGAAGATGCGACAAGAAATTGACGCTATGACCGTTATGGGGCTGGATACATATGAAGTCTTGGTTGTACCGCGTGCGATTGCTTGTGTGATTGCCATGCCGATTCTCACCTTTCTGGCCATGATGAGCGGGCTTGGTGGTGGATTGATCGTCGCTTGGACTACGGCAGATATTTCGCCGATCTTATTCTTTAACCGCCTCAATACGGCTGTTGGCATTGAAAATCTTTGGGTTGGTTTGGTGAAAACACCGATCTTTGGTCTGATCATCGCGATTATAGGCTGTCGCCAAGGGCTTGCCGTTACGGGTAGCGTCGAGAGCCTCGGGCAGCGGACAACAACCGCTGTGGTGCAAGCTATCTTTGCGGTAATAATGGTAAACGCCATGTTTGCGATTCTCTTCTTCCAGCTGGGGGTATAAGGTCATGTCGGCTGAAACGCAGATTGATCTGAATGCGCCGCCTATGCGTGCCGTGGGCATTCGCACCCAATTTGGACCGAATGTGATCCATGAAAATTTAGACTTTACCGTCAATCGGGGCGAAATTGTTGGCTTGGTTGGCGGCTCGGGTACAGGGAAGTCTGTTCTTCTGAATACGATGTTAGGCTTGAAAGAGCCTGAAGGCGGACATGTAGAATATTTCGGGAAAAACCGAAATGATCTGACTTCAAAAACGCGCCGCGAAATCAACAATAAAATGGGCGTTTTATTTCAAGGTGGCGCACTTTTCTCCTCCATGACGGTGCGCGAAAACATCATGATGCCGATGCGTGAAAACGCGAATATATCCATGTCTCTGATGCGAGAGTTAGCGGATATGAAAATCCACATGGTCGGATTACCACCAGAAAGTGCGGTCCTTTATCCTGCGGATCTGTCGGGCGGTATGAAAAAACGTGCAGGCCTTGCACGTGCGCTTGCTTTAGACCCTAAACTTCTGTTCTTAGACGAGCCAACGGCAGGCCTTGACCCCGTCGGTGCAAATGCTTTTGATGAGCTTATTCTTGGTCTACGTGAAGCCATGAATCTGACCGTTCTTATGGTGACGCATGATCTGGATAGCCTGTATCTGATATGCGACAGAATCGCGGTTTTGGTTGATAAAAAAATCCCTATCGCCGATAGCTTGGCCGCAGTTAGTCAGTATGATCATCCTTGGATGCGCGAGTATTTTGGAGGACCTAGATCACGTGCAGCTATCGGGGCCGCTGATGCCCATAATGAAAGGAGGGGATAAGCATGGAAAACAAAGCTAATTACGCTTTGATCGGCATGTTCGTCCTGGTCGCCATTATGGCTGTCTTGGGCTTCGCGATCTGGCTTTCCGGCGCGCAATTCAACAAAAAGTATGACATTTACGAAGTCGCGTTTGAGGGCGGTGTGCGCGGGTTAAGCCAGGGGTCAGAGGTCCGGTTTAACGGCCTTGGCGTCGGCGAGGTCACGAGTTTGGCCTATGACCGTGATGATCCGAATTTGGTGCTGGCAGAAGTTCAGGTCACGGAACGCACACCTATTGATGTAAATTCAAAGGCGAAACTTACGCCACTTGGTTTGACGGGCATGAATTACATCGAAATCACGCCTGGACTTGATCCTCAAGCTCCCTTGATGGCGGATATGCCAGGGCGGGGAACGAAGCGTATTATTGGAGCGGAAAGCTCTGTTGATGAGCTTTTAACTGGCGGTGGTGATGTTGTTGTTGCCGCGCAAACTGCGCTCAACCGTGCGAATTTACTTCTGTCGGAAGAGAACTTGGCGACTTTCAGCAGTATTCTTAAAAATGTGGAATCGATTACAGCCTCCGTCGATGTGTCTGATTTGGACGCAACAAAACTAAACGATATGATGGATAGTTTCACAGCGGCTGCTGATGCGATCGCAGATACGGCGCGCTCAATTGAGGGCACATCTGGAAGCATTGATGTGGTAGTGAAAGAAGATCTTCGGGCGCTGTTAATGAAAGCAGACGGTACGTTAGATACTGTTGACACAACTGTTGCCACTTTTAACGGCACAGCTGAAGGCGTTGATAATTTGGTTGTTGATGCGCGGGATGCGATTAATCGGCTGTCAAATTCAGGCCTGACCGATTTGGAAGAAACAGTTGACGCTATTCGCCGCCTTGTCACGACATTGGGCCGTGTTGCAGATGGTCTGGAAAAAAGCCCAGCGCAATTCCTTGTAGGGTCTGAACGCGAAGAAGTGGTGTTGCCGCAATGATGTCTCGAACTCTTATCGCTCTGGGCGCAGCATTGGCGCTGTCCTCCAGTTTGGCGGCCTGTGTCTCGATCTTGCCCGACCCAGCTCCAGCGCCAGCTGTTTACCGTCTGAGCACAAGCGTACAGCCAGCGCAGAAAGCTACGGATGCAGAAATCATCCGTGTGGATCGTCCGGCCTCGACACAAATCTTCAACACAAATGACATCGTCGTCACGCATGACGGACAAAAACTATCCGCCGTGGCGCAGGCGAATTGGGCCGAAGTAACGCCCATTGTGATTCAAGGTACGATGATTGATGCACTTTCGGGATCGCCCGATTTCATCGGCTTGATTCCAACCTCTGGTGCACGGACAAAGACTCGCTTGCATCTGTCTATCAAAAATTTTGAGGCCAATTTCGATAATGGACCAGATTCTGCGCCGATGGCGGTTGTCCAATATCGCGTGACATATGCTCGCGCAGATGACCGTAAATTACTCGGAACGCACATTGTTCGCGAAACGCGTCGCGCCGAATCGATTAATGTGTCGTCGGTTGTCTCTGCGATGGAAGCGGCGAATGACGCAGCCATGACGAATATTGTCAAATGGCTGGAACAACAACGCAAAGCCTCTTCTAGCTAACCCGTCTTGCGTTTCGCAAGCCACCGCCGGAACGCAACAATTAGGATAAATGTTACGATCACGCCGCCCGCGATCAGTCCTAAGACAACTTCCATTTTCTCCCCAAAGACCTCGCCGAGCACGTGAATGACAGAGAAGATCACGATGCAGTAGAGCAGGGCGGTTGCAAAGATAATCGCGCAGAACTTCGCGTAATTCATCTTAAAATACCCACAGGCAATATAGGCAGGAACGCGCGCTAAAGGCACGAAACGCGCGGTGAGAAGCGTTGTGAGGGCATGGCGCTGTACCTTGTCCGACATGGCCATGACATGCTCTTTTTCTGCCCATTTACGGGCTCTGGTTGAGGCATGCGCAGAATACCCGATCCAATATTTCCAGATATCGGAGAGGAATAAGCCGAATAAGATCACAAAAAAGACGGTCGGAAAATGTTGCGGGTCCGATGCGCTCAGCGTTGCTGCTGCAATCACGGCGGCATCTTCCTGCACGAAGGGGCCGACAAAAATGCCAGCGTAAAGATACCAAGACGGGTCCATAATGCCGTGTTCCACCACAGGGCCCATGAGAGGTCAAGGCAAGCCGTTGTCACGAAGATGACAGAGAGCGTGAGGCCGGATGAAAACGCCTATCCCGATCCATTGTTTCCTGATTAGGCCGCTTGGGTAAAATTGACTGAAATAACCCACCGCAAAGGCGTTGCGGTTCGCGAGAGAGCATGACATAAGGCGCGAAATTTTGAAAACCCTCGGCAGGGGCGTATCGCGCCTGCCCAAACTTGGTGACATCATCATGCAGATCAAAGAGCTATCGGCCGAAGGCCTATCAAAGACTTTCGCCATTACGGTCCCAAAAGAGGACCTGGCTGAAAAGTTGGAAGCAAAAATCAAAGAAATGCAGCCGCAAGTTTCTTTGAAGGGCTTCCGCCCTGGTAAAGTTCCAACTTCCCACATCCGTAAGATGTTCGGTCAATCCATCATGAATGACCTCGTGCAGGAAGTCGTCAATGAGAGCTCGCAAAAAGCGATCAATGACAACAAACTCCGCCCAGCAGGTCAGCCGAAAATTGATCTGCGCGCGAATGGCGAAGATGTCACAAATGGTAAGGCCGACCTTGAGTATCAAATGGTTGTCGAATCGATCCCTGATTTCGACCCGGTCGATCCTGAAAAGTTGAAGTTCACACGTTTGGTTCACGAAGCAGATCAAAAAGACATTGATGAGCGCCTGAAGGAATTGGCCTCTTCGCAGAAGACATATAAGAAAAAAGCCAAAACAGCCAAAGCCAAAAAAGACGACGCTGTTCTAATTGACTTCGTCGGCACAGTTGACGGCGAAGCCTTTGAAGGCGGCGCAATGGACGGGCATCAGCTTGTCATTGGCTCTGGCACATTCATTCCTGGCTTCGAAGATCAGTTGATCGGCGCAAAAGCGGGCGATGAGCTGGACGTCAAAGTTACATTCCCTGACCCATATCAGTCCGCTGATCTTGCCGGTAAAGACGCTGTCTTTGCAACGAAGGTTATCGAAGTCCAAGGCGCAAAAGATAGCGAAATCGACGATGACTTCGCGAAGAAATTCGGTCTTGAGTCCGCTGAAGCTCTCACAACGGCTGTTAAAGAGCAGTACACAACAGAGCTGGAAGGTCAGTCCCGTCTTCGTTTGAAGCGTGCGATCCTTGACGAATTAG
Organism: uncultured Caulobacterales bacterium; assembly: GCA_938003545.1. Classification (GTDB taxonomy): domain Bacteria; phylum Pseudomonadota; class Alphaproteobacteria; order Caulobacterales; family Maricaulaceae; genus Litorimonas. Next base: position 7,073 of record CALKXY010000026.1, read on the forward strand.
ACAAGAAACACACATTCGATCTGCCGCCTGGAATGGTTGAAGCCGAGTTCACGAATATTTGGCAACAGGTTCAGGCTGAAAAAGAAGCCGGCAATCTTGACGAAGAAGACGCCAAGAAGACGGATAAAGCTCTCGAAAAAGACTACCGTAAGATCGCTGAACGCCGCGTGCGCCTCGGTCTTGTTCTGGCTGAAATGGGTCAGAAGCACGAAATCCAAATCACAAATGAAGAACTACAGCAGGGCATGATCGCAGAAGCGCGTAATTACCCAGGCCAAGAGCAGCAAGTCATCGAGTTCTATCAAAAGAACCCACAGGCCATCGCTCAACTCCGCGCACCAATCTATGAAGAAAAGGTCGTCGACCTGATCGTTGAGAAGGCCAAGATGACAGACAAGAAGGTCGATAAAGAGACGTTGTTTGAAGAAGACGGCATGATTTAGAGCCATTCGCTCAGCACTTAGAAATCGGCCCGTTCTCAGCAATGTGAGCGGGCTTTTTTGCGGTTATATGACCGATAATCTGGCTGGAAGATTAAGAGTCGAGCAGACCAAAATGCCCGAAATAGGCTAGACACGACAAGACTTTAAATGGTCTCAGTCGGCATTCCAAAATCTGCAACTATCTGCAAAACTTCCTCCTGATATTTTTTTGATAAGCGATATTTCACGAGCTTCCCTCTGTTAAGAAATTCAAAAAAAGTTTTAGATACGGTATCTTGGTTGTCCCATAATTCGTCAACTAGACGTTTGGCCTGTTCTTCGGTAAGTTTGTAACGGCGCTTTGCATAAATATAATGGCCTGACCGAGAACCGTTCCGCGCGATTGCTTCCCCAATACGGCTTCGGATAAATCGCTCTTCATAGCCGGGGCTGGTTAATGTCAGGCATTTGACGGCCCCTTCGTCAATACAATAACGTTTGCCGAAATCAGAGGGAATATCAGCTTTTGCTTCCACCAGAGCATTCATATGGGTGAATGGATCTTTGTATCCGTTGTCGCTCTTTCGCTCCATTACATAGAGTTGGCTCGCGCTATCCGCTTTGTTTTTTATCATAACCCAAAGCTCGAGTGCTGCTTCGGGTAAGTCTAACTGATGTTCTTCAATACACCATTTTAATGAAGCAATGGCCGCCGGATAACGATTGCCCAAAAACTTTAACCTCAAGAATGATAGAAAGCTACTATACGGTTGCTTGATTGAAACGAGAGTTTCGCATAGCTTTTCACCTAGCTCTTTAATCTCGTTTTCGTATTCTTGAATCTGTTCTCTATATGACATCTAGTTTTCTAATTCTTATTTCAGATAAGTTTATAGGTGGATCACAAGGACAAGCCTTGTGATGACGATTAGAGAAAGTTATATTCCCTAACCATAAACAACCCCAACAGCATTCGCCCCGCGCACCGCTTTCTCCCGCGCAGCCTCCAAACTCTCGCCCCGTGCCACAACCACGCCCAACCTCCGAGAGCCGTCAATCTCGGGCTTGCCGAATAACCGTATCTGCGTGTCGGCTTCTGCCAATGCCGCAGCTACATTCTTAAAGCTGATATTGGATGACACACCATCCCCCAAAATCACGGCAGAGGCGGCGGGGCCGAATTGTCTTATGGCGGGGATGGGCAGGCCCAATATCGCGCGGGCGTGGAGGGCAAATTCGGACAAATCTTGCGAGATAAGCGTGACTAACCCCGTATCATGCGGGCGAGGGGAAACCTCTGAGAAGATCACCTCATCGCCTTTGACAAACAGTTCCACGCCGAACAATCCGTAACCACCCAGCGCGTCTGTGACGGTCTTGGCCATCTCTTCTGCGGCAGCGAGGGCGGCTTTCGTCATCGGATGCGGTTGCCAACTTTCCTGATAATCTCCGCCCTCTTGGCGGTGGCCAATTGGCGCGCAGAATGAGGTGCCGCCCGCGTGACGCACGGTCAGCAAGGTGATTTCATACTCAAAATCGACAAAGCCTTCGACGATGATGCGGGACTTCCCCGTGCGCCCACCCGTTTGGGAATAGCTCCAGACGTCCGCAATATCGGCGTCGATATGGGCCGTGCTCTGCCCCTTGCCTGATGACGACATAACGGGTTTAACGACACAGGGCAGGCCGATTTCCGCCATGGCGGCGCGGCACTCGGCCTCGCTATCGGCAAAACGGTAAGGGGAGGTCGTCAGGCCCAGCTCTTCCGCCGCGAGCCGCCGAATGCCTTCGCGGTTCATGGTCAGCTGCGTGGCCTTGGCAGTCGGGACAATTGTGAAGCCTTCGCTCTCGAGCGCGAGCAATGTCTCCGTCGCGATGGCCTCGATTTCAGGGACAATTAAATCGGGTTTCTCATCCTCTGCGATCTTGCGCAACGCCGCCCCGTCCAACATATTGATGACATAGGACCGATGCGCGACCTGCATGGCGGGTGCATTGGCATAACGGTCCACAGCAATGACCTCGACGCCGAGCCGTTGCAGCTCGATGACAACCTCTTTACCCAGCTCACCACAGCCGCACATCATAACCTTGGTGGCATCAGGGGTGAGGGCAGTTCCGAGTGTGGTCATGGGGCGGTCTCTCGTGAGGATTGGTGTCATAGGCGGCCTATCAGGCTTGATGGCGACAATCTAGATGGTCGAAGGCTTTGGTCTGTTTTGGCGGCGAAGGTGACGTTTGACCAGTTTTCTAAAAACGTAAATTTATCCCCAAAGGGGACGTTAGACAGTAATTGAGAATTTACTCGAATTAATAAAGGGCGCTTAAGTCGTATAGTAAGTACGAATGACCTTCAATCTATGACAACCAACTACCGGGTTGCGAAGCCCTCACTGTTTCATCAGCTATGCTTTCTAAAAATTGATGTGGTAAAACTCTCTCCCAAACAGTTACTGCACTTTTTATAATTGCCAAATATTCGTCTGTTTCCCCACCTTCAACTTGTCGCCATACACTCGGCATATATCGAACTGCTATGGAAAGTACATATAAGGCCGCTGTGGCTAGCACTCTATATTCACTTAACCCTCCCATCGTCGGCAGTAAAACTGTCGATCTATGATTTATGGGGGAGTTGTGAGTGGGTATAACGTCGTGCCAGTATTTGTAATTTTGATGGTCAACCCTTACTCGATAAGCGTGCCCCTTATGCTCCCACTTTTCTTTTTCGATGGAAGTGATTTCTGCAATTGGCAACCCCGATTCAACCAAGCGCTTGGCTTGAATTTTTCCTGAATAATCGATAAATTTGCAATAGGTACTTTCCGGCGTTTCATTTGAAGCGTTTAAAGAAGGTTGCCTGTTTTCGAAGGTACTATGTACTGGGATAACCCAACTAGGTTCAGTATCAAACACCTCATGATACAAATCTTCCAGTTCTTGGAAGGAGCCTAAAAGATGTCCGAAGGTGCAAAATGATTGGGTGGGAAGTTGGTCGAAATCACTTAAACTCCGAGCTTTTTTTCTAGGGAAATTTTCGATATCATGTCCAAGAAAACTCAACCAGCGTGGTAAAAAACCAGTAGCTAGTACACCAACATGTAAATCAGCGATTGTATGACCGGCTCCAAGTACGGTGTATAAGCCATGCCCCTGCTTTGTTATGCCTTCTACTTCATCCAAGTCATTCGGACCGTGAGGAGAGGCCAGCATTTCAGCAAAAGCAAAAGACATGGCACCGTAGTATAACCCCAATATCCGTCGATTTAAGGAAGCAGTAGAATTATTGTGAAAATAATCTAATGCACTCCTAATAGAATAAGCGACACCTTCAGATTTTTGGAGCAATAAATCTTTTGAAATTTCTAAACCTTGAGATTCATACCTTCGCAGTATCAATCTTTCGCATTGCTTAATGCTTTTGAATTGTTCCAACCTTAAAAGTATTGCCTGCTGAGGGTTTTCATCAGTTAATCGTTTAATGTTCTTTTTTGCTTTAATGCGGGCTGAGCTAGGAGATTGATCTGGTTCAATTTGTTTATTGAGCTTTACGAGTATCAAGAAAAAATCACCCATTGGTAAAATGGGCACATCAATATCTCGCGCATAATCTTCTATTTTATATGCTTGGCCAGAATAAAAAATACACTCATTATTGTTGGCCAGTTGCTTATAGTGATTTTTATCGGTTGCGGTGCTGTATATGAATGCAAACCTAGACGTAATTTCGTTCTTCGTTGCCTCTAATTCCACGGACGAAAATCTATCATGTTCCGCAATTATTGATGCATTCCAACCATGAGAGTGAAGTGGTTTAACAATTTGCTGTTCGATTTCTCGTTTTAATATTTTTAATCTTGGGTTTGTGGAGTTCATTTTCCATGAATGGCCCAGTTCGCGAGAAAATCAATGAAAAGATAAACTGTCTGGAAGGTCCTCGAAGCTAATGTCCGCTTTGCCATTGCCATGGCCTTATTCGACTAAAATCGATTCACAGGATCGATTTTTAGGCTGCGCCTAACGTCTCCTAAGCCCCCGCAATACGCATCCCATCAAACTATTGGGAGGTCCGCTTTCGGGGAGGGGTAGACTCCCATAAGTCTCGATTACATCTTTCCTGTATCTCAAATCATCATCACTCATAATTGCGCCAATCATCGGCGGGGTGGCGGTGATCTCCGTTGCCCGGATGGGGCCAGGTTTTGTGGTCAGCTAGGCGCGGCTCGGTCTGCGTTTTTGCAGGCGGTTTAAGTCCGGGCATCAAGTCAAAATTTAGAATGGGGATTTTGGGTCTGCGCTCATCAATGCACGCTTCCATCGCGTCCATCTCGACTTCGAGTTGATGCTGTTTCAGTTGCTTGTCTAAATCCACCCAATCGGGCGTGGCTTTACGCAGGGCCAAAGCGGCCTCTTGCGCATGATGTTCACGGCGCGCAGCTTTTGCCGCCTGACAGAGTTGCTCATAGCGCAAGGCTTGCATCTCTTTACGGCGGGCTCTCTGTGCCAATCGTCCTCGGGGCATATCGCCTCCTGTATGTCTTAAAGTTTGAAGTGGGAGAATTGTGAGTCCGAATAAACGGGGATGTTCGCGTGGGTGGTCAGGCTCTCGTGGAAACGAGTAAATAGAATAGTTTTCGAGCCCTCCCGACGCAATTTGTCAGAAAGCCCCACGCGACGACGCCTTTCTCCACTATCGGCCGAACAGAACAGTCTAGGCTCAATCAGCTCGCGATAGGCCACCCAACTCTGCTGACGTTACCCAGCATCATCCAATGACAAGCGCCGCTCC
>CALKXY010000027.1 GCA_938003545.1 uncultured Caulobacterales bacterium
GAGCCAGACGTGTGCCGGACCTTTTGCGGTGAGTGTTGACTGCCTGGCGTTGAACCGGGGCCTATCTGATAAAAAGGGTAGTGTCTGTCCGGAACGCCAGACTGCAGGACCCCCAACCGTCGCACCAAAAACCGCTGCCGCAGTGTTATCACTTGCGTAAAACAAAACTTCTATTTCGGTATTCCGTCGTGGGTGCCGACACTGCGGGCTGTCCTACCTAACGGGCATCATATTTCGGCAGTCGCCCCAGAAACGGGAAAGCGGCTGTGATGGCTTTCGCATGTCCGGCTCTTGCCGTTTGAGATTTCCGCCCCAAATTCAATACAAGTGGATAAATGCACGTTTCTTACGGACCCGTGACAAAATATTGACTCTCGCGTTAAGGTTTGTTAAAGGAAATGAATGCCTATCATACGGACATCCTTAGAACCCCCCAATTCTAGAAGAATAGACTCATAATCTTCACCATGTTCGTTCCCGCGGCTTTAATGCACCGGGATTACGTCTACCCAAGCAAAATTAGAAACCTTTAAAGGCCACTATGCTCTACCTCGACAATCGCCCGCTTAATCCTACGCGTCGTCACGCTGCCAATGGTCCTGATCGCTTCTACCAATGGCGCGGCTTCTTTGATGATAACACCGATTTGGATGATATTGTTCAAATCATCGAAAAGGAATTCACGGCGGAATATGAGACAGAGAATACAGATAAATATTTTCTCCTCCCGGGACGTTCGAACACGATCACAACGCTCTGCGATAATGAAACGCTCGAAGTCCACACGATGATTTCCGCGCAAGGTCCACTCGAGCAGTGGGAACGTAGCGTCAAAACGACTTTCCCAATGAAGCGGACAACTGCCTCTATCATCGGTACATATGTTCCGAAATTCCGCGGCTCTTGCTCATCTGTTGCAGATGCAGCCAGCCTGACGGATGCATTGTCCAAGAAATCGCGTTATTACGAAGCGAATCTAAAGCGCCGTAAATTCTCGCGCAATGGCGTCTCTGCCGAAATTGAAACGGTTGAGATCAATGGTAAAAGCAAGATTTCAATCGCTCTGCGCGGCGAAGATGCAATGGCGCTCACCCGCGAAGTTGATGCGCTTGGCCTGAAAGGGACAGAGAATGTTCACTTCGGAGCCTATCTGAACGACCTCTAAGCGTTCAGCTCTTTAAATTTGAAGCCAATACAATAAGGCGCGGCGTGTGACTTGCACGGCCGCGCCTTATGTTTCAGACCAGACGTAATATGCCTGAATCAGCCCCCAAATTTAAGACTGACAGTTTGTCTGCTCCGCGTTCCAGCACATTACCGCCGTTGCCCAATGGTGTGCACCCGTTTATTCCGCCATTTTGGTTGCGAAACCAGCTTGTCCAAACGACTCTCGCCAGCCTGAAATTCCGCAAACGTGGTCGCAATCCGATGTTGGAGGCTGGAACAGATCAGATATTAGCGTGTGAAGACGGCGTACGGTTAAAGGGCAATTATTCGCCGCATCCTGACAATAAAGCTCTCGTCATTTTCCTACACGGCTGGGAAGGCTCACAAGACAGCACCTATGTCGTGACCGCTGGACGACGGGTCTATGAACGCGGCGCGTCAGTGTTTCGCCTCAATTACCGCGATCACGGTGATAGCCATGATCTGAATGAAGGTCTGTTCTACTCGACGCTGTTCAATGAAGTCTTTGATGCCGTGAAACAGGCTGCGAAACTGGCTGACGGCGCGCCCGTTTATATCGTTGGGTTCTCATTGGGCGGGAATTTTGCGCTTCGCATTGCGCGGTCACTCCGAGATCTCTCGATTCGGAACCTCAAACATATTTTCGCCATCAGTCCTGTCGTTGATCCATGGGGTGCCGCGCCGCTCATCGATTTAAATCCACTTTATCAACGGTATTTCCTGAAAAAATGGACCGCGTCATTGCGGAAGAAACAGGCTCTTTTCCCAAAGCTGTATGATTTTAGAGAGATACTCGCGCAGAAAACTGTCTTGGGCATGACGGAAAGACTACTACCCGCCTATTCAGAGTTCCCAGATATGAAATCTTATTTCGACTCTTACCGCGTCGATAAACGTGATTTGGAAAATTGTCCTGTCCCGATTTCCCTTGTGACCGCCGCTGATGACGGCATCATCCCTGTTGAGAACTTGCTAGGCTTGAAACTTAATTATAAAGCCCGCCGCATCATTCATGCGCATGGCGGACATAACGGGTTTTTCCAATCCTTGACGGGGCCGACTTGGTATGACGATTATATTGAACAGGTTATCAATGAGGACGCCGCATGATTTTTCTCTACATAATCGTGGCTCTGGTCGCCGTGTTTATATTGCTTGGGTTGCTTAGCCAAAAAGGTGAAGCGGCGGGCCTCATGGAGGGGCGATTGCAAGAGCCAGGCAATAAGCCAAATGCCGTTTGTTCAGAAGTGGGTACACAGCCAGAACGCGCGGTTGATCCGCTGCAGGCTAGCTTCTCCCAAGTTGCAGATGCGATCGAAGCCACGGGCGGTACAATTACATCGCGGTCTGATGACTATTTAACGGCAACCTATATGAGTCGAATTTTTAAATTCGTCGATGATGTTGAGGTTCGCCGCGATGCAGAGGTGTGTCAAATCCGCTCGAGTAGCCGTGTTGGCTATTCTGACCGCGGCGTTAATCGTAAGCGTGTAGAGACTATCCGTGCGCAATTACAATCGGTATCAAACTAAGAGACTAAATTTTTCCTGACCTGTTCAGGCTCCGCCTTCTGAGGATAACGATATATGCCGATCCAGCATCTCAAGCCTAAAAAAGTAGACCACGCGCGGATGAAAGAACTCGTGCGCGAGATGTTGATCGCGCTGGGCGAAAACCCTGATCGCGAAGGCCTCGTGGAAACGCCTCGCCGTATTGCAAATTTCTGGCGCGACTTTATCGAATATGATCCCGGAAAATTGGACACGACATTCGAATCCATCCGGCACAATCAAATGGTGGCTGTCACGGGGATGCGGGTTTGGTCCATGTGCGAACATCACATGTTGCCGTTCTGGTGTGATGTTTCTGTGGCTTATATTGCTGATGATAAGGTGCTTGGTTTATCTAAATTTGCTCGAATTGCGCATAAAAATGCACATGCTTTGTCGCTACAGGAGAAATTGGTGGCAGATATTTCAGATGACCTGAAATCGATTCTGGGTACAAAAAACGTCGCTGTTATGGCGAAAGGTGAGCATCTTTGTATGACAATGCGCGGTATTCGGACCCCGCATCGTATGATTTCATCAGCTCTGGACGGACAATTTTTAAAAGCGGAGACCCGTGCAGAGTTCTTTGATCTGGTGAATGCCAGTGACTCTGTTTCGCGCTAAACCCTTCGTTTGAATATCAATTCGCTTTCGCAGGCGTTTCCGTTTATTTAGTGGCTATAGACTGAAAGGGAAAATGATGACTAAATTGACCGGACGATGTTTATGCGGCGATGTGGCCTATGTCGCGAATGGGGACATTGCGATGCAAGGCAATTGCCATTGTACGGATTGCCGCCAATCCAGTGGTTCTGCTTTTGCCACGCTTGTCTTCATGAAACGCGATGACATTACGGTGTCGGGTGAGGTGAAGACATTTGATCATGTTGTGGATAGTGGGAATACGCTAACTAAGCATTTTTGTCCGAAATGCGGATCACAATTGTTCACGGCGAACCAAGCGCGCCCTGACTCCCTTGGTATTCGGGCGGGCACACTTAACGAGCATGAAGAGGTGAAGCCTCAATTCAATGTTTTCGCTAAATCGAAAATGTCCTGTACGCATCTCGATCCCGATATTCCCGCCTTTGACGGCATGCCAGGCTAACTAAGATTTGAGCAGAGCATGATAGGTTTCGCCGACATAAATCGGCGTGCCTGTTGCCATGATGCGGTCAATCCAAAGCTGATCTGATTTATCTATAGAGGCGCTAGGTGCACGTAGAATAACTTGCCGTATGCGCTCTGGATGGCGCTTAATCGTATCGTGATATACATGCGCGTCATGTTGCCCTGTGTCGCCAATTAGGACGAAAGGCAGATCAGGGTTAGCGGCAAGGATCGTATCAATAGACCGTGTCTTGCGCGTATTATGGCCTCTCTTCACGAGGTTTTTCTTAGATAGCCCTAAATCACGAAGAAATTTTGGGCCGCGAATTAATCCAGCACGTTCGAAAATTTCATCAAGAAACGCATGTAAATTCCACGGAGAGGAGCTGACGTAAAAAACAGGATTTACACCGTCATGCAGTGTTTTGATCAAAGTTACTGCATCTTCAAAGACCAAACGGGTTTGCGCATTTCCTGTCATTGAATTCCAAAGGTTTCGGATCAGGTTCCAAGCTTCTGTTTTGATCAACGTATCGTCAATGTCAGAAATAATGCCATATTCTGCATCGGGAGACGGTAGAAGGGCTGCCAGTTTGACGGGGTCGTCCTGCTCATTGAAATAACATGAGAATGAGACCCATCCATTTTCCTCTTCGGGGCGAGGAAGCGTTAAATTGAAATAGCCTTCTTCATCACTGGAGGTTTCCTGACCTTCACAGAGAATAGGGATATTCGCTAATTCTCGGGTATCAAAAAGGGCTGCCATAGCTTTGAAATTCGCCCAAAGTGTGGGGCTAGCCTCTCGAAGTTTTTTGGCGCGATCAGGGCGGCGACTTATAACACGCCCACGTAAAATGATCTCGTCTTTAGTCGTGTAGCCAAAATAAGGGTCTATTTCAGCAGGGCCAAAGCGGCGCTTAGGTCTAATCGCGTTCAATCCACGACCAACAGCCGCAGCAAATTCTGCTGTTCGGCCGATTAGATGAACGGGTCCGCGTTTGATCACTTTTGCGCGCCTTGACTTAATTTCATATTTATAACGTCGAGAACCTCTAGGACCGCATCGGGGATGTTTGTGCCAGGGGGAAAGACCGCCTTTGCGCCCATTTCTTTCAATGTTTCAACATCTTCTGGAGGAATAACGCCGCCGACAACAATCAAGATATCTTCGCGCCCTTTATCCTTCAGTGCATCTCGGAGCGCAGGCACCAAAGCGAGATGTCCCGCAGCGAGTGAGCTAGCTGCAATGACGTCCACGTCGGATGTGATGCCGAGACCTGCAGCCTCTTCTGGTGTTTGAAAAAGAGGGCCGATGACAACGTCAAATCCAATATCGGAGAAGGCCGTTGCAACGACTTTCTGCCCGCGATCATGTCCGTCTTGGCCCATTTTTGCGATTAGCAACTTGGGCTTACGCCCCTCTAACTCTGCGAAGGCGTCAATGCGGGACTTTGCGGCTTTGAAACTGGGATTACTTTCATCAAATGCGCCGGAATAGACACCGCGAACGCCTGTTGGTTTGGCAGTGAAACGTCCGTAAACTTTCTCGAGTGCATCGGAGATTTCGCCAACCGTTGCTTTTTTGCGCGCGGCATCGACGGCGAGTTCAAGGAGATTGCCGAGGCCTGTATCCGCAGATTTAGTGAGTGCATCCAGCGCGTCCATTGTGGCTTGTGTATCTCTATCTGCGCGGAGTTGATTAAGGCGCGCAATCTGGCCTTGGCGGACAGCCGCGTTATCAACTTTCATAATTGGAATGTCGTCTTTTTCGTTAGACAAATATTTGTTCACGCCGACAACGGTCTGCGCGCCGCTGTCGATGCGGGCTTGAATGCGAGCCGCAGATTCTTCTATCCGAAGTTTTGGAATACCTGCTTCGATTGCAGCTGCCATTCCGTCAAATTTTTCAACTTCGCGGATATGGACGAGGGCGCGCGCTGCGAGATCATGTGTCAAACGTTCAACATAATAGCTGCCGGCCCAAGGGTCGATTTGCGCTGTGTGTTTGCCCTCCGTTTGCAGAAATATTTGCGTGTTTCGGGCAATCCGTGCGGAAAAATCCGTCGGTAGCGCAAGCGCCTCATCTAGCGAGTTTGTATGAAGCGATTGCGTGCCACCATCAACGGCGCCCATGGCTTCGATATGGGTGCGCCCGACATTATTAAAAACATCCTGTGCGGTCAGCGACCATCCCGATGTTTGGCAATGTGTGCGGAGCATGTTGGACTTTGGGTTTTGCGGGTTAAATTCGCCGATGAGTTGCGCCCAGAGAAGTCGCGCAGCGCGTAGCTTTGCGACTTCCATGAAATAATTCATGCCGACGGCCCAAAAGAAAGACAGACGCGGCGCAAAACGGTCAATATCCATTCCGGCCGCAATACCCGTGCGAACATATTCCAATCCATCAGCCAAAGTGTAGCCAAGCTCAATATCTGCCGACGCGCCAGCTTCTTGCATGTGGTAGCCAGAAATCGAGATGGAGTTGAACTTCGGCATATGCTGGCTGGTATGTGCGAAGATGTCAGAGATAATCCGCATGCTCGGTTTAGGCGGATAAATGTAAGTGTTGCGTACCATGAACTCTTTCAGGATGTCGTTCTGGATGGTGCCTGCCAGTTGTTCCTGCGCGACGCCCTGTTCTTCGGCTGACGCAATATACAACGCCAGAACAGGTAAAACAGCACCGTTCATGGTCATGGAAACTGACATTTTATCGAGTGGGATTTTGTCGAACAACACACGCATGTCGTAAATACTATCAATGGCGACACCGGCCATACCAACATCACCAGGGACGCGTGGATGATCACTGTCATATCCGCGGTGCGTCGCTAGATCAAACGCGACAGAGAGGCCTTTTTGTCCGGCGGCTAAATTGCGGCGGTAAAATGCATTGGAATCTTCAGCGGTCGAAAAGCCAGCATATTGGCGGATCGTCCATGGCCGTTGCACATACATGGTCGGGTAGGGACCGCGTAGGTAGGGGGCAAAGCCCGGCTGTGTATCCGTAAATGGCAAATTTTCTAAATCGCTTGGGCCATAGCTTGGACGGATATCAATGCCTTCGGGAGATGTCCAAGCCTCGCCAGTGCTCGCGGCTCCCAGCGGGGTTCCAAGGCTGAGTTTTGTGAAGTCAGGATAGGTCACGTGCGGACCTCAGGTGTTTTTACGTCATCTGCAGGATGTAGGTCTAAGCCGAGAATAGGTTCCGCTCTTGCCTGACGGGCGGCTTTTGCGGCTCTGAGAGCCGTGTTAAATTCACCGCTTTTGAGATAGGTTGTGATGCCGCCCTTTTGTTCAATGATTTGAAAACTGCGCCATGCGGCTTGCGCCAATGCGTCAGTCATATGTTCATGCCAATAACTCCCATGTCCAGGATCAGAGACTTGGCCAAGGTGGCTTTCCTCCATCATCATCAGTTGCATATTGCGTGCAATTCGATGGGCAAAAGGTGTGGCTTCACCTAAGCTGTCTGTAAATGGCCGGGTTGTGATCACATCGGCCCCGCCAATGACAGCACCAAAACCCGCGCTCATGACTCGCAAGAGGTTTGTCCATGCGTCTTCGCTTTGCATCATGCGCAGAGAGGTGACAGCGCAGATTGGAATGCAGGTTCCGTCGGAGCCAAAAGCATCCGCAATCCGCCGCGTGATTTGACGCGCGGCACGCGTTTTCGCGATAGTCAGATGCGTGTCGCGATCTGCGGCGAGTTCGATGACGATATGTTTGCAAACGATATCAGGCCCGAAGGTTCGCATAGCCTCGGCTAAATGCGCGGCCAAACTCGCGAGTTCTTGCACATCTGTGCCGCCGCTTTCATGCGTCTTGATTGCGGAGAGTGCCATTAACTTCCACTCAATCGGGGCATGATTTACGTGTGAATCAATTTTCGCTTTATCGTTGATTGGATTTAAGCCTGCCCAAATTGTGGCCGTCGACAGCGAAGGAATCGATAAAGCCATATCTAAGCTCGCAGCATTATTTGTATTTGGTGCGAAGTGTATTGGAACAAGATCGGTAAAGACGCCCTCAAGCAGTCGTTTTAGGTCATTTCGGGTTTTTATATCCTGTCCGTTTTCAACCCTTACAGCACTGGCTCCACCTTTCAAATTCTCTAATAATTGTGCGTTTGCATGATCTAGGTTCTGGCCTCTTACGGGCGCTGCGATATGCCATGGGCGCGTCTCTGATTTCGGAAGGTCTATTCGGCCTAATCGTGCTAAATTTTCGGGAAGATCATTTTCGGTCATAAGCGGCCCACGTAGCAGACCGTCTTCTGTTCTACGTAACAGGCTATCGAATGTAGCGCCGCGCAGGCCCGATTCCACCATTTCACGCCAGTTTGTGCTAGTCGCTATAGGGAAATTGGATTTTAAGTTCAGCTCTGACATTGCCGTATGTTTAGTCTGTGTGTGCATAGGTTCAACTTGTTCCGTCTCAAATGCATCAAATTTGCGTGTGTTCTTTATAAAGAACGATTAGTTCACTATATAGGATATTGAAACGAGACGCCGCCGAGTCTATTGGGCGCGCGTTACCTATTTTAAGTCGGAATCTATTGCCATGTCTAATGCCCCTACAGAGGAAAAAGTACTCTCGGTTGAGCACTTTACCGACCGCCTTTTTGCTTTTTCAATCTCGCGCCCTGCGTCATTCCGATTTCGCACAGGTGAGTTTATCATGATTGGCCTTCCCAAGACGGAAGATCAGAAGCGTCCTGTTATGCGGGCTTACTCAATCGCGTCTCCGGCCTGGGATGATAAATTGGAGTTTTACTCGATCAAGGTCGAAGATGGTCCGTTGACGTCGCGTCTGCAAAAAATTGAAGCTTGCGACACAGTTCTGTTGGGCCGTAAACCTGTCGGCACACTTGTTCTGGATGCGTTGTTACCTGGTAAACGTCTATGGATGTTTTCAACGGGGACAGGATTTGCACCTTTCGCCTCATTGATCCGAGACCCTGAAACCTATGAGCGATATGACGAAGTTATTGTCACGCACACATGCCGCGAGGCTGGAGAGCTGGAATATTCCACGCGTCTGGTGAATGATTTGATCAATGATCCATTAGTGGGTGAAATGGTTGTGCGCGAAGATGGCACGCCGCGTTTGAAACTCATCACATCGCTGACTCGCGAAGAGCATCCATTAAAAGGCCGTATCACGACATTGCTTGAAAATGGCGGGTTGTTCGAAGCGGCAGGCACGGCTCCACTCAACCCCGAGACGGACCGCGTTATGATTTGCGGATCAAAAGACATGATCGACGATACTGCGAAGATGGTTGAAGGCTTTGGCCTCGAAGAAGGCTCTAACTCTCAACCTGCACAATTCGTCGTCGAAAAGAGTTTCGTGGGTTAATTTCCGAAGTCACCAAGCGTCAGCAATGACACTTTAATACCAATACCTGATCGATCTCGGATGGCGTCATTATTGAAACGATTTTGAGTGTAAATAAGTTCAATACGGGCGCAGTCATCTTGATACCGCAGGCCTATTGCAGATACACGCGTGACTTTCCGGTCTAAATCCCGCGACGCTCTGTAGCTTGTGCTCCAATTATCGTTGATGCGGACACGGACAGATCCTGAAATTTCTTCTGGTGGGGCATCTGGCGTGTCAATCAACTGTCGACTCGCGCTATTGAGTTTGAAATATCGACCGCGCGCTTGAACCCATTTAGTTCTTAGATTTAGCGTTGAGTCGATCCGAGTGAAGTTTTTCGTATCTTCATTATATCGAACGCGCGTGCGTGAACTCAGTGTTTTTCCTAATGTCACTCTTGCTTCGCCGACAATATCGGATTGTTTGCCCTCTAGGCCCGACCCTAAAAGAAATCCGCCATTTTCACTGGAAAGGTCTTCAATGGCTGTGCCGTTTGAACCTGAGGCGAAAGATTGACCTGCGAAGAGTTCAGCGGAGCTGCGCGAGCCCCAATTTGCGGCAATGCTGCCGCCAACATCAACACGTGTTCCCTCTTGCCAAAAATCGAAACCAGAAGATTTATTGGACTGCCAGAGTAGGGCGGCATCTAGATCTGCATTGCCTGCGTCTTCGCTAAAGATGCCTTCGCCAGCTGCTGCGCTGAGTGTAAATTCATCCAGCTTTGCATCACCAAAACTCTGCGTGACTTGAACGCGAGGTTCCAATGTCCAGTTAACAGTCTGCCCGACTTTGATAAATGGATACCGAATATCGACGCCAGCTTGGCCGAGGACGCGAGAGAAATCCGTATCTTCTGTTCCAGGGTTCTCATCTTCGTCGGCTTTGATGTCGAAATAATCGCTGCGGATATTCCCGAAGGGTTTGACCTCAAGACCACCGGGCGCAATCCATGTTTTACCGTAATCCAGCCCAGCTGTTGCGCGCGTGTAATCTGACCCCGTTTCGCGCGTAAGGACAGTAATATTACTGGAGGCTTTAACGCGTCCGCCAATAACGGGATCATTCATATAATGCTGAAAGACTATTCGAGGCGCGAGAATAGGAAGCTCTCCATCATCTGATTGTGTCACCCGGAATGTGCCGTCCCCATTTTCAATGATACGGTCACGTTGATCTTGAAAACCAACCGTTGAAATCGAGAAAGAGGTGTTATCGTCTTGTCCAATGAGAAAGGCTTGGGACGTATTCCGCCGTGTTTCGCCTTCATATAAACCCTGAGTCTCACGTTGGTCGTCTAGATCATAGCGCGTCAGGTAATTATCATCTGTGGTAAATTGTAGACCAAAACCATAGGTCCAGAAATCTGTCGGCGCGAAAAGACCTTTTGCAAAAATATGACTGCGCAAACGTTTCCCGAGCGGTAGCGGTAAACCGTTCGTATTGGTGAATTGTGACGCATCGTTAAAGGCATCACCGTTCCGATCAAATATGCTGCCATATGTGAAGCTACCGTCCACCTCGATTCGGCCTGTATGGAACTGACGCGCGACTTGATACTCCAATAAGGGATTAACCTTGGAGAAGATGTGCGGTGTGAACGTCGCTTCTGTATGATCATCAATCGCCCAATAATAAGGAGCACGAACACTCACGCCTGTGGCGCCCGAAAAGCCGACCGTCGGCGTTAGAATACCACTGGCACGCTCGGCGCTAGGGTCGGGATGCGCTAAATATGGCGTATAAAAAACGGGGAGGCCGAAGAGCTCAAACGTTGCGTCTCTATATTGAACTGTCCGAGAGTCCTTATCTTGCGTCACTTGCCTAGCTTTTATTCGCCAGCTTGGGTTAGGCTTCTCTGCACAGACTTTGCAGGCTGTATAATAAGCATTGTAAAGTTCGACTTCACCGTTTTTGCCGCGCGCGACAAAACGAGCTGCTGTTGACGCTCCGCTTGGAAGTCGTGCAACGAAATCTGTTGCTGTGCCCGCTTCCAGTTCGTTGGAAAGCTCAAGCTTATCTGCATATTGAGAGCTGCCGTCAGATTGAACCAAGACGACATTCCCTGAGGCGATGACTTTCCCTGTATTCAGATCATAAACGACACGTTCAGCACGAAGCGTCCTGTCTTGATATCTACCCTCGACACTACCCTCAGCCGTTAGGATTTGTGTCGCTTCATCATTCGTTAGTGTGTCAGCTTCCAGATAGATGATGTCAGGATCACGGAAGGGGCTGTTCTTTGCAAGTTTCAGGTCTGCATCTGAACGAGTCACATTACCGAGCTGTGCATAAGCGGGCACGGCGTTGGCTATGCCCAATAACACCGCTAAGGGGGCGACTGTTTTTAGCCAGAAATGTTTGGGCGTTTGTTTGGGCACGGTATTCCCGTCAATTGGTCTGACAATGTAGTGAAGTGGCTCTAGCGGAGGCTCGCCGCGCGGTCCATCAGCATTGCCCATATTTGTCACATTAAGGCAATTAAATATCGCTCATATAGGCTGTAAACGATGATTTATGGGGATAGGGTCAGCTCAAAGCGCCGGATAACCCGCCCAGCGTTTGATGGTTTTCATCACAAGGCTAGACTGAATTCGGCTAACATGCGGTAACGAGGCAATGGTTCGGCGATAAATACGTTCATAGTCGGCGGTATCAGGCGAGGCTATTTTGATCAGGTAATCCGCTTGCCCAGTCATGAGGTGACATTCCAAAACCTCGGAACGCGCCAGGGCAGCAGTTTCAAATGCTGATAAAATCGCTTCGCTTTGACCTTCCAGTGTGACCTCAACGTAAAACGTCATGGCGTAACCAAGTTTCTCCCCATTCAACCGTGCAGCATAGCGTTCTATCAGGCCTCGGTCCTCTAATAGGCCAATTCGGCGATGGCAGGCTGAGGGGGACAGGCCAACTTTTTCTCCGATCACAGCTGAGCTTTGACGGCAATTCATTTGAAGTTCGTGAAGAATTTTGCGGTCGATGTCAGAGATAGTCATGATATTTATCGTTTATATCCATTTTTGTCGGATAATATCCTGATATTTCTGGTAATTCCAAGCCGGAAACGCATAATTTCCCATTTGAAATGACATATTCAAACACTGTCGCTGCTTTGAGGAGAGTATCATGCGTATCGGTGTCCCTAAGGAAATCAAATCACAAGAATATCGTGTTGGCTTAACGCCTGAGTCAGTCTCGGAAATGATTGCTGATGGTCATGAGGTATGGGTTGAAACGCTTGCAGGTGCAGGCATCGGTTCGATGGATGAGGACTACGTCGCGGCGGGAGCCACGATTAAAGCGACGGCGAGTGAGATTTTCGCGGCCTGCGAAATGATCGTGAAGGTCAAAGAACCGCAAGCGATTGAGCGGGCCATGTTACGTCCTGGGCAAATTCTTTATACATATCTTCATCTTGCACCTGACCCTGAGCAGACGGCAGACTTGATCAAGTCCGGGGCTGTCTGTGTTGCCTATGAAACCGTCACGGATGACAGCGGTGAATTGCCATTGTTGAAACCGATGAGCCAAGTCGCAGGTCGTCTCGCAACCCAGGTAGGTGCAACTGCCCTTCAAAAGTTGGGCGGAGGTCGCGGTGTTCTCTTGGGCGGCGTTCCTGGTGTGAATTCAGGCAAGGTTGTCGTCATTGGCGGTGGTGATGTCGGGTATAATGCAGCCTTGATGGCGATTGGTATGCAAGCGGATGTCACGATCTTGGAACGTTCTAATAAGGTCATGGAGAAATTATCTTACGAATTTGGCAATCGCGCGCAAGTTCGGCGGTCAACGCCTGCTACGCTGGCGAAACTGCTGACAGAAGCTGACCTCGTTATTGGCGCGGTTCTAATCCCAGGCGCTGCAGCCCCTAAACTTGTGACTCGCGAGATGCTCCCGACCATGAAGGAGGGCGCTGTTCTAGTTGATGTTGCGATTGATCAAGGCGGATGCTTTGAAACATCAAAAGCGACAACACATGCTGACCCGACATATGTTATTGATGGCGTTGTCCATTATTGTGTTGCCAATATGCCGGGTGCTGTTGCGCGAACATCGACATATGCGCTCAACGCGGCGACGCTATATTATGCAAAACGTATCGCGCGCTTGGGTTGGAAAGACGCGATGCGTGAGGACTCTCATTTGCTAAATGGTTTGAATGTTTGCGAGGGCAAGCTGACAATCGAAGCCGTCGCAGACGCTCAAGGTTTAGATTGGGTCGAAGCGGCGTCCGTCCTTTAGGCGCTTAGTGCCTATAATGATTGAAACTCATATTCGATCCAGTGACGATAGACTTCGCCCGGGCTCAACAAAGAGTCTTGTTTGAACTTGATATCATTGGGTTGGAACTGCGGCTCCAATGCGATCCCAGCCCGCGGGATCGTGAGGTGCTCTGCTGTGCAGATTTGGATGTCTGGCAAGGAACTCGTAACAATTAAACGCGTGTCATGGACGCTTAGAACTGTCTTCGCTGCTTTAGCGTAATTTTTATCAATTTCGACACTCCCAATGGGTAATTCGGTTTGGAAATCAAAACGCGTATTGGCAACCGGTAAGGGAACAGGCGCTTCCAAGGCCGTTAAATGTGCCGCCATGACGTGCAGATTGTGACCATCAATCCGGCCTTTTCCCAACAAGTTCCAATAAGGATGCCATGTCATATTTAAGGGCGTGGGCCGCGTTGTTATCGCCTCCATTTCCAACCTGAGCGTCATATCGTTCACAGTCACGCGCAGAGTGACGTCAACTTGCCCTGGAAACCCTTGGTCCCCATCGGGTGAGTTAAGCCTTAAGATCAGAGCCTGATCCTCTTGCGTAACTCTCCACAATTTCGCCTCAAAACCTTCTGGTCCACCGTGAAGGTTATTCGTTCCGTCATTCGCTGTAAGTTGGAAAGTTTCGGTTCCAATCTCAAAACTTGCGTCTGTGATCCGGTTAGCATTTCGCCCGATGATACGACCATGATAGGCTTCATCAGACAAATATGCGTTCATTGAATCCAAGTTCAGCACGACATTGCGTCCGTTGGGTAAATGTAGAGTATGCAATGTTGCGCCATAATTCAGAACGGTAGCGCGTATTCCGTCCGCGTCGCCGATCTCAATTGCGCGAACATCTTGTCCGTCAGGGGTCGTCCCGAAGTTCCATTCATTTATCATTAGGCCGCAATAACTTGCCAAATTCGGGGTGCAAGCTATCAATGAGAAATATTGGAGATAAAAATGAACGCGCAAACCGATAATACTCCCAGCTCAGCACTAGATGAGATGTCTGGATTCAATATTACCGACCCAACGCAGGTTGAACGTTTAGAGGGCAAAGTCTCAGCGGCCGAATGGCAAACCCGTAAGACCTTGGCAGCGACTTACCGCCTTTGCGCGATGCATGGTTGGACCGATCTCGTTTTCACACATATCTCGGCGCGGCTTCCGGATGAAGATGGAGAACATCGGTTCCTCATTAATCCCTATGGTGTCATGTTCGATGAGATGACAGCCTCAGCCCTCGTGAAAATCGATGGTGAAGGAAAAATTTGTCAAGATACGCCTTACTTCATTAATCCCGCTGGCTTTACGATTCATTCGGCCGTCCACCTTGCGCGCGCTGATGCAAGTTGTGTGATCCATGTGCATACGCCTTACGGAATGGCCGTGAGCGCACAGAAAAAAGGCCTTCGCCGCTACACGCAAATGGCCATGCAGGTCTTCAACGATCTTGCCTATCATGACTATGAAGGCATCGCGCTTGAGCTGGAAGAGCGCGACCGGATCGTCGCTAATCTCGGTAGCAAGTCCCTGTTGATGCTCCGCAATCACGGCACGCTGACACTTGGTCCGAGCTGCGGTACAGCCTTTCTTCGCATGTATTTCCTCGAAAATGCCTGCAAAGCTCAGATATTTGCACAAAGCGTTGGCCATGAAGATCTCTTGGTTGAAGAGCCTCAGGATATGGCAGACCGAGTCTATGCCCAAGGTGCTGCCGCATTTGTACCAGGTATGGGAGATAATCTGGTCTGGCCGGGTCTTATGCGCAAACTCGCCCGCACCAATCCTGGTCATGATTATTAAAGGTAAGAGCTTAATTATAGCTACGAAGGCTCTAGAGCCTTGAATGTGAGCCGCCTTCCTGATCCGCGTTAACGCGCTTTTCACTACCTCGGCGGAAACCACAAGATTTGTTATCTATTCTCGGGATATGCCTACCCTAGGACTGTGGGGGAGGGATACACTTATGAGAATTTCAAACGTAGCCATGAGCATAGCTTTGATATGTGGAGGCATGACTTTACCCTTAATGGCCTCGGCACAGGCAGCCCCCGAAGTCGTCGATAGCTTCCCAAAACAACTCCTCAAAGAACGCGCGGATAGACGTCGTGCCGAGCTAAACGCGGCAAAGCAGAATGCAGGTCCAATCGTTAAGTCTGCACCGACGCGAGGTACATCGCCGATGGGTGTTGACATGGTCGTCATCAATCCAGGTAGCGGGAAACTCGGATCGCCTGACTTTGAGCGAAAGCGCGCAAGATTTGAAAACCCTCTGCGGGATACGCGGATCAATTATGCATTCGAAGTCAGTAAATATGAAATCACCTTTGATGATTGGGAAAAATGCGTCAATGACGGTGGCTGCGGTGGATATACACCTGATGATAAAGGGTGGGGTAAAGGCAAGCGTCCCGTCATTAACATCAGCTATAATGACACGCAAAAATATCTGAAATGGTTAAACCGTAAAACTGGCGAAACTTACCGACTCCTGTCTGAATCGGAATGGGAATATGTGGCCCGTGCGGGTCAGCCGGATGCGCCTTTCGGGCGTGGATTTGACATCAGTGCAAAATACGCAAACTTCGATGGGAAAGCCCCTTACGGTACGTCCGAACAAGGTCCTTATTTACGTAAGACACAGCCCGTCGGGCAATATCCTGCGAACCCGTTTGGCATTCACGACATGCACGGCAATGTCTATGAATGGGTTGAGGACTGCTGGAATAAAAATCATGAGAATGCGATTGGTGATGGCTCCGCGCGGAAAGACGGAGATTGCAAATTTCGTATCATGAAGGGCGGCTCTTGGGTGACGCATGGTTATCAAATGCGCGCGGCGGCACGTGTACGATATGTTACGGATTATCGCTATGATGATTATGGCATTCGCATTGCGAGAACGCTCAATTAAGCTGCAACTCTGTGCCGAGGCCATTCGGTAAAACACCTTGCGACAAAGCTCTGCCGACAGCATAGCTTTGTCTTATGACAGATCAGATCAAAACAGATTACCTCGTGGTTGGCAGCGGCGCGGTGGGCATGGCCTTCGTCGATACATTACTTGATGAAATGCCAGACGCGGATATTGTTATGATTGACCGCTTCGCCAAAGCGGGCGGCCATTGGAATTCTGCTTATCCTTTCGTGACGTTGCATCAACCGAGCGCATTTTATGGCGTAAACTCCCGTGAATTAAGCCAAGGCTTACGCGACGAAACAGGCTTGAATAAAGGCCTTGGTGATTTGGCGACAGGTGCAGAAATCCTAGCCTATTTTGACTCTATTATGCGGCAACGGTTTCTAACCTCTGGTCGTGTGCGCTTCTTCCCACTGTCAAATTATGAAGGCGAAGGTACATTTCGTCATAGCTTAAGCGGGTTGAAAACGCAGGTGACGGCTAAAAAGAGTGTCGACTGCACGCATCTCAACACAACGGTTCCATCTACACATACGCCAAACTTCTCGATTGCGGATGATGTGCAATTCATGCCGCTTAATGATCTCCCGCGCGTCAAAGATGCGCCGTCTGGCTTCACCATTATTGGCGGGGGGAAGACCGGCATTGATGCAATCCTCTGGTTGCTTGAAAATGGTATTCCGTCCAAAAATATTCGCTGGATTAAGTCCCGCGATGCGTGGCTGATTAACCGTAAAAACACGCAACCTTTCCCAGAATTTTTTGTCGATACGATTGGTAATCAAGCGAATATGTTCGAGGCGATTGCGGCCGCAACGTCCAAATCCGACATGTTTGACCGTCTGGAATCCTGCGGTTACTTCCTTCGCCTTGACCCGACCGTGCGCCCGACGATGTTCCACGGTGCTACGATCAGCGAGGCTGAATTGATTGAACTTCGCAGTGTCAAAGACGTGGTCCGCAAAGGCCGCGTTGCGTCGATTGATGCCGATAATATCACCTTCGTAAATGGCCGAACTGAACCTACTTTGGGCCATATTCTTGTCGATTGCTCGGCCAGTGCCATCAAAGAGAATGTGATCAAACCCGTCTTCAAAGATAACGTCATTACCCCTCAAACTGTCCGCTCGTACCAACCCGTCTTTTCTGCCTCCATGATTGCGTGGGTCGAAGCCCATGTTGAGGGTGAGGCCACCAAGAACAGCCTGACGGGGGTCGTACCGTTACCTGATGACCTTGACGCATTTGTCCGTATGACCGCTGCGAATATGATGAACCAAGCTCTTTGGGGGCAAAATAAACCCCTTCGAAATTGGATGCGGGAGACCCGCCTCGATGGTTTCTCGAAACTTGTGAGCGATGTCGGCGAAGACGAAACTGACAAGATCGATATTCTTAAACGCCTCAGGGCTGCGGCGATGCCAGCGATGGGAAAACTACAAAGTTTCCTGAATTAAACCCTCAAAAAGACTTGCCGAGCCAAACGCCGGTATCCGTATCAGGTGCCGAGTTTGAGACGCCTAATTGCACGGCTGAGAGTCCGACAATGCGGGCTTGCCATCCGTCAGTTAAGGTCCATTGGTTCATCCAATTTAGGCCCAATTTCACTCGCCTATAATTTAGCTCTCACGCGGGCTTGGGCTGCGGGATCGACGCTGGCTTCTAAGCCTTCACGCAATGTGCGTTTATCCGCGTCATATTCATCAACGCCAGTCTCGCCAGATTTTAAAACCCAATAATAAGCGTCTTCCATATTCTGCGTGACGCCTTCGCCTTTGGCTAGGGTGAACGCATAGAGAAATTGCCCTTCCGCATCGCCAGCTTCGGCTGATTTACGAAACCAATTTGCGGCGGATTCGGCTGATTTATCTGCGCCATAACCTTGATAAACGAGTAGACCATAATCCGCCATCGCCGCAGGATGTCCGCCTTGCGCCGCTTGGCGGAGCAGGGTCGCGGAGCGTTGACTATTGGGACGAATATCAAAATTCTCGGCATACATAACGCCGGCAATATAGGCCGCCTCGATGTGACCTGCTTTGGCGGCGGCTTCGTAATGTTTCAATGCCGTCTTAGGGTCTGTTTCAAACAGACTGTCGCCCAACCGCTTTGTCGCTTCTGAATCGAAACTCTGCGCGGCTTGTTTCAACAGGCGTTGTGACTCCTCCGTATTTGAATCTACGCCTTGTCCTGTCCGATAAAGATCAGACAGTGCGCGCATCGCATCGGTTCGTCCTGCATCAGAGGCGCGCGTTAGATAGGACACCGCATCCGTTTCTGTCAGGCCCGCTTGCCCGCGTAATCCCATTTCGCCAAGGGCGACCAAAGCATCGGGATGACCTTTCATGGCGGATTTTTCATACCACTTACGAGCAGCGGTCATATCTGTGCGGCCTGCTTTGCCATATCGCAGAATATATCCCGCCATAACGGCAGCATCGGTGCTGCCTAAATTTGCGGCAGTTTCGGCCAAACGTAAGGCTTCAGTATATTGACCGCTGTTAAAAGCAGAGAGGGCAGCCTCAAAATTCGCTTCCGGTTCCGCAGGGTTGGATAGCGTAGGAGAGGCGTAGGCGCTTAGAGGAAGGGTTGCGGTGAATGTTCCGAGCAAAGCTGCGACAAGCGTGACACTGCCGCGGCGGGCCCATCCGGATGGGACCAAACGCCCGAACATACGGCGATGAAGTCCGCGCCCGCTGCGATCACGGTCTGCGCATTGTCCACCGTTATGCCGCCAATCGCGACGCTCGGTATTTCGACAGCTTCGTGCCACCATGTCAAAATCTCCAACTCTGCGCGGGTGGATGTCTCTTTTGTTGGCGTTTCAAAAAACGCGCCAAAGGCTACATAGTCCGCTCCAGCTTTTGCAGCAGCAAAGGCCAGTTCTTTTGAATTATGACAGGTGATACCCAGAATGGCATCCCCGTCCAACAGCTCGCGGGATGAATAATAGTCCATATCATCTTGTCCGATATGTGCGCCATCCGCGCCAATGTCGGCCACAAGATCAGGGCGGTCGTTGACAATAACTTCCACTCCAGCCGCATGGCATACCTCAGTGATAGCTTTTCCTGCCTGAACGATGGCTGAATCTTCAATGTCCTTTAGACGAATTTGCAGACAGGCCACAGGTGCAGCCGCAAGTGTTGTTTTTAACAGCCCGCAAAAGGCAGGCACATCCTCAATTTGTGGAGGTGTCAGGAGGTAAATTTGGCAAGTTTCGGTCATGAAAGCCGCATAGCGAGGAAAGGGAAGGGAAGCGAGACCTATGATGCAGTGACCCAGCATTTCATTTAGTGGGGGGCATGACGCGCGCCCAAGCATAATTGTCATCTTGCCCTTGGAGTGAATCCAAGATGCAAGATGTGACATTTAAGCCGCAAGTTTGGGGGCGCAGCCGAAGACCTGCCCTCTGCGCTTTACTACGCACGGGAGGGAGCTTGGTCGCCAGCCTGTTTCTTTCACTCTCCTCGGAACCGTTTTAGTTCCTGTATGCCTTAGTTTTTTTTGTCTTCGTTGGAAAAATGTTCCGTTTTACGGGATGTTCGCGTGGGTGGTCAGGCTCTCGTGGAAACGAGTAAATAGAATAGTTTTCGAGCCCTCCCGACGCAATTTGTCAGAAAGCCCCACGCGACAACGCCTTTTTCCTCGTGCAATTCTGTTAATTCAGAATCGAAAATTGGGCGAAGATTGCCCATTTTTCGATACTCTCATGATAAGTGTAAACAGAAATGCACAAACCGGCCGAACAGAACAGTCTAGGCTCAATCAGCTCGCGATAGGCCACCCAATTCTGCTGACGTTACCCAGCATCATCCAATGACAAGCGCCGCTCCCCACCGAACAAGCCAACGTACGCTTGGTCGCCCGTTGTGAGAAGACATCTTATAAATGACACAGAAATCAGTACCCAAGGACGCATCTCTTGATATTTTTATAAGTGATTGAAACTACAAGCGTTTATTTTTCGCAAGACGTGGATTAAGTTTCAAGGGCCCGCTAAATTCTGAAAGGAGGCGTTAGCTCAGTGTCTTAAGTTGGGCAATACTGTTGAAAAACTCCAAAATCGGGAATGTTGTTTTTTTCGTTATCAAAGTAATATGTTGAAAACTGAATCTGAAAGTACGGTTGTTGACTCAGAGATCACTCAGGAGCGCGATGTTCGAAAATTAGCCATCCCCTAGCTAAAATTCCTCAATCATTCTCTGCGAAGCAGAAATTATTGGATCAGAGGCAAAGATAGAGTTTTTCAACAGTATTGGGCGATTTTAAGCCGTTCGCAGGATGTTCACTATGGCGGCTACTAGGCCATTAAAAATCTAGTGAATTATGGTCTTTGGTACACTAAAACACCACCAATTACCGTTTTAGTCACATCAATGTTCTTAATGCTCTCAGGGGCAGTATTACGTGGATCAACTGATAAAATGACAAAATCTGCACGCTTGCCAACTTCGATTTTCCCTGCCACGTTTTCTTCTCTGAAAGCATATGCATTTGTTACGGTATAGGCTGTTAAAGCCTGCTCGACGGATATTTTCTCCGCAGGAATCCATCCATCAGGATTAGTACCATCAAGTGTTTGACGTGTTACGGCTGCGTAGACCCCTTCTATCGGGGATAGCGGGGCTACAGGCCAATCGGACCCAAATGTCAAAATTCCGCCCGCTTCTAATATAGATCGAAAGGCATAGGTCGTTTCAAGGCGCTCTTTGCCAATACGGTCTTCGGCCCAACGTCCATCATCAATGGCATGATAGGGCTGCATCGATGCAATAATACCTGTTTCAGCTAAGGTCGTGATTGCTTTAGATGTTGGATGCTGGAAATGTTCAAT
This sequence comes from uncultured Caulobacterales bacterium, assembly GCA_938003545.1. Lineage (GTDB taxonomy): Bacteria > Pseudomonadota > Alphaproteobacteria > Caulobacterales > Maricaulaceae > Litorimonas. The sequence goes on from CALKXY010000027.1 coordinate 21,250, forward strand.
ACGATAACGGCGATCACGAATATCATTACCCGCTATCTCTTTCATTTTCGAAGCGACTGTATCAATCCCGCGATCACCCAAGGCATGAATAGATAATTCCAAACCAGCTTTATCTGCCTCCTCCATCCAATTAGAGAGTGTTTCAGGGGCGTTTAACGGCAGGCCTGTATTTCCAGGGTCGTCTTCGTATGGGGCATACATCCATGCTGTCCTCGCGCCGAGAGAACCATCTATAAACCCTTTAATTCCGCCCCATTTTAGTAATGCATCTCCACGACCACCGTCTAAGACCTCCTGTTTCATATCCTGCCAAGTCTCAATCGGTGTCGATACTTGCGCTCGAATTTTCATGAGACCACGGTCTTTCGCCATTTGAAATATGTCGAGCATAGTTGTTTCGGATGGATAGGCTGTCACGGCGTGTACCTTGGTCAGACCAAGGCTAAGTGCATGATCTTGAGCCAATGAGAATTGCTCCATTAATTCATCATTTGACGGCGCAGGAATGACGGTCAAAATGAGATTAAGCGCATTGCCTTTTAAAATACCTGTCGGCTCCCCCGCGTCATCGCGCATGATTACACCGCCTTCAGGGTCAGGCGTGTTTCTGGAAATGCCGGCCGCTTTCAATGCCGCCGAATTGACCAACGCCATATGGCCATCAATTCGAATGACATAGACGGGCGTGTCACCTGTACTCGCATCTATCCAATCT
>CALKXY010000028.1 GCA_938003545.1 uncultured Caulobacterales bacterium
ATCTCGCCTGCATATAGGTTAGGCCCGAGCCCGTGTCTCGGATATGACCTGTGTCGTCGGATTGATTATCATTGGCAGCGGGAGCGATGAGGCTGTCGCCGAATGGTGTGTGAAAATCTTCCCATTGCACAACACCCGCCACATCCGTGCCCGCCCGCGCGGTGCCCATCATCTAACCTTCAACTATTTTCTCAGGCATCTTCATCTCTGTTACTTTGCCGCCCTCAACATGGAAAACACGATTACAGGTTTCTATTGCCGCTGGACGATGCGCTACAACAATTTGCGTTATGGGCATTTGCGCCAATATGCCGACAATATTTCGTTCGGATTGCGGGTCAAGATTGGCGGTCCCTTCGTCCAAGAAGAGAACGCGTGGTTCATTATAAAGCGCCCGCGCGAGAAGAACCCGCTGCTTTTGCCCGCCCGATAAAATGGAGCCCATGTCACCAATAAGGCTTTGGTAGCCCATTGGCATTTTCATGATGTCCTCATGAATGAAGGCCGCGTGCGCGCAGGCTTCGACTTTTGCCTCATTCATCTCTGGATCAAAAAAGCTGATATTATCATATAGTGACCCAGACAGGAGACGATCATCCTGCATGACCACCCCAATTTGATTACGGATCGCCCGAACCCCTGTGGCTGATAGGGGACGACCATCATAGAGGATTTCCCCCTCTTGCGGTGTATGCAAGCCGATTAAAATTTTGAGTAATGTTGTTTTGCCTCCACCCGATGGGCCGACCAATGCGATACGTTCGCCAGGCTTTATATCGAGGCTGACCTCGTCCAAGACCCAAGGCTCATTATCACCATAACGGAAGCGCAATTTATCAACGCGGATGTCCCCCGTGAGATCTTTGCCAACCATGAGCGGCGCATCCACACCCTTTTCTTGGTCCGCATAGACAATATCTGCCAATCGTTCGAGATGGAGTCCGACCGTGCGGAACGAGAAGTAGAGACCGATTAGTGAGTTAATACGTCCGCTAAATTGGCCCCGATAGGATTGGAACGCGAAGAACATGCCGAGGGTCAGGGCTTGGTCGATAACAAGTTTTGCGCCGAGATAATAAATACCCAACTCTAATAAGCCGAACACAATGCCATTCGCAGCCCCTGACCCGATGCCAAAGCGTTGAAGACGTAATCCGACGTTGACGCTCTCGGCGTAGCTATTTTGCCAGAAGGCATGACGCTCTTGTTCGCGTCCAAAAATTTTAATCGCCCGCGCACCGCGAATGGTTTCCAGCGAAACGGTCTGGAGGTCCGCATCTTTCTGAATTTGTTCCTCGGTCACTCGGATGACGTAAGGGAATGTCGCGAGACGTGACAGAAAGGATAAAATAATAATACCACAAACAACGCCCGCCAACATTGGCGAGTAGAGAAACATAATCACACCCGTTGCCACCGCCATGATCCCATCAAGTAGGACCGTTACAAAGGCGCTGGTGAAAAGATTTTGTACGGGCTGCAGCGAGCCCATACGGGACATGATATCCCCGATGTGCCGCTTCTCAAAAAACTCCGATTCAAGCCGTAGAATATGCCGCAGCATGTTTGAGCGCATCTGAAAATTCAACAACGTGCCAAAATACATCGTCACATAGGACCGCAAAACACCTATCGCGGTTTGCACAAATAGAAGCAGCGCGAAGCCCAAAATAATGACTTTTAGGAAATCGACATCCCCTTTGGCGATAGCCTCATCTACAACGAGTTGGTTTACAAGCGGGGACAGTACCGCAAACACTTGTAGGATTACTGTAATGCCAATGATCTGAAGAATGACCGGAATAAACCCTGTCATCTTTGACCAAAGGTCCATGATCCGAACGCGTTCCTTATCCTCTTTCTTCTGAAAATCAGGTGTAGGCGTTAACTCTAGCACAACACCTGTGAAATGATTTGAGACTTCTGCAAGTAAAAGGGTGCGCTTCCCGCGTGCAGGATCATGTATCGTAACTTTTCGGCGCCCCGCCTTTTTCAGGACAACAAAATGATTGAGTCCCCAATGTAAAATACAGGGTGTTTTAAGTTTGTGCAAATCCTCCATATCGCACCGCAGACCGCGCGCAGACAGGCCAAGCATATCTGCCGCTTTGGAGAGCGAGCGGAGATTGACACCTTTGAGAGAAACAGAAAACTTCCGGCGTAATTCTGTCAGGCTCGTCTGATAACCATGATAGCCTGCAACCATCGCCAGACAGGCAATTCCGCACTCCGCCGCTTCTGCCTGAAGAATCACAGGTAATTTGTTCCACCGGAACAAGTGTAGCGCCTGCGCACCCTCTATATCTTTGAATGTTTTGGATTTCACAGAATTATTTACACGGTTCCCAACGATGTACAATCGTCTAGCAACCAGTGAATTGGCGATATGTCAATTCGTAACTAAAAATAGTTTCATTTTTATTTTTGCAGCTTGACAGTTCAATCGTCACGCGTTTTAAAAAAGAAAAGATTAATCCACACGCGATGTGTCGATGTGTGAATGCGGGTTGATAATAACACGCAACAAAGTCGCAAATACAAACTAGACTACCGTTTCGTGGTACAGTCTAGCTAGGCATCTGCGTTGTGTTGCTGGGGAAGCAATTAATAGATTTGGCGCAAATAGCGTCCAATAAAGTAAGGCACCTATCTCGGAGTCTTATAATAGAAGAGGCGTGCGTTTTGTTTGAACGCAGAAGCACACGCCCCTTCCTGCACAAAGGCGTGGTCACGTAACATGGCCGCTCCGTAATTGGCAACAAAAGGAAACAGCCATGATACGAGAATTAGATTTAGAGGAAATGGGAAATGTTAGCGGGGGAACAGAAGACGAGATAGTTGTTACTGCCACGAGGGTTAGAAGATCAAGTAATACTGTAATGCTTTCTGATTATTGGGGCTCGAGTGGAGGCGGCGGTTCCAGTTTCGGCGGCGGCGGCGGTGGTGGTGAACTTCCATGGTATGAACAAGATAATGAGCCTTGGATAGAGATTAATATTGAAGACCCAGTTGTAAACGGTGATATTACAATTCCGCCTACGCCACCCACTGTTGATGCCGGCAATTACTCTATTAATTTAGGGGCAGCATTTAGGAATTGGGTGCGAAACATTTACAGAAACGGTAATATTGATCCAAATAACCCCCCAAATATAGATTTGTCCGGCTGCCACAATCAATGTAACTACTAATTCATCAGTTACTCCAGACTTGGAGTCTGGAGTAACGCTCAGGTGTAAACATGAAGATCAAAGTTATTTTTCTTTCAGTTTGTGTATTTTGCGCCACTGTCATAGTTACTTCTTTGTTTCACACCGCATTCTCTTTTTCTTTCGAAAATTTGGAAAAAACTCCAGTTCAGCGCGCAGTCCTAGGTTTTATTGAGGAGATTATAAGGGCGGTACTATGCTCTTATATTATTTTACACGTTTGCCTGAAAAACCAAAAAAAATATTTTTTAAGCATAGCGCCTTTTATAATTTCAGGGCTTTACGCATTTGCTGAAACCGCGCCTCAAGCCTTTTATGCTAAAAAGCATTTAAGTGTTGATTTTGATATCCCAGTTTTTTTTGCGTTGGTCGTAATAATCGCTACTCAATATTTATTACATTTAATACTTACATCAAAGTCCATTAAATACGCTCATAATCAACTCTACTTACCACTTTTATTTGTCGCTTTTTCGCATAGTATTTACAATGTTATAATATCTTTTTTTCCTTACCGGGTTACCGATCCAAATAGCACCCTCATTCCCTTGCTGGTTAAATGCTCTTGTTTAGTGCTATTGTTTGTTGGCTTGATCAATTTTGATAAGTTGAAGGCAATAAGAGCGAGTGAAACTTTCGATCAATGACCTTATTTAGACAAGAATCCCTCGACCACAAACGCCGTAAACTTCACGGCGAAGTTATTTTCGTTCAGCCTGTTGGGTTTTTTATTACGACCTTTGTGTTTTTCGCTGTGACGATGACCATTGTGGCGTTCCTCATGCGCGGGGAGTTTCTTCGAAAAGAGACTGTCGTGGGGTATATAAATCCATCTAATGGTCTTTCCGTCATTCGCGCAGATCAAGGCGGGCGCTTGACGCAAGTCTTTGCGAATGAAGGAGATACGGTTGAGAAGGGTCAGGTTCTATTTGAAAGCCGAATTGATGTCGGCACCGAAGGCGGGTTCATCGCTGAGCGCCGCCTAGAAAACACGGATGTCCGTCTCTCAGAACTGCGAGAGCAAGAAGCCGCGATTGAACGTCGATATGCCTTAGATCGCGAACGCCTGCGATCACAGATCGCCAATATGGGCAGAGAAATTATAGCTCTGACAAGCCGTAGCACGCTGCAAACGAAATCGGTTGAGTTATCACGGAGTCGCTTGGAGAAATTCGAAAGGCTTCTCCAAGACGAAACGGTTTCTGAACTTGAATTCGAAAATGTCCGCGCGCAGAATATTGGCGAGGAACTTACGCTAGAGGCCGTCTCCCAGCAATTAATTGGACGAGAGGGCAATCTTTCCGAGGCAAAATTTAGCCTGCGTAGCATGGACGGTTTAGAAGCCAGAGAGTTGTCGCAATTACGCGTTCAAATCAGCCAGTTAGAGGAAAGCCGAACGAGCCTTGAGGCGTCATCAAGCTATGTCGTCCGCAGTCCTGTATCTGGCACGATTACTGCCCTACAAGGTCAAGTCGGGCAATCCGTTACAGCCAACGCACCCGTTATGATGATCGTCCCTGAAAACTCGAAAGTCATTGCAACATTATTGGCACCGACACGCACAGCGGCGTTCCTTGAGCCGGGCCAGAACGTGAATCTCTTGATTGATGCCTTTCCCTATCAAAAGTTCGGCGTTCAGAAGGGCGTCATAAGCGAAATTTCGGCGACCCCCTTCAGACCAGGTGAACTCGCTGCGCCCATAGCCTTCCAAGAGTCAGTCTACCGGATCAGAGTCTCACTCGATAAGCAAACCGTATTGGCCTATGGGAATGAGGTGCCATTGAAATCAGGCATGACCTTGCAGGGCGATCTCATCACGGACAGACGCACATTAATGCAATGGATGTTAGATCCGTTGTTCACGTTGAAGCGCACATAAACGCCAAATACGTTTTTTACTGAAACGCAGAAATAGTAAAACGGCGCCTATGGTTATGCCTGAATATTTAAGAACCTAACTTCGGCAAATCCACAAGCGAGCATATTACAAGCTAATTTACGCCCAACCTGCTTCCAAACCGAAAACAGAGGAAATTCCTACGCTCGCGCGTATCAACTATGTTATTGATATATTTAGGAAAATCTGGAGCGGGCGATGAGATTCGAACTCACGACCCTCACCTTGGCAAGGTGATGCTCTACCACTGAGCTACGCCCGCTCACGAGATTTACGTAGACGATGATGCCGTGTTGGCTCCACCGATTGGTAGGCGCGCCGTATAGACTCAAATCGATTGTATAATCAAGCGTCTTGCCTGTGTTTTTTTCATATGCGACGAACGCTCCGATATGAACACGTCATCTGCAGATAAGCACCCTCAAGAACAGCCGCTCTTTGCGCGGCTAGATGCGCTCGGCATTGCCCACCACACAGAGGTGCATCGCGCCATTTTCACCGTAGAGGAAGGCGCAGATATAAAGGCGCGTTTGGCCGGCGGACACACGAAAAACCTGTTCCTCAAGGACAAAGCTGGGACCTATATCTTGATCAGCGCCCTCAGCCGTACAGACATCCGCCTGAACCAGCTGCATAAGCAGATTGGGACAAAACGGTTATCCTTTGGCAAAGCTGACGCCCTGAAGGCTTTGCTGGACGTTATGCCGGGATCTGTGACGGTTTTTTCAGTTCTCAATGACACCGAGCAGAAAGTGCGTCTGATTCTGGACAAAGCCCTGTTTGATTATGACCACGTTTGGTTTCATCCAATGCGCAATACCGCCAGCACGCGGGTGAAATCCGCTGATCTGCTGCGCTTTGCAGAGGATGTCGGTCATCCTGCCACGGTCATTGATTTTAGCCCTGATATATCACCTGATACAGTAAATGAGTCCCCATCATGAGTTATGGCCTTACCGTTCTGGGGTCCGTCAATCTGGACCTTATCGTGCAATTGGATGTCCTGCCCAAAGCGGGCGAAACGGTTACGGGCGGCACTTATTCGGCCCTACCGGGCGGCAAGGGCGCGAATGTCGCGGTGGCGGCGCGGCGTTTAGGGGCAGAGACGGAAATCGTCGCTGTGGTTGGAAATGATGATTACGCAGTCCAAGCCCTCGTGAATTTGGACGCAGAAGGCGTATATTTGGACGCGGTGAAAAAAGTCGACGCCCATACAGGTCTGGCGTTTATTTCCGTGGCGGCGGGTGGAGAAAACCAAATTGCGGTGGCCAGCGGCGCGAATGCGGCTTTTACACCCGAACACCTGCCCAAACTTTGCAGCGATGTTTTAATCACGCAGTTTGAAATTCCTATCAATGTCATCGAAGCGGCCTTGGACGGGTATAAAGGCTATGTCGCTGTCAATGCCTCGCCCGTCTGCGACGGCGTGAACGCGATCCTGCAGCGCGCAGATTTGATCATTGTGAATGAAGGCGAAGCGGCGCGCTATGATCTCTCAGGCCATGCGGGACTGATTGCGGTGACCTTAGGCGCAAAAGGCGCGGAACTGCGCAGGGCAGGTCAGGTCATCGCCGTGGCCCTACCGCCCAAAGTTGATGTGGTTGACACAACGGGCGCAGGGGATGCTTTTGCAGCGGCGCTAACCGTTGCACTGGCCGAGGGGCAATCAGAACAAGACGCATTGGATTTTGCTTGTGCTGTTGGCGCGCTGACCACTACACGTCTTGGCACGCAGACGGCCAGCCCGAGACGCGCCGAAGTCGATAGATTATTAGGGCGTTGAGCCCGACCCTCTAAAATTTAGGGTTCATATCGAAATAACGTTTCGGCATTGTACCACGCGCACGTAATTCTTCTTCTGAACAGCCGCGTAACTCATGCGGAAAGACCGTCCACTCATCCGTTTCATGGACATAGAAATCCGGATTCCGGTCCGTCAAATTCCGCTTTGGTTTATAATAGATCGTCGCGACGCGAATATCATGCGGTGTGTTTTTACGGCAGCGAGAATTCACTTCACCGATAATCGCATCAACGCTGCGGCCGCTGTCGAAAATATCGTCAATGATCAGCAAACGGTCTTCGGCATTTATCACATCTACAACGTGTTGCAGACCCAAGACTTCTACTTCAGGCAAGGTTTCCTCGCCATCGAAACTTTTGACACGCGCGCCATAGCTAGAGGTACGAATGGCGAAATGATTGGTCGGACAATCCAACGTTTCGAGAACTTCCTGCACCGCGATTCCAACGGGCGTGCCGCCGCGCCAAACCCCCAATATAAAAGTCGGCCGAAAATCAGATTCATGGATACGCAATGCCAGCTCAAATGAATCCTTCAATAGATTCGCTGAATTCACGAAAACTTTTTCGATATGGGGCGTTGGCTCGGCCATGAGGGTCTTCTTTTTCTCGGTCTTAATATGTAATCGCGGCACATAGGCCAATGCGTGCTTCCCCTCAATTCTTTTCCTGCGCATAAGGCCGCTATGGAAACACGACCTTTGATTTTGGACTGCGATCCCGGGCAAGATGACGCCATTAGTTTGATGATGGCCCTCTCGCCCCATAGCGGCTTGGATGTACGCGCGATCACCGTTGTTGCAGGCAATACATCCTTGAACAAATGCCAGCGTAATGCGCGATTAATTGCAGAGCTTTGCGCTAAACATGGCGGCGCAAAAGATGTGCCTGTTTTTGCGGGCTGCGAAACGCCGCTGCACTATCCACTGGCAACTGCGGAAGAGGTGCACGGCGTAGAAGGTCTCGACGGGATAGAGATTTATGACCCCAGCCTCCCCCTGCAGGACGAACATGCCGTCGATGCGATTATCCGTCTTTGCCGCAACCTAGACTCAGTTGTGCTCGTGCCCACTGGACCATTAACGAATATCGCAACCGCCCTTACCCGCGCGCCTGATATTGCTGATAAAATTGCAGAGATTGTTTTAATGGGCGGCGCGCGCAGCGAGGCTGGGAATATTACACCCTCTGCAGAATTTAATATCTATGTTGACCCGCAGGCCGCCGCTATTGTCTTCGATGCCCCTGTTAAAAAAACAGTCTTCGGTCTCGACGTGACCCACAAAGCCCTCATCCGCGACACGCATGTCGCGCAAATAGAGGCCCTCGACACATCCATGTCAGCTATCCTCACAAATATGCTGCGTAGTCCATATGCAGAATATGACCGCGCCAAATTTGGGACGGCAGGCACCCCCATTCATGATGCCTGCACGACGGCTTACCTATTACGCCCTGACAGTTTCACATTCCGAAATGTGTGCGTTAACGTCGAGACAGACAGCCGCATCACACGCGGCCATACAAGTGTCGATTATTGGCAGATGACAGAAAAAACGCCTGATACGCATTGGGCGATTGACGTAGATGAAACCGCATTTTTCGATTTAATGATTGAATCTATAGCCTCCTACCCCAAATTTTGAACTCGAAGCCTCACCGCCTTGTGATCAAATCTGCGCATTGGAACTTATGACACGCCCTTGAATTGCATGAAATGACCCGCCACATACCGCTCGAAACAGACGAGAAGACATCGAACATGACCGACACAGCTACAGATATTGTCAAAGATAGTTCCGACGCAGCCTTTATGGCTGATGTGATTGAAGCCAGTAATGACGTCCCTGTCATTGTGGACTTCTGGGCACCCTGGTGTGGTCCTTGTAAACAGCTCATGCCACGCTTGGAGCGCGCAGTGAAAGCGGCAGAAGGCAAAGTCAAACTCGTTAAAATAAACACACAAGAACATAATGGCGTCGCCTCACAATTGGGTGTGCGCTCCATTCCTGCGGTCTATGCATTTAAAGACGGACAGCCTATCGACGGATTTATGGGCGCACAGCCTGACACAGCCTTAAATGAATTTGTTGCGCGTTTAACTGGCGAAACTGACCCAAAGGAAGAAGCGAAGGTTCTTGTAGCCCGCGCACGTGACAGCTTGGCGGCGGCTGATCCAGGCGGCGCGGCACAAGATTTTGCAGGTGCCTTGGCGCTCGATGTTGAAAATGCAGCCGCACGTGCAGGTTTGGCCCGCTTATATCTCGATGGCGGAAATGACGACGAGGCGCAGCAACTCATTCAAGACGCGCCTGACGCCGTGTTAGAGGACCCTGAAATCATCGCATTAAAATCACAATTCGACCTGCGCGCACAGCCTGTCGAAGCGGACGAAACATCAGAGCTGGCGGCAAAGGTTGCAGCTAATCCTGATGATTTAGATGCAAGGCTTGAATTGGCCAAAGCTCTTGTCGGTACAGGCCGGAACGCTGATGCCGTTGATCATCTCATTTATTCAATTCGTAAAAATCGTATGCATGACGGAGAGGCTGCGCGCCTCTTCCTCCTAACAATCTTCGAAGCAGAAGGCACCGAATCCGAAGTCTCTCGCGAAGGTCGCCGTCAGCTGTCCTCAATTCTTTACGTGTAAGGGTTTTCTAAAACTCAAAAGAAGAAGCCCGCTAAATATTGCGGCGCCTAGGAAAACTTGTGGTAAAGGGGCGTAGGCTAAAATACCCAACACATAGCTCGCCATCATTAGATTGATCAGGCGAGTTGTTAGATCCGCCCAGCGGTCGCCTAAGTTTACCAGGGCCGTCATAATCATCGCCACGCCAGCCCCCGCAAACCAAATAAATTCCAAAGTAATAGGTCTGAAGTTGAAGAGGCCAAAGGTAATATGCGCCGCGCCCAAAAGACCTCCAGCCATCGCCAAGCTAAATCGTAAACGATCCATATATCAAAGCTCGCTTTCTGGATCTTGTAGGAGTTGTAGATAACTAGCCGCAATGAAAAGTGCACACATTACCCCGACCGCCTCAATCATCACTGCCGATAGAAAGGCATGGGGAAGATCGAGCGTTTCTATATGTTTGATTTTAATAACAACCCAAGCCCCGCTGCCCGCTAGAGCCAATAAAGCCACGTAAAGACGCATGGCCGGCACAGAGACAGCGCATAAAACCCCGGCGACAGCGTAAAATCCACAGAGTAGAAGAATAAGCTGCGCCACCTGTGGGCTCGGCCACATGAGTGCCAAAATCGTCATATACACTGTCACAAGCAATAATGCAGACGCGACAAGGCCGCGCCCAATGAAGCTCAGGCCTTTTCTGGTACGGGCAGACACACCCACCGCTGTACGTAAACACCCGAGTGCAAAAGATACACGCGCCCTATCTGCCTCAATATAAGAGAGCTCAACGGCCATCGCCTCCGCCCACCCCTTCTTATGATCAGGCATGATGCGATGTGCGTAGCTTAGGCATAGTGTTGGAAAATGTTTCATATTTGAACCTCGCGTAAACTAGGCGTCGAGGTCTCCTGATCCAATAAGGCGCGCTTCGCATAGGCTTTGCCTTTGCTGGTCAGGTGATAACTCTGACGGGGCGGTCGTCCTAATGTCTCAGAAGGTCCCCATTCAGAGGCCAAGTACCCACGTTCTTTTAGCCGCATTAGGATCGGATATAAGGTACCCGATTTGAGGCCTGTCGCAGTCATCAGCTCATACCCATATGTCTTTGCGCATGTCATCCCAATCAAATGATTTAAGATAAGGCAGGTTGATTTTGAGGGTTTGCGATCACGTGTCATATACTTTATCTATATATGTAGAGTTATGAGTCAAGAGGCATTATACCTCAGGAAAGACCATAGAAACCAAATTGACAAACGACTGTTTGATACCCACCTTGTCTCTATGAGCGCCCATTACAAATCACTGGCCCGACGGACAAATCCTGCGGTCACAGCCTTGTTCCCTTTGAACGGGACCGTGTTGCTTCCGGGGTGTGATTTACCGCTGAATATATTCGAGCCGCGCTATCTCAATATGATCGATGACGCTCTACGCGGAGAGCGTTTGATTGGCATGGTACAATCTAGTGGATCGGACCTTGCCAAGATTGGCGGGCTTGGACGTATCTCCCAATTCTCAGAAACAGAAGACGGGCGATATCTCGTTGTATTGAAGGGATTGAAGCGGTTTCATCTCGGCGAAGAAGTCGACACGGGCACACCGTATCGACAGGCTAAAATATCATTCGATGGATTTGAGGCAGACGCCGACACGCATCATGCCAAGCAAACCTCCGAAGCTCTTTCCGAATCTGGACGCTCGGACCGCGCAGCACTCACGGTTGCCATGAAATCCCTCGCGAAGGCCGTTGGCGTGCAAGTAGATTGGGACACGTTAAAAGAAATCCCATTACCTTTGCTGATCAACCAAGCCGCAATGATCTCGCCGTTTCAGGCAGAAGACAAACAAAGCCTTTTGGAGGCCGCGACCTCGGATGAACGCCGACGGCTTCTCATCGGCCTAATGCACCTTTACGCCGGACAAATTAATGGTAGCGGAGATCAACCCACCCAATGACTGAAACGATTCCGAAACAGGCAAAAATTGACCCTAAAATGTTGGGTATTTTGGTCTGCCCAAAAACCCGCGGGCCCCTTATTCATGACACAGAGGCGCGTGAGTTAATCTCAAAAAAAGCGAAACTCGCTTATCCTATTCGTGACGGGGTACCGATCCTTCTCGTTAATGAGGCCCGAAAATTATGAGTGACTTATCTCAAACCGAAAAAGATGCGTTGGACGCGGCAACCTTCCGACGCTTGCTAAAACATTTGGATGAAAACCGTGATGTCCAAAACATCGACCTCATGATCCTCGCAAATTTCTGTCGGAACTGCCTGTCGAAATGGTGGCTGGCCGAAGCCGAGGAGAAAGGCCACGACATCGACCTGACCGCTGCACGTGACCGCGTTTACGGCATGGATTACGCCGACTGGAAAGCCAGCCAGCCCGAAGCCACACCAGAACAAATCGCCGCCTATAACGCGCGCACAAAAGGGTGTTGATCCATGACCTATAGCCCCCATCATGATTATGCAGATGCCAGCCAGTGGCGCGGAACGACCATTCTTTCTGTTCGTAAGAATGGTAAGGTTATTGTTGTCGGCGATGGACAAGTCAGTGCGGGTAACACGGTTATGAAAGCTAACGCGCGCAAGGTGCGAACCTTGGCTGGTGGTACGGTTCTAACTGGATTTGCCGGAGCGACGGCAGACGCTTTCGCGCTGCTTGAACGGCTCGAAGCCAAATTAGAGGCACACCCGACTCAGCTCGCGCGGGCCTGTGTTGAACTTGCCAAGGACTGGCGAATGGATAAATATTTGCGTCAGTTGCAAGCCATGATGATCGTCGCCGATAAGCACGAGACATTTGTCCTGACGGGGAATGGCGATGTTGTTCAACCCGATACCGCCGCGTCGGGCGCGTGCATCACCGCAATCGGGTCAGGCGGAAATTATGCCCTATCGGCGGCTTTGGCGATGGACGAATATGAGACCGATGCAGAAATTTTAGCCCGCAAAGCGATGGGAATTGCGGATCGTGTCTGTGTCTTCACCAATAATAATCTGACGCTAGAGACCTTAAAGACAGATTAGACCAGCCATGCCTTATTCGCAGGAATAGCTGTTTCAACCTTTAAAGCTGCACCATCCATTTCACCGGCAGCTAAGGCCAGAAATTTAGGCTCGTCCATATCTTGTAATTTGGCATAGAAACGCGTGCCATCCACCAGCTGTCCGATCACAACCGCCCCAACAGGAGCGCCGCGCTTATATTGCACAATATAGCTTTCCAGCGTCGCGAGGCCTGAAGGAGAATCTGTTTGGCCCGGAGAAACTTGGGCCAGTATCGCTTTTGATATTGCCTCATCATTCGCGAAAATATCTCTATCCGACCAGACGCTCGAATATAGACCCACGGCCTGCTTGCTCATCCAGCCGCCATTGCCATGTGCCAATCCAAGCGATCCGGGAGTATGGCGACAGGCGGCAACAACTTCGCAAATCCCGTGCAGTGTATAATTATTTCCCGGCCCACCAAAAAACGGCAAACCACCTGTTAAGGTCATTGGTTTCGCCTTCCTGTCCAATTGCGTCGCGGCCTGATCAACGACGCAAGGGAAACAAGAATAAATATCAGCATGGTCAATGTCCGAAGCCACGACCCCTGCTGCATCCAAGGCGCCTGCAATCACAAGGTCCATCGCAACGCTGCGCGATAAATCTGTGCGGTCTAACATGAGGTTTTCTTGCGCCTGCGCATGACCGCGCAAATAAACCCATTTATCCTCAGACACGCCCATCTCTCGCGCTGTTCCGACCGTTGTCATGATAACCGCTGCGCCTTGATTCACGCCGTCTTTTGCCACCATGTTTTTTAGGAATGGCGAAATCAACGGGCGGTTTTCTTGAGTCTGCGTTTGAATATCATAGGGCGTATAACTCTGCGAAAACATAGAGTAAGGGTTTTGCGTGGCCACGTCAGACAAAGGCGCAATTAAATCCGCCATATAGGCCCGATGCTCGGCGACGGTCCGGCCCGCCCGCATACGCCGCGCCGTTTCAATAAAACCGTAATAACTCATCGCGTCCATCAGGCCGTGTGCCAATTCCGTCTGTGACACGATCATCGGACCAGAAAATAAACCGCGATCTTCCCAGTCGCCCTCATGCGTCTCTGACCAATCCAGCGCAGTCCCATTGCGTTGCGCCGCGCGCATATTTGCCAAGGCCTCGCCGCCGGCTATCATAGCGACGCGCGCTGCCCCCGACATCAAAAGTTGCGCAGCCTCTGCGACCAAGGTTTGCGGAGATTGCCCCCCAATCGTGTCGTAAATCGCTTGCTTGGGATCGGCCCCAACCCGCGAGGCAACGGCCCGCGGAAACTTATCTGCTCCGCCAAAAGGGCAAGCATAAGCTGGACTACTGTCCGAAAATGTCCGCACACACCCGACCCAATCCACAACAGCGCCAGTCAGCCCTGCATCCATGAGAGCCATTTTGGCAGCACGTCCTGCCATTTCCGCATGAGACGCGGCAGACAATAAATCGCTCGGGACAGGCTCTACCGCTTGTCCGATGCCAATGAGAATGGGAGTGTTATCATGCATACTGACGCTGTGGCGAACGGGCCACATGAAGGCAAGCACGTTGAGACATGGAACCTATCACAACGCCCATTTATAGATGGATTGATCTTGTTTCCCAGCATTTGGCACCCAACCCCTTGGAAAGCCCTGTAATATTTAAAATCTTCATGAGACCTTAAGCCTGCGGAGATATGTCGTTTTGAATAAAGCGGGGCGCTTTATTTGGAAAGAACGCATGACGTTTCGAAAATCATTATGTTGAAAGGTTCTACAAAGGATCTCCTCGACGGCATAAATGAAATGAGGGGCGGAGTCGCAATCTTCGACAAAGATCTTCAAACGCTTTCTTTTGCCAATCAAGCCATCCGGGGCTACCTACCAACATTATACGCCAGCCTTGATGCGGGCCTACCTCTAAAAGAAAGCCTCCGGGCCCAGGTGAAAGCTCTAAATCCACAAAAGAGCGATAATGTATCTGATGCGCAAACAGATTTCATTTATGGTTTAATTAAAAATTCGGGTAAAATGGAGGTTACCACGGCCGATGGTTTAATCTTAAACAGCACCTATGACCGAACACCACAGGGCGGTTATATTATTTCCACAATGGATGTGACTGATCGCGTCAGAGCAGCAGAACAATTAGCCAAAGCCCGCATCGAAGCAGACGCTGCCAATCAAGCCAAAACTGACTTTCTTGCAAACATGTCCCACGAAATCCGAACCCCTCTTTCAGGGGTCACAATGGCGTCACAAATATTGCAGCAACGCCTGCGCATGACAAACCAAACGGAATTATGTGATTTAGCAGATATTTTGGTCAGCAGCACACATCATCTTAGCGCGATAATAAATGATGTCTTGGACCTCTCTAAAATCGAAAGCGGTCAATTTGATATCGTTTTGGAAGCGGCATCACTGGATGATGTCTTGCGCGCCTTTAAAAAATCACAAGACTATGTCGCACAAGAAGCAGGCGTAGATTTAACACTCATAATCGACCCAAACATTCCAGACCGCCTCTGTTTTGATTCTCTTCGTGTCGTGCAATGTGTCGCAAACCTAGTCAGTAATGCATTGAAGTTTACCCAATCTGGTAGTGTCACCATCGCGGCATTATTTGACCCACAGACCCACATCGTGATCATTCATATTGTCGATACAGGCATCGGGATTGCAAAGCATGAGCAAGCCAAAGTTTTTGAAATTTTCTCTCAGGTTGGACAAAATACGTCGCATGAACATGTCGGAACAGGACTTGGCCTCTCTATCAGTCGAAAACTTGCGAGATTAATGGGCGGCGATATAAAACTGACATCCGAACTTGGGAAAGGCTCAATTTTCACACTGACTTTCAAAAGCGAACCTGCAGCGCATGTTGAAAACTTACAAAGCCACGTAGCCTAGGTTCGACAAACGTCTATCGCCTCCACGTCCAAACGGAAGGGCCCGTCTTGCCCATCTGCGAGAATGATACCTACAGATTTTACCATATCAGGGTTAAATTCGACACGATCAATTGGGCGGCCAAATACAGAAGGCACCAACTCCGAAAACGGTACGATCACATCCACCCACTCGCCTTGTGTGGTAACAGGTAAAGGGGCCTGAAACGAAATGTCTCGCCGACCATAACGCGCATCTGTTCGTAGCGTGACCTTATAAATACGACCAGCCGTTTTAACGCGCAGCTTCAGGACTGTCATATCCACAAATGCGTCCGAAGGGACTTGCGCGCGAATAGACGAAAACCCGCCACCCTTCGTGTTAATCACGCCCTCGAAAACCATATGTTCGCCGTTGAAACGTGGTCCACCAGACGACAGCCCGCCCATAACGCCGTCATTGACGGATCGCCAGAGCGCAACATTTTCGGCTGTATTCATCAACATTTTCATAGAGCAGTCCTCTGCAGAGACTGGAGTGGCTATGCAGCCCGCAAATAAAAGAGTCGATAAAAGCAGAACACGCATATTATATATCCAAAGGTTCAGCTTTAATACGCATCATATCTCTGTTCCGTGCTGATTCAGTTACATCAACTGGGAATATCGTAATCATTCGCATTCCCTCCTACCTTGAACCCATTGACCAGCCATCCCATTTAAACTCTATGACAGATACTTCCCTGACGCCCCGTGAAATCGTTTCCGAACTGGACCGCCATATCGTCGCGCAAAGCGATGCCAAACGCGCGGTCGCCATTGCCCTGCGTAATCGCTGGCGTCGACGTCGCGTATCCGAAGATTTGCGCGATGAAGTTACGCCAAAGAACATCTTGATGATTGGTCCAACGGGTGTCGGTAAAACTGAAATCTCCAGACGGTTGGCTAAATTAGCACAAGCCCCCTTTATCAAGATTGAAGCCACAAAATTTACGGAAGTTGGGTATGTCGGACGAGACGTAGAACAGATTGTCCGCGACTTAGTAGAAGCCTCAATCTCTTTATTACGCGAAGAAAAACGCGCACAAGTGCAAGCCCAAGCCGCAATGGCCGCAGAGAGCCGTATTGTCGAAGCCCTTGTTGGGGCAAGCGCATCAGACACAACGCGCGAAAAATTCCGCAAGAAATTATTATCCGGTGAATTAGACGACACAGAAGTTGAATTAGAACTCTCCGATTCAGGCTCGCCCTTTCAAGGGTTTGAAATCCCTGGGCAACCCGGGTCTTCGATGGGGATGTTGGACCTTTCTTCTATGTTTGGAAAAGCAGGAAAAACGAAAACCGTAAAGCTGCGTATCGGCGATGCACATGGACCCTTGCTATCTGAAGAGTCGGATAAGTTATTAGATGATGACGCGATCAAACGCGAAGCGGTCGAGCGGGCGGAACAAGATGGCATCGTGTTTTTGGACGAAATCGATAAAATCACAACACGGTCAGATGCGCGTGGTGGCGATGTATCGCGCGAAGGCGTTCAGCGTGACCTGCTCCCCTTAATCGAGGGCACAACGGTTTCGACCAAATATGGTCCCGTAAAAACAGATCATATCCTCTTTATTGCCAGCGGCGCATTCCATGTTGCCAAGCCGTCAGATTTACTGCCAGAATTACAAGGTCGATTACCTATTCGTGTCGAACTTCGCGCATTAACTGAGGCGGACTTTGTCCGTATTCTGACCGAACCCGAAGCCAGCCTCATCCGCCAATATACGGCGCTGATGGCAACCGAAGAGGTTACATTGGACTTCACCGAAGACGGTATAGCAGAGATCGCGAAGCTCTCGGCGCAAGTAAATGCGAGTGTAGAAAACATCGGCGCACGCCGATTACATACCGTCATGGAACGATTGCTAGACGACATTAGTTTTATCGCCAGCGATAAAGGCGGACAGACTTTTGTCATCGATGCGGCCTATGTCCAAGAACACGTTGGGAAACTGGCGAAAGACCAAGATTTGAGTAAATTCATTCTCTGACAAACTCACTTAGCTATGTGAGTAAACTCAGAACCTGCTTTTGATGCGCGCGCAGCACGGCTTTGGAATAGCCAGCTTTGACCATAACATGTCCGCCGAAATAAGCGGTCCAGATGAGTTCCACGCGCTCTGCGGCGCGTGTGTCTTTGACGCAAAACTTTATCGCGCTGCGCAGTCGAGACAAAGCCTCAGAGACGGATGTTTCTACATCCTCATTGACCGAGGATTGTTCAACCGCTGCATTACACAACAGACAGCCCCAACGTCCCTGCGGGGTTTGCGCGGCACTAATGAGGCTTTTGAACAAAGTTTTGAGGCGATCTTCTGGGGAGAGGTTTTCGTTACGCATCATTTTCACTGCGCCGCTTATAAACTCGCGATCATAGGATGCGATAGCATGTTGATAGAGCGCGCGCTTATCTCCAAAGCTCGCATAAAGTGAGCCTTTATTTAGACCCGTCGCCGCGATGATGTCAGCGTAAGATGTGCCATCATATCCATGTTGCCAAAAGACATTGCGCAAGGCGACTTTCACTTCTGCTTCATCAAACTGACGGGGGCGGGCCATAATTATAATCTCACATGTAGCTCTCTAGCCCGTGATATTATGTTAATTGAACGTGTGGTCAAGTAATGGTTTTAAAGTTGCAGGCCGCCGGGTACTCCCTCCCTCCCTTAGCCCGGCGGCTAAATTTTACCACCTGGCCACTTGGTCAGAAACACAGAGTTTAGAAAAGATATAATCATGACTAACTTTAAAAAGTCTCGTTCAATGATCGTCACAACGGCTGCAACGCTCGCCGTTTTCGGTGGATTTTCTGTCACATCCTTAACCGCTGCGAATGCTGCGGAACCTGTCACAACTGTTGCGATGGTAGACAAAGCACAAGCTGGTACATTTACGAAAGCCACATTTGGCATCAAAGGCGAATGGCAAATTCTACAACAAAATGGACAAACGATTTTCCGTCTGAATGATAAATTCAAAACGAAAAACGGCCCTGATTTGAAGCTCTTTCTTTCCCCGAAAAAAGTTAGCGCCGTTACAGGTGAAACAGCGACGCAAGGCGCCGTACGTCTGGGCGTCCTGAAGTCAAACAAAGGCACGCAAGATTATGTCATTCCCGCCAATGTAGACCTCTCACAGTTCGGATCCATCCTAATCCATTGCGAAGCCTATTCAAAACTATGGGGCGGAGCAGATATTTAAATCTAACGTCTAACCCCCAAATATCTAACAGCCCCCTAGAGCCCGTTCGCGTCCCCCCAAACGCGAGCCGGTTTTTAGTTTATCGTTTCAAAAATATATACCACGCGCCCGAACCCCCATGACGAATATGGGCTGGCGCATAGCTCGCCACCAAGGGGCGAACGGTCGGGTCTGCGACCCAAGCTGGAAAATTACGACGCAAAATACCTTCACCGCGCATACCTTTACCTGTCACAACCAAGAGACACCTCTTGTTCCGATTAGAGGCTCTAATTATGGCGCGATGTAAGGCAGGTTTAGCCGTCATCTGTGTCAAATCATGCAAGTCGACTTTTGTATCAATTTCGACGCGGCCACGCCGTACGCGTTTGTCTTGATTAACGTCCAAGGTCTTTGGAAGGGGTTTCGCAGTTGGTGTCTCTTGCGCAGGGAGGCGGAGCATATTTCCGAAGTCTTCACGCGTCGGCAAAGGCTTGGCACTGCCTTTGCCCTTTGGCTTACGGCGTGGGCTTACGGTCCGGGCCACATGTCCCCAGATTTTTGTCTCGCCCGGTCTGAGAGGGCGATTGGTCATGAAATGCGCGGGCCCGCTAAACTACGCGGCAACAAGACTGTCCACCGCACGGGATGCTTTTGCACACCAGCCCTGTCGCCAGCTTCAGCGCCCGACCCGAAAAACAAGTCTGCTCGTAATGCACCCTTGATGGCGCTGCCTGTATCCTGCGCAGCCACAAGAAGGCCTGTCGGTGCGCCGCGATAATCCCCTGCCCGTGTCGGCAACGTCGTCTCTAGCCAATAGAGACTGCCATAAGGGTGATAGCGCGGGTCAATCGCAATTGCGCCCATCGCCGTGAGGGGCACGCGCATCGCGCCCTGCGGGCCTTCACCCGGGCGGATGGCTTGTTCCGTGAAATAAATATAGCGCGTGTTCTCATTCATAAGCTCGCGCGCAGCTGCCGGGCCATTGCGCGACATCCAATCCGCAATGGATTGTTTGGAGGATTGTTCACGTGTGAGCTCCCCGCGGCGGATCAATACACCGCCGATGGACCGATAAGGTCGTCCATTATTCCCCGCATAAGCGGCGCGGAGCGTACGGCCATCGTTATATTTTAAACGGCCTGATCCTTGAATTTGTAAAAAGAAGACATCGATCGGCCGCCCATATGCAATCACGCGGCTTGTCCGTGCATTCACTTGTGATCGTGGCAATTTCAAAGCCGCTTCGGAGGTAGGTTTTGCAAGAATAGGTTCAGAAAAAACAGCTGTCGGCTGAACCCGCACGTCGACTTCTGGTTCATAATATCCCGTTAGCAAACCTTCAGGCGTGGCTGGCGTGGTCAAAGTGACAGGCGTAAACCAACTCTCGAAAAACTGGCGGGCGTCCCCTGCAGCTGGATCAACGGATTGGAGCACTGTCGCTGACTGACAGGTCGTTTGCCAATCTGCATATGTCCCATATTGCGGAAGGTTCGGGTTTAGCTGCGCCGCAGGATCAGCTGCAGCCCAAGTTTCGCATCCGCGCACAAATGCGGCTAAGGCTGGGCGTGGGTCATGGGTTGACCAATATTGAAGGGTCGAAAACCCAGAGGGGGCAGGCGCTTCGATCACAGGTTCAGGCGGCGGTTCACTCGGGGCGGGCGGCGGTGTCTGTACGCGCGGCGCGGGGGGCGGTGTCGGCAACGGTTCTGCGATGACAATGACGCCTGGGTTTTCAACGTCAGGGTCGGGATAACTCGGACCATCAGGAACCGTTGTGCAGGCCGTCGCAAAACCTGCCGCGATTAAAACCCCGAGCTTCTGCCAAGACAGCATCTTCAAAGATAAGACCCTGCGCATGTCAGGCTAGGCCGTTGTGTCAGGAGACGGGTCAGCTTCCAGCGCATCGCCTTCGCTTGGCTCAACGGCGGATAAACGCCAATTCATGTCATCGCCCTTGAGATCACGCTCAAATTCCCAAACCTCGGACACGGATGACAAAACATCCGGGTCACCCATCACAACCGCGCCGTCTTTATCCATCAAAGCGGAGGTCAGATCAGCTTCATAGAGGACTTGAATATGACCAATGGAGCCTTCTGTGCGAGCCGCTTTTATGGAGGCTCTACGTAATCGGCCCAAATCCGTGACTTGTGTTTGCGCTTTGGCTTCACGGGCTGTGATGGCATCATCGTAAATCCCGAACGTATCTGGTGTCAGCAAGTCCTTAAGTAATTCGCGGTCGCCACTCGCATAGGCCTCCAAGATCATGGAATAGGCGGCTGTTGCCCCTGTCATAAAATGCGAAATAGAGAAAGACGGATCCAAGCGCGTAATCCCCGATAGACCTAAACGCTCTAATTCTGGGTCAGGCGCCGTCTCATTTTTACGGTTCGGGTCTTCCATCCCGAAATCGACGGGATCAGATTTTTCTTCAGGCACACCCCCAAAACCGGTCTGTTTCCCGAGAACGGAGTAAAAAACGACCACAACAATCGTCGCTAAAGCGGCATAAATCATAACGTCAAACATTGAAGACCTTTATATTGCAGTTTGCCAGCCTATATACGGCTCAATAGACGACTTGAGTAACACTGTTTGTAGCTAAGGTGCGTCGCAACCCGTTTCAAGGAAGAGCATTATGGCCAAGAAGCCAAAGAAGGGTGAAGAAACACCCGCAAAAGACACATTATCCATCGACGGCGAAGCCACGCCAACACCGGAGGCTGCCCCGCAGGGCCCGATGTTGTCTGTCCTCGCACAATATACCAAAGACCAGAGTTTCGAAAATCCAGGCGCACCAAATAGCTTGCGCTCTGGTTTGCCTGCGCCACAAATCGGTGTGAATATCGAAATTGGACGGCAAATGCTGGATGATGATACAGTCGAAGTCACATTAATGCTGAAAGCTGAAGGTCGCCGCGAAAATGACGTCGCCTTCATCGCAGAGCTGGAATATGCGGGATTATTCGCTTTCCAAGGTGTTGGTATCGAAGAAGTCCAACCGTTGATCATGATTGAATGCCCGCGTTTGCTATTCCCATTTGCGCGCCAAATCATGGCGTCCATGACGCAAAATGGCGGCTTCCCGCCAATCTTGTTGGACCCGCCTGATTTCTCCGCCATGTTCCGCGATGAGATGATGCGCCGCGCCAAAGACGCGGGCCTCAACTAAGCTCCACAAAATTATCCACTTTAAGACCCGCCCGGCTCCGTCGCGGCGGGTTTTTTATGACCCAAAAGCCTTCACATGAGCGTCTGTTACGGTATGGTTAAGCCTGTAATTTTTTCTCGCAAGGTTCGTCATGAGACTCTCCATCGAACGCAACGCCCTTCTAAAGGCGCTTGGCCATGTTCAGAACGTCGTTGAACGTCGGAACACGATCCCGATTTTATCCAATGTGCTGATGAGCGCCGAAGACGGTGTACTGACATTGGTCGCCACTGATTTGGATATTGAAGTGTCCGAAGAAACAGGTGCAGATGTCTCCGCACCGGGCCAAGTCACAGCCCCTGCGCATACGCTTTATGATATTGCACGTAAGCTGCCCGACGGATCGCAAGTTGTTTTGCAAATCAATGCTGATGATCGTCTGGATGTCGATGCGGGTCGCTCACACTTCACCCTGCCTCTACTGCCCTCGGGCGATTTCCCGAAAATGACCGCTGATGGGTTCACCCATGAATTCGCCATTTCGGCCAAAGAGCTGTCTCGCTTAATCGACAAAACAAAATTTGCCATCTCCACCGAAGAGACACGGTATTACCTCAACGGCATTTATGTGCATGGCCATGATGGAAAATTGCGCGCTGTCGCAACGGATGGTCATCGTCTCGCATTGGCTGAATCGCCTGCGCCAACGGGGGCCGAAGATATGCCCGGCGTCATTATTCCGCGCAAAACCGTGGCTGAAATCCGCCGCTTAATTGACGGCGTCGACGGCGATGTCCAAGTCAGCGTGAGCGAAGCGAAAATTCGCTTCCGCACAGGTAATGCCATTATGACATCCAAGCTAATCGACGGAACCTTCCCTGATTATGAGCGCGTTATTCCAAAGGGTAACACCAAGGAATTGACCATCGACAATAAAGTCTTCGCAGGCGCTGTTGACCGCGTAGCCACAATCTCTGCTGAAAAATCCCGCTCCGTTAAAATGAGCTTGAGCGAGCATAATCTATCACTGACAGTGAATAACCCAGAGAGCGGAAACGCCAATGAAGACCTGCCTGTCGATTACGCCGATGAGCCACTAGAAATTGGGTTTAACGCAAAATATCTTCTCGATGTCGCTGGACAGATTGAAGGCCGCGATGCGACTTTCTTCCTCGAAAGCCCTGCGTCACCAGCATTGGTCAAGGATAGCGAAGACGAACACGCGCTGTTCGTGCTGATGCCGCTACGCGTCTAAGCCTCCCGACTACGTGCCGTCCATTGCGTCCCTGCGCCTGATCGACTTCCGGTCCTATGCCGCATTGGACGCCGCATTTGAGCCCGGCGTTGTTGCGCTTTACGGCCCCAATGGTGCGGGGAAAACCAATCTTCTCGAAGCGGTTTCTCTGCTGTCCCCCGGACGCGGCCTTCGCCGTGCCGCCGTGGGCACATTAGCCCGCGTCGCCAATGGTGAAACACAACCCGCCTGGGGTATAAATGCTGCGCTTCATCTTGATGCCGAAACCCAAGACGAGGCAACACGCATCTCAATTGGACAAGTTCCAGAACACCCCCGCCGTCGTCAACTTCGAATCGATGGACGCCAAGCAACAGGACCAGAACTTGCGCGGCGAGTCTCGCTCTTATGGCTCACGCCTGCACAAGACCGGCTTTTCACAGGGCCCGCGTCAGACAGGCGAAAATTTATTGACCGTTTCGCCCTCGCTTTCGCGCCAGATCATGGATCAAATGCGATACGGTTTGAAAAGGCGAGAACAGAACGCAACAGACTTTTATCCGAAGGCATAAGCGATCGCGCGTGGTATGAGGCCATCGAGACAGATTTATCTAAATATGGCGCAAAGGTTGCTCAAGCTCGCGCCGCGACCGTCAAAAACCTACAAATCGAAGTCTCTGCGCGCGCAACAGTCTTTCCGCAATCCTTAATCGGCTTAGACGGGACCCTAGAGAACCGCTTCGCAGAGGGCCTAGACCTTGCAACGATTGCCGATGACTATCGCACATTTTTATCCGAACAGCGTGGCCAAGACCTACGGGCCGGACGCACATTGAGCGGGCCACACCGTACAGAGCTGCACGTGACGCATGCGGCCAAAGCCATGCCAGCCGGTCTATGTTCAACGGGAGAGCAGAAGGCACTTTTGATCGGGTTGATCTTGGCACAAGCCCGCGCCTTACAAGGCAAAGCGCCGATTCTTTTACTGGACGAGGTCGCCGCGCATTTGGATTCAGAGCGACGCGCGGCATTGGCCGAGGAGCTGATCGATCTGGATTTACAAATTTTTATGACCGGAACGGATAAATCCTTATTTTCGGATTTCGGGGATCGTGCCCAATTTTTAAATGTCGCGAATGGGTCGTTAGAAAACCAAGAGCCTTAAAGGAAATCACCCCGTTCTACGCAAAGCGTAAAACGGGGCTACAATACCGAAACGGGGCGCAGTTGTTCGGTACTGATCTCTTGTGGCCTGGGCAATGAACGCCTTCCCCTGAACGTAAAATGAACGCCGTGATTAACGGAATTGCATTAGGTCAGGAAGGTCGTGACCTTCCCCCGAAGCACGTTTTCCGAGATTGGATTTGATCGCATCGGATCGATTTGTCAACGCAAGACTTAAGCGCCGTGCATGACCAATAAGGCCTATATTTAAACGTGAACTTTCTGCGATAATATGAGTTAATAACCCAACTGCGCGCGTGTCAGAATTCCGCCACAGATCATAGTCTAATAGGCTGCTAACACCCACGTCCTGACCCGTCGCTCTCGCCATTTTTATGCCATCGGCAATCGCCGCGGCATCACGTAGGCCGAGGTTCAACCCTTGCCCTGCGAGCGGGTGAATGACATGTGCCGCATCCCCAACCAAAGCCAAACGCGTCGCTGTAAATCCATCAGCCATTTGTAGCCGCAATGGATAATTTTGACGCGGCGCGATGAGTGACATGTCACCCAAATATCCGTCCATCTTTTCTGACAACAAGGCGAGAAAACTATCTTCGGGCATTTCAGTGGCGGCTTGGATACCCGCTGTTTTCCCCGACCAAACAATCTGGCTACGATCCCCCGTGAGCGGCAGCACGGCCAAGGCCCCGCCAGAAATTAAGCGTTGCCACGCCAATCCATCATGCGGCAAATCATGCGAAATCGTCGTGACAAGCGACGCCGCATCATAATCGAAACGCTGTGCCGTAATCCCAGCCTTGCGGCGCAAGACAGAATTGCGGCCATCCGCAGCGATCAGCAACCGCGCTGTGAGTGTGCCTTGGTCTGTTTCAACGTTGACCCCATCAGCGGCATGTACCGCATCATGGATTTCAATAGGGCCATGTGTCGTAATCAATGCGCTAGACTTTACCTTATTAACCAAAGCCGCTTTTAAGGACGTGTTTTCAATAAGCGCGCCCAAATCACCACCGTCTACGTCGCCCTGAAAGTGCAATCGCCACGGCGCATCCGGTACACCTTCGGTCACAAGCATATCGCGGATAGATTGCGTTTGCCCCCGCAAGTCTACGCCAAGATTATCGAATAGGCGCAGAGATGTTGAAGACAAAGCCGACGCCCGCCCGTCCGCGCCGACAGAAATCGTGTTGCGATCCAGCAGTGCAACCGAGGCCCCACTTTCTGCGCAAGCCAAGGCCGTGGTGAGGCCCACCAATCCAGCGCCAATAATCACAATATCAAAATCAGTTTTCATATCCCTCACATAGGCGTCCTGTCGCCTGAGTAAAAGGCGACATATCGGGGTGAAATCCCTTTGCATATTTAAGACCGCCTTAACCCCGCATTCACGCTTCGCATTTACGTCTTGGTAAGAGATTCAAGCCCGCCCGAGGACCAAATGACGCCACCGCCTTCCGCAACAGCCGATTACGACGCCGGATACCAATATGCGCCCGAAGACATTCATGCCATGATGGCAGAAGTCACGGCGCAGCAAGGTAACGCGTTTTGGCGCGCTGTGCGGGCCCTATTGATGGTGTTGCTAGGCTGCGTCGTGCTTCTGTCTGTGCTGGCCTATAACCCCTTTGATCCGACAGGCGATACGGCTGGCATCGGCATAGGGCGTCACCCGCTTGGCAGCGGCGGCGCAAACCTGGCAAACCTTGTTATGCAAACATTGGGTTGGGGTGGTCTGATGGGTGGCGGCTTAATCCTGCTCTCTGGTATACGCCGCCTCATTGGACGTGTTGGCCCACGCACGCGCCTGATGAAATGGCAACGGTTTGGTATTGGTCTCGGCGCAGTTCTACTGGGTACAATGACGCTCTCTGCTTTTCCTATCCCGCAAAGCTGGCCTATGGCGAGTGGCTTGGGCGGATGGATTGGCGATCTCATGCACCTTACGCCCAAAGGCTGGCTGGAAGCGTTTAATGTTCCATTGTCGAGCCTGTGGATTGCAATTCTATCCTTTGCAGGCGCGGCTTACCTGCTCGCGCTTTATCTTGGAGTTGTGACGAAAGATTTATTGGACATTGCAGATGCGGCGACCCTCGTTTGGGCCTATATCCGCGTTTGGTTTGACAAGTTCTCTGCGTGGCTCGTTCGTATTTTCCGCCGCGGTTATCAAGCGCCGATGGATGCAGAGATGCAATCCGAACCGCTTTACCGCGATATTCCTGATACGTCTGCGCATGTCGCTGAACCCGTCACTTACGCGCCTGAGCCTGTTGTTGTGGTCCCGACGCCCAAAGCAAAGCCCAAAAAGCGCGCGACGAAACGCAAGGCCGCGACAAAGACAAATGGTCAACCAAGTTTCGATTTTTCTGATTCAGATGAATTTGTGCTACCGGGTCTCGACCTGCTCAAAGCCCCGCCCCCGCGATCTAATAATCATGACGAAGGGGCGCTGCGCCGCGCATCGGAACAACTTCACAAAGTCATGGGCGATTACGGCGTCGACGGCGATATGGGCAATGTCAGTCCAGGTCCCGTTGTCACCTTGTTCGAATTTGAACCTGCGCCCGGTGTGAAATCCCAGCGCATCATCAACTTGTCTGACGACATTGCCCGTAACATGAGCGCGCAATCCGCACGTATCGCCGTTGTCCCCGGCCGCAATGCGATGGGTGTGGAGCTGCCGAACCGCAAACGCGAGATGGTCTGGTTGCAGAATATGCTTGCCTCTGATGCCTTCACACAATCCGATGCGGCTCTCCCGTTGATCCTTGGTGAAGATATTGGCGGCACGCCATTTGTTGCCGATCTCGCGAAGATGCCCCATTTGCTCGTCGCGGGTACAACGGGGTCTGGTAAATCCGTCGGCGTCAACGCCATGATCCTATCGCTCATGTATACGCTCACGCCAGAGCAATGTAAGTTCATCATGATCGACCCGAAAATGCTCGAGCTGTCAGTTTATGACGGCTGCCCACATCTTCTCGCGCCTGTGGTGACAGAACCGAAGAAAGCCGTTGTCGCCCTGAAATGGACCGTTCGAGAGATGGAAGATCGGTATCGCAAAATGGCCAAGATGAATGTCCGAAACATGGCTGGCTTCAACGAAAAAGTCGCAGAGTTCAAAGCCAGCGGCGAGGTCATGACCAAGACGATCATGACGGGTTACAACAAAGAATCCGGCGAGCCGGAATATGAGACGGAAGAACTCTCCTTCGAACCTATGCCTTATATCGTCGTCATCATTGACGAGATGGCGGACCTGATGATGGTTGCCAAGAAGGACATTGAAGGCTCCGTCCAGCGCCTTGCGCAGATGGCGCGGGCCGCCGGTATTCACGTCATCATGGCGACGCAGCGTCCGTCGACTGATGTCATTACGGGTACAATCAAAGCCAACTTCCCGGCCCGCATTTGTTTCCGCGTTGGCTCTAAAATCGACAGCCGCGTTATCCTGGGTGAACAAGGCGGCGAAGCCCTGCTCGGCAATGGCGACATGCTCTTCTCTGCCACGGGTCGTCCGCGACGTTTGCATGGACCATTTGTCAGCGACGGCGAAGTTGAACGCATTGCCAACTTCATGAAAGCCCAGGGCGCGCCGAGCTATCTCGACGACATTACGACCGAACGTGAGGAAGGCCCAAGTGATGCCAAACTCGCAGGCGGCGGATCAGAGGGCGGATCACTGTTCGATCAAGCAGTGGCAATTGTCGCGCGGGACCGGAAAGCCTCGACCAGCTATATCCAACGCAAACTCTCCATCGGCTATAACCGCGCAGCGGACCTGATTGAGCGCATGGAAGGCGAAGGCATGATCGGCCCATCTGGCGCAGGCGGAAAGCGTGAGATTTTCTTGCCTGAGGAAGAAGCGTTTTAAGCTAAAGAAACAATGCTATTGCACTAATAATCACGCCAAAAATGGTTGCGATAGCCGCAAAGGTTTGCCAATCAACTTTACTCTTTCGTTCAGACTCTTCAGAATTTTCTATCAGGGAAATTTTCTTGGCAGTCTGACCCGTTGAAACACTCTCTACATTTAATTCTAGATTTTGAGCTTTGCGCTCCTTCAACAATTTTGTTGTTTTGAGGGCCTTATATAAATCAACATCTTTAAGAGCCCAATGACTCCGTGAGCATTCGAAATTATGTGTGTCAAAATCAAAGGTTCTGTTCGTGATATCGGACAGATTTAGAGGCTCATATTGCTCATCAATCATGTAATAGAATCTAACTTCTCCGCGCCGTTCAATTATATCTGTTATTTGCCCAATATATGCATCCCCCATCTCACTGGCGAATATTGCGGGTAAGGACTTCAGATAGGCAATCGTCTTTTCATCAAGTTCAGAATAGGCCGCGATTAATGTCTCATCAGTGTACTCAAGATAACGTTCCTTTGACAAATTCGCGTATTCCCCATCCCATCTGTATTTAGAGGGTAGGACAATCAAGTTGTACATTTCGAGTCCTTATCAAAGACACCTATTAATAGGTGTAAGAGTTACCTTACCCTTCTAAATTTAGTTTTCCTCTGGGTCTACATTTTTTGGCCAAGTATATAATATAACCTAATAAAAATTGTCGTCTTGGCGATTTATGCCGCCCACAAATCTCAAACCCCAGAAAACGGCTCATCCACAGAATGACTCGGCTGAGTGAACCATTTTGGGCCGTCCGCTGTCATATAGAAATGGTCTTCCAGACGCACGCCAAATTCGCCTTCGCCGTTGTCTTTATAGAGGCAGATCATCGGTTCGTTTGAGAAACACATGCCGGGTTCTAAAATCGTATCGTCACCCCAATTCAGATAAGGCCATTCGTGAATGTCGAGGCCGATACCGTGGCCCGTGCGGTGCGGCAGGCCCGGTGTTTTATATCCGGGGCCATAGCCATGCACTTCGAGTTCCGCGCGTGCAGCTAAATCTACATCTCCGCAACGCACTCCAATTTGTGCCGCTTCGAACGCTTTGGCTTGCGCGGCTTTTTCAGCGTCCCAAACTTTGCGATGTTCTTCCGTTGGATTACCGAAGACATAGCTGCGCGTGATGTCGGAAATATAATCATGCAGCTGACAGCCCGTGTCGATCAGTACCATATCGCCGAACGCCAATGTTTTGGGCTCGCGGACGCCATGCGGAAAGGCGCTGTCCGGCCCGAACAGAACGATTTTGAAATAGCTGCCCTTGGCCGCGCCAACTTTGCGGTGGGCTGCGTCGAGGAAGTCTCCGACCTCTGCCGTGGTGATATGTTCATGCAGCATGGAGGCGGTGGCTTTGTGAACCGCCAACGTCATTTCTTTGGCGCGGGTCATCAGCGCGATTTCCGCAGGTGATTTAATCATCCGGCATTTCGCCGTGACCGATGCGCCATTAGACAGAGTCACAGCAGGCGCAGCTTTGGCGATGCCGTCACTGACGAAAAATGGCGTAGCTTCATCCATGCCGAGCGTTTTCACGCCATCGAGCCGCGCCGCGAAGATGTCATAAGGGTTTTCATGTTCTTCCCATGTGATGACATCGCCTTTGATCGTCATGAATTGCTGCAACGTACCTTCTTCGAAAGCTGGCGCGATATAGAGCGGGCCGCCAGTCGCGAATAAAACCGCGCCGACCATACGTTCAGACCCGTGCCAGCGCGTGCCAGTGAAATAATAGAGCGATGTCCCGGCGTGGAGGTAGAGCGCGTCCATCCCCTGTTCCGCCATCAGGACCTGGGCCTTTGCGATGCGGGCTTCAAATTCTTCAAGCGCAATGGGCTCCACGCCCGCCGTCATATCAGAAAGC
>CALKXY010000029.1 GCA_938003545.1 uncultured Caulobacterales bacterium
TTTGAATGATTGCTTAGTAAACCGCGTTCTTGATTTGAGTTTAATTGATGGACGTAGAGAATGTGAGGTCGTCCAGTTCAATCAACCTGTCAATGCGGGTAGTGCTTATGTGCGCGGTGTCGAAGTTGGCTTCCAGCATGCCTTCGATCATCTTGATGGGTTTTGGAGTGGCTTTGGTGTATCTGCGAACTACACATATGCAGACTCGGAAGTTAAAGAGCAGACAATTACGAACGCATTGGGGGATACTTTTACCTTCCGTGCTGCGCCTTTGCCTAATACATCACTGCACACGCTAAATACGACAGTTTACTATGATAAAGACGGGAAGCAGTTGCGTCTGGCTTATAATACACGCTCTGACTTCCTGCGCTCATCTGCGCCGCTTGTCGGGGGTACGCGTACATATGGCGAAGGAAATGACTCGCTTGACTTATCTGGCGGTTGGCAGGTCACGAAGGCTTTACGCTTGAACTTCCAAGCCGTTAATTTGCTCGACACAGTACGGCGTGATTATTCCGTGCTAGAGGGTGATACAAATGCGACACTTGGTAATGCAATCCCTGCGGAGGAACTTGGCCTCGGTGATGCGCCTACGGGTCGGACGACCTTCCTGCAAAATACAGGTCGTATCTTCCGTATCGGTGCGC
The DNA here is from genome assembly GCA_938003545.1 of uncultured Caulobacterales bacterium. Classification (GTDB taxonomy): domain Bacteria; phylum Pseudomonadota; class Alphaproteobacteria; order Caulobacterales; family Maricaulaceae; genus Litorimonas. Next base: position 651 of record CALKXY010000029.1, read on the forward strand.
GCTACGAGTTTTAAAGTTAGCGCAAAAATTTAATTTCATCACAAGCGGGCCAGTCCCGCTTGTTCTGTTTTGGGTGATATAAAGGAAACGAGAATGATAGAATTGAATCTTATGAGGCTTGGAGTTTCGGTTTTATCTACTGCTATGTTGCTGGGCGGTTGTCTCGCCCCTGATGGAGCTGTAGCAAGTTCAGATCCTGTACCCGTTAGCCCAATTACGGTACCCACCCTATCTAAACCTAACATTATCATTATCCTTACCGATGATCAGGGATATGCTGATGTGGGTTTCAATGGCAGCAAAGATATTCCAACGCCTCATATTGATCGTATTGCAAATGAGGGCGTACGTTTCGATCGTGGGTATGTTTCTTTTCCTGTATGCGGGCCAAGCCGAGCTGGTTTGCTGACAGGGCGGTATCAGTCTCGCTTTGGATATGATCTAAACTCCAGCGAAGACCCCACGAATCCACGTGCTGGTTTGCCTCTCTCTGAAAATACCATTGCCGATGTTTTAAAACCCGAGGGCTATACTAATGGGATTTTAGGTAAATGGCACATGGGTAACCATCCCATTTTTCATCCCCATGAACGCGGATTTGACGAATTTTTTGGCTTCACTAATGGCGGACATAATTACTTCGCGGATCGATATAATGACATTGCCGTTGCAGATGCAAAAAGCAGCGGGCAGTTATACAACACAAAATTAATGCTGGGCACCGAGCAAATTGAGACGAGCGGTTATCTAACAGACCTGCTCTCTGACGCTGCTGTTGATTTCGTCACGCGAAATAAGGACGAACTGTTTTTCCTATATTTGGCTTATAATGCGCCCCATGCCCCGATGCAGGCACCGCCCCGTTACACAGACAGATTTCCAGATATTGAAGACCCCACGCGTAAAATTTATGCTGGGATGATTGCGGCAGTCGATGATGGCGTTGGCGAAATTCTTGATACGTTGAAAGCGCAAGGCATTGATGACAACACACTGGTGTTCTTCTTATCTGATAATGGCGGCCCTTTAAAGCGCGCGAAAAATGGATCCATCAATAAACCTCTACGTGGCGGGAAGGGCGACTTATTCGAAGGCGGTGTGCGTGTGCCATTTGCCGCTCGTTGGCCCGGTCAAATTCCGGCTGGGATAGATTATCCTCATGTCGTCAGCGCGCTTGATATTATGGCGACAGCGGCGGAGCTGGCTGGCGCAGATATTGACAATGATAAACCGCTAGATGGTGTTAATCTCATTCCCTATCTTAATGAGCCCGCGTTTAAAACCGTGCCGCATCAACGTCTGTTTTGGCGATACCGCGAAAACAGTCAGGACGATAATAGCTACCCGCGCGTTGGCATGGTTGAAGGCACAAGCAAATACGTCAAATATGGCCGCAATGAAATGCTCTTTAACCTTGAGGGTGACAAAGGCGAGAACGACAATTTGAAAGACGATGATAAAAAACGCCACAAGAGATTAAAAGCGGCGCAACAAGAGTGGAGCGACAAAATGATGGATCAGCAAGTGCCGATTTGGAATACTTGGTCGTCCCCCAATACGCCCAATAAGCGTTAGAGACTAAAACGAAACACTCAAAGAAAGCGACATGAGAATGCGTAAATTTCTGTCCTGCGCGGCAAGTTTAAGTTTAGTGTTTCTATTGGGGTGCACTGCAACCGGTGAGGCACCTGCGAGCGACATAGCCGCAGCCCAAAACGCATCTAACGTTGAAGCGACAAGCAAAGAAAATGTTCTGATTTTGTTTTTTGATGACATGCGATTTGATAGCTTCTCTTATCGCGGTGGGCCTGTGCCAACGCCCAATATCGATGCCTTGGCGGCGCAATCCACTCGGTTTGATATGGCTGTTACAACAACGGGACTATGTTCTCCGTCGCGGGCTGCGCTTTTTACTGGTCGATGGGGACACCGCACAGGGCTAGATGACAATGTCGAGCTTTGGCATTCAAGGCTGACCGAATTGGACCCTAATGAAGGAGGCATCATCAAGCGCGCCGCTGACTCTGGCTATTTTGTTGGCTATGTCGGAAAATGGCATTTGGGTGCCAATGGCCCGCAAATTCGCGGGGCGGAATTTGTCGAAAGCTTTGCGGCGGACGCCAATGCTGCCGTGCGCCCTTACACACCTTATGGTGGTTTGAAGCGCACCAAAGACTATAAAGCTGGGAAACGCCAAGCCAATGGCGACAAGCTAGATTACTATCAGACCCTGCCTGGAACTTATGAAAGCAGTTACACCTATGACAAAGTGAAAAATGCAAAGGTCATGTTTGAAAAAGCTGCCAATGATGACAGGCCCTTTTTTGGCGTTGTCAGCTTTAGTCAGCCCCATCCCCCATACCGCATCCCAGAACCCTATGCGAGCATGTTTGACCCGGCAGAGCTCGCTGTGCCGTCAAACCATTTGGCTGACCGCATCCATAAACCCTTGGCGCAGGAATATCCTTTTTGGCCGTGGCATGATGTTGATCATTTGAGTGATAATGACTGGCGAGAAGCTCGCGCCCATTATTACGGCGCGATTGCCATGATTGACCAAGCCGTTGGCGATATAATTGATAGCGCGAAGGAGCAGGGCATTTGGGACGATCTTCATGTCGTGTTTTTGGGCGACCAAGGCAGTATGTTAGGCGAGCACAGGCTTTATGATAAAATGGCTTACGCCTATGACGAATTGATGCGCATCCCGCTGCTTGTGCGCGATCCGGATATTGCGCCACGCATTGTTACTCGTCATGTGTCGCTGATGGATATTCCCGCGACGTTGTCGGATTGGATGGCTTTGCCGCCTGACGGCCCTGAAGACGGCACAACGCTTGAGCCTCTGATGGTCAAAGGCGACAGTGCAATAAGTGATGATGAAGACAGCGCCCTTTATGCTTATGAATGGTATAATGGCGCGTGGTTTGGCCTGCGGGCCATTCGTACGCCTGATTACAAATATGTCTTTAATCCGGGCGATTCCCGTGACGAGCTTTACGACCTTAAAGCTGATCCAGGTGAAGTGAATAATCTCATCAGGGATCCGAAGCTTGCAGCGACCAGAGAAGGGTTGCGCGTTAAGCTCTTGGAAAAAATAAAACGTGTCGACGACCCGGCCGCAGCACGGCTTGAGAAGGACATAAAGCGTAACCCAGGCGCGAAATAGAGGCTAAGTTTCATGACAACTACTAATTCAAATTTTCTACGAATGTCGGTAGCGTCATTGGTAATCCCCCTTACTGGGATATCTGGCTGTGCGGGAGCGGAGAGTACAGCCAATAAAAATCCGGATACATCTTCAAGCCTGTTTGTAGAGGTCAAAGACGTTATCCCTTTTGAGGATCGAAACCGCCGCAAATTCGACGCACCTGTTATTGGTGATTTAGACCAAGACGGCCTGAGCGACTTAATTGTCAATGAACATGGGCGCGGTATGCGCGTGTTTTGGAATGAGGGCGCCACATTCTCAGAGGGGCCCTATATTGCCAATGGCGATGTTCACGGCGCAACGATTTCCGATTTTAACAAAGACGGTGTTTTGGATATCATTATCACCCAAGGCGGTGGTGATGGCGGTAATCCGCGTCGTCCGCTCTGGGTCGAGGTGCGCTCAGACCGGAGCTTCACCAAAGGTAAGCCTTTTGATTATTTTGAACCAGGGCGGGGGCGGGCCACGAACTTTATTCCAGAAGCCGGCACGGGGAATTTGAACCTTCTGGTGACGGGGTTTCCAATGCCCGCCCAGACAGAAGGCGCAAACCATTTCTATCAAAATATTGGGGCAGGGGCGTTTGAGTTTGACGCCAATTTACCTCAAGCGAAGTGGTTGGGTTATCGCCCCCGTCTGACTGATTTTAATAATGATGGATTTGCCGATGTGATATTTTACGGCGGAGCGAATATCATCGCTGTCGCGGGGAACGCTGACGGGACTTTTACGGATAATAGCGAAACGGTCTTTGGTAATCTAACAAATACATCTGACGTCACTAGCATAACTGAAATCGATTTTGACAATGACGGCGACCAAGATCTCTTCCTCACGCGTGGCGAGCATCAATTTGATATTGAAAGCTATTACGATGCGGAGACGCGCCGCTTTGCTTTTATTACCTTTCGCAAAGATTATCGTTTTGATGACATCCTAGTTGAGGGCGACTTGATTTTAGACAATTTACAGCGCACCTATCCGCACCGACAAGTGTTCTTGGGGGCCGATAAAACGCCTATGAAATTTGAGGGAGATCCTCATGGCCACCAAGATGTCACGATTAAGGTCGAAGATGCGCTGGGGTGGCCCGAAGGCGAAACGACTGGAGGCATGTATATCGGCTATATTGGCGATGGATATTGGCGTATCGCGGGGCAATCCCGCTCTCGCACGGCGGCCACTATTCGCAATGTAGATGCCGCGCCCGCGCCAACACCACAAAAAGAGCTAGCTGCGCGCTTATTTGAAAATCAGGGCGACAAGTTTAAAGACGTGACGGCGCAATTTGGCATCGACACGCCCGATCAAACGACAGGTGCAACGACGGCTGACTTCAATAATGATGGCTGGCTTGATCTTGCTGTGCTGCGTTACGGCTCTATGGCGGTTTCAAATAAGCATGTTTTATATCTTAACCAAGGCGGCACGGGTTTTATGAAAGCTTCTGACCACGGCATACAAGCGCCAGAGGTTGGTACGACAGGTGGTTTTGCTCAGGCTTTTGATTATGATGCCAATGGGACGATGGACATCATATTTTCAAATGAACGTGGAAAATGGCATTTGATGAAAAATGAAATGACCGAGGCGACGAAAAATAATTTTGTAACAGTGGATATTGGTCAATCGCCAGTTGGAAATGGACCGCTCGGGGCTACACTTAAACTGGAGGCTTGCGGTCGAAATTATAAAAGGCAGGTGGGAACAACCTCTGCCGCATTTTCGCAAAACTTTGATACAGCTCTTCATGTTGGAATTGGGTCTTGCAAAACCATTCAGACGGCCACTGTGACTTGGCCAGATGGTGGTTTGGTCAAATTGAATGATGTTGACGTAAACATGGTCATTCCCACGCCCTAAGGCGAAAATCCAAATAGCAAGCTAGATGAGAGGTTCATGTTATGCCTGAAAATTTAGAGTTTACGCGCCGTAGCGCCATGGCAACGGGACTTGCCTTTAGCACCTTATTCCTGACGCCCTCAGATTTACGCGCGCAACCGAACGCTACATTAGCAGGTCAGAGTATATTGATAACGGGGGCTTCAAGCGGCTTTGGTTATTTAGGCGCACTTCACTATGCGCGCTCTGGCGCCACAGTTGTAGCGTCAATGCGTAATATGTCGCGGCCTGAGGCCAATGCATTGAAGATGATTGCTAAAAAGGAGGGGCTAAAACTACATATTGTGGAACTTGATGTTCTGAAAGACGACAGCGTCAAGCAGGGTGTTCAAGACGCTAAACGGATTATTGGCCAAATTCCGGATGTGCTCATAAATAATGCTGGGCTTGCGATTATTGGACCCATAGAAATCCAAGATACGGAAGCCACTCGTCTTGCCTTTGAAACCAATGTCATTGGTTATCAAAGACTACATCGCGCAGTTCTACCGGAGATGCGCGAACGCGGGTCTGGGCGTATAATCAATATGTCTTCCCAATCAGGTCGGTTGATATGGCCTGGGATTGGGCAATATTGTCCAACAAAATTTGCTGTGGAAGCGATGTCCGAAGCATTAGCATATGAGGTTGAACCCTTTGGTGTGAGAGTTTCTATTCTCCAGCCTGGGGGATATCCGACCCAATTCTGGGAAAACCGAAATAAATATAGTGCGGAATTAAAAGAGAGGTCCGATCTTTCTAAGTTCAAAGGTTACGGAAAGCTTGTTGATCAAATGACGGCAGGGGATATGCCGAATTTAAAAGGTGACCCTATGGATATCCCTAAGGCCATAAGTCACATCTTGTCTCTACCGATATCTGAAATGCCCTTACGGGTCATGTTGAGTAGCTCGGGTCACCCCCAAGCGTCTATCAATGAGGCAAGCCGTGATACCCATGTCAAATTCCTTA
>CALKXY010000030.1 GCA_938003545.1 uncultured Caulobacterales bacterium
GTCAAATAGCGAGAACAAACCAATCGATCTGATCCCAAATTAAAAGCCCCGCTCAAGGAGAGGGGCTCCCGTTCTCGTCTCGAAGCTGTGTGCCTCTCAACAAGATGCGCCTTATAGCGACACAAAATTTTTTCCGCAACAGGTCTTTTCACAAAACCTGCAGAAATATGCTTTTACTTGCAGGTCACGGCACTTGTGTTACGCAAACCCCTATAAACCCGTAGGTTTTGACTGATAGTTTTCCACAGAGGCATCCACAATGACCCTTAATTTTGCGAATATGAAGCGTCTCTCAACACTCTTGCTTCTCTCCACAGCTTTTTCCCAGACCGCCTGCGTCGCAGATAGTCCAGAAAATACAAAACTTAGCGATTCTCAACGCATAGAAATGACGAAAACAGAATCAGATTTGACTCCAAAAAACATCATTGTGTTCATTGGCGACGGCATGGGAATTTCTACAATCACGGCTGGGCGCATCTTTATTGGTCAAGAAAAGGGGCAGACGGGCGAAGAAAACCAACTGAGCTTTGACAAATTCCCGCAGCTCGCCCTTATCAAGACATATAACACCAATGCGCAGGTTCCCGATTCTGCGGGTACGGCGACGGCGATCCTCTCTGGATATAAAACAAATATCGGTACCGTGAATGTGCGCCCAAATAAAAACCTTAAAAATATGCTCGCGGAGGGGTGCGGCGGAGAAACCGCAGCAACCCTGACAGACAAAGCCAAAGCGGCGAATAAAAGCGTCGGCGTCATATCAACGGCGCGTCTTACGCATGCGACCCCTGCCGCCATGTATGCGCATTCCGTCAGTCGTGACATTGAGGCCGATAAGGATTTGGCCATCCTGCCAGCTGATATGGGGTGCGCCTCAATTTCAGCGCAGCTCATTAGCAGTGATGTTGATGTGGCGCTTGGCGGCGGACGGAAAGAGTTCACCGATGCGCAAATCGCGGCTTGGCCCGGTACGATCGCCTCCGATGCGGCCCAGATGACAGCCGCCCCGCAAGATCAACCCCTCCTCGGCTTGTTCAATCGCAGCCATATGTCATTCGAAGCCGATCGCGCCGAAACGAAGGAGCCGTCCCTTGCCGAAATGACAACATATACAATGGACCGTTTTGCCTCTGATCCAGATGGATATGTCATGATGGTTGAAGCGGGCCGAATTGATCACGCCCATCATGGTACAAATGCTTATCGCGCGCTAAAAGATGTGCAGGCGCTTGATGAGGCAGTTGCGGCGGCGGTTGCGAAAGCGGGCGATGATACACTTATCCTTGTCACCGCAGATCATAGCCATGTCTTCACCATGGCGGGCTACCCCGTTCGCGGCAATCCGATCCTAGGCCTTGTACGCGGCGTCGACCAAGAGACCGGCGGCGCAGAAACGGAATATAGCCTTGATCAGGATGGCAAACCCTACACGACATTGGGCTATCAAAACGGTCCAAATATACGCGAAGCTGATTCTGATACCCTCACCGATAATATTGTGCAGTCACCTGACTTCCGTCAGCAAACGGCGGTGAACCTCAGCGGCGAAACACATGCGGGCGAAGATGTGGCACTCTTTGCAACGGGCCCTGGCGCGCACCGTTTTTCAGGCGTCATGGAACAAGACGAAATTGGGCAACGTTTGGGTGACCTCCTCGGGGAATAAATAAGACATCTCTAACATTATATATGCCTCAAAGTTTTCTACTCGATTGCCCGCCTGACCCGCAAGGTCCGCTGACGCGTAAACTACTGCGTCTCCCGCTCTGGCCGTGGGAGATCATCAAAGCTGAGCTTGATAAGGCACATGTAATGTAACGCAGGCAATTTATAGTATTTTCCTATATCAATAATAGTGAGATGCTGCTCGAATGCGTAATCCAGTCCTTCTAAACAAATGCAAATCCTAGTAATACCTCTCTCTCGTATATAATAAACGCAGACGCGCAAGCGGGAGCGCAAACGTCAACATTAAAGGCCATACAGTATGACCACATTTTCTAAATCTACGCTTATTCTCGGCATCGCAGCTTTGGCGCTTGCAGCCTGCGAAACAGATCCAACCTCAAAGCAGGTAGATGAGACCGTCGCAGATAAAGTCGCTATGACATCTGACGGTCCACTCTGCACAACTATGGGCCCGCAAACACCTCGCGATATTTCATCCGTGGCAGGCCTCAACACGACACTGTTCGATATGGCTCCAGCCAGCACAGCGATGAATTTGTGTAACATTCATACGCACACCAATGCCGAACACAAAGGCCCCGGCTTTGAAGTCTTTGTCAATGACAGCGACACTGGCGGTTATGCGTGCAATGGGACAGCCGACCTCACGGATGCAGAAAAAGCACCTTATGAAGGGAATGATTACGCTGGCGTTCAGTCAGGCGAGACAATCGAAGTACATTGGGTTCACACCTCTTGCGAAACAACGCCGGGCGAAGGCCTCGGCGCCTGTGTTCCAGACACATGTGAGAACCCAACCTTGCGCGTTGAAACACAAGTTTTCCTTGTCGTGAATGACCGTTCGGCTGCCGACTTCATGGATTACGCCTATCAGGGCAATCGCTTGAATTTCAAACATCAGCCAAAATCTCTGCCAACAGGGACAGGGACACCTGTTGTGTTCCGCGGCTCGACAACGGGACCAAGCTATAACCAGTCGGTCTGCTCACCCGCACAGGTCACATGGTCCGTCCGTCCACAATGTCAAAAGCTAGATATTGCATCCCTCGATGCTTGGGCTGAGAGCGGCAATGTTTTCAAAGAGAAGAAAAGCCATGGCGTTCGTCAACTCGTCACAGCGCCAGAACTACTGTCAGAAATAAAATAACGAACACTCTCGCATGAGACAGGTTATATTCGATCCCCCTTTGGCAGATGTGCTGAAGGGGGATTTTTATTATGGGGTTGGGATAAAAATTTCCAGTTTGAAATAATGATCCTTGTTTTCGTCAAATAATAATCATTTTACTTCAACGTGTTATTACAAAATCCAAGAGAATGATCCTTGGTCCCAAAAGCTATGATACGGTACAGAAGTTCTTTCGGACACGGGACAGGTAGGCGCCTCACCTTCTAGTACCGAGAGACGGTGGGTCTGAGCGTTTTGGTGTGAGAGCCAAAGAGGTGCCGGGACTTTTGAAGTGAGAGCCGACTGCTTGGTCTAATGGCC
>CALKXY010000031.1 GCA_938003545.1 uncultured Caulobacterales bacterium
TCAAATCCGTCTAAAGTCTGGCGAAATGCGTATGGTTCATCAGACGTGTCTCGCAACTGTTGGTGCGGTTTCAAATCCGGATCACATGAACATCAATCTTGGTAAGGCTGGTCGTAAACGCTGGCTTGGTAAGCGCCCGCAAGTTCGCGGCGTCGCCATGAACCCGGTTGATCATCCACATGGTGGTGGCGAAGGCCGTACATCAGGTGGTCGTCATCCAGTGACACCTTGGGGTAAGCCGACTAAGGGTGCTAAAACGCGCTCTAATAAAGCTACTGATAAATTCATCATTCGTTCGCGTCACGCGAAGAAAAAACGCTAGGGAGCGCGGAACATGCCACGTTCAGTCTGGAAAGGTCCGTTTGTTGACGGATACCTCCTGAAGAAAGCCGAAGCGACACGCAACGAAGCGCGTCATAAGCCGATCAAAACTTGGTCGCGTCGCTCCACAATCATGCCATCTTTTGTTGGCCTGTCTTTTCAGGTTCACAATGGTCAAAAATTTGTCCCTGTCACGATTGACGAGGACATGGTTGGTCATAAACTTGGTGAATTTGCGCCCACGCGGACATATTACGGTCATTTGGCCGATAAAAAAGCCAAGCGGAAGTAGATCGTCATGGCAAAGCAAAAACAACCCCGTCGCCTTGGCGACAAGGAAGCTCGCGCAAAGTTGCGTATGATCCGGATTAGTCCTCAGAAGCTAAACTTGGTGGCTCAACTTATTCGCGGAAAAAAAGTCGAAACAGCTTTGGCTGACCTGCAGTTCTCGCACAAGCGGATCTCCGGTGATGTCAAGAAAGTGCTAGAGAGCGCAATTGCCAATGCCGAGAACAATCATGGTCTCGATATTGATAGCTTGATCATCACTGAGGCGTATGTTGGCAAAAACTTTGTCATGAAACGCTTCCGCGCTCGTGCGCGTGGTCGTGGTGCGCGTATTTTGAAGCCATTCTCCGAGTTGACAATTGTTGTCAAAGAGGTTGATGAGGCTGAAATTGCTGCACGTGCTGATAAGAAAGCAAAAAAGAAGGCTGCTAAAGACTCAGCCATCCTGAAAAGCGAGGCCGCGTAATGGGTCAGAAGATTAATCCAATTGGCTTGCGCCTCGGTATTAACCGGACCTGGTCATCGCGTTGGTATGCTAACACTGCCGAATATGGCGATCTGTTGCATCAAGATTTGGCGATCCGCTCATTCTTGATGGGTGAACTGAAGAATGCTTCAGTGTCCCGCATCGTTATCGAACGCCCGCATAAAACATGCCGCATCACAATTTACACGGCGCGTCCGGGTGTTGTGATTGGTAAAAAAGGCTCTGATATTGAAGTTCTTCGCAAGAAGGTCGCTAGCATGGTTGACGGCGAGGTCTTTATTAACTTGGTCGAAGTTCGTAAGCCTGAAGTTGATGCTTACCTCGTTGCTGACGGTATTGCTCAGCAGCTGGAGCGCCGCGTCTCTTTCCGTCGTGCCATGAAGCGTTCATTGCAAAGTGCAATGCGTATGGGTGCGATCGGCTGTAAGATTAAACTTGGTGGTCGTCTTGGTGGTGCAGAAATTGCGCGTGTTGAGCAGTATCACGAAGGTTCGGTTCCACTTCATACGATGCGTGCTGACATTGATTACGGGACCGCCCGTGCGATGACGGCGATGGGTATCATTGGTATCAAAGTGTGGATCAACAAGGGCGAGATTATGGAAAATGATCCATACGCCCATGAGAAACGCATGAATGAGCAGGGCAATGAGCGTTCGCGCGGCAATGACCGCTCGCGTGGTAATGATCGCTCTGGTGGACGTCGTCCGCAGCGTTCGAATTAATTAGAGGGTCGTAACCATGTTGCAGCCAAAACGTACAAAATTCCGGAAGGCTCATAAGGGCCGGATTAAAGGCATGGCCAAGGGCGGCACTGCGCTGACTTTTGGCTCTTATGGTCTTAAGTCCATGGACGCGGAGCGCGTAACTGCGCGCCAGATCGAGGCAACACGTCGTGCGATTACGCGCCACATGAAGCGTTCCGGTCGTGTGTGGATCCGTATCTTCCCTGATGTTCCAGTGACAAAGAAGCCTACCGAAGTCCGTATGGGTAAGGGTAAGGGTTCTGTTGAATTCTGGGCCGCTAAGGTAAAGCCTGGTCGGATTATGTTTGAAATTGACGGCGTTACTGATGACGTCGCTCGTGAAGCTTTGCGTCTTGGCGCAGCTAAATTGCCGGTGCGGACGAAAATCGTCACGCGTCCGGGCGAATAGGAGAGGCGATCATGAAAGCCGAAGATATCCGCGCATTTTCCGCCGACCAGCTCACGGACGAGTTGCTCACACTGAAAAAAGAGCAGTTTAATCTGCGCTTTCAAAGTGCGACTGGTCAGCTAGAGAAAACTGCTCGTGTGCGTCAAGTTCGCCGCGACATCGCCCGCATCAAGACAATTCAAGCTGAAAAAAAATCAGCTGTGAAAAAGGAGGCATAAAGATATGCCTAAACGTATCCTTCAAGGTGTCGTTGTCTCCGACAAGACAGACAAGACTGTTGTTGTCAAAGTTGAGCGTTCCTTCTTGCATCCGTTGCTGAAGAAAACGATCCGCCGGACAAAGAAATATCACGCCCATGACGAGACAAACTCGATCAAGGTCGGAGAGCAGGTGCGCATTATTGAGTGCCCACCGAAATCAAAACTGAAGACCTGGGAAGTCGTCACCGGGAAATAACCCGGTCGACGAAACTGCCAAGCTTAGGAGAATCGCATGATTCAAATGCAGACAAATCTCGACGTCGCCGATAATTCCGGTGCCCGTCGCGTCCAGTGCATCAAGGTGCTGGGCGGGTCCAAGCGGCGTTACGCTAGCGTGGGCGACGTTATCGTCGTTTCCGTGAAAGAAGCGCAACCGCGTGGTAAAGTTAAAAAGGGTGACGTCCGTCGCGCTGTTGTCGTTCGTGTCCGTAAAGACATCCAACGTCCAGACGGTTCGGTTATTCGCTTTGACGGCAATGCTGCTGTCATCATCAACAATAATGGCGAGCCGATTGGTACGCGGATTTTTGGCCCAGTGCCGCGCGAGCTTCGCGCTAAGTCGAATTCGACAAAAAATCTGATGAAAATCGTCTCTCTCGCACCAGAGGTCCTGTAGTCATGGCTGCTAAGATCAAGAAAGGCGATTACGTCGTTGTCCTATCGGGCGGTGACAAGGGTCGTAAAGGCGAAGTTCTTAAGGTTCTTCCAAAAGAAGAGCGTGTCGTCGTCAAAGGCGTTCGCCTTGTAAAGCGTCACGTGAAGCCAAGTCAGGCTGATCCTGAAGGCGGCATCAAGTCATTTGAAGCGCCAATTCATGTCTCTAATGTTTCTCACATTGATCCGAAGGACAATGTTGCGACACGTGTAGGCTTTAAAGTTTTAAAAGACGGCAAAAAGGTCCGCGTGGCCAAGAAGTCGGGAGAAGTCATCGATGGCTAAGCCGTATACACCTCGTCTGGCCGCCCTGTATCAGGACGAAATCCGGGCTAAAATGCAAGAGCAGTTTAAATACTCTAACCCGATGCAAATTCCAGGGGTCGATAAGATCGTCTTGAATATGGGTCTTGGTGAAGGCGTTGCTGACAAGAAAAAGGTCGCTGCCGCTATCGAGGAGCTCACGCTCATCGCGGGTCAGAAGCCTGTTCCAACTGTTGCTAAGAAATCTATTGCGGGCTTTAAACTCCGTGATGGCATGGTTATTGGTGCGAAGGTGACTTTGCGTCGTGATCGTATGTTTGAATTCATGGATCGTTTGGTCAACATCGCTTTGCCACGTGTGCGTGACTTCCGCGGGCTGAATGGTAAAAGTTTTGACGGCAATGGCAATTATGGCATGGGCCTAAAAGAGCATATCGTTTTCCCTGAAATCGACTATGATAAAGTCGACCAAGTTCGTGGTATGGATATCGTGGTGCAAACTAGCGCCAAAACCGATGAAGAAGCTAAGGCATTACTGGCCGCGTTTGGATTCCCTTTCCGTAAATAACGGAAAGCCAAACGAACGCAGTAAGTCGAGCGGGCCTTTTGAAAGAGGCTCCGCACTTAAAGAAGGAAAAGATTGAATGGCAAAAGTCAGTGCAGTCGAACGCAATTTGAAGCGCCAGCGCCTCGTTGCGAAATATGCCGCAAAGCGTGCCCTGTTAAAGGACACAGCTCGCGACAAGGATCTACCGGTTGAAGAGCGTTTTGCAGCTCAACTGAAACTCGCGGCACTTCCGCGTAATTCAGCTGAAACGCGCGTTCGTAATCGGTGTCAGGTTTCCGGGCGTCCGCGCGGTTACTATCGCAAAATGAAAATGTCCCGTATCGCTATTCGCGATCTTGGATCCATTGGCCTGATCCCAGGTCTAACGAAATCTAGTTGGTAGGGAGGAAACACAATGTCTTTTTCCGATCCTCTCGGTGATATGCTCACCCGTATTCGTAACGCCATCATGCGTAACCGGTCTTCGGTTATGACACCGGCGTCAAACCTCCGTGGCCGCGTCCTTGACGTTTTGGCTGACGAGGGCTTCATACGCGGTTATGCAGAAACAACCGATGACGCAGGCTTTCGTGCTTTCAATATCGAACTTAAGTATTTTGAAGGCGAAGCTGTTATCCGTGAGATTAAGCGCGTGTCCAAACCAGGCCGTCGTGTGTATTCGTCTGTGAAAACACTGCCGCAGGTCCGTAACGGTCTTGGCATCTCAATTCTTTCAACCCCTAAAGGCGTTATGAGCGACGCTGCTGCACGTGAAAACAACGTCGGCGGTGAAGTTCTTTGCCAGGTCGCGTAGGAGGTACTTATGTCACGTATTGGTAAGAACCCCGTCACGATCCCAGCTGGTGTCACACTGACACAATCTGGCCAAGTGGTCACAGTCAAGGGTCCCAAGGGCGAATTGAACTTCACAATGCCAAGTGCCGTAACTGGTAAGTTGGATGGCGATACATTTACTGTTTCACCTGTCGAAGAGAACAAGAACGCAAAAGCAATGTGGGGCATGGCCCGTACAATGGTTTTGAACATGGTTGAAGGCGTTACTAACGGCTTCAAAAAGGATCTCGAGCTAAGAGGTGTGGGTTACCGCGCTCAAATGAAGGGCAATGATTTGTCCATGCAGCTTGGTTTCTCCCATGATGTAAATTATCCTGCTCCAGATGGCATTAAGATTACGTCCTCAAAGCCGACGCAAATTTCCGTCGAAGGTATTGATAAGCAGAAAGTCGGCCAAGTTGCCGCGGAAATCCGATCCTTCCGTAAGCCAGAACCTTACAAAGGTAAGGGTGTCCGCTATGTTGGCGAATACGTCCGGCAGAAAGAAGGGAAGAAGAAATAGTTATGAAATCCTCTCGCTCCCTTATGCAGCGTCGCGCGCAACGCGTCCGTCGCCGCCTCAAAAAACACGCCAACGGCCGTCCACGTCTTTCGGTATTCCGCAGCTCGAAAAATATCAGCGCGCAGATCATCGACGATGTTTCCGGTACAACTCTGGCTTCAGCTTCCACATTGGAAGACAAGAAAGTCAAAGGCGGCGATGTCGCTGCCGCTCAACGTATCGGCAAATTGGTCGCAGAACGTGCAGCAAAAGCCAAAGTCGGCGATGTTGTATTCGATCGTGGTCCCTATCTTTATCACGGCCGGGTGAAAGCTCTTGCCGACGCGGCTCGCGAAGCCGGTCTGAAATTCTAGGAACGTATTATGGCTCGTAGAGAAGACAACCGTCGTGGCAAACGCGATGAAGAAGACAACGAATTCACAGACCGCCTTGTCCACATCAACCGTGTGGCCAAGACTGTAAAAGGTGGACGTAACATGTCCTTCGCCGCGCTTGTAATCGTTGGTGATGAAAAAGGTCGTGTTGGTTTTGGCAAGGGTAAAGCCCGCGAAGTGCCAGAAGCTATCCGCAAGGCCTCTGAAGAAGCTAAGAAAACAATGATCCGCGTACCATTGCGCGAAGGTCGTACGTTCCATCACGATGTCCGGGGCCGTCATGGCGCAGGTAAGGTTGTGATGCGTGCAGCGCCTCCAGGTACTGGTGTTATTGCTGGTGGTCCAATGCGGGCTGTTTTGGAATGTCTTGGTGTTCAGGATGTTGTTACTAAATCAATCGGTACGTCTAACCCTTACAACATGGTTCGTGCGACTTTTGATGCGCTTAAGCGTATGGAAAGCCCACGTACGATTGCCAATAAACGTGGTAAGAAGGTTGCTGAAATCGTAAATCGTCGCCAAGATGGTGCATCAGCACCTGAAGCTCTCGATGCGGCGTCTGAAACCGTCTCAGCGGAGACTTAAAAATGGCTAAGAAAACAACCGTCACCGTGCGCCAAACTGGCAGCGCGACTCGCCGTAAACCAGATCAGCGTGCAACGCTTGTCGGTTTAGGCTTGGGCCGTATCGGAAAACAGCGTACGCTGGAAGATACGCCCTCTGTGCGTGGTATGATCCGTAAGGTCAGCCACATGATTAAAATCGTAGAAGAGTAGTCTTTCAACGGTCCTTCATCTTAAGGATCGTTGTTCGAAACCTCTTGGAGACAAGACAATGCGTTTGAACGAACTAAGTGATAATGATGGCGCCACACACCGCAAGAAGCGGGTTGGTCGTGGTATCGGCTCTGGCAAGGGCAAAACTGGCGGTCGTGGTGTCAAAGGTCAGAAATCCCGTTCTGGTGTTTCGATCAATGGCTTCGAAGGCGGTCAAATGCCTATCTATATGCGTTTGCCGAAACGTGGCTTTAACGCGCCAAATGCCAAGACATATCAAGAACTGTCTATTGCTAACCTTAACCGTGCGCTTGAAGCTGGTAAGATCGACAGCAAGACAGATTATGATGGGGCTGCACTCGTTGAAGCTGGCGTCATTCGCCGCGTCAAAGACGGCGTACGTTTGATCGGCTCTGGCAAAGTGTCCAAAGCTGTAAAACTGCACGTATCTGGTGCCACAAAAGGCGCAATTGCGGCTGTTGAGGCCGCTAAAGGGACAGTTAATGTTCTGGACGAAGATACTGTTTATCGTGGTAAAGGCGAGAAGCAGGACCGGTCTAATAAAGTTTCTAAGGCTGACAAGAAAGCGGCTGCACTTGCGGCAACTCCTGTTGAAGCGCCTAAGGCTGAGAAAAAAGCAGCGGCTCCTAAGAAAGCTGCCGCGCCTAAGAAGGCACCTGCAAAAAAGGCTGCTAAAGCTGATGATGCTGTGTCTGATTATCTCGAAGCGACGCAAAAGTTTGATGCTGATGCAGATAATGCTGTTGTCACAAAGATTGAAAAGCACCTTGGTGCATCTTTGAAGAATAAGGACGCGAAATATGTGTCTTGTTCCGACGAGACGGAACTCGAGACAATCGTCAAAGGCTTCATGAAAAAGAAAATGGGTATCGATGACAAAGTCGTTGCTATGGAAAAGGTCAAAGCTGTTTGTGCAGAAATGAAACCTGTCCGCATGAAGAACCGTGTGACTTTCTACTACTTGCTGGCCAAAAACGAAGGCAAGCTCGGCGAATTCTAAGCTATACTCTTAAGGCCGAACGCAGATGTGATGTCTGGTTCGGCCTTGAACATATTTGGCCCGTCCCCATTTGGGATTGATACGCACTGCGCGCATCTAACACACGACGCGACGGACCGATAAAGGGAACGGATAATGGCTTCAGCCTCAGAACAGCTTGCCGCAAACATGAACCTTGGCGTTTTGTCCAAGGCGAAAGAGCTACAAAAGCGCCTTCTCTTCACTCTCATGATACTGGTTGTCTACCGAATTGGTACATTTGTACCTATTCCTGGTATGAACATGGATGCATTTCAGGCCGCTTTTTCTTCTGGTGACAGTGGATCGCTTCTTGACCGTTTGAACATGTTCTCCGGCGGTGCCGTTGAGCGTATGGCAATCTTTGCCTTGAACGTGATGCCTTATATTTCCGCATCGATCATCATGACACTTCTGAAGGGCTCTGTTGCGTCCCTTAAAGAGCTCGATAAAGATGGCGAGCAGGGCCGTAAGCAAATCAACCAATATACGCGTTATTTGACCGTTTTCCTCGCAGCTTTCCAAGCTTTTGGTATCGCGCGGGCTCTTCAAGGTACAGAGGGCGCAGTCCTGAATCCAGGCCTCTTCTTCCAAGCCTCAACTGTTATCACATTGGTTGGCGGCACGATGTTCCTGATGTGGTTGGGTGAGCAAGTTACCGCACGTGGTGTGGGCAATGGCGTATCATTGATCATTTTCGCAGGTATCGTTGCAGAGCTTCCTAAGGCGATTTTCCAGCTTTTCGGTATGAATCAGTCAGGGGAAATTGCTGAAGTGCTTCTCTTGATCTTGATCGTGCTCTTCGTAGGCCTCTGTATGTTGATTGTGTATGTAGAGCGGGCTCAACGTCGTCTCCGTATTCAGTATCCAAAGCGTCAAATGGCGAGTGGTAAGCAATTTGGTGGTGAGAACTCGTTCATGCCGCTTAAGCTGAACACAGCTGGTGTTATCCCTCCAATTTTTGCGAGTTCACTACTCTTGCTGCCTGCGACTTTTGGACAGATCTTTGTTGCCGGTGATGGTGCGACATCTGGTGTTATGGCGCGGGTATTGGCGTATCTGGGTTACGGCTCGCCGACCTACTTGATACTCTATGGTTTGCTGATTGTGTTCTTCTGTTACTTCTATGTGCCTTATGTCTTTAAGCCTGATGATGTGGCTGACAACCTGCGCAAGAATGGCGGCTTTCTGCCGGGTATTCGTCCAGGCCAACGCACGGCTGACTATCTCACCTATGTACTCTCTCGCCTTACATTTATCGGCGCGCTTTATGTGGCCTTTGTCTGTGTGCTACCTGAAGCCTTCATTGCGCGAAGCGGAAACATTCCGGCCTCTGTTGCGATGTTGATTGGTGGTATGAGCTTGTTGATTATTGTTTCTGTGACATTGGACACGGTTGCGCAGGTGCAATCTCATTTGATCGCGCATCAATATGAGGGGCTTATAAAGAAGTCTCGCATGCGCCGCCGTAACAAGACTTAAGGGGGCGTCTGTGGCTTTGAATTTGGTTCTCTTTGGCCCTCCTGCCGCTGGTAAAGGTACGCAGGCCAAGCGCCTTGTGGCTGAACGCGGTCTGGTGCAGCTTTCAACAGGCGACATGTTGCGCGCTGCGAAAGACTCGGGGTCAGAACTTGGATTAAAAGTTGCCGACATCATGGATAATGGCAAACTTGTCAGCGATGAAATTGTGATCGCATTGATCGAAGAGCAGCTCGATGTTCAGGCTGGGGCCCCAGGGTTTATTTTTGATGGTTTCCCTCGCACAGTCGCCCAAGCTGAAGCTTTGGATAGTGTTCTGAAAAAACGTGGCGAATCGGTAGACTCGGTCATCCGTCTCAAAGTAGACGACGCGTCTATCTTAGGTCGGATTGCGACTCGCTTTGAGGAGCAAGGACGTAAGGATGATAATCCTGAAACCTTCAAAGTTCGCCTAAATGCATATAATACACAAACCGCACCTTTGCTGCCTTATTACTCGGCGCAAGGGAAGTTGACCGAAGTGGACGGCATGGCGGGAATTGAGACAGTTGCGGCTTCTATTACAGAAGTTCTCGACCGTCAGGCTTCACCGAAAGGTGAGCCAAAAAAAGGGTTCTTTGCGCGTCTTTTCGGACGGTAGAAAACTCAAATGAATGAAGAGGGCATTTGCCCTTGAAGATATCAGTGCGAGCGGTTGACGCCGTTCGTTAATAGGACTAAGTGACCCGCTTTCGCGGCAGACGTCATCGGCTACCGCCCCTTTCGCATGTTTTACACAGGGGAAGGGCTAGCCGACGTTAAAGCCGAACCGAAACCGGATTGAATTGGAGGCCGAATTGGCTCGTATTGCTGGGGTAAACATCCCGACCAACAAACGCGTTGAAATCGCGCTACGTTACATTCACGGCATCGGTCCGGCGAAAGCCACCGAGATTTGTGAAAAAGTGGGCATCGCGTTCGAACGCCGTGTGCATGATCTAACAGATCAAGAAGTTCTCCAAATTCGCGAGACAATTGACGCGGATCATCAGGTCGAAGGTGACCTGCGCCGCGAAGTTTCGCAAAATATTAAACGCTTGATGGACATGGGTAACTACCGTGGTCTTCGTCACCGTCGCGGCCTTCCAGTCCGTGGTCAGCGCACACATACAAATGCTCGTACTCGCAAGGGTCCAGCCAAAGCCATCGCCGGCAAGAAGAAGTAGGGTAGTACAAAATGGCTAAAGAACCAGGCCGCGTCCGCCGCGCCGATCGGAAGAATATCACTTCTGGCGTCGCGCATGTTAACGCTACTTTCAATAACACAATGATCACCATCACGGATGCCCAAGGCAATGCCGTTTCATGGTCGTCTGCTGGTACAATGGGCTTTAAAGGCTCTCGTAAATCAACACCTTATGCGGCTCAGGTCGCAGCTGAAGACGCAGCTAAGAAAGCTGCAGAACACGGTATGAACACATTGGAAGTAAATGTGAACGGCCCTGGTTCTGGCCGTGAATCAGCTGTTCGTGCTTTGCAAGCTGCAGGTTTTACAATCACGACTATTCGTGACGTAACACCAATCCCACATAATGGCTGTCGCCCACCAAAGCGTCGCCGCGTCTAAACTAGACGTCCATTGGGACTTTAATTCGGCGTGTCATTCCATTTGGGACGGCGCGCCAAACGCTTACTTGGCCTCTAAAGCCAAATCAGGAAGGCGAACACCGTGATTGAAAAAAATTGGCAAGAACTTATCCGTCCGATCAACCCGGAAATTGAACCTGGTCGTGATCCGCTTCGCAAAGCGTTGATCATTGCTGAGCCGCTCGAGCGTGGTTTTGGTATGACATTGGGTAACGCGCTTCGCCGCGTGTTGCTGTCATCGCTTCAGGGCGCAGCCGTTTCCGCCGTTCAAATCGACGGTATCGTACATGAATTCACATCCATTCCGAATGTTCGCGAAGATGTCACAAACATCGTTCTAAACATCAAAGGTTTGGCTGTTCGTCTCCACGCTGACGGTCCAAAGAAACTTCTTCTGCGCAAGCAAGGTGCTGGCCCCGTAACAGGTGCCGACATTGAAGAGACAGCAGATGTCGAAATCCTGAACAAAGATCACGTGATCTGTACGGCTGATGAAGGCGCTGACCTTCGTATGGAGCTTACAGTTACATCCGGTAAGGGATATGTTCCTGCGTCAGCATCTCGTCCAGAAGATGCGCCTATCGGTCTTATCTCCATTGATGCGCTCTACTCACCTGTGAAACGCGTCGCATATCGCGTCGAAGACACACGTGAAGGACAAGTCCTCGATTATGATAAACTCATCATCGACATCGAAACAAATGCTGCCGTAACGCCAGAAGATGCCATCGCTGTTGCGGCGCGCATCCTGCAAGACCAGTTCCAAGTGTTCGTCAACTTTGATGATCCGGAAGATGTCTCACGCGGCGAAGAGAAACCAGAACTCGACTTTAACCCGGCGCTTCTGCGTAAGGTTGATGAGTTGGAATTGTCTGTCCGTTCTGCAAATTGTTTGAAGAACGACAACATCGTTTACATCGGCGACCTAATCCAGAAATCCGAAGCTGAAATGCTACGGACTCCGAACTTCGGTCGTAAGTCACTCAATGAGATCAAAGAAGTTCTCGCTGCCATGGGTCTTCACCTTGGCATGGATGCGCCAAACTGGCCGCCAGAGAACATCGAAGAACTTGCAAAGAAATATGACGACCACATCTAGTCTCTCTGTTTAAACAGAGCCTAGATTTGATCTCAACGAACACCTTAGAGGAATATCGCCATGCGTCATAAGATGGCCCACCGTAAATTGAACCGCACTGCGTCACATCGCAAAGCGATGTTCGCAAATATGTCTAGCTCGCTCGTCGAGCATGAGCAGATCGTTACGACACTACCAAAGGCGAAAGAACTTCGTCCTTTCGTAGAGAAGCTCGTAACGCTTGCTAAAAAAGGCGACCTAAATTCCCGTCGTATCGCGATTGCGCGTATGCGGAATAAGGAACAAGCTAAGAAACTTTTTGATATTCTTGGACCGCGTTACACAGACCGTCCAGGTGGCTATATCCGCATCATGAAAGCGGGCTTCCGCTATGGTGACAATGCGCCAATGGCCGTTATTGAATTCGTTGACCGCGATGAGTCTGCAAAAGGCAAAGTCGACCGCGAGCGCGCAGAAGCTCTCGAAGCGTAAACGTTTCAAAATTTATATTTTAAAAACCGCGGCCTAGGCTGCGGTTTTTTTATGAGCAGAATTAAGCTAAGCTGAAGAGTGCTATTCACCTACGCATAGCCTCCTGCTTTGATATGCCATTTTGAATATACGCATATATCGGCTACACTTTATTTTACCGAAGAGTTTGATGAAGGATAGCGCGTCATGGTTCAGCTTAAGATCAACGGAGAGTCTGCGACGTTAGACGTCGCACCTGATACACCGCTGCTTTGGGCTGTGCGCGAACAACTTGGCCTGACGGGAACAAAATTTGGGTGCGGGATTGCGATGTGCGGGGCATGCACGGTGCATGTCGACGGGCAACCTGTACGATCTTGCTCGACAGCGATTGCTGATGTTGAAGGCGCAGATGTCACCACGATTGAAGGGGTGAAAGCCGCCGACGGAACGCTCCATGCAGTGCAACAGGCTTGGATTGATCATCAAGTTCCGCAATGTGGATATTGCCAGTCGGGACAGATCATGAGCGCCGTCGCCTTGCTGCGCGATACACCTAACCCATCAGATGCTGATATTGATACGGCCATGGCAGGGAATATCTGCCGCTGCGGCATGTATGACCGCATTCGTGCGGCGATTAAAACTGCGGCAAAGGGAGCCTGATCATGGGAAAGTGGACACGACGCGGATTTATTGGCGCAGGCTTGGTCGCGGGCGGCGCGCTTGTTGTTGGAGTTGCGATTCGACCCGGTGACAGGACCGATGACCTTTCGAAATATGTCGCGGGCGAGGGCGAACACCTTCTCACCGCTTGGGTGAAAATCGCAGAAGATAATAAAATTACCGCCATCATACCGCATGGCGAAATGGGGCAGGGGGTGCATACCGCGCTCTCCGCTATGTTGGCCGAAGAGATGGATGCGGATTGGGCCGCGCTAAAGGTCATGGAGGCACCAGCCGAGAAAGAATATGCGAATTTCCCACTCGTGCGTGAATTCATAGCAGGGGGCAAAAATGTCCCTGGGTTGGTCTTTGACACATTGAACGGCGTCACCTTGGCGGTGGCTAAATCTATGGATATGCAAATCACGGGCGGTTCAACCTCTGTTCGCTTCACGGGCACTGGAGCCATGCAAACGGCGGGCGCAGCCACGCGAGAATTATTGATGCGGGCAGCTGCGAAAGACTGGGACGTAAATGTCTCAGAGCTACGTACAGCCAAGAGCGTCATCCATCATGATGCCACAAACCGAAGCGCGCCTTACGGCCAATTCGCCGCCGCCGCATCAAAGATGAAACCAAACCTTCATCCAAAACTCAAATCTCGAAATGATTATGAACTGATGGGGAAACCGCTACCGCGTCTGGATATTCCGGCCAAGGTCGATGGCACGGCGGGTTTTGGTATTGATGTTAAAGTCGAGGGTATGAAATATGCGACCGTTATGGCTGCACCTGTCCACGGTCAAACGGTGCTGCGTCTCGATAAAGCTGCGGCAGAAGCCGTAGCGGGCGTGATCTCCGTTCATAATATGGGGTCATATGTCGGGATTATTGCCGAAGGCTATTGGCCTGCGAAACAGGGCTTGGATGCGTTGGACGTTGAATTCACTAAGACTGATGAAACGTCTCTCAGCCAAGACCAACTCTTCGCGCAATATGGCGCGGCGTTAGACAATGGGAAGCGCAAGACGCTACATAAGGCTGGCAATGTCGCAAAGGCCGCAGAGCGCGCTGCGCAAGTTATCGAAGCCGAATATACGGTCCCATATCTTGCACATGCCTGTATGGAACCGATGAATGCCACCGCTTGGGTGCACGACGGTAAGGCCGATATTTGGTGCGGCACGCAAAACCCACTCGGCACGCGTATGGCGGTTGCTAAAGCCTTAGAGCTAGACGCGGAAAACGTCACGCTGAATACGGCCTTTATGGGTGGCGGTTTTGGTCGTCGCGCGATTCCAGATTATGTTTTACAGGCGGCGAAGCTGTCTAAAGTTTCTGGCCACCCCGTTAAATTGATCTGGACCCGCGAAGAAACAACACAGCAGGATCATTTCCGTCCGGCTGTCTTGGGCCGTTACCGCGCAGCCCTTGGCGAAGACGGCATGCCGCTCAGCTGGGAAAGTGTGTTCGTCCACAAAATGGACCCGCCAGAAGCGAGCCATGTGCCCTACGCTATTCCGAACCAAAAAATTCAAGTCGTCGAAAGCCCGTCCCATACGCGGCTTGGCCCGTGGCGATCTGTCGATCATACGCAACATGGATATTTCACCGAGAGTTTTATCGAAGAACTCGCGCATGCGGCGGGCAAAGACGGCTATGAATATCGCCGCGCTCTCTTGGCCGATAAGCCACGCTTTGTGAAAACATTGGATGCGGCGGCGAAACTTGGAAAATGGGGCGCGCCCTTACCGAAAGGGCAAGCGCGAGGCATTTCTATCGTCGAGAGTTTCATGACGATTTGCGCGCAGGTTGTGACTGTCGATATGACGGACGGTAATCCGCGCGTTGTGCATGTCGCTTGTGCGGCTGACCCCGGCTTTGCTGTGAACCCTGATGGTTTCGAGGCGCAGATGCAAAGCGGCATTATTTACGGCCTCACAGCTGCGCTCTACGGCGAAATTTCACTGGAAGACGGTGCGGTCGCGCAGAGCAATTTTCATGACTATGAAATTCTGCGCATGGATGCCGCGCCAAAGATCGACACGATCATTCTGCAAAGCGACGCTAAATTAGGTGGCGGTGGTGAACCGGGGACCCCTCCAATTGCACCGGCTGTGGCGAACGCTGTGTTCAACGCAACGGGCAAACGTATCCGTAAATTGCCGATGCGAGATTTGGATCTGGGCCTCGCGAGTTAAGGGTACCAAACTGGTTCTGACGAAAACCTGTTTTTGCATATCGTACAGGCCTTACGTGAGAGGCTTAAACTCGCCCAAAATAAGCCCCTGACAACCGAGACGTGGCCGTGTAAAATGTAAATGCAAACATGCTGACCTTAGTAGGGCGTATCTTGCTTGCCTTCTATTAACTGAGGAAAAATCGTGAAAGCTAAATCCATTACACTCTCTACATTGCTTTTTACTTTATTAGTGGGGTGTGGAGACTACGGATTAGACAAACATCCTGTTTTTGAAGGCCCTTATATGGGACAAGAGCGACCGGGCAAAACAGCAGAGGTGTTCGCTCCAGGTAGTATATCAACGGACGGTTGGGAGTTGGAGGCGATATTCGCGCCAGGAATGAATGAGTTCTATTATGTAACTCATAACGATAAAAGTGAGCGACCGAAAACATCAGAACTCAAGCCAACAATTTTCGGATTTCGTTATGAGGATAATGTCTGGAATAAGTTCATTGAGATGCCACGTACAGGCGAGCCGTTCATAACAGCTGATGGTCAAATAATGCATCTAGCTACGGGTTTTCGAGAACGTACCGCATTGGGTTGGTCAGACGTCAAAAGCCTTGGTGCTATGTTTGAGGGTGAGGAATGGGGCATCATGCGCCTAACGGCCTCGCTATCGGAAACCTATGTGTTTGATGATTTTAAAGGTGGAGGTATGCGTGTTTCGAAGCTTTCGAATGGTGAACGCCAGCAACCTATCGAACTGCCAAAACATATCAATCAGGGGGAGTTCACAGCACATCCCTTTATCGCGAAGGATGAGAGCTATCTAATATGGGATAGTAAACGAGAAGGGGGATATGGAAATTCTGACCTTTACATAAGCTTCCGACAGACTGATGGGTCCTGGGGCCATGCCATAAATATGGGGCCAGATGTCAATTCGGACAAAGAAGATTTCTATGGCACTGTTACGCCAGATGGACAGATTTTGATGTTCAATAGAACAATTTCAAATACGGGCGAAAATGTAAATGTGGATATTTACTGGGTTGATGCAGAGGTTATCAGTGCCCTCAAGCCCAAGTAATATCGAGTGTCTGAAAATCGCAGCCCAAACTAAGCCACTCAGTTAATCTTTTAAAATGAAATTTTGTTGTTTTAAGGTGGGAGATTTTACCCAATCGTCCACCCCAATGTCTCACCGGCATGAAACGGAATGATGTCAGTATCCGATAATGTAATCCGTTCTGGTACGACATGATCGCGTTTCGTCAAAGTCATCGTGCCTTCATTTAACGGTAAGCCATAAAACCTTGGGCCGTTTAAGGACGCGAATTTTTCTAATTGATCTAATGCCCCTTCTTCTTCGAATGTCAGGGCGTAGCTTTCCATTGCATAGGGCGCGTTGAAGACCCCTGCGCAGCCGCAGGCGCTTTCTTTTGCGCCGACGGCATGTGGGGCTGTGTCTGTGCCCAAGAAAAATTTCGCCGAGCCTGAAGTTGCCGCTTTGCGCAGGGCAAGGCGATGCTTCTCGCGCTTGGCGATGGGCAGGCAATAATAATGTGGGCGGATGCCGCCTTCGAAAATCGCGTTCCGATTATAGCGCAGATGATGTGGTGTGATTGTGGCGGCGACATTGGGGCCAGCTTCGGCAACGAAATCTGCGGCTTCTTGTGTTGTGATATGTTCGAACACGACTTTCAAATTTGGATGTTCTTTGACGAGGCCGACCATAACTTCGTCGATGAAGACGGCTTCGCGGTCAAAGATGTCGACGTCCTTATGCGTGACTTCGCCGTGGACGAGCAAGGGCATGCCGACATCTTCCATCGCGTCCAACACCTCATGGATGTTTTTAATATCTGACACGCCATGCGCAGAGTTTGTCGTGGCATTGGCGGGGTAGAGTTTTGCCGCCGTAAAGACGCCTTCGTTTTTGCCGCGGCGCATTTCATCCGGATCCATTGTGTCCGTTAGATAGGCCACCATCAACGGTGTGAAATCGAGAGATGGATCAACCGCCGCTAGGATACGATCACGATAGGCGCGGCCCATTTGGGTTGTCGTCACAGGCGGCTTTAGGTTGGGCATGACAATGGCGCGGGCAAATTGACGGGCCGTGTGGTTTACGACATCGGAGAGCATGGCCCCGTCGCGCAAATGAACATGCCAATCATCAGGGCGGCGAATTGTTAAAGTCTGTGTGTCGGTCATGGACGCTGACTAACGATGTGGGGCGCGGGGGTCTAGTCCCAGTCGCGGCGGCGGAGCTGCAAAAGGGGGTCGCCTTGCGCATTTATCAGGCTGAGTTTTAGGTGTGTCGCCTCAATCCGGCGCGTTTCCTGTAGTTTGCGCATAAAGGCTGATTCTGCCTCCATGATGCCGCTGCACATTTTTTTCGTGCTCGCGAGGGCGCCAATGGTCAAGGTTTGTCCCTCTTGCGTATAGTGTCCGAAAAAGGCGTTACAGCCGCCATGGCCGATGATTTCGCCATTGGGTTTAAACGCTATGAATTGTTCTGCTGGACCTGCTGGACCTGCTGGACCTGCGGGAACAGGGGCCCATTCGCTGCCTTCGAGCGAGGCGAGGGGACGGGTCTTGCGGATATCGCTGGCGACTTTTGTGCAGCCTGCGATAATGAGCGCGCCGATAGCTAAGGGGAGAATGATAGGAAGGGCCATATCTATCTCTCTCTATAGGGGTCGCCGAGCATTGTCGAAATGTGCCGTCCGTTTTCGGCGAGGGCCGCGACGTCGATGGAGACTTTATTAGAACACGTCGTATGACGCTCTTTTTCTTGATAATATCCGGCATTGAAGGCGCGAACGAGTTGGCGGCGACGATCTGCGTCACCGTCTGATTCTGTGTCCATCATTTGTTGACCGAGGTCGCGCCACTTTTGATCATTCTGCCCAAAGCAGAGTGTGCGTAGATAATGAATTTGACCAAGGTTTTTCGCGAGTGCCTCAACGAGGTTGGTCATCGTGACCATATCGTTTTCAATCCGCAGTTCTGCGGCTTCGCGAGCTTTTAGGGCCAATGCACGTTTTTGCGAATCCGTCAGCGGCTTTTCGGCTTCGGCGTCCTGCGCAGCAACGGGTGCTGCGAGGAGCAAGAGCGATAGCGTGAGCATGACCAGACGGTTCAACATAAGCCGAGTTTACGCAGACTTATTCGAAAACAAAGCCATTTTCGCATGACCTTCGCGAATAACGCGCACAGTTTCAGGCCACATATCCAGAGTGTCAATATTATCCAGAGGCACAAATTTTACTTGATCCGCATCATCACCCGCTTTCGGCTCGCCGCCTGTCCACCGCGCGAGATAATCATGAAGACGATAATGATAGCCTTCGAAATCTGCATCCAGCACGGTTATCTTCGTCAGCAGATTAGCGGTTACGGCTGTCTCTTCGGAGAGCTCACGCAGCGCGGCTTGGCTTTCCGTTTCGCCTGCTTCGATTCGTCCGCCGGGAATGGACCACTCGCCTTTACGCGGCGCGGTTCCACGTTGGATGAGGAGGACATCATCGCCGCGCAAGCAGACAACGCCCACGCAATTTGTTCGTTCAATCGTCATGGCATTCCCATAGTCGTTCAGGCTCCCTATATCGAGACCATGTGCGGAAGATATACACTTGCAGGGAATTTGGCTGATATTGCGGCCCGCTTTGCGGCGAAAACAAGCCATGACGGGCTTTGGGATTGGGAACCAAAATATAATGTTGCGCCCGCCGCAGTCGTCCCCGTTGTCGCGTTTAATGGAGAGAAGGTTCGAACCATTGTGCCGATGCGCTGGGGTTTGCATCCATCTTGGCGCAAGGAGCCCCCAGAAGGCCGCCCGATGTTTAATGCGCGCGTCGAGACAGCGAAAGAGAAACCCAGCTTTCGCACGCCCTATAAACGCCGCCGCGCCCTGATCCCGACAACGGGGTGGTACGAATGGGAACGTGTTGAAATGCCGGGCGGCAAAGAGGTTAAACATCCGCATTTCATTTTTGAAGACAGCGACGATGTGGGCACGGACATCTTTGCTTTTGCAGGGCTGTGGGAGCGGTGGCATGTGCAAGAGGGGATAGAGCTGTTGTCATGCACGATCCTGACAACGCCTGCGAAGGGGGATGTGAAACATTTGCATCACCGCATGCCTGTGCGTTTACCCGAATCTGTTTGGGATGACTGGTTGGATTGGGAGGCTAATCCAGATTTTATTTTGGAAACCAAATTAGGCGGCGATGATCTTGGTCATTACGAAGTTGACCGTGCCGTTGGTAATGCGCGCAATGAGGGCGCAGAACTGATCCGACCGCATGTCTCCCTATAGGTAGAGCCTAATTCGTGAGTGTATTGACGGTGGGGCCGGGACTGTCATCGGGATTGACGTCATTTGAACTTAATTTTTCTGACAAATTCATGGGCTCTGGCCCTGTTGGGTCAATCACTTCGTTCTTTGCCATCTGGCTTGATGTGAGCTTGGCGAGGAAGTCGGCCATGGCTGCGCCGCGCCGGCCTAATGGCCGTGCTGGACCGCGCGTCGTGTCGGCGATGGTTTGACGCTCTAGCTCGGAATTGATTTCCGCCCCCAAAATTACGGCGGTTGCCGTCAACCATAACCAGACCAGTAAAACGATAACTGAGGCGAGCCCGCCAAAGATTTCGTTGTAATTCCCAAAATGTTGGACAAATTTTGAAAAAGCAAAGCTAATTGAAATCCAGCTAACCACGGCAAAGGTAATCCCTGGGAAAAGCCAACGCTTTCGCGCAGGCCGCCGTGACGGGCCAAAGCGGTACATGACGCCGCAGGCAAAGCAAAAGACGCTAATGAGCAGCACCCAAGGCAGTGTCTGTGCTGCAAAGCGGGCAGAAGAATCCAGATTCGCATAGGTCAACGCCGCTGGAACGCCGATAATCACAAATAAGGACAACCAAACAAAGACGAGGCTGCCGAGTGTCATCAAAATGGCGTAGAGCAAAAAAACTAGCGGGTTGCGTTGTTCTATTTCTTCATAGGCGACATTCATCGCGCGCATCATGGCGCGAATACCTGCGCCAGCGGAAAATAACGCGAAGGCCAATGAGATCAAAATGCCAAGGCCCATGCTTTCTGTGTCGGCCTTTAAGACGCTGGAAATCTGGTCTTCGATTATCATATAGGCTTGGCCGGGCAAAAGCGACGCGACCGTATCGGCGATGCCGTCAACATCTGACGGATCGGTGAAATAAGAAAAAATGGAGAGCGCCGCAGAAATCAACGGGAACACGGCTAAGAGCGAGAAAAAGGCAACGCCCGCAGCAATGACGCTCACATTATCATGATGTGCGGCTTGCCACGTGCGTTTTGTAACGGCCCACCAATCGGACCGTTTGAATTTCCACGGACTATCGACATCTGTCTGCGCGAAGTCTCGTGAAAACTCTTTCATGCGTTTCTATCCTAGCTACCCTTTTTTGGGGGTTGGGGCCGGGCGAAGACGAGGATGTCTTCCGTTGAACGCGCGGGGTCGAATTTATACCCGCCTGCGTTAAAATCTTTCAGGCCATCTGCACGGTCTACGCGGTTTTGGAGAATCCAGCGCGCCATAAGGCCACGTCCAAATTTAGTGTAATATTGCACAGGGCGCGACTTGCCATCTTTGTCTTCCATGAATTTGGCCGAGACGACATGGCTGTTCAGCGTTTTGGTATTGGCCGCTTTGAAATACTCATTGGACGCCAAATTGACGATGGTGCTATCTGCATGGGTGTCTAATTCGGCATTGAGAGCCGGAGCGAGAACATCTTTCCAAAAGGCATAGAGGTTCTTGCCACGCGCATTTTCAAACTTTGTGCCCATTTCCAAACGATAGGGTTGGATCGCGTCCATCGGGCGCAGCACGCCATATAATCCAGAGAGAATACGTAAGTGATCCTGCGCATAGGCGAGGTCGTCATCCGATAAAGATTTCGCTTCTAGGCCCCAATAGACATCACCATCAAAGGCAAGGCCCGCAGCTTTGGCGGAGTTAGATTGACCGTCCAAATTGAAAGCCTGAAACCGCTCAACATTCAACGTTGCGAGGTTGTCTGAAATATGCATCAGGTTTTTTAGATCAGTCGCCGTTTTTGTTTTCGCGAGCTTTGCCAGTTCTCGCGTATCCGCATCAAATCGCGGTCGTGTTGCGGATAATCCAGTCTGCGCTGGGTCCATATTCATTTTTTTGGCAGGGGAAAGTAGGGTGAGCATAGTCGCCTCCTCATGAGATCGATTGCGGGATTGCAATCCGTATCCGTGGGTTGGTTAGACTTGGAATATAGGCAGCCTTGGCGAGATTGCGAGTCCCGTTTTGTGATTAAAAAAGAGGCGTTCAAGGGCCTTTAGAGTAGCGGCTCAAGTTAAACTATCCTCTAAACCATTACGCGCGGATTCATGATTCCATCTGGGTCCATCGCTTGTTTTATTGTGCGCAGCAGTTTCATTTTTACAGGTGAGGCTCGCTCCGCTAGGTCGTCTCGTTTCATAATGCCTATGCCGTGTTCTGCGGAAATTGATCCCCCCAGAGCGTCAACAATATCGAAAACAGGTTGTGAAAGGGCGTCCCAATTTGCGAGGAAAGCGTCTCTGTCTGCACCTTCGGGTTGGGCGATATTATAATGAATATTGCCGTCACCAAAATGCCCAAACCCAACGGGGCGACATCCCGGCACAACGGCCTCCATTGCAGCATCTGCGCGTTCAAAGAACGTTGCAATTTTGTCTATAGGCACAGTGATGTCATGTTTGACGGAACCGCCCAAAAACTTCTGCCCCGCTGACATATGTTCGCGAATAGATAAAATATCTGCAGCTTGAGTTCCGTTGAGGGCTATAATAGCGTCTCGTACTGAATTGTTTTCAAATGCTTTTCCTATGATATTTTCTGCGATAGCCTGACCTTCAGAATCTGTTTCGACTTCCCAATCACATAATAAATACCACGGATGGCGATCTGTGAATGGATCACGCACGGCGTCGAAATTATCGACAACTGCGCGATATCCAATCTCTGGCATGACTTCGAACATGGCGAGTTTTCCGCCCGCACGAAATGTTTCCAACAGTGATACTGCCGTCGCGGCACTGTCCAAACCGATGAGTGTGCGTTGCACATATCCGGGTTTTGGAAAGAGCTTTAGCGTGGCGGCTGTGATGATCCCGAGCGTGCCTTCCGCGCCGAGAAATAACCGACTGAGGTCATAGCCTGTGTTGTCTTTGCGCAAGGATGTGAGGCCGTTGAAAATAGAGCCATCCGCTAAGACAGCTTCTACGCCAAAAACTAACGCTTTTGTCGTACCATATTTCAAAACATGGTTCCCGCCTGCATTGGTTGAGAGCACGCCGCCCACGCTGCAACTACCTTGACTCGAGAGCGTCAAAGGAAATTTTCGGTCGACGGCATCTGCGGCGTCGAGGACAGATTGCAGCGTCGCGCCAGCCTCAACCGTCATCGCATTTGCGGTGGGGTTGATGTCGCGAATGGCCGTCATTTTTTTTAGACTAATGAGGATTTCGCCTTGCGGTGTATTGCCGCCAACTAATCCCGTATTCCCGCCTTGTGGCATGAGGGGCATTTTGTGGGCCGCACAAATTTTGACGGCGGTTGCGACCTCCTCGGTTGTGCGCGGCGTAATCAAGATTGGCGTTTGACCAAAATATTTATCCCTCCATTCTCGTAAATGCGGATCAATTAAATCGGGGTCTTGCGTCCACGCGCCATTGGGTAAGGCCGCTTTGAGAGCTTCAATGCCTGCTGTCATACTGAAACCTCTACTGCGCCTTGGCGTAATATCGCGAGACCCGTTTCTGTCACGCGCAGGATTGTCGTCGGCACGCCTGATAAGTCTTCATGATGAGCCAGTGCTGCGCCGATATCTGTGCCGACGGATGCCATGGCATCTGCGAAGGTCACACTATCGGCCTCGCCAGACCGATTTGCGCTCGTGAGCGCCAGTGGCGCGGTCAAATGTTTTCGCCAACTCACATCAGGACAACGTAGCGCGATGGTCTTGCGTCCATCTATTTCGCCGAGCGCGCGCGGATCAAGATTGATCGTCTTTTGGGCATCTAAGACTAGGGTCAGAGGACCGGGCCAATATTGCTCTGCTAGGTGCCGCGCCGTATCATTAAACACGGCCAAAGTCTCGCCTTGCACCGCGTCGCGGACGCAGACAGCAAGTGGCTTGTCGAAATCCCGCCCTTTAATTGCATAGAGTTTGGATATAGCGGGGCCGCTGTTAGCCCTCGTGGCAAGGCCATAGACCGTTTCCGTAGGCAATATAACGACCTCACCGGCCGTCAACGCCGTGTTTATCGCAGGCCAGTCGCTCATTTCGCTTCGTTGAATTCTGCCTCGATCCGCAGGGTCACTTCGTCACCAATGCCGAAATTTGTGAGATAATCCATGCCCCAATCTGATCGATTGATTTTGCCGCGGGCGGAAAACCCCAATGTGGCTCCTGGATGACCAAAACTTTTGCCTGATCCATTATACGTTACGTCCAATGTGACGGGTTTGGTGATGCCGCGCAGGGTGAGGTCGCCCGTGACGGTGCCTGATGATTCGTTATGTTTCACTGCCGATGTCGACACAAAGCGAATCTCGCAATGGGTTTCGCCGTCAAAATACTTTCCGTCCGTCCCGAGGGTTGCGTCCCACTCTGCATCGCCAGTTGAAACGCTTAGCGGATCAATACGAATATCGAGGCGGCTGGCCGTTGGGTCGGTTGGGTTAAAGTCCAGTGCGCCAGAAATGTCATCAAACCGCGCCGTATAGAGCGAAAGTCCAGAATGGCTAATCGACCAATTTACTGAGGCATGGGCTGGATCGAGGACATAAGCGCCTTCTGGCGCGGCGGCGACATCCAGCGTCGGCGGCGTTGCGCAGGCCGCTAAAGTGGCTGTGATTGTAAGGAGAAGGGGGAAAATAAGAGCTTTCATATCCATATCCTAACGTGCGTGGCGGCAAAATATAGTTGAAAGCGCGGTGTCCATGTCGCAGAGCCAAAAAATGCCAAAGCCAGTCGATGAAAATAGTCATAAAAATGAACCTGAAAAACGGTCCTTTGCTGCGTGGCTGTGGTCCGAAGTCAAGTTTTTCGCGGTTCTGGGCGTATTTATCGTCAGTTTCATAACCTTGGTCTGGGGGCACTTCAAAATTCCAAGTGAAAGTATGCAGCCGACACTTGAAGTTGGTGATCATATTTATGTGTCGAAATATGCCTATGGCTATTCGAAACATTCATTGCCTTACCTGCTGCACAAATTACCTTTGCCCGAAGGCCGCATTTTTTCGAAAGTGCCAGAGCGCGGCGATGTTGTCGTGTTCCGTAACCCAAAAAATGAGCTGGTGATGATCAAACGCGTCGTCGGTTTGCCGGGCGATAAGTTACAAGTTCGGCAGGGACAGCTGTTCCTCAATGATGCGCCTGTCGGCCGTGAAAAATTAGACGGCCGTCTTTACCGTCCGCATAAATCCGAACGAGTCGTGTCGGTAAATGTCTATGAGCAGACTTTACCTGATTCCGAAGACAGTTTTGTTATCTATGAGCGCAATGATTCATATCCTTTGGACAATACACCCGTCTTCATCATTCCGGCGGACACCTTATTTTTCATGGGTGATAATCGGGATAACTCTATTGATAGCCGAGATACGCGCAGCCGCGACGAACTTGGCCGCCTAAAGGGGCCAGGTATGGTGCATATGAATTTTGTCATGGGCCGCGCAGACCGCATGATGTTTAGCTTTAAACGCTGTAACCGCGATGAAGACCTGTATTGTCCACCAAAGGGCCGCTGGATGGTGAAACTTTAGTCACGGCTAAAGGTCGCTTCTACACTCGACGCAATGCGCGCGCTGGCCTATCCGTATCAAAATTAGACTTTCAGGTGAATCATGTCAGACCGTAAAATTACAGAAATGAGTTTTGAAGATGCCTTGCAAGAGCTGGAAGGCATTGTTGGTCGTCTGGAGCGCGGCGATGCTCCGCTGGAAGAAAGTATCACGATATATGAGCGCGGCGCGGCGCTGAAGTCACATTGTGAGGGTAAGTTAAAAGCCGCGCAAATGAAGGTCGATAAGATCGTTCTAAACGGCGCTGGCGCGGCGAGCACGGCGCCATTTGATGAATAAGGCTGTTATCGCGGGCACGGGGAGGGCCGAATAATATGCCGCTTTCCGCACTTTCTACTGCGACTGATGATGACTTTCCCGCGCGGTTGCGCAGGGTTGCGGGTCTTGTCGAAGCGCGCCTTGATGATCTTTTGCCCAAACCACAAGGCCATCAATCTGTTATTTTTGAAGCTGCGCGCTATGCGGCGCTGGGCGGCGGGAAACGCTTGCGCCCGTTCCTCGTTGTGGAGACGGCGCGCATGTTGAACGGACCGTTGGATCAAGCCTTAAGCGTGGGCTGCGCTTTGGAATGCCTGCATGTTTACAGCCTCGTGCATGATGATCTGCCCTGTATGGATGATGATGATTTACGCCGGGGGAAGCCAACCGTTCACCGCGCCTATGACGAAGCGATTGCGGTTTTGGCGGGTGATGCTCTGCTGACGCGTAGTTTCGGGATTTTGGGTGACGTTGATCTGGACGCCGCAATCCGCGTAAAATTAGTCACAGAACTGGCCGCGTCCGGCGGGATGTCTGGTATGATCGGCGGGCAGGTCGTGGATATTACGGTCGCCGAAGGCGAGCGCGACGAAGCCTTGATCACAGAGCTGCAAGCGATGAAAACAGGGGCTCTGATTGACTATGCCGTCCGTGCGGGCGGATATGTCGCTGGTGCGTCAGAGGCGCAACTCGCCGCGCTGTCTTCTTATGCGCGCGACATGGGGCTGGCGTTCCAAATACAGGACGATATCCTCGATGTGACGGGCGATGCAGAGACTGTGGGTAAGGCCGTCGGAAAAGATGCAGACCTTGGTAAGGCCACATTCGTATCAATTTTAGGCCTTGATGGTGCGCGAGACCGTGCCAAGGCTCTCGGGGAGCGGGCGAAGAATAGCCTTGAACCTTGGGATAAAGCTGCGCAAACCTTGCGCGATACCGTAGACTTTGTATTGGAGCGAAAGCACTAGCGCCAAGACAGACATCTGCCGCAACGATTGGAAATTCCGGGCTCACGTCCGACACCGCTATGACAAAAACGCCGCTTTTAGATACCGTCAAAATTCCCGCTGATATGAAGGGGTTCTCGCGAGAGCAACTCAAGCAGCTCGCCGATGAAGTGCGAACGGAAGTTATCGACGCCGTCTCCGTGACGGGCGGGCATTTGGGCGCAGGTTTGGGCGTGGTCGAATTGACTGTCGCTATCCATGCGGTTTTCGATACGCCAGATGACAAGCTGATCTGGGATGTAGGGCACCAATGTTACCCGCATAAGGTTCTGACAGGCCGCCGTGACCGCATGCGGACAATCCGCAAAGGTAATGGCCTTTCAGGGTTCACGAAGCGCGCAGAGAGCGAATATGACCCGTTTGGCGCGGCGCATAGTTCTACCTCAATTTCGGCGGGCATGGGCTTTGCTACGGCACGCGATTTGGACGGACGACACAATCATATTATCTCCGTTATCGGCGATGGTTCGATCACGGCCGGCATGGCCTATGAGGCGATGAATAACGCTGGCGCAACGGACAGCCGCCAGATCGTCATTTTAAACGATAACGACATGTCCATTGCTCCGCCCGTTGGCGCGATGAGCCATTTACTCTCCCGTACGGTCAGCAGCGGCGGTTACCAAGCCCTACGCGGCGCAGCGAAATCCGCCATTGCCAAGGCCCCGCGCCCAATCAAATCAACGGCGAAAAAAGCCGAAGAATATACGCGCGGCATGTTTATGGGCGGTACGTGGTTTGAAGAACTGGGCTTTTATTATGTAGGCCCAATTGATGGACATGACCTTGATGCGCTGATCCCCGTTCTCGAAAACGTCAAGAAAATGAAAGAGGGTCCTGTCCTCATCCATGTTGTGACACAAAAGGGCAAAGGGTACGGACCCGCCGAGAACTCTGCCGATAAATATCACGGCGTGTCAAAATTCAACGTTGTCACAGGCGAACAATCCAAAGCGAAAGCCAACGCGCCGAGCTACACGAAAGTCTTCGCCGAGAGCTTGATTTCAGAAGCCCGCAAAGACGAAAAAATTGTCGGTATTACGGCTGCGATGCCGGGTGGCACAGGCATGAAGGAATTTGGCCAAGTTTTCCCTGACCGCATGTTCGATGTGGGCATTGCCGAACAACATGCCGTTACATTTGCGGCAGGTATGGCGGCTGATGGATATAAGCCATTCTGCGCGATTTACTCGACCTTCCTGCAACGCGGCTATGATCAAGTCGTCCATGATGTGGCGATCCAAAACCTGCCAGTACGTTTCGCAATGGACCGCGCGGGTCTTGTCGGCGCAGATGGCCCGACACATGCGGGTGCATTTGACATCGCCTATATGGGCTGCTTGCCGAATATGGTGCTCATGGCGGCAGCAGATGAGAATGATTTGGCGCGTATGGTGGCTACAGCCGTTGCTCGTGATGACGGTCCAACGGCATTTAGATATGCGCGCGGCGAAGCGACAGGTGCAGGTATTGACCCGAACCCACAACCGCTCGAAATCGGTAAAGGCCGCGTCTTGCGCGAAGGCTCCAGCGTCGCAATTTTCTCATATGGTACGCGACTGGGTGAAGCCTTGATTGCGGCGGAACGATTAGAACAACTCGGCCTATCGGCAACCGTTGCAGATGCCCGTTTCGCCAAACCACTCGACACGGAATTGCTTTGCCGTCTGGCCGATGAACATGAAGTTTTGATCACGATTGAAGAGGGAAGTGTCGGCGGATTCGGCGCATTCTGTCTGCATGCGCTGGCTGATGCTGGACGTTTAGACACAGGCGTAAAAATCCGAACTATGACTTTGCCAGACAGTTTCATCGACCAAGACAGCCCAGAGCTGATGTATAAACAAGCTAAACTCGACGCAGATTCAATCGTCGAAAAAGTGTTCGAAGTGATTGGCCGTGATGTCGCTGACATGCAGGGATTGGCTTAATCTTTTAGTTTCTTTAGTGTGTCTTCAAAATATACATCTGGGGCATTCAAAACTCGTAATCGCGATGAAATTATTACAGAGGCAGAAAATAAAAAGAATATTATTTCAAGTATTGAGTATGTCTCACGAGCTCTGAATTTATTTAAGGAACCATTCGACCAAATATAAATCCCGACGAGTAATATACAGCAAAGAAATAAGTACCATGCCAAGACCCTCTTGCTGATTTTAATAATTGCTTTTCTTGTTGCGAGCTTTGGGTTGATTAATTTCTCTAACTTTTTTTCGGCATGAAAGAGGATGCCAAGGGAAGAGAATATCAAGAGGAGCAAGAAAAAATATACGAAAGCGTCTAGGTGTAGGTCAAACAACCCAATAGCTATTAATGACGCCGTTTTCATATTCAGTTCCCCCGTCTGATTAGTGTAGAGTGCTGGTTTTAAAATATAATAAATCTGTAGCCTCATCCGTCCTCTGTGTTTTTTTCAAAACGCTTAGAGCACCTTCTCTCTATGGGAGAAGGGAAGTTTATGTTACCTGCTCCCTATGCGCGCTGACCAATATCTTACCACCAAGAACCATTACGACTCCCGTGCGCGGGCGCAGGCGGCGATTAAGGCTGGCTTGGTGACGGTCGATGGGCGTGTGATAAAAAAACCGTCTGAGAAGATTGCGGAGGGCGCGATTGTTCAGGCGGGAATCGAGCATCCTTGGGTGTCGCGCGGCGGCGTTAAACTGGCGCAGGCTTTGGATGTGTTTGGCGTTGATCCAACAGGGCGTACGGCGCTGGATGTTGGCGCGTCAACGGGCGGGTTTTCGCATGTGTTGGTGTCGCGCGGCATTACTAAAGTTTACGCTGTGGACGTGGGACATGGACAGCTTCACGCTAGCCTTCATAGCGAACCCAAGATCATTTCGATGGAGGGGCAGGACGCGCGTACCCTGTCGTCCGCACAATTTGACATCGTTCCCGATCTTATCGTTTGCGATGCGAGTTTTATTTCCGCGATGAAAGTTCTGGGCACGCCCATGCAAATTGCTGCGCCGACATCTGACCTTATAACGCTGGTGAAACCGCAATTTGAAGTCGGGAAAATCGGTCTGGGTCGTGGCGGTCTCGTTAAATCCGAAGAGCTAGGCCTGCGGGCACTCGATACAGTTCGCCATTGGGTGCAGGAGCAGGGGTGGCACGTCGTCGATACAATCGTGTCGCCGATTAAAGGCGGGTCTGGGAATACAGAATATCTGCTGCATGCTATGCGCAAAGGCTAGCGGCGTAGTAAAAAACCCCACCGAAACGGCGGGGTTTGAATGTTTATCTAGTGGCCGTGGCGACGTTTGTGATGTTTACGCCGAGGTTGTTGTCTATATCCGCTATTATAATACCCACCATTGTTAAGGCTAACCGTGATGCCCTTGCGCGGTGCGCGGTAATATGGCGTGCCGTAATTATAGGTCGTCGTTCGATATGCAGGCTGCTGGTAAACAGGCTGTTGATACACGCGCTGCTGATAGACAGGTTGTTGATATACGCGCTGTTGGTATACGGGCTGACGATAAACGGGTTGCTGGTAGCTATATCCACTATTTGAATAACCATAGTTGGTGCGAGGGCGTTGGTAATATCCGCCCTGATATCCGTTTTGGTACCCAGTCTGAGTTCTGCCAGTTTGGTAATATCCTGTTTGTGGATTGTAATAGCCGCCTCTGGTGGAGCTACGGCGGTTTGAATTGCCGTCACCCACAATAGCTGCACCTGCGACGCCGCCTAAGACTGCGCCGAGAACGGAACCTTCTGTGCGTGCACCGTTACCAGCCAATTGGCTACCTAGCACGCCGCCAGCGATAGCGCCGATACCTGCGCCGAGCAGTTGGTCGCCGCCGCCGCTGTTTTGGTGCTGATGGTTATATCCATTGTCATGCGCGCTTGCGGGCGCGGCAAATGTCATGGCCGTTGTTGCTACGGTGATCGCAGCCATCTTGAATGCTGTAGTATTGAGTTTGAATGTGAGACGCATGAAGGGTCCTTTCGTCCAATGAGCCGATGTCGATATATGTCTCCCTACAGACATTAACATGTACCGACCCTGAAGCTATGCCCGACGAACGGCATGTTTGGGAAGTTAACAATCCGTTACTGGTTCGTTACTGGCCACAATCTGGCGCATCACTGGCCGCAATCCGGTGTTCAGAAATGCGAAACGCCCTACCTTTGGGGGTAGAGCGTCTCTTTCCATGGGGGACGTGTGGGCCGTCCGTCCACGAACCTGGGGGGAAGTAAGTAGTATGGTCTATTTAGTGATGACCGTTACATGTCGACCCATGATGGGTTTTACCCTTAATTTTGTGACCATTTTGATCATACATCGCTGTGCCGTCGCCATAGCAATATTCGCTGGGCGTGATGATCGTATCAGGTACTGAGTGACCACCTTCGTAAGACGACAGACACGCACCATCCGTATAATAACTCCCTGCTGGACACGTTGTCACAGGCGCAGGGGTGTAGACAGGCGCCGCTTCGATGACGCGAGCTGGGGCTTCACATGTGCCGTTTCCAAGATCTAATGTGCCAGATGGGCAGGCTTGGTTCACAACGATTGGCGCTTGACCCATGACTGTTTTTGCAGGTTCCAAACATGTGCCATTGCCTTGGTCTGTTGTGCCAACAGGACAAGATTGCGGGATCACGATTGGCGCAGCGCCGATAACTGTACGGGCTGGTTCTTGGCATGTGCCGTTCCCCAAGTCTGTTGTGCCAGATGGGCAAGACTGCGCGATTACGATTGGCGCTGCACCGATAACTGTGCGCGCTGGTTCTTGGCATGTGCCGTTGCCTAAATCCGTCGTTCCGCTTGGACAGCTGGATGGAATGACCGTTGGTGCAGGGGCGTAAACTGTGCGCGGCGCGCTCATGCAGGTGCCATCGGATTGTTCGGTTGTTCC
Organism: uncultured Caulobacterales bacterium; assembly: GCA_938003545.1. Classification (GTDB taxonomy): domain Bacteria; phylum Pseudomonadota; class Alphaproteobacteria; order Caulobacterales; family Maricaulaceae; genus Litorimonas. The sequence goes on from CALKXY010000031.1 coordinate 31,045, forward strand.
TGATGGGCAAGGTTGCGTTACGACAACAGGTGCACGTTGGATAACCCGTGGGGCGGCTTGGATTGTGCGCTGGCGCACAATAGTTTGACTGACTTGTGGACGATAATTTGTGACAGGCACAATCGGTCCCGCAACAAATCCGCCTGGTGCATAAGTTGGAGCGACTGGAGCCGGGACGCCATATGCATATCCGCCAGTGCCATAAGACGACGTGCCGTATGAGGTCGTATTATATCCGTAACCCGTATTTCCGTAAGCAGGTGCGCCATATCCGCCAACAGGGCCAGAGCTATAGCGAGCATTTGAGCGTCCATTCACCCGTCCATTCGAACGAGTATTTGCAAGTGCGTACCCTGCCGCGCCGCCTAAGACTGCGCCAATGGCTGTGCCTTCTTGACGCTGGCCTGAGCCTGCGAGGTTAGAGCCGATTGCGCCGCCAAGGCCTGCGCCGATCGCTGTTCCGGCCAAGTTACGGCCGTTGAAACCTGGGTTGAATTGTCCCGCATATGGATTGCCGTAATAGTTGGACCGCGAATTGCCGTAAGCCGCGCCGCCCAAACCGCCGACGAGCGCGCCAAGGGCTGCGCCTTCTGTGCGATTATTGGAGCCCGCAAGCTGGCCGCCGATAACGCCGCCAAGGCCTGCGCCGACAGTGCCGCCCGCGAGTGTGTTATTATCAAATCCCAAGAATTGCGCGGACGCCGTTGCGGGGACAAAGACCATGGCCGCGATTGCAGCTGTGGAAAGAAGGAATTTCATGCGAGGCTCCTCTAGTGCCAGATACCGCCTGCGCGGTTTTAAAAATCAAACGGGACACCGATTTGCATCGAAATAACCCACCATAATCGGATCTGTTTGCTTTTATGCAAATCTCGGGCCGAATTCAGATATTCTGTAACACGGGCTGAACGTCACGTGAAAAGACTTCGCCTGACAGGGGAATCAAAGAGGATAACGGTAAGAATATTCGACCGAACACATAAAACCCGACCTGAATGAACAGGCCGGGCGCATTTCAGATGTTGACAGGGTCCACATCTGGGGGGCTATGAGGCTCTCTTTTGTGGGAAGAGAGCCAAGGCTTTAATGGTTGCTATAACACAGGTTCCGCGAGGTTCCGTGATAGTGACCACGGCGTGTTTGTGGTTGACGGTAATTTTTACGGCTATCCGTATATTTTTTGATCCGCTTGCGTTCACGCTTGAGCTGCTCAAGGCGATACCCGTTTTCAGTAAGCCTGCGACTGATGTCCGAGTTATAGCCGCGAGAATATTTCAACTCGCGTTTCAGATTATCACCTTCGAAGCGGACGCGTTCAATTTCTCGATCAATTTGATATAACGGGTCTGAATTATATCCTGTGCTGTAGCCGTTATAGCCAGAGCGACGGCTCGAGCGGTGCCCGACGGTTTGGTAGCCAGACGTACGATTATATCCGCTGTTACGTGAATAGCCTGAGTTCTGGCTATAGCCTCTTGTCTGGCCGTGGCTTGAATGACGTGGCGTATATGTCGTCGTCGTTGGATAGCGCGTGGTTGTTGTCCGGTATTTGTGGTCATTCTCACATCCACTCGCACTGTCACCAATTGCGGCACCTGCGATACCGCCGATGATCGCGCCAAGGATGCCGGCTTCCGTGCTGTCGCCGCGTCCTGCAAGACCGTCACCAATCGCGGCTCCCACGGTGCCGCCAATGACTGCGCCTGCGACGCCATTAGTCGTGTCGTTACATTTGCGATTATAATCGCCAGCCTGTGCGGAGAGGGGCATTGCGAGTGTTGCCGCAGCCAGAGTGACTGCAGTGAGGGCCGTTTTTATTTTTAAATGTGTCATTGGGCGAACTCCTGTTCGTATCTCCGGCGAAGGAAGATGCCCTCGACCGATGACTTACGTTTAGGATGTCGTCTTTGAACCGACCCTGATGCCGAAATTCATGTATCGTTCAGAAAGTGTTAACGCTCTGAAACACAACAAAATATCTGCAAATAATTAGATGTATTTTGCCAAAAATGCCTCAACTTCATCCAATGCGGCGTTGGCTTCAACGATGTAATCGTCGAAAATTTGCCAGACATGGGGCAGCCCGCCGCCCCAACTTTGGAATGAAACGGGCGATCCTGCGGCTTTTGCCTTCATTGCGAATCGCGCGCCGTCATCATGCAACAGCTCATCGCGGCTGGCTTGGATGAAAATTGGTGGCAAGTCCGACAGGTCATCATAGATCGGAGATTGTTCTGGGTCAGACGGGCTCATGGCATAATGGCGCGCCATCGCAGGCAGCAGCAAGAGTTTAGGGGCCTTGAGGATCGGAGCCAGCATCGGGCGCAACATATGGTCCGTCGCCAGATTGGTTTGCATAGAGGGGCTGGACATCGTCGCATCTGTTGTGGGCGAGAATGCCACGACGGCGTCTGGTTGGCGGTCCATATGTTTACGCGCCCAATTCGTTAGCATCAGGACAAGGTTCCCACCTGCGCTATCGCCTGCCAGTACCAATTTCGTAAGGGGCGCAGGGCCGTCAGGACCTGTGTTCGTAATCCAGCTATAGGCCGAGCGCGCATCATTAATGCCGTCGCGGCGGCTGTTCTCTGGCATCAGGCGGTAATTTGGTGTGAACACAGCCATGCCTGTGCGGCGGGCGAGTTGCACGGTGAGGGGGCGGTGGCTAATGTCGCTGCCGACGGTGAATGCGCCGCCATGCATATATAAAAGGCGTGCATCGGGATTATGGCCAGGCACAAGTGTCCAGCTGCCTGTGATCTCTTCGCCATCTATACTCATGACGTCAGGGCGAAATTCTACGTCGCCATAATCGCGCGCCATCCCCATTGCATCAAAACGTTCACGTTTGGCCTCCCACCCGTTTTTCGCATTGCCCGCTTGCGCAGGGCCAACGAACATCTCGTGGAGAAATGTGTTGAGACGATCAAGGCCTTCGGATGGTTGCGCGGCCGCAAAAACGTCAGGCGCGTTATCATACACACTAAGGTCTTCGCCCGCGAGTTTGCGTGAACGAATTTTGAGATAAGCGTAAGGCGCACCAACAAGAACGGCGAGAGTAGGGATGACAAATAACATAGGCTGTCGCTAAACGGGGTTTCTACTCGCGTCTAGTGTCATGCGTGAATGTTGGGGTAACGCAAGTAATATAGCTAAGGTGTTGGAATTTGGCACAAGCAAGCAAAAGTTTTTATAGTAATATAGAGAGCTCAAATTCCAAAAGAACTTTTATTGGTCGTGCTAAATTGAGACTTTTCTCTGCGAAATAGGAACTAGAAAAAATGAAACCTTACATCAGTATTGGGATAACAACCTATAAAGACCTCTCTGACCCAGTGGTCGCTCGAGAAATTTACAGAGCATACGAAAACCTAGTCCCAAAATTGACACCCACCGAAATAAGCATTTGGCAACAGAAGTGGTCAGTAGCCGATGTGAACGGTTTCGTAGAAAATTGGCTGCAGGTTCTAAAATATAAAAAACACGCAGATCGAGAGCGAGAAGATATTATTGAAAGCGGCGTTTTTAGGTTAGGGGCTGAATGGAAGCAAAAGGGACTTGGTGGTGGACAGGTTCGCTTTAGACCAGAAAACCAAAATGACAGAGAAGATACAATTTTGATAAAGCATCCATATCTCGCTAGAATTAATTGGTTGGTTTTTTTTTCAAAACTAGTTGATATCTGTGAGCCGTCCTACGCAATGATAAACTTATTTACTGAAGCGGAAATCAAGGGAGACAAATCTAGTCGTTTTGAAGCCTTTGATGGTGCTGTCGCAGGCGAGGCAAACTTTACGCATTGGAAGGCATCATCAGGCGTATGGCGCAAACCTGACAAATGGGATAGAAAAGCACGAAGAGTTTATCGTTTCTTGCCAGAATTATCATGGGCGAATTTTTTGGGAAAAGAGTTTGAAGGTCAATACAATTCAGAGCTTTTACAACGAAGCGTCTCAAACTGCATAGCCAGTGAAACTGGGTTATTATTTTCTCTTACGGACTCTATTTCGGATGTTGTTAAAGCACCGGAAAATTTCACTAGTAAAAGATTGAAGGCACGTAACGCTTTCAAAGATGGTTTTTTTAGGCTTCCCAATAGTTGATAGATAAAATAAAGTATTGATTGAAATATCTTTATTTTACCTACCCCACCTGGCCGCGGTGACGTAGCATGTGATCAGCTAGCGTTACCGCCATCATGGCTTCTGCCACGGGCACCGCGCGGATGCCGACGCAGGGGTCGTGGCGGCCTTTTGTTCTTACGTCTATTTCTTGGCCTTTGGCGTCGATGCTTTTGACTTCAGTGAGTTCAGATATGTGGGGGGTTTGGTTTTTAAGTCCAGCCGAAAGGCTTGAAGCGCCTACACGTTTCGTTCTCAGCGCTTAATAATTTCAATTGATGGCTGATCTTAATACAGAGTGGGTTACTCTGGCTTGAACCTAAAAAGTCAGAGTAACCGCATGTTTAGAGTTTCATACACTCACAATGTTTTTGAAATTATCTCACACGTGGAGTCATTTTTCACTCAGATCCAAATAGACCTCTGCGTAACTCATTGCTTCGGTAACGTCGCCTTGTTGATTATTGATGTAGGACAGATAATGTAGAGCTAGTTTGTCAAGTGTATCTGACCCTTGAGCTCTAAGCGTAGCTTTAAACGCTATCTCTGCTTTTTCTAAATTTCCGTCTTCGAACTTTTTAACGCCCTTTTTATAGAAAAAACTCGCTGTCTCACTCCCACCGAACAGTCTGTCACCGTCGTTGTTTAATGTCGCACCGCCAACCGTAAGTTGACTAAAAGAGCCATTAACCTTAGATATAGTGGATGTTTTGCCTGGGTAAAAATCCGCGTAAGCAGCAGGGGCGAGGGCCGTTAAAGAGGCTGTTACAATCGTAAAAAGTGCAATTTTCATAAAGGTCATAATTCTCTCCTACAGGTTTAAATTAGCTTGATTTAACTTAACTTGTCAAATTTCATTTTCCAGTAGGTCTGTGTTGCCTCCAACCTGGCCGCGGTGACGTAGCATGTGATCAGCTAGCGTTACCGCCATCATGGCTTCTGCCACGGGTACCGCGCGGATGCCGACGCAGGGGTCGTGGCGGCCTTTTGTTCTTACGTCTATTTCTTGGCCTTTGGCGTCGATGCTTTTGACTTCAGTCAGCATTGAGGAGGTCGGTTTAATCGCGAGGCGGGCCGTTACCGTATCGCCATTTGAGATGCCGCCCAAAATACCGCCAGAATGATTGGAGAGGAAATCGGGCGCGCCGTCTTTCATGCGAATTTCATCGGCATTCTGCGTACCGCTCCAACGGGCGGCGGCAAAGCCCGCGCCGATTTCGACGCCTTTGGCGGCGTTTATGCTCATCAGGCCCATTGCGAGATCGCTGTCGAGTTTGCCATATACGGGCGCGCCCCAACCTGCGGGGACGCCTGTGGCTTCGACGTGAATGATTGCGCCAACGGAATTGCCGTCTTTGCGGACGCTATCGAGATAGGCTTCCCAGTCTTTGGCCGCGGCCGCGTCAGGGCACCAAAATGGGTTTTGCGAGACTGTGTCCCAATCCCAATTGGACGGGTCGATTTCGCGACCCCCGATAGACACAACTGCGCCGCGAATTTGAATGCCATCACCCAGAACTTTGCGGGCGATTGCGCCTGCCGCGACACGGTTGGCGGTTTCGCGCGCGGAGCTACGTCCGCCGCCACGGTAATCACGAATGCCATATTTGGCGTCATAGGTCAGGTCTGCATGACCGGGACGATAGCGGTCTTTGATTTCGGAATAATCGCGGGAGCGTTGGTCGGTATTTTCAATCAATAGCGAAATGGGCGTGCCCGTTGTCTGGCCCTCAAAAACACCCGAGAGGATTTTCACCGCGTCTGGTTCTTTGCGCTGCGTGACGAAACGGGATGTACCGGGTTTACGTTGATCAAGGAAGGTTTGGATATCGGCTTCCGTCAAGGCAATACGCGGTGGGCAACCGTCAACGACACAGCCGATGGCGGGTCCGTGGCTTTCGCCCCACGTTGTAAAGCGGAATAAGTGACCAAATGTATTATGTGACATGCGCGGGTCTTTAGCGGCGGGAGGCGAGTTTGGCTAATAAATTTGAGACACCAATGAACCTTTTCTTCGATTTACCTGACTTAAGACCTGTAAGCAGCTTTAAAGGCGGATGTGACCCGGCAAGATAAACATAATGATCTGTCCCAATTTTCGGATGCGCGTCGGGCTTCGAATGCGCATCAGGCCTTGGACGCCTATCAGGCGAGTTTAGCCATTGAGGGGGACCGCCACGCTTTTGAGCTGTTGTATAAACGGTGGCACCCAAAACTCTTGCGATTTGCCTTTCGGCAAACGGGAGATGCAGATGCGGCTAAGGATATTATGCAGGACGCGGCTTTATTAATCGCAAAAAATATATCGCGCCTCGACGACCCGCATAAGTTTTCGGCCTGGGCCTATACAATTGTCAGACGCCGCGCGGCAGATCACATCAACCGCAAAATAAAAGACCGCAAAGGTCTTGCGTCTATCGCAGAGACCGCAGCGCATGTTGTGCCAGAGATGTCGGACAGCGATCTGTCGATCCGTCAGGCGATGCGGCTTCTCTCCCCAGAGGATCGATTGATTTTGACGCTGTTCTATGTGGATGGCTTGAAAGGTCCCGAAATGGCGGCTGCCATGGGCATACCGCTGGGCACCCTAAAATCGCGGCTCTTTACGGCGCGCGGCAAACTCAAATCCATTTATGAAACCACCCCAGAAGGAGATAAAAATGCGTGATTTTGATAGAGACTTAAAAGACGTGCTGAGTTCTGAAGACGAGGCCTTCATCGCAGATCATCTCGAAGACACAGGCTATTACGCAGAGGCGTTCAGCAGCTTTAAGGGCAAAGGCAGCGCGATGCATATTTTGACATGGGTCGGCATTATAATATTTGGCGTGGGGCTTCTTTATTGCTTGTGGGCTTTCTTTCAGGCGGAGACGACGCGAGATCAAATTCTCTATGCGATGTTGGCGGTCTTGCTAAATTCGGCGCAGATTGCCTTAAAGCTCTGGTTCAATATGCGGCTCAATCGGCGCGCGATTATCCGCGAAATTAAACGGCTTCACCTCGCGCTCGCGCAGGGGTGAGCCGTTAAGGTCAATAGAGCGGCACCGTCGCCGCGATGGGGTCAATTCTGATCCAGAGCGCCATGACAACAGCGAGCCCTATTCCCGCGATTGCGGCGGTGTTGGATACGCGTTTCGAAAGCCCTGGATATAGCGGCAGCCCCGCCAAAACGATGAGTGCGGCGGGTAGGACGACAACGCTGGGCAGGTCTGGCCCAACGCCCAACATCAATTGATGTGAGAGGTTCAACATATATCCAATGACGAGCGCAGAGAGACTAATCGTGAGCAAATACCCAAGACGGGTGTCGGGCCATTTATAGACTGCGAAGGAGCCCACTGCGCAGAGGAGCAGGGGCAAGGTGATAAAATAACTGGCCGTCGGCGCCATAATTTGACCGATGAAGCCCAGGATGAAGATTTGCAGAAACACGAAAAGACGACCATTCGCGTTGATCGCTTTGCGTCCAAACATCCAAAAGAACATCCCGAGACATGAAAACAGAACCATGACTTCCAGTTTTGAAATGGCCGCGAGGCGATCATAATAATCGGCGGATTTGCCTGCGCCCGAGAGCCAATTCAGCCCGAAGAGTAAAAGCGCCCCAATCATAATAAAACCGAGCATTTTGGCAGCGTGTTTCAGTGCGTCTATATAAACCTCTTTACGCGTACCGTCCGAATGTGCGGCGACGCGGTAAAATACGACGGCTCCTGCAAGGAAAAGCCAGCCCCAGATGGGCGCATAAATAATCGTGAAAAATCCGAACACATCGAAAAATGTCGCGTCAGGCGTTTTCGCTGGAAAACCGTCGGCTGATAAAAGCGCGCGCGTAAGATCCAATCCTTGTGATCCCATATGTTGGACTGTGGATTGCGAGAGGGCATCGGCGTCAATTTTCGGCGAGTGATAATATTCCGCCCTGCCGATATTCGCGAGATTATAGGCGACATAATCTCGCTTTAACGCAGGCGTCAGATCAGTATCATTTGGCAAAACATTATAGACAAATGTCGAGAGGGACGTGGCGCTGGGCTGTTTTACAGACCGCGCAAAGAGGCGCGCCGCCGCGCCATTATTCGCCGAGGTTTGGAAGAGGTTCACGGTTCCGCCGCCGCCGCGCGCTTCGAAATTTATGACGACTCCAATTTTATCTCGCAGGGGATGCGTTTCGAAGAAATTGATAGCTCCAGACAGACCCACTTCTTCGCCATCCGTAAATAAGACGATTAAATCCCGCGCGGGCGGCCCCGTTTCAGTCACGGCTCTGATGATTTCAAGAATACTGGCAACCCCAATCGTATCATCCGCCGCACCTGGCGAGCCCCAAACCGTGTCATGATGGGCCATGAGCAACAGCGCGGGTTTCGATCTGTCTGTGCCGGGCAATGTGCCAATAACATTGACGATGTTTTGTTCGGGTATATCCGCGCCGCTCCATCGGTTCAGCCGCGCCAACCCGCGCGCAGGCAAGAGGGACTCCGATGTTTGAACCTCCAACCCCAGCGCGGTTAAGCGATCCGCGAGATAGGCGCGCACTTCGGCGTTTTCTTCTGATCCTGTCGGGTGAGGCTTGGCGGCAATCACGCGAATATCAACCATCGCGCGGGCAGATGAAAATTGGTCCAGCGGCGTATCCATCCCGCGCGGGGAAGGCGGCGTGACAGCAATAAATGCCAATAAAACCCCAAGCGCCAACGCCGCCAGTAAAGCGCCCCATCTCCGCATCATAACCGTCCCGCCCTTCATTTATAGATGTTGAGTCTTGGGTTAAGTTTTGAGGCGAGTCAATTTGAGGGTTCGGACACAGGTAAAACTTGGGAACGCCCACGGATTTGGGTTTCTGGATGACGAATAAGGGACATGTTTTGGAAGGGGGGGCAGCCGCACCTAGGATGTCTGCTTTGGGGCAAAGGAGACATTAGGTCAGTGGCTTAAGTCGCCCAATGCTGTTGAAAAACTCCATTTTCATTCTCTACCCAAAAATTTCCGCCTCATAGAGACGTGTTTAGAATTTTTATCCGAGGAGATAGCTCATTTTCAAAGATGTAAATTCTGATGTATCTGTGAGTTCAGATAACCAAATTTAATCTTGGTTTTCGGAATTTTACTCTGGCACCGAAAATTTGGCCATCTCCCATTTTGGAGTTTTTCAACAGTATTGGGGCGGAAGGGGACATAACCATTGACGATAGCTTGCACTCATTTCATGGTAAATCATGGCTACCTATGAAGATATTACCAAGGACGAAAATGGAGACAATTTTACCGCAGAAACTTTCCTAAGTAACTTTCGCAGAGCTAATACTAGATGGTGGGATGACTCAAATGGCAGCAACAATTGTTCTTGGGTTTTTAGAGGACATCAAGACGCTTCATGGAAGCTAGTTCCATCCGCATTTCGTGACCTTGAAAAAAACAGCCTGAGGCCACTTATTGAGAAAATAAAAACTCAACCCACATTTCAGAGTGAGTGGTTTTTGAAGTGTTCAGAGGAACACAAAGCGGCTTCATACGCATACACTGCATGTTACCTAGCCATAAGAGACTTTCATCAGTTGTCACTAGAAGTAGGCTTGACTGAAGAGTTGGCAGAATTGAACGACCCTTTTAGCCTAGCTGGCACAAATATTAGGACTTATGGGAATAAGGAGTACTATAAATTTTGTGCCTTGCAAATTGTTGGCTTGGCTCAACACCATGGAATTCCAACACCTTTTCTAGATTGGACGAGAAAGCCTGAGGTAGCTGTACACTTTGCTAGTCAATTAGACGAAAATTCGAAACATGAAGACCTTGCTGTATATGCTTTGAAAATGGGAAATAAATTCACTCCTTTTGCGCCAGGGAGAGGTCCCGCTGGCATTTTAAAATGCTATACTCGCAATTCAAAGGGTGAAAGATTTAGGTTACCCTTTCTTATGAAGTTAGATGCTCCTGCCAAAAACTCTTATCTCGCGGCTCAACATGGTATTTTTACATTAGTCAAATCTTTAGAATCTTTATTCGATACTGGGACATGCTCCTCATTAGAAGAATCCATCGCAAATATGGATGGTATCGAAGAACCGATTTTAAAAAAATTCATTTTGAGAAAAGGTGAGCGTAGAAACCTTCGAAAACTTCTTGACCGCGAAGGTCTTACTGAAGCGCATCTGAAACCAAGTTTCGATAGTATTTCAAATTTTGTTAAATCCCGTTGGAATTACTGACATAATTCACGTGCCCGCTTTAGCGGATTTATGCGCCATCATATAAGCCCTGTTTAACAATCTATCCGCACCTAAAATCGCCCATATCACCTATAAAACCGTGCTTTCAAAAAACATAATCCTCGGCCTCAAAACCTATGATACGGTACGCAGGTTCTTTCGGACACGGGACAGGTAGGCGCTCACCTTCTGGTACCGAGAGACGGTGGGGTTGAGCATTCTTGGGTGAGAGCCAGACCTGTGCCGGACCTTTTGCGGTGAGTGTTGAATGCCTGATCTTGAACCGGGGTCTCGAAAATCTTTGGATTTCCGAGTTACTGTCGGAAGGTTTGACTG